>NZ_ATUV01000001.1:0-640636 GCF_000420385.1 Hippea alviniae EP5-r | reverse complement strand
TTACCTTGTATCGTCGCAGGTTATACCTGATGTTATAATAACAGACGGCTTAAAAGATACAAATACTCTGAGTAAAGCCATATCAACGCTAAAAAATGTTCAGGTTATAGTGCCTAAAAAGGGTAAAAGAAGAAAACTGCTTGAGATGGCTTTGAAAAATGCCAAACTAAATCTCGACATCCACCTAAATCAGTTCTCAGAAAACATCAGAATACTCTCAAAACTAAAAGAGAGATTCGGTCTTTTAAAAATGCCACATGCGATAGACATAGCAGACATATCTCACATAAACTTTGAAAATGTCGTTGGCGGAGTTGTCAGATACAGTATAAGCGGATTTGATAAACAGATGTATAGAAGATACAAACTTGAGTCAAAATATGAGAGCGAAGCTATGGAAGAGATGTTGAGCAGGCATAAAAAGTTGCTAATCAGAAGCTCTTTAAAATTGCCTGACATTCTTCTTGTTGACGGCGGCGTTATTCAGGTAAAAGCAGCAAAAAGGATATTTCCGGAGATTATCGTTTTAGGCATAGCAAAAGAGAAAAAAGATGGTTTATCCAAGCGCTCTTTGGGTGATGTGGCTGACAAAATTTATTCAGAAGAAGGCATAATTGAGATAGATGAAGATTTGCTTAAGTTTTTCCAAAAACTCAGAGACGAAGCGCATAGGTTTGCCGTAAGCTATCATAGAAAAAAGAGAAAAGAGTATGTTTTAATGAGTGCGCTGGATAGAATAGAGTTTATAGGCCCAAAAAGAAAGAAGGCTTTATTTGAAAAATTCGGTAATATTGATAGACTAAGAGAAGCTGACATAGATGAGATTGCATCTGTTAAAGGCATAAGCAGAAGGATTGCCGAGATAATAAAAGAGAAGCTAAACGAAGGAGGGTAAAATGAGACTAATCCTTATCGTGGCGATAATGTTTTTAATCTCTTCGTGCACAACAGAGACGGTTAAAGTTAAAATGATAAAAAAGGGAAATTATAAAAACCTTACCTGCAAAACAGTGAAGCTGGGCAACATAAAAGGCGACACGGTGGGATTAAGAAGTTTTATATACAAAAAGTTATTGTCGAATGGTTTGCTTATAAAGAGAATAGGAAAAACATGCATAGTCTCTGGAAAGGTTGAAAACGGAATAAATATCATAAATTATAAAAAGAAGGTTAAAATCAATTACCAGGATATTCCAAGATGCGAGTATTTTGCCGCAACCTGCGTGGCAAAAAACGGCATAGTGTTCTGCTCAAAAGAGAATAAAATCACAAGCAAACTGTATTATTATATCTCAAACTCATTGAGAAACCCGCAGGGCTATTACTTGTATAAAAACAAAATCTATCAAATTCAAGAGAAGTGCAAACCGCTATACACTTACATAACCTGCCAGAGAGCAACAATAACCACAACAGCAACATTAAGTGTTGATGTATTCAAAAAGATATACACACAGAGCGATTTAGCAGATGCATGCTCTTCTATTGGCAGCATACCTTACAGCAGTAAGCCTTCTGTTTATAAGGTATCTCAAAACGAAATAAAATATTTACAGAAGATGCAGGCTATGAAGATAGCTGATGCTTTTATAAAGGACTTTTTCCCGCATCCGTTTACATTCAAGGTTGAGATATTAAAGCCAAAAACAGAAAAAGACGATGTTAAAAAATTCTTAGATGCCCTTCAATCTGGGAACTTTAGCGAAACGGAGCTTGAAAAGATGCTAAAATACAACACAGATTACAGGTTGATGTATGATGTGGCTGTTGGATATGAGCTGCTTGGAAACTTTGACAAGGCAGAAGCTATATTCGAGTATATCTTAAAAAATACAAATGACATAGAGTTAAAAAGCAAGATATTTGACCAGCTGTATTATCTGTCTCAAAGGGATTAAACAACACTTTTTCTTCTCTTTAGTAGCAGCAGGTATAAGGCATCTTCAAAGCTCTTTGCTTCATAGGGATAGGTGAGATACGACACTTCTATCTTTACAAAATGAACTATACTCTCATTTCTTTCATCCACAAAGCTTTTAAGTTCTGAGTTGTCTTCCACTATCTTCTTTATATCTTTTTCTATTGCATCCTTTAACTTTTCAAGCCTATTAAACCACTTCTCTCCTTCTTGTCTTACTATAAACAGAAATGCATCTTCATAAGCCCTTGAAGCATACTCTTCTGAATAGCCCATCTCTTCGAGTGTTTTTACGATATATTCTGTTATTAAATAGATAACCTTATCAACTGCATCGGGTGGAAATTCATAGTTTAAAAAAGCCATATCCCTTAAATAAATCATAAACATTGCAAACGGTTCGTTATTTGATTGAAACTGTTTTGCTTTCTCTATCAAAACCCTTCTTCTCTTTAATCCTGTTTTGTAATCTATATCGAAGATTTCGTTTCTTATTCTGTCAACTTCTTCTATCTCTGCATCGACTTCTTTTGTCTCTTCGAGTATGCAGTTCTCTATGAGTTCATTTTCAACCTTTGAGAGAATATCTTGGTCTAATTTCTCTTTTTTCATTATTTCTATAGCTTTTTCTGGAGATAATTTATCTCTATATGGCCTTTTTGATGTCAAGGCATCAAATACATCTGCAATAGCAAGGATTTTTGCTTCTATTTCTATCTCATCACATTTAAGTCCATCTGGGTATCCACTGCCATCACACCGCTCATGATGGTGTTTTATATAATTTGCCATCTCTTTGAATCTCGATATGTTTGCCACTATTTGATATGAGAAGATAGGATGGTATTGAATAATCTTATACTCATTTTTTGTTAACCTTCCCGGTTTTAGAAGTATGTTATCAGGGACACCAATTTTGCCTATATCATGCAAAAGGCCTGCTCTGTAAAGCTCTTCCTGTTTTGACTCTGACATACCCAACTTCTTTGCTATTATCTTTGAATAGAAGGCAACCCTTTGAGAGTGGCCTTTGGTGTAAGGGTCTCTTGCTTCTGTCGCTTTTATGAAGGCTTCAAGAAACTCATTCTCATAATCTCTAAATTTGAGCAAAGCAAGATTTATATAGCGAGTAAATTTCTCTATCTCTTTTATTTTGTATTTTTCTTGATTCAATATAGAATTATTTTTAAATGCATCTTCAATTTCATGCAGCAGGTTTTCAATCTTTCTTTTTGTAATATTAAAAGATACCCATGCAATCCCGGCTACAATAATAATCCCAATAATAAGAAGAACAAAAAAGCCCCTTTCAACAGTGATAATGCTCTGCTTGAGCCTATTGTTTATGTTACCTATCACAGCGTTAGCTTCATCAATATAAAACCCTTCACCAATTATCCATCCCCAATCGGCAAAACATCCGATGTAAGAGATTTTTCTTTCAACCTTTCCTGTTTTCGGTTCTATCCACGAATACTCTATAAATCCGCCACCTTTTTCGCAGGCTTTCAACTCTTTCTTAAAAACTTCCTTTGCTTTTTTGGGAACTTTGCTGACTTGCCACAACTTCCTGCCATCATTTATTACTTTATTGTTCGTTATTATAGCTTCTCCATCCATAGTGTTAATAAAAATATAGTTGTTCTCATTCACAACACCATTGGTCTTCTCTATATTAAAAATCACACTGTTTTTAACCCATCTATTATATCTATCAAGATTCACATAAGCCATAATATAGGCATTTAACTCCGGTAAAAATACAGCATAACCAACAAACTTGTTACCGTTTGCCATTTTACCATCTACGAAAAATTCATCTTCTGTATCCGCTTTTAGCATAAATGTTTTTCTTGTTTCTTCTGTTAAAGTAATATTATACTCATTTATATAGTTTCCCGTCTCTACTAAAACTGCAAATTTCCCACAATCGTAGAGAAAACTGCCTTCAGTAAACAATTTTACATACTTAAAAAAGTCTCTATCTCCCAAAAGTTTCAACAAATCGTCAACTCTCTCTTTCTGGTTAAACGCTTCTTTTCGTATAACTTCTCTCACCCTATATCTTGAATAACTGTATTGAGTTGCTATAAATTCAATCGTTTTTAAAACACTACCTTTGACCTCTTTTTTTCTCAAATTTATGTAATTATTTCTTATAACTTTAGAGTTTTTTATAAAAGCATCACTTAGGGATTTATGAAGAACAACTTCAAGAACGATCAACGCTAAAGTACCATATAATAGCACAAACAGTGCTATTATAAATGACAAAGATATAGACCTTCTTCTATTCATTATAGTCAATTATACTTTGAAATACAACAGAGTCAAAAATTTAAGCTTGACAGTAGAAGGCTTAACTGTATAATAACAATTGTTAATTTTTCTTTTAAAGACACTTAACAATGAAAGGAGAACAGAGATGGGAAGACTTATCGTAGGCATTTTTCTGTTAATCCTTACTTTCTCTTTACCATCAATGGCAGAATCGAATATCAAAGTTGGGGTTTACTTGTCCATGACAGGACCCGTTGCTGCTTGGGGTAGGGTAGAGTGGCAAGGTATAAAGATGGCACATGAAATGATAAAAAAAGTTAACAAAAAGAACATTGATTTACTTCTTGAAGACGTAGCAAGTAAGCCTGAAGGTGCGGCGCTTGCAGCGGAAAAACTTGTAGATGAAAGAGTTAAGTTTGTTGTAGGGCCTGTTGCAAGTTTCGCTGCCTTATCTGCCATACCTATATTTGAAAAGGCTAAGGTAGTAGATGTCATACCAACCGCAAACGCAAAAGGACTAACGAAAGGAAAGAGCTTTATTTCTCGCGTCTGCTTTAGCAATCAGCAACAAGCTAAGGTTATGGCGAACTACATATACTCATCTGGCAAAAAAAAGGGTGTTATTGTAGAAGATTTAAGCCAAGATTACTCCGTTGACCTCGCAAAGGATTTTATAAATTCATTTAAAAAAATAGGTGGGGAAATTAGTGAAATATTCTATATTTCAAGTTCAGACACAGACTTCAGTGCTCTTGCAGCACAAATAAAGAGCTCAAATGCTGATTTTGTATATTTTACAACATACTATCCATCTATTGCGCTGATACTTAGGGATTTGAGAATGATAAAGTGCAACATACCCGCATTCGCTGGTTCAGCAGCATCATCCTATGCCCTACTAAAAATTGCGGGTAGAGCCGCAGAAGGATTAATATTTACAGACGACTTCGACCCATTAATTCCACAAACGCAAGAAAGTAGAAAATTTATTTCTCTATTTAGAAAAAGATACAATAGACTTCCAGATTCCCCCGAAGCTTTAGCAGCTGATGCCTATCTACTACTCGTAAAAGCTATAGAAAAAGGTGATGAAAACCCTCAAAAGGTTGCACAATTTGCGAGAAATACAACATTTTATGGCATAACTGGAAAAATAATAATAAAGAACGGAATAGTTAAAAGGACTATCGTCTTACGGCAGGTAAAAGACGGAAAATTTAAACCTGTTGCAGTATTTGAACCCTAAAAAATAGAAATAGAAAAGGGCAGGCTAAAAACCTGCCCAAGAATAAACTTTTTCTTTACTCGATTGTTACAAGTTTTGCATCAGCTTCAATTGTCTCACCATCTTCAACAAAGACTTCTGTAACCTTTCCGTCTTTTGGAGATTTTATTTCATTTTGCATCTTCATCGACTCAAGAATCAGGAGCACATCGCCTTCTTTAACTTCATCATCAACTTTGACCTTAACTTCAACAACCTTACCGGGCATCTCACTCTTAACAGTGTATGCACCTTCAAGACCACCAGCACCGCCTCGTTTCTCAAGCATTCTCTTCTTTAATTCATCCATAACTTCAATTTTGAACAGGTCACCTTCGTTATAAACATGGTAAATTCCATCTTTGTAATCTAAGTCAACCTCAAACGATTTTCCATTAACTATCAGAGAATAAACGCTAATTTCAGATAACTGAGCATCAACTATATAAGACTTATCATCTATTATCACTTCGTATTTACCTTCATCCAGCTCTTTTACTTCAACTTTATACTCAACATTGTCAAGCGTTGCTATATACATCTTTTCACTCCTTCCTTTTTAGGTTGAATATTTATAAATATCACCAAAACTAACTCCGTACATAGCTGCCCTTCTTCCCGCTTCTTTCCATGGACTACCATAAGAGCAGGTCTCTTTAAATTCAAGCACCTTTCTTGCTAACTCTTTCTCTCTTAGATACTCCTTAATTGCCGCTGCTGCTATAGCAACCTCAACTGAACCTTCTCTTTTCTGTGGTTCAGCCAAAACTTCTTTATCTATGAAATCAGTGCTTATATTACCCTTTATAAAGTTTTCGTTTCTTAAGACCTTTTGATGGAATGGAATCGTTGTTTTTATGCCTTTAACTACAAACTCTTTTAGCGCTCTCTTCATTCTGGCTATAGCATTTTGCCTATCTGTATCCCAAACTATCAACTTTGCGACCATTGGGTCGTAATAGAGTGGCACTTCACCCCTTGAGTAAACTCCGCTATCAACTCTAACTCCAGGACCTCCGGGCATCCTTAAACCTGTAATCATACCTGGTGAAGGCATGAAGTTATTATCTGGGTCTTCTGCATAGATTCGGCACTCTATGGCATGTCCAACCTGTTTTATATCTTCTTGTTTAAACGGAATAGGTTTACCTTCTGCTATCTCTATCTGGAGTTTGACGATATCTATTCCTGTTACCATCTCCGTAACAGGATGCTCAACCTGAAGTCTTGTATTAACTTCAAGAAAATAGAAGTTCATATCCTTGTCAACCAAGAACTCAACCGTTCCAACGCTATCATAGTTTGCAGCAGCAACAGCTCTTATAGCAGCTTCGCCCATCTTATGTCTTACTTCGTCGTTAATTGCCATAGATGGAGACTCTTCTATAACCTTCTGATGTCTTCTCTGGATTGAACACTCCCTTTCAAACAGATGAATCGCATTTCCATGTTTGTCCCGTGCAATCTGAATCTCAACATGCCTTGGTTTCTCTATGGCTTTTTCAATATACATTCTATCGTCGCCAAATGCACTTAAAGCTTCACCTTTAGCTAAGTCATAAACTTCTTTAAACTCTTCAGCCGAACGAATCAATCTCATTCCCTTACCACCACCGCCGGCTGAAGCTTTAAACATAATCGGATAGCCTACTTCTTCAGCTATTTTTAGAGCATGCTCAAGACTCTCAACAGGGTCCTTGGTTCCAGGAACAACAGGAACTCCAGCTTCTATCATTCTCTGGCGAGCTCTTGTTTTATCACCCAAAATATACATTGACTCAGTATTAGGTCCAATAAATGTTATACCAGCCTCTTCACATGCTTTAACAAACTCGGAATTTTCACTCAAGAAGCCGTATCCCGGATGGACCGCATCGCAGCCAGACTTAACGGCAACTTCAACAATTTTCTCTATATTTAAGTATGACTCAGCAGGCGCAGGTGGACCTATATAGTATGCTTCATCGGCATACCTTACATGCAGAGCATTTCTGTCAACTTCAGAATAAACAGCAACCGTCTCAATGCCCATCTTTCTGCAGGCTCTGGCAACCCTGATAGCTATTTCTCCTCTGTTGGCTATCAAAACCTTTTTAAACTCTTTATACTTAGCCATAATTGCCTCCTATCTTTTATAGCGGAATATTTCCGTGTTTCTTCTGTGGATTAGATTCTCTCTTATTCTTTGTCATCTCCAATGCCTGTATAAGTTTAAGCCTTGTATCCGCAGGATCGATAATCTCATCAATATAACCCAAACCAGCAGCAACATAAGGATTAGCAAACTTCTCTCTGTACATTTGGACAAGCTCAGCTTTCTTCTGAACAGGATTTTCGGCTTCAGCAAGCTCTTTTCTGTAAAGAATGTTAACAGCACCATCAGGACCCATAACGGCAATCTCTGCTATTGGATAAGCATAGTTTACATCAGCCCTAAAGTGCTTAGAACCCAAAACATCGTATGCACCACCGTATGCCTTTCTTACGATGAGCGTAATTTTTGGAACTGTAGCTTCAGCATATGCGTAGAGCAACTTTGCGCCATGAACGATAACGCCGTTGTGCTCTTGAGCAACACCTGGCATGTATCCCGGCTGGTCTTCGAATGTTATGATAGGAATATTGAAAGCATCGCAGAATCTTACGAATCTTGCAGCTTTAATAGCAGCTTTATAATCCAAAGCGCCAGCAAAGAACTGCGGCTGATTAGCAACTATACCAACACTCCTTCCGCCCAATCTTGCAAATCCAATAACGATATTTTTTGCATAATTCTCTTGAATCTCAAAGAAATAATTATCATCAACAACTTTTTTAATTAAGTCCTTTATGTTGTATGGCTTGTTTGGGTCGGCTGGAACTAAGTCGTAGATAGACTCTTCTCTTCTGTTTGGTGGGTCATCCGTTGGCTTGTATGGTGGGTCTTCCATATTGTTTTGTGGGATAAACTGCAGAAGCTCTCTTACTATCATCAAAGCATCTTCGTCATTTTCTGCCGCAAAGTGGGCAACATTTGTCTTTGTAGTATGAACTTCAGCACCACCCAAGTCTTCTTTTGTTATCTTCTCGCCCGTCACAGCTTCAATAACATCAGGACCCGTAATAAACATAAAGCTTGTATTTTTAACCATTATAGTAAAGTCTGTAACAGCAGGTGAATAGACAGCACCACCAGCTGTTGGACCCATTATCACTGAAATCTGCGGAATGACGCCAGACATTAAAACATTTCTCAAGAATATATCTGCATAACCAGCTAATGACTCAACACCTTCCTGAATCCTTGCACCACCAGAGTCATTCAATCCTATTACAGGTGCACCAACCTTTGCAGCCAAATCCATTATCTTGCAGATTTTCTTGGCATGAGCACCACTTAAAGAACCACCAAATACCGTAAAGTCCTGACTAAATACAAAAACAAGCCTTCCATCAATAGTTCCATAACCTGTAACGACACTATCGCCTAAGATTTTCTTCTTTTCCATACCAAAGTCAGTGCATCTGTGAACAACAAACTTATCCAGCTCAACAAAGCTGCCTTCGTCGAGTAATAACTTAATTCTTTCACGGGCAGTTAATTTACCCTGAGCATGCTGTTTTTCAATACGGTCTAAACCACCACCCAACTCTGCCTGCTCTTCGAGTTTTTTGAGTTCTTCCAGTTTGTCGCGCATTTGAACAACCTCCTATAATATTTTTCAAGTCTAATATACTCAAAAACAAATAAAGTGTCAATAAAGTTTTTTATCCTTTTGTTAACTTCATAAAGAATATTTCTAAATATTGAAATAGCTATTTAACTTTTGTCCAAAAAAATGTTAAATTTTCAAGCATCTTCAATTGTCTGTTTTAATATTTGAAAAAAACTTGGGTTTATGTAATATTGTTCTCAAAATTTTTATCGGAGGAAACTATGAAAGTAGATAAAAGCGTTTTTCGTGAATATGATATAAGAGGAATCTGGAACAAAACCATAAACACGGATTTTGCCTTCGGATTGGGCATAGCCTTTGCCAAATATCTGAAAGATAAGCTAAATATAAGCAAAGGAAAAGTAAGTGTTGGTTATGATGCAAGAAGCTCATCTGTTGAAATCCTAAAGGCTTTAAGCAAAGGGTTGAACTGCGAGAACATCACAGTTTTAAATATAGGAATGGTGCCAACACCAGTTCAGTACTTTTCACTTTTTAACCTTGATGTTGATGGCGGTATCATGATAACAGCATCTCACAACCCTTCTGAATACAACGGATTTAAACTCTCAATAAAAACAAACACGATTTTTGGTTCCCAGATTCAAGAGATATATGAGATAATGAAAGAGTTAGAGATAGATGAAAACTGCGAAGCTGAAGAGCTTATGGAAGAAGTTGACATACTTTCTAAATACAAAGAGTTTATGATGATTCAGTTTGGCTATTTAAAAGATATAGAAGAGAAACCAAAGGTTGTTCTTGATGCCGGAAACGGTGTTGCAGGTTTTGTGGCATACGACATATTCACAAGCTTGGGATATAAGACAAAAGGTTTATATATAGAACCAGACGGCAGCTTTCCCAATCATCATCCAGACCCAACAGTTGAGAAAAACCTGGTTGATTTAAAAAAGGTTTTAGCCGAAGAAGGTTATGATATAGGCATAGGATACGACGGAGATGGAGACAGAATAGGTGTTGTCTTAAAAAATGGCGATATATTGTGGGGCGACCAACTTTTACTTCTTCTTGCCGAAGATTTGGCAAAAACCCAGAAAGGCGTCAAAGTTGTTGCTGATGTCAAATGTTCAGATGCCATATTCAAGAAAATGGAAGAAGCAGGCTGCAATCCAATAATGTATAAAACTGGCCATTCATTGATAAAGGCAAAAATGAAGGAAGAAAACGCTCCTTTAGCCGGAGAGATGAGTGGGCACATATTTATGGGCGATAGATATTTCGGCTATGACGATGCGATTTATGTATCGTTAAGACTTGTTGAGATAATCACAAGAGAGAAGTTAGACCTTATAGAGTGGAAAAACAACCTGCCAAAAGTTTACAACACGCCAGAGATAAGAATAGACTGTCCAGAAGACAAAAAACAGAAGGTTATAGAAAGTATAAAGGCATATTTAAAGGAAAACGGTGATAAGTTGGGCATAAAACAGATAAATACAATCGACGGTGTAAGGTTTAAAACGGACTACGGATTCGGACTCCTAAGAGCGAGCAACACACAGCCCGTCCTTGTTCTAAGATTTGAAGCAGATACAGAAGAAAATTTAAACAGAATAAAGGATACAATACTAAAACAAGTGGAGAAGTTTATAAATGAGTGATTTGAGAGAGATTGAAGAAAAAATAGACAATAACCAGGCGCTAAATTTTGAAGACGCAAAAGCAATTCTAAGAAGCAACGATTTGATAGAGATTGGTAGGCTTGCAAGAAAGATTAAGCTTAAAAAAACAGGCAAAAAGGTCTATTTTGTTTTCAACAAGCATATAAATTATACGAACCTTTGTGTATCTAAGTGTAAATTCTGTGCGTTTTATAGAAACGGAGACGAACCTGATGCATACACGATGGAAGTTGATAAGATAATCGAAGAGATATCACAAATGCCAGAAGGTATAAGGGAAGTGCATATAGTTGGCGGCCTCCATCCGACAAAACCCTTCTCATATTACCTTGATATGGTTTCAAGTATAAAAAAGCATTTTCCAAATGTTAATGTAAAGGCTTTTACCGCTGTTGAGATTGACTACTTCTCGAAACTTTCAGGGCTTGATTACGAAGGTGTGTTAAAGGAGTTAAAAAGGGCAGGGCTTGACTCAATGCCCGGGGGTGGAGCTGAAGTTTTCTCAGAAAGGGTAAGAAAAAAGCTCTATCCAAACAAAATACCTTATGAGAAGTGGGCTGAAGTCCATGCAATAGCACATAAATTGAATATACCGACAAATGCCACTCTGCTTTTTGGCCATATAGAGACAGACGACGAAATCATCGACCATCTGTTTAAATTAAGAAAACTCCAGGAAGAACACCCGGGTTTTTTATGTTTTATACCTTTGAGCTTTCATCCTGCAAATACGCCGCTTGAAGGTAAAATTGAGAAAGTCGATGCAGTAAAGGAGTTGAAAGTGCTTGCGCTCTCAAGGATAATACTCGACAACTTCCCACACATAAAAGCCTATTGGGTTATGCTATCGCCAAAAATAGGTCAGATTGGTTTGCATTTCGGTGCAGATGACATAGACGGCACAATAGGTCAAGAAAGGGTAACTCATGCTGCAGGCGCAAAAAGCCCGCTGGGCTTAGCAAAAGAACAGATGGTAAATCTAATAAAAAACGCAGGTTTTGTTCCTGTCGAAAGGGATGCCCTATACAACGAGATAGAGGTGTTCAATTGATAGAAAAAATATACAAGAAGATAGAAAACTTCGAAAGAATCAATCTGAATGAAGGTGTTGAGCTTCTAAAAAACGGCGATTTTTTAGAACTTGGCAGATTGGCAAACAGAATAAGGTTTAAAAAACAGCCATCGGATATAGTTACATTCATACTCGACACGAACATAAACTATACGAACATCTGTTATGTTGGCTGCTCTTTCTGTGCCTTTTACAGAAAAAAGAACGACCCGGATGCTTACACTTTAAGCATAGATGAGTTGATTAAAAAGATAGAAGAAGCACAAAGTAAAGGTATAACAACGGCTCTTATCCAGGGCGGTTTGAATCCCGATTTGCCTTACTCGTATTATCTCGATCTGGTAAGGGAGTTATCAAAAAGCAGCGTTCATGTTCATGCGTTTTCACCACCCGAGATAGACCTTATGTGTAAAATTTCTCAAAAAAGCGTTGATGAGGTATTCGAAGATTTAAAAAATGCAGGCTTAACGACAATGCCGGGTGGTGGAGCTGAGATTTTAACAGAAAGGGTAAGAAGAGAGATTTCACCCAAAAAGATAAGCACCGACAGATGGCTTGAAATAATGCAAAAGGCACATGAGCATGGCATAAAAACAACGGCAACGATGATGTTTGGACATATAGAGACAGAAGAAGACATAATTGAGCATTTAGATAGAATACGCAAGCTTCAGGATAAAACTCACGGTTTTACAGCGTTTATAGCCTGGGATTTTAAAAAAGAGAATAACGAGTTGGGTAAAAGGGTTGAAAGAAGCGTAAGTGGTATTGATTATTTGAAAATTGTTGCTATAGCGAGAATCTATCTTGACAATTTTGACAATATTCAGGCTTCGTGGGCATCTCAAGGCAAAGATGTGGGAGAAGTGGCTTTGCACTTTGGCGCAAATGATATGGGCAGTATGCTCGTTGAAGAGAATGTAATGAGACAGGCTGGCTTTAGAGCTGAAGCTTCCGTTGATGAGATAGCAAGGTGCATAAAGAAAGCTGGCTTTAAACCTGCACTCAGAACAACGGATTACAAAATCGTCAAAATGCTTTAGTTAACCACTTGAAAAATCAGGGTAAATGTGTTATTTATTTCAGCGACGGAGGAGTGGCCGAGTCTGGCTTAAGGCGGCGGCCTTGAAAGCCGTTGTACCCGCAAGGGTACCGTGGGTTCGAATCCTACCTCCTCCGCCATTTATTTTTTGGAGAGGTGGCCGAGCTGGCTGAAGGCGCTCGCCTGCTAAGCGAGTGTGTGGGCTAAAACCTGCACCGAGGGTTCGAATCCCTCCCTCTCCGCCAGTTTCTTAAACCTCCGATTGTGGTTATTTAACTTCAAGTTATTCTTAAAAACAACATAAAGCCGTAGATTTAAATTTTGATGTTTTACCTATTTTTGTTTTCTTCCTACGCTTATTTCTGCCGTTTTATTAAGAGAAAAGAAAAACTTTTTATCTTGTTTTAGTTGGTTTTTTGCTTCGTTTTTGTTTAATTGTATTTAATTATAGATTACTCCTATTTTCTCTACATCATATCATCCATAAGACGAGATAAACCATCGCCTCTACCTACTTGAATAATTATACAGTCTGAAGAATTGATAGCTCTGAACTCATCACCACTAGCCTGACTTTTTTTAATGGAACATTCTAAAACTTTGGAAAGTGAAATCCAGTACCAGTTCTTATATTCTTCCTCTCTTCTGCAAAACACAAACCATACCGGTAATTTAGTTATTCTCTCGAACGCTAAATATTTTTTTACTTCTTCTTCATCTAATATGAAATCTTTGTATTCTCTATTGTTTTTTTCTTTTACATCTACTGCTATTATTCCAAAATTTCTAACAATCACCAAAAAATCCGGTCTTTTAGTAAAATCTTTGAAAAAATTGGAGAAAGTATCTGTACCTTGATCTACATAGATATAAGGATACTTTTTGCTATCGAGCCACTCTTTGAATTTTTCCTCGCTTTTGTTCATTTTGTCCTCCTTTTTACCTGTTTTTACAACACTTTTAATATAAACAAAAGGGATTAGATTAAACTGGCGGAGAGGGCGGGATTCGAACCCGCGGTACGCCTAATGCGTACAGCTGATTTCGAGTCAGCCGCCTTCGACCGCTCGGCCACCTCTCCGTTGGTTTTTATAGCAAAAGTGCACATTGATAGTCAAACATATTGATTTTGAAGTAAAATCTGGTAATCTATCTGCGCTATGTATTGTTAAGAAGGTGTAAGATGAAAAGAAACATAAACAGTAAAATTGTGGCAGACTTAAACTACTTTGCAGATAGAATAGAGAAAACATTCGCAAACGATTGGCTATTTAAAAGTTTGTTAGACGACGAGATATCTTTGGAAAATGGTGTTCTTTTTTACAAAGGAGTTGATTTTAGACAACTCCATTTGGTTTTTAAGGAAGAAGAGATAAACCAGATAATGAAAAAGCTCAACAAAATTTTAAGTAAATATCTTGATGCTCTGTATCAAACACAAAGCAAAAAATAACTTGCAATTACTTAATCTTTGTGCTATAAGGGTTGCACTATGATGGGATTGGCTAAAAGTTTCAAGGGTTATTTTTATACATTTAACTATTATTATTGGTTTTTCAAAGGAGGGGGATAGTCTATTTAAACGGAGCTTGTTAGTTTTCGAGCCGTTTGGGTAGGCTATCCCAAGGATGGTCAACCCAAACGGCTTTTTTTATTGGCCGAAATTCTAATTGGGAGGTGTAAAAATGATAATTGTAATGAAATCAACAGCAAAAGAAGAAGACATTCAAAGACTAAAGGAGAAGATTGAAAGCTTAGAGCTTAAAGCCCACATATCAAAGGGTAGCACAAAAACGGTTATAGGTGTAATAGGCGACATAGACTCAAAAACAGAGAATTTGGATTTGATTGCCGTATTATCCCTTGACAAAGCTGTTGAAAGCGTCCATAGGGTATCTAAACCTTACAAGTTAGCATCACGAGAACATAGAGACTCAGACACAATCATTGATGTAAACGGTGTCAAAATAGGTGGAAATAGATTCACCGTAATTGCTGGTCCATGCTCGGTTGAGAACAGAGAACAGGTTATGACAACAGCTCTGGGCATAAAAAAATGTTCAGCCCACATGTTAAGAGGTGGTGCATTCAAACCAAGAACATCACCTTACAGCTTCCAGGGATTGGGTGAAGAAGGGCTAAAGATTTTAAAAGAAGCATCAGAAGAGACAGGAATGCCCGTTGTAACAGAAGTTATGAACCCAAGAGATTTAGATGTTGTGCTTAAATATGCAGATGTGTTGCAGATTGGTGCAAGAAACATTCAAAACTTCGCACTGCTCAAAGAAGTTGGAAAAACCGACAAACCAGTTTTACTTAAAAGGGGTATGGCAACGACGATTCAGGAGTTCTTGATGAGTGCAGAATATATAATGAGCGAAGGCAATGCAGATGTTATCCTATGTGAAAGGGGTATAAGAACATTCGAAACGGCAACAAGAAACACACTTGACATATCTGCCGTTCCAGTTTTGAAAAAAGAGACGCATTTACCTGTAATCATAGATCCGTCTCATGCTGCAGGTAAAAGGGACTATGTTCCGGCATTGTCAAGGGCAGCAATAGCAGCAGGTGCAGATGGATTACTGATAGAAGTTCATTACAATCCACAGATAGCAGTGTCCGATGCCGCTCAGCAGTTGACAATAGAAGAGTTTTGCAATTTAATGAAAGAGTTGAAAGCTATAGGAGAAGTCGTTGATAAAATCATAGAAGAATAATGCGTTGACACTTCTCTTGTTGTATTCTATATTAACCCTAACTCTTAGGGTAAAGGAGTCGCTATGGAAACGGTAAATGTGGGTTTGCTTGGCGTTGGAACTGTTGGAAGTGGCGTTGTTAAAATATTAACTGAAAATAGTGAGATAATTAAAAAAAGGCTCGGCTTTGAGCTGAACCTTAAAAGAGTATATGCAAAAAAGATTAAGGATGATGTAAAACCTTTGCTCGAAGGTAAGATAGCAAACAGTTACGAAGAGCTGCTAAATGATGATATAGATATTGTCGTTGAGCTCATTGGTGGAACGACATTTGCAAAAGAGTTTATATTAGAAGCCATAGAGAAGGGCAAAAGTATAGCAACTGCAAACAAGGCGCTGCTTGCCGAGTTTGGATATGAGATATTCTCAAAAGCCTTCGATAAGAAAGTGGATATAGGTTATGAAGCTGCGGTAGCTGGCGGCATACCAATAATCAAATCCATTAAAGAATCCTTAGCCGCAAATAACATACACTCAATAAAAGCTATAGTCAACGGCACTTGCAACTATATCTTAACAGAGATGTTTAACAAGGAGCTGCCTTTTGATAAGGTTTTAAAGGATGCACAGGAGAAAGGTTTTGCTGAAGCAGACCCAACATTCGACATTGACGGTATAGATTCAGCCCACAAGATGGCGATTTTAAGTTCCATTTCATTTGGAGATAATGTTGTCGCAAAGGAAGTCTATACAGAAGGCATAAGAAATATAAGTCTGCTTGATATAAAGTTTGCCGATGAGTTTGGTTATAGGATTAAGCTGTTGGGAATAACGCGATTAATAGACGATAAGATAGATGTAAGGGTGCATCCGACACTAATTAAAAAGGACGACACACTTGCAAAAACCGATGGCGAATTTAACGCAATAAAGGTTAGATGCGACATGGATGATGAGACAATTTATATAGGCAAAGGTGCAGGGAGCCTGCCAACAGCATCTGCCGTTGTTGGCGACATTATGGACATAGCAAGAAACATAAAGAATAAAACAAACCTAAGGGTTCCTTTGATGTCATTTCCGTTCAATTTCGTAAGAAAAAGAGAGATTCTAAATATAGACGACTTACAAATGAGTTATTACCTAAGATTTACCGTTAAAGACCAGGCTGGCGTTTTATCAAAGATATCGGGTGTCTTAGGCGATTACAACATAAGTATAAAAAGTGTTGTTCAGATAAATAAGGGTGATGAGTGGGTGCCTTTGATAATGTTTACCCACAAGGCAAGGGAAGCAGACATAAAACACGCCCTGTCAATTATAGAAAAGCTTGATATAGTAAAAGAGAAAGCCTTACTTATAAGGGTGGATAACGATGAATAAAAAACTGTGGGGTGGAAGGTTCTCGTCTGCCACAGACAATGTAATGGAGAAGTTTTCAGAATCGATAAGTTATGACAAAAGATTATATGAATACGACATAGCAGGCTCGATTGTTCACGCTCAGATGCTTGCAAAACAGGGCATCATAACCGACGAAGAAGCAGATAAAATCATAGAAGGCTTACGAAAAATAAAGCACATGATTGATGAAGGTGAGTTTGAGTTTCGCATAGAAGATGAAGATATACACATGAACATAGAGAGAAAACTGATAGAACTTGTTGGCAAAGTCGGTGGTAAACTTCACACAGCAAGAAGCAGAAACGACCAGATAGCTTTAGACATAAGGCTATTTTTAAGGGATGCATCAATTGAGATAATAGACAGACTAAATAAACTCTTGAAAAACATCGTTGAGCTTGCAAAAAAGTATGTCGATGTTGTAATGCCGGGCTTTACCCATCTTCAGCATGCCCAACCCGTTCTATTTTCCCATTATCTTTTAGCCTATTATGAAAAATTCAAAAGGGATAAAGAGAGATTCAAAGATACGATAAAAAGAATTGATGTTTTGCCTTTGGGCAGCGGAGCCTTAGCAGGCACAAGCTTCCCGATAGATAGAAAATTCGTTGCAGAACAGCTTAAGTTTTCAAAGATATCAAGAAACTCAATGGATGCAGTCTCGGATAGGGATTTTGCTATTGAGTTTTTAAACGATATAGCAATCTGTGCTATGCATGCATCAAGATTTGCCGAAGAGATGGTTATATTCTCATCTCAAGAGTTTGATTTTGTTGATTTGCCCGATGAGTTCTGTACAGGCTCAAGCATAATGCCACAGAAAAAAAATCCCGATGCAATGGAACTTGTGCGTGGAAAAACGGCAAGAACATACGGCAATCTCATCCAGCTTTTAACATTAATGAAAGGTTTACCTTTAACATACAACAGAGACATGCAGGAAGATAAGGAATCACTATTTGACTCAATCGATACAATTTTTGGCATTTTGGATGTTTTAAATGGATTTATACCAAAGATAAAGCCAAAAGAAGAAGTGTTAGAAAAAGCTTTAGAAAAGGGTTTTATAACGGCAACGGATTTGGCAGATTATCTGACGAGAAAAGGTATTCCTTTCAGAGAAGCACACAAGATAACAGGTGAAATTGTAGCTTATGCTGAACAAAACAACAAAAAATTGAACGAACTAAGCATAGAAGAGTTAAAGAAGTTCTCAGAACTCATAGAAAGCGACATAATCAATGTTCTGCATTACAAGAAAGCTGTAAATTCAAGAACAAGCTATGGTGGAACGGCAAAAGAGAATGTGCTTAAGGTGATTGAAGAGATAGAAAAAGAGCTGTCAACAAGAGAAGATGGCAATACGATTGAATGCCCAAGATGTGGTTATCCTGTAAAGGCTTATAAAAACCCTATCCCAACGGTTGATATAATTATTGAAGTTGATGGCAAGATTGTTTTAATAAGAAGAAAAAACGAGCCTTATGGATGGGCAATACCGGGCGGATATATAGATTATGGAGAGTCAGCCGAAAGTGCAGCAGTAAGGGAAGCAAAGGAAGAGACATCGCTTGATGTTAAGCTTAAGGGTCTGCTTGGCGTCTATTCCGACCCAGACAGAGACCCAAGAGGGCACACAATAACCACCGTATTTGTTGCAGAAGCCGAAGGTAAACCCAAAGCGGATGATGATGCTTTAGAAATAGGTCTATTTGATAAAAATAGTTTACCTGAACCGATAGTTTTTGACCATAAAAAGATTCTGCAGGACTATTTCTCAAAATATGGCACGGGAAATTCAACTGAACAGCATAACAGGTGAAAAGAAAAAGCTCATAATCAAAGATGAGTGCTTCAAAAACCCTTTAATAAGGGTTGGAAGGCTTAACATATACGAGATAACAAGAAAAATCCTATCACACAGGGGAATAACAACAGAGCATCAGATAAGAGAGTTTCTCTATCCTTCCCTTTCCCAGTTATACAATCCGTTTCTTCTTAAGGATATGGACATAGCCGTCGATAGAATTATTATGGCGATAAGAAGAAAAGAGAAGATTTTTGTTGTAGGTGATTACGACACCGACGGTGTCACATCAACAAGCCTTCTGCTCAAATTCTTTAAAGAAATAGGTGTAAATGCAAGCTTTTACATACCAACAAGGGATGAAGGATATGGGTTAAGCCTTGAAGCAATTAAAAAGGCCGTCCAAACAAAAGCCGGGTTAATAATCACCGTTGACAACGGTATCACAAGCATAGACGAAGTTGAGTTTGCAAAGAATGTTGGCATAGATGTGATAATTACAGACCATCACGAGCCGCAGGAGAGTCTGCCGAATGCATTTGCCGTAGTAAATCCAAAAAGGAGAGACTCAAAGTTTCCATTTAAAGAGCTCTCAGGTGTTGGTGTTGCATTCAATCTTATCATGGCATTAAGAAACAGGCTTAGAAAGATGGGTTTTTTTGACTCTATGGAAGAGCCAAACTTGAAGAAGTATTTAGACCTTGTTGCTCTTGGAACACTTGCAGACATCGTCCCACTTTTAGATGAGAACAGGGTTTGTGTAAAGGTTGGTTTATTTAACAAGAAACACTCAACTGTTGGGCTTGAGCTTCTAAAGAAGGTTTCGGGCATAGAAGGAAACTTAACATCAAAACATGTAGGCTTTGTTATAGCGCCAAAGATAAACGCAGCGGGCAGACTATCCGATGCTTCAATAGTTGTTGATATGTTCATGAAGGAAGATGAGAAGGAAGCAGAGCTAATAGCAAGAAAGCTTGAACAGATAAATGCCGAAAGAAGAAAACTTCAGATGCAGATAGTATCGGAAGTTCAAAAATTAGCCGAAAATACAGATGATTTGGTTATTGTCGCAGCAGATAGACATTGGCACAAAGGCGTCATAGGAATAGTGGCAAATGCCATATCATACAAATACAAAAAACCTGCAATTATTGTAAGCAAAGGCGAAGAGATAAGCATAGGCAGTGGCAGAAGTGCCGGAGATATAGACCTATTTTCTCTCATAAAAGAGACCGAAGTTTTTCTTGAGAGATTTGGCGGTCATAGAATGGCTGTTGGTATAACGATAAAGAATAAGTATTTAGATAAATTTAAGGAGAGAATTAACGAGATAGCAAAAGAGAGATATAGGGATTATGTGCCAACGGCAAGTTATGATATTGAGTGCGAAGTTTCGTTTGATGTGTTTAACAGGCAGTTTTTGGAAGAGTTGAGCCTGCTTGAACCGTTTGGTCATTCAAACGAAGAGCCATTGTTCTTCTCAAGAAACGCCATTGTAAAGGATGTTGGCTTAATTCTTGACAAATATCCAAAATACCTTCTTGATGATGGAACGGCGAGTTTATGGATGGTAAGTTTTGATAAACTGAACCTGAGCGTTGGGCATGTGTATGATGTGGCGTTTTATGCATACATAAAGAATGGATATATGTCCTATACGCTTAAGGATGCCTTTTTAGTTAAATAGGAGGTAAATTGTGAGATTATCTGAGAATGCGTTAGTTGTTTTAAAGAGCAGATACCTACAGAAAGACCCAGACGGAAACATCATTGAAACCCCCGACCAACTCATCGAAAGAGTCGCAAAAGCTATAGCCAAAGCAGACAAAAATTACAATGCAGACGATAAGCAGGTTGAAAAAACGACAGATGAGTTTATCGAGATAATGTCAGAGCTTAAGTTCTTACCCAACACACCAACGCTCGTCAATGCAGGACGCCCTTTAGGGCAACTCTCTGCCTGCTTCGTTCTCCCGATAGACGACAGCATGGAGAGTATCTTTGATGCCGTAAAGGCAACAGCTTTGATTCATAAGTCTGGTGGTGGAACGGGTTTCTCTTTTTCAAGACTCAGACCAAAAAACGACATAGTCAGTTCAACAATGGGTGTCTCAAGTGGTCCTGTCTCGTTTATGAAAGTGTTTGACTGCGCCACAGAAGCAATTAAACAGGGCGGCGTCAGGCGTGGCGCAAACATGGGTATCTTGCGTGTTGACCATCCAGACATTTTAGACTTCATTCATTGTAAAGAGAAAGAAGGAGAGTTTAGCAACTTCAATATATCTGTTGCCATAACGGATAAATTTTTAAAGGCTTTAGAAAACGACGAAGAATACGAGCTCATAAATCCAAGAAACAGTGAAGTGGTTGGCAGGCTCAAAGCCAGCTTTGTCTGGGATGAGATAGCCAAAGGAGCCCACAAAAACGGAGAACCGGGTATCATCTTCATAGACAGAATAAACGAAAAACACCCGCTAAGCAAAGAGGTGGGAGAAATAGAATCCACAAACCCCTGCGGCGAGCAGCCGCTTCTGCCTTATGAGTCTTGCAACCTTGGTTCGATAAATCTCGGTAAGTTCGTAAAAGACGGACAAATAAACTGGGAAGATTTAAAAAGAACGGTCAAAATAGCCGTTCATTTCCTTGACAATGTTATAGATGTAAATAAATATCCGCTTGACAAGATAGAAGAGAACACAAAGAAGAACAGAAAAATCGGCCTTGGTGTTATGGGTTTTGCCGATTTGTTGATAGATCTGGGCATACCTTATGATTCAGAAGAAGCTATCAAAACAGCAGAAGAAGTAATGAAATTTATTCAAGATACATCCAAAGAAGCATCAAGCGAGCTTGCAAAGATAAGAGGCAACTTTCCAAATTACAAATACAGCATCTATGCAAAAGAGAATATCCCAATGAGAAATGCAACAACCACGACCATTGCACCAACAGGCTCAATCTCCATGATTGCAGACGCATCAAGTGGCATAGAGCCTATTTTTGCTTTAGCCTATTACAAACAGGTTTTAGACGGCAAAAGACTGCCCTATGTCTATGAGAGGCTCTTTGACGCATTGAAAGAGAAGAGCATCTATTCGGATAGCTTAGCCGAGAAAATCATAGACAACAGGGGAAGCCTAAAAGGAATAGACGAAATACCAGAAGACATAAAAAGGCTCTTCGTCACGGCGATGGACATATCATACAAAGCACACATAGACATTCAAGCAGCATTTCAGAAATACACGGATAACGCCGTCTCAAAAACGATAAACATGGCAAACTCCGTAACGGTTGAAGATGTAAAGGAAGCATACGATTATGCTTACAAGAAGGGACTAAAAGGCATAACCGTCTATAGAGACGGCTCAAGGGAAGAGCAGGTGTTGGTTGTGCCAAAGAAAGAAGAGAAAACACAAACAAAATCATTCTCAAGGCCAATTGTTTTGAATGGGTTTACAGAGAAGGTAAAAACATCAAGAGGAACGCTCTATGTAACAGTAAATACGATAAATGGAGAGCCTATCGAAGTATTTGCAAACATAGGTAAATCCGGTGGTGATATATCTGCTCTTTCTGAAGCCATAGGCAGGCTTATCTCAATTGCACTTCAAAACGGTGTCAATGTGAAAAGCATAATAAATACGCTCATAAGCATAACAGGAGCTCAACCTATCTGGGATAAAGGCAGACTGATTAAGTCTGTCCCCGATGCCATAGCTCAGGTTTTGAGAGACCACTTCCTAAGAAACGGCTCAAGAAAGGAAGAGCCTAAAAAGATAGTGGGTGAGGAGTGCCCAGAGTGTGGCTCACCGCTTGAGATAGTTGAGGGTTGTGCAGTCTGCAGAAATTGTGGATATTCAAGGTGCGGATAAAAGGAGGCAAAATGGATTTAGAAAAAGAGGTTCAAAGGCAGTTCGAAATAATAAAAAGAGGGACAGTCGAGATAATAGACGAAGAAGAGCTGAAAGAGAAACTAAGGGATAGTATAAAAAACAACAAACCTTTAAAGGTAAAAGCAGGTTTTGACCCAACGGCACCAGATTTGCATCTTGGCCATACCGTCTTAATTCAAAAATTGAAGCACTTTCAGGACTTAGGACATGAAGTCTATTTTCTGATTGGTGATTTTACCGGAATGATAGGAGATCCAACAGGAAAAAGCGAAACAAGAAAAGCCCTAAGTAAAGAAGAAGTCGAAAGAAACGCTCAGACATACAAAGAGCAGATATTCAAGATTTTAGATAAAGATAAGACTAAAGTGGTTTACAACTCAGAGTGGTGTTCAAAATTAACAGCTGTTGATTTAATAAAACTTGCAAGCACAATGACTGTTGCAAGAATGCTTGAAAGAGACGACTTTTCAAAACGGTTCGAGAGCAACAAACCTATATCGATTCATGAGTTTTTGTATCCGCTTTTGCAAGGATACGATTCCGTTGCGATGGAAGCGGATGTTGAGCTTGGTGGAACAGACCAGAAGTTCAATCTGCTTGTTGGAAGGCATCTTCAAAAGTTAAACGGTCAAAGGCCACAGACGGTTATAATGATGCCGATTTTAGAAGGTTTAGATGGTGTTCAGAAAATGAGCAAATCACTCGGCAACTATGTCGGAATAACCGAAGAGCCAAACGAGATGTACGGCAAAATTATGTCGATTTCCGATGAGTTGATGTGGCGATATTACGAGCTTTTAAGCGACAGAAGTATTGATGAGATAAATCAGATGAAAAGAGATGTTGAAGAAGGCAAGCTCCATCCCAAAAAAGCAAAAGAGATGCTGGCATTTGAGATAACAAAAAGATTCCATAGCGAAGAGAAGGCAAAGGAAGCAGAAGAGCACTTCAGGAAGATGTTTGAGAAGAAAGATATACCAGACGACATTGAGATAATTGAAAAGGATATTGATGAAGATATATGGATATGCCATCTGCTTAAGGAGATAGGCTTTACAAAAAGCTCATCCGAAGCAAGGAGAATGATAAAATCAAAGGCAGTATCAATCGACGGCAACAAAATAGAAGACGAGAATTTGAAACTAAACAAAGGTGAATATATTATAAAAGTTGGAAAAAGAAAAATAGGTAAGGTGGTTTTGAAGTAATGCTTATAGCAGTTGATATAGGCAATACGAACATAGTTATTGGTGTCTTTTTAAAGGATAGGTTTTTAAATTTTAGACTCAGCACAAACTTAAAGCTAACCCAAGATGAGTACTGCATAAACTTTTACAATCTATTCAACCTATATGGCATAAACGAAAGAGCTTATGGTGCAATTGTATCAAGTGTCGTTCCACAGATAACACCACGAGTTATAAATGCCATAGAGACGGTATTTAATATAAAACCTTTGGAAGTTGGGCCCGGTATTAAAACAGGCATGCCGATAAGGTATAAAAACCCATCGGAAGTCGGAGCAGATAGAATCGTCAATGCTGTTGGAGCATACGAAGAGTTCAAAGATGCATTAATTGTTATAGATTCAGGGACGGCAATAACCTTTGATGTAATAAGCAAAAAAGGTGAATATATTGGTGGTGCAATAGTGCCAGGTATCCACATATCGGCTGATGCTTTAGCAGAAAAGACTGCAAAGTTGCCGCGGGTGCCTTTGGGAAAGCCAGAAAGTGTTATAGGGAAAACAACAATAAACTCTATACAGTCTGGTTTATTTTACGGATACCTTTCTTTAATAGAAGGCATGATAAGAAGAATAAAAAACGAAATGGAGACAGATTGCACGGTTGTTATAACAGGTGGAGATAGTGCCTTATTTTACAGACACCTAAATGAGATAGACCACTTCAGGCCTTATTTGACACTTTTTGGATTAAAGGTAATATACGAGAAAAATGCTTAGAGTTGGAGTAGTAGGTGCAGGAAGTTGGGGAAGTGCTATATCGATTCTACTTGCAAAAAATGGGCATAATGTTTCCCTTTATGTAAGGGAAGAAGAGATAAGAGAAAGTATAAAGAGAAAAAGGGTTAATCCTGTATATCTTCCGAATGTTGAGTTCCCAAAAAATATAGAAGCTTTAGGCGATATAAACGAAACGGTTAGGGATAAGGATTTTATTGTATTTGTTGTGCCTGTTAAATATTTAAGAGCTACAGTTGAACAGATTAAGGAAAAAATATTATCACCTGTAATATCTTTAAGCAAAGGCATGGAGAATGAGACATTCTGCAGACCTTCTCAGATAATAGAAAATACTCTCAAGATAGAAAAGATTGCGGCATTAAGTGGGCCGAATTTTGCACTTGAAGTGGCAAAAGGTCTGCCAACGGCAACGGTTGTAGCATCAAAAAAGAAGGAAACTGCTGAGTTTTTCCAGAAGGCTTTTAGTTGTGAGACATTCAGGGTATATACTTCTAATGACATAGTCGGAGTTGAGATTTGCGGTGCGCTGAAGAACATTATGGCTATAGCAGCGGGAATAAGCGATGGTCTGAAGCTTGGACACAATGCAAGAGCAAGCCTAATAACAAGAGGGCTTGCCGAAATAATGCGCTTTGGAAAGGTTTTTGACGCAAAAAGAGAGACATTTATGGGCCTTGCAGGGATTGGAGACCTTATGCTTACTGCAACGGGAAATTTAAGCAGAAACAGAAGGGTAGGGCTTGAGCTTGCCGAAAATAAATCCAAAGAAGAGATACTAAACTCAATGAAAATGGTGCCAGAAGGCATCAATACGACAAAATCCGTGTATGAGTTTGCTCAAAGGAATGATATAGAGATGCCAATTACAAGTGAGATTTACAAGATACTTTTTGAGAATAAAAACCCGAAAGAAGCATTAAGAGACTTGATGAACAGACCTTTAAAAGAAGAAAACTATTTACTTTAGATAAATTTTGTGTTAGTTAATAATAAACCAAAGAAGGAGTTAAAAAATGGCAAAGGATAAAGAAGAAACCCAAGAGCAGGAAGGTGGCAAGAAAAAGGGTAAAGGCAAGCTTCTTATTATAGTCATAGCCATTGTAGTATTAATAGTAGCTGGCGTTGCCGTTAAAATGTTCGTATTTGGTGGAAAGAAAGAGACACCAAAAAAGGCAAAAACAGAACATGCACAACAACAAGAAACTCAGCAAGAAGAAACCCCAGAACCAGCACCAGAACCAACATATGGAGATACCACAAATTTGTCTCACTTGACACCTGTCGAGATAGGTCCAATCATTGTAAACCTCGCTGATGTCGGCGGAGATAGATACCTAAAGATTAAACTTGTTCTTCTTGAAGCAAAAAGAGAAGCTAAAAAGGAAGAAAAAGAAGGTGAAAAGACGGGAATATCGCTTGAGGATGCTATCGTAAGGGATACGATTATCTCTATTATCTCATCTAAGACATCAGATGATTTACTCTCTGTATCAGGAAAAGAAGAGTTAAAAAACGAACTGATAAGTGCAATAAATCAGGCTTTGCATAGAAATCTTGTTAGGAAAATTTACTTCTTAACATTCATAATACAATGAGCAAAGAGATTAAAGAGAGGTTTGCGTTATATTTTGATATACCGTTAAAGCTTGTATTCGACCTTGCAAGCACAAAGGTAACCGTAAGAGACCTTCTCAAGTGGAAAGAAGGAGATATTATAGAAACCAACAAAATGGCAGGTGAATACATAAATATAAACATTCAGGATAAACCACTCGGAACAGGAGAGGTAATCGTTTTAGATAACAGATTTGCAATAAGAATAACCACAATATACTCAAAAGAAGACTTAATGGAATTAAATGTGAGATGAGATATATCCTTTTTTTTCTCTTTTTTATCCCTTCTTTAGCCTTTGCAGATACTAATGTGGATTACTTTGGTTATACACTTAAGGCATTTGGCAGTCTCGTTTTAGTCTTGGGTATTATCTTTGTCTTTTTTTACCTTACAAAAAGATTAAACTCTTTAAGCAGGGCTTCCAATTCAAGAATAAAGATGAAAAGCAGGCTGTATTTAGATAACAAGCACTATCTCTCCATCGTCGAAATAGACAAAAGAGAGTTTCTGATAGGTGTCGGTGAAAATGTAAATTTATTGAAAGAGTTGAAAAATGAAAAAGATTAGCATAATTGTTATCATACTTCTTATTCTGCCAACCTTAACATTAGCGGCGGATGTTGTGGCACCTTCAATAAATATAACTCTTCCTGCAACGAACAATCCAACAACCATAGCAGAATCGATAAAAATACTGATTCTGCTTACAGTTCTCGCACTTGCACCTTCAATCCTTGTTATGATGACATCTTTTACAAGGATTATTATCGTCCTTGCAATACTAAGACAGGCTCTTGGAACACAGCAGATGCCACCGAATCAAATACTTATAGGCATTGCACTCTTTTTGACATTTTTCATAATGACACCGCAGATAAAGTCTATCTATTACAACGCCTACCTGCCACTTGAAAAGAACGAGATAACACTTGAAGATGCTTACTACAAAGCAACAAAACCATTAAAGGAGTTTATGCTTAAACAGACAAGGCAGAAAGATTTGGCTCTCTTTTTGAGAATCGGGCATCTGCCAAACCCAAAAAATCCACAGGACTTATCAATGAGTGTCGTTATACCTGCATTTATAATAAGTGAGCTGAAAACAGCCTTTGAGATAGGGTTCATGATATACATTCCATTCCTTATCATAGATATGATAGTCTCAAGCATACTCATGAGTATGGGAATGATGATGTTGCCGCCGATTATGATATCTTTACCTTTTAAGCTGCTCATATTTGTTCTGGCTGATGGGTGGAATCTTGTTGTAATGTCTCTATTTAAAAGCTTTGCGAGGTAAAAGATGGACATAACAACGGTTGTTGCAATAGGCAAAGAAGCGATGAAGATAACAATGCTTTTGTCAATGCCTATTTTGATTGTCAGTCTTATAGCAGGTTTATTAGTCAGCATATTCCAAGCTGTTACGCAGATTCAAGAAATGACATTAACATTCATTCCAAAGATAATTGCAACAGCGGTGGCTTTAATCTTTTTGGCTCCTTGGATGACAAAGCTTATGGTTAACTATGTTGTTCAGCTATACTCAAGCATACCAGCAATAATTAAATAGACATGAACGAACTCATAACATACACAGCTTCGTTTTATGGGAACTTTGTTGTATTTTTGTTTATACTTTTAAGGGTTTCTGCGATAATAGTTTTTGCTCCTGTCTTCTCGTCTATGTCCATACCACCACAGGTAAAGATGGCGTTTTGTTTTGTCTTTGCGGCTGTTATATTTCCCGTCGTGGAGCCATTTATTAATATACACCAGCTGACGGCACTCTCACTTTTTGCTATTACGGTTAGAGAGATTCTGCTTGCTACACTGCTGGCTTTGACTATACATCTTATCTGGAGCGGAATAGAGCTCGGCGCTCAGCTTGTCGGATATAATATGGGTTTTTCTATAGCAAATGTCTTAAGTCCCGAAGAGAATACTCAAATATCGATACTCGCAGAGTTTGAAAGCATTTTTGCCATACTTGTATTTTTAGCAGTAGATGGACATTACGAGTTTATAAAAGCGATGGTATTGAGTTTTAAAGTTATGCCCATAGGAAGTTTTGCTCTTAACGAGCCTGTTATGAATATTTTTATCAAGCTTGTCTCTATGCTGTTTTCTGTAGCCTTTAGTGTTCTTGCACCAGTTATAATTGCCCTATTCATTACTCAAGTCGTATTTGGATTAATAGCCAGAACAATGCCACAGATAAACATAATGATTGTGGCATTTCCGTTGAACATAGCTGTTGGTTTTTTAGTGCTTGGTGCTGCATTCACTTTTGCAGCAAACACGATTGTGGCTTATTACAATGAAGCTTTTAAATACATTTATGCCATTTTAAAGGTGGGATAGTATGCCTGACGAAGAAAAAACCGAACCTGCGACCCCCAAACGGAGACAAGAAGCACGAGAAGAAGGTAGGGTCGCCAAGTCCATAGAACTAAACACAGCGTTTTTGATACTAACATCGATAATATTTTTTTACTTTAACGCCGATAAAGTTGCAACATCCCTAAAAGAGTCGCTCATTTACTTTTTTAGTCTTGCTTCAAACTTTGAGATAAACTTAGATAGCGTCTTTTTTCTTTTTAAAACATCGTTTGACTTGATGTTGAAGATACTTTTACCTTTCTTTATCGTGATGATAATCATATCTTTCTTCGTAAATGTTATTCAGGTGGGTTTTCACATTACACCAAAGGTTCTTGAGATTAAATTCGACAAGATAAATCCCGTAAATGGGCTTAAAAATCTCTTCTCTTTGCGTTCGTTTGGAGAACTAATAAAATCTCTTCTGAAAGCAGGCGTAATGACATACATACTCTGGATATTTATAAAGCATAACATACCCGTGTGGCTTGAAGTATCCGGCCAGCCGACCAATGTCGTATTCTTGACACTACTTAAAAGCGCATTTTTAATAGTGATATACATACTCATTTTTATAGTTTTTGTCGCAATTTTAGATTATCTGTTTCAAAGATACACATTTGAAAAAAGCATAATGATGACAAAACAGGAAGTAAAAGACGAATACAAGCAAATGGAAGGTGACCCCAAGGTCAAGCAAAAAATAAGAAGTATGCAGATGGAGATGGCAAGAAGGAGAATGATGGAAGAAGCAAAAAAAGCCGATGTTGTAATAACAAATCCAACACATTATGCCGTCGCTTTAAAATACGATTCAAACTCAATGACTGCACCAAAGGTTGTGGCAAAAGGCATCAATCTTATAGCTGAAAAAATCAAACAGATAGCAAAAGAGAACGATATACCAATCGTGGAAAAACCAGAGCTTGCAAGAGAGCTGTATATGAAGGTAAATATAGACAAAGAGATACCCGAAGAGCTTTATAAGGCTGTGGCAGAGATATTAGCGTATGTTTATAGACTAAAAAGGGCTTCTTGATTAAAGTTTTCTGTTTTTAATCCGATAATATAGATAGAAAAAATTGGAGGTAAGCCATGGACCTTGGCTCTTTTACCGTTTTAGGTTTAGGTAGTGGAATGGACCTACAGGGTCTTATAGATAAATTGGTAAAAGCCGACAGCCAACCACTCTTAATGGCTCAGGCTCAAAAGGTTCAATATCAAACATACGAGAAAAACTTTGATACCTTAGAGAATAAACTGATTACTCTAATGACCGATGCAAATAAAATGATTAGTGATTTCACTCTTCAGAGTGCAACAGTTAGCGATGAAGACATGGCTGAAGTTAACATAACAGGCAGTCCAACAAGTGGAGTTCACAATATTACTGTTAACAGTTTAGCTCAAGGCCAAACATGGGTATCGAATGAAGATGTTAGTTCACTTGATAATTCTATAACAACTACGGGTGGTAAATTTGTTTACAAGATAGGTGATAAGGAATATTCAATTGATTTAGACAACAATGTTCTGAGTTCTACTCCAACATCACTAAACGAATTCATAAACGCTATAAATAACAACGGTTCTGGTCTTCAGGCGAGTGTGATATTTGACGGAACGGGATACAAAGTTGTTCTTAAAACGCCCGAAGGAACTAACAACGATTTAACAATAGTTCAAAACGATACAAACTTAACCTTTGGCGATGGCAACGGTGGAACATCACCAGCCGTTGACTCATCAGATGCTGACTTAACAATAGATGGTATATCCGTAACTTCACACTCTAATACGCTAAATGATTACATCCCGGGATTAAGTGTAGAATTAAAAAAGACAGGCTCCTTTTCCATTTACATAAATACAGACTACTCAAAACTAACTACAGATATGCAAAATATTGTGAAAGATTATAACGATGTTATGAAATACATAAAAGACAATTCAAATTATGACGATCAAACCAATGTTGCTGATGCATTTTTCTGTAATAGCACTATCGAAGGCATAGAAAACAGATTGAGTGATATACTTATAGGTTCCTATGGAAATAGCAATTCCAAATATACATCTCTCGTAGATATAGGAATAAATTTAAAGAAAGATGGAACAATGGAATTTGATTCATCAAAGTTCTTAGACGCCTTAAGAGATGACTTTAAAGATGTAAAAGCAATGATGGTTGAGACTTCAACAGGAGCAAACGACGGAGTTTTAAGTGTTTTGCATGACACAATAAACAATATGACAAGTACAAATGGCTCAATAGAATTACAGAAGCAATATATATCAAATAAGATAGATAGTCTAAATTCTCAAATTGAGACTATGCAAAAACAATTAGACCAAGAAAGAACAATGTTAACTTTGACATTTGCACAAATGGACGAGTATATAGGAATGCTAAAAAACCAAAGCAGCTATATGGAAAATATCTTTGATAGCATGGAAAAGAAAAAGTAAGGCAAGGAGGCAAAAATGTCGGCGGGAATCAATAAAATTCCAGACCAGACAGCAAACTTACAAAGCAACATTAACAAACAACAGCAAAGAACAACTCAACACGTAAGCCAGCAAACAAAAATAGAGCAAATAAATACAAAAATTCAACAAAACCAAACAACAAAAAAAGCTCAAAAACTACCATCGCCTAAGGAACTTAAAAAAATCATAGACAAGATAAATGAAAATGTTAATCGATTAAACAAAGAAGTTAAATTTGTTTACAATGATACTTTAAAATCTCTCATCGTTAAAGTTATAGACGAAAAAACAGGAAAAGTTATAAGAGAAATACCACCTCAAGAAGTTGTAAACCTTCAGAAAAAATTATCTGAGATTGTAGGAATTATATTTGATAGCAAGGAGGTAGAAAAATGACAGCAAATGAAGCTTATAACACTTACAAAAACATGATGATAAATACAACGGTGGATAAACTCCAAATTGTAGCAATGCTGTATGAAGGTGCATTAGGGTTTGCAAGAAATGTTATCGAAGCTGCAAAATCCAAAAAAGAAGAAGAGTTCGTTGACAATTTAAACAGAGTCATAGGGATTCTACTTGCATTAAGGGACTCTCTTGATACAACCCAGGATAAAGAGACTGTTGCCTTTTTAACAGGCCTTTATAACTTTCTGCTTGAGAAGGCGATAAAAGCTGTGGATGAGTTTGACGAAGAAGATTTCTCAACCGTTGTAAGATACCTTGCAAAGATGCATGAGATATGGACAACGCAGGTTATGGGAAATAACGAAGATGAGTAAAATCACCCCGCTTTAAAATTGGTGATAAAGTCGTTTTTATCACCAAGCGTCGTTGCTGAAGAGAGCCCGCTAAAGAAGGTTGATAAGCTTTGGCGGGTTATCCCTTCGTTCGGAGAAGATGAAAGAATATCATTTAAGGTATTCAAAAACTTTTCAAATGTATCTGCAGCAAGTTCACTATTATCACTATTCAGAATGGTATTTGTCTGATTGATAAAGTCATCTTCAAAACCATACTGGGCAATACCGTTAAAGGCAGTAAGCCAAGCTGATAGACTTCCTGTTTTCTCTTTTACAAGATTTGCCGTTGAAAAGAAATTTTCAAATAACTCATTATTATTTTTTAGGGTATCAAGCCTATTAACCGTCTCCATCCAGTCAAGGTCAGTTGAACTACTATTTACAAACGAGAGAATAACATCCCTTGCACCTTCAAGGGCTCTGCTGTCTGCATTTGACTGAGACAGTGTCGTGTAAATCTCGTTGAGTTTTTTGCCAAAAGCTGATATTTCTGCATACTTCTCAGACAGCGTTTGAAGACCGCTTATTACTGAAGTGGAATCGTTTTTATCTGTTTTGTCCTTAAACAATTCATTTACCACATAAGAATTTATGTCGTTAATACTGTTTATTGCCATTTTATCCCCCCTCCTCTTGTGGCTCTTTTAATAATTTGCACTCTAAGCACAATAAAGTCAAGAGAAAATCTTGAAAATAGACATTAAATAAGTAATATTTCCAAGATGTGAAACAAATTTATGGAGGCAAAAAATGGCAAAAAATATTTTTGACCCTTTTGAAAGCTATGGAGAGACAAGTGAAACAACTTATGAAGATGTAAAAGAGTTCGTAAATACTGTTCTTGATAAAGCTCCACACTATGCCATAATAGAAGAGCTTGAAAGCATCGCTGAATATGTTGTTTTAATCGAGAAAATACTCGATGAGAACGGTATAGATTTCTCGGATGAAGCCTTATACTCAAAAAAAGCAGAAGACCCACGATATGTAGATGAACAAAAAAAGTTATTCCTATTGCACTTTGCAGGTAAAATAGTAAGAAAGGAAGGTTCTGTAGTATGAGCATCAAAAATGACCGCTGGATTATAGAGATGGCAAAAAAGGGCATGATAGAGCCCTTTGCAGACAGGCAGGTCAGAGAAAGTGTCATCTCTTATGGTGTAAGTTCGTATGGCTATGATATGCGTATAGCTGATGAGTTTAAAATTTTTACCAATGTGAATAATACGATTGTTGACCCTAAGGATTTTACGGAAAAGAACTATGTTGATTTTAAAGGTGATGTGTGTATCATACCACCAAACAGCTTTGTTTTGGCACGAAGTGTTGAGTACTTTAGAATCCCGCGAAATATACTTACAATATGCGTTGGTAAGTCAACCTATGCAAGATGCGGGCTCATTGTTAATGTAACGCCATTTGAACCAGAGTGGGAAGGTTATGTAACCATAGAGATATCAAACTCAACGCCAATTCCGGCAAAGGTTTATGCATTTGAAGGCATAGCTCAGGTGCTGTTTTTTGAAGCAGATGAAGAGTGTCTTGTAAGTTATGCAGACAAAAAAGGCAAATATCAAAAGCAGATGGGTTTAACACCGCCAAAACTATAAAAAAGGGAGGGTAAAATGTCCGGACACAATAAATGGAGCACAATAAAACATAAAAAGGCAAAAGAAGATGCAAAAAGAGGAGCGATATTCACAAAACTAATAAAAGAGATAACAATTGCGGCAAAATTGGGTGGTGGCAACCCAGAGAACAACCCAAGACTCAGGATGGCTATAGAGAAGGCAAAAGAAGCAAATATGCCAAAACAGAACATAGAAAAAGCTATAAAGAAGGGAACAGGCGAATTACCGGGTGTAACTTATGAAGATGTCGTGTATGAAGGATATGGGCCAGGTGGAGTTGCAATGATAATTGAAGCAACAACGGACAATAGACAGAGAACAACGGCAAGCATAAGGCATCTTTTGAATAAATTCGGTGGAAGTTTGGGTGAAACTGGCTGCGTATCGTGGATGTTTGACTATGTTGGATATATGACATTCGATAAGAACACAACAGATGAAGAAGCCCTGTTTGAAGCAGCTTTAGAAGCAGGTGCAACAGATGTTAGAGAGAACGAAGAAGACGGTGTTTATGAAGTTATAACAGAAGTCAAAGAGTTTATGGCAGTAAAAGACGCTTTAGAAGAAAAGGGATTCAAACCACAAACTGCAGAACTTACAAGAATCCCACAAACAACCGTTAAATTAGAAGGTGAGAAAGCGATAAGTATGTTAAAGCTTATGAGCGCTTTAGAAGATGACGACGATGTTTCTCATGTTTATGCAAACTTCGACATCTCTGATGAGATAATGGAAAAGTTTGAGCAGTAATGAACTTAGAAAGAATAAAGGCTTTTCTTTCTGAAAATGACAGGTTTGGCAAGCTTATAGATACAAAGCTTGTTGATGTTAAAGAAGGTTATGCAAAAGCTGTTGTGAAGGTTAAAAAGGAGCATCTAAACGCCGCCTTTGTGGCTCAAGGCGGCTTACTTTTTTCTCTTGCCGATTTCGCTTTTGCAGCAGCTGCAAACTCTTACGGCAGAGTTGCCCTTGCCATTAACGGACAGATATCATTTCTAAAACCCGCAAAAGAAGGCGACACCCTAACAGCCGAAGCAAAAGAGATAAGCAGAAGCTTAAAAGTGGCAGTATATAGAGTGGACATATTAAACGATAAGCAGGAGCTGATAGCAACATTCACAGGCACAGCATACTTTAAAGATAAGCAGTTTTAAGGTTAGCAACTTGAATCCAAGATTTCTATAATTTTATCAAAAACAGAACCAGAAGGGTAAGAAGAGATTGTTTTATAAGCATTCTTTGAAAGTGTATTAATATCGCTATTGATAGCTCTTTTCATCTTATCTTCTATCTCTTTTGGGTTTGTAGGGTCATTTATAAGAAAACCATTCTTGCCTTCAACAATAATCTCACTTGTTCCGTTATAAATGCTTGATACTGGCACAACCCCACATGCCATAGCTTCCAACACAACATTGGAACTAACATCAAAAAGGGTAGGGTAAATAAGCACATCAGACGCATTATATACAATCTCTATCTCTTTTACTTTGCCAAACCATATTACCACATCTTCTATTTTAAGTTTCTTGACCACTTTTAAGAAAAATCTATCAGAACCATTGCCAGCTATAAGAAGCTTAAAATTAAGGCCACTCTCCTTGAGTGATTTAACAGCGTAAAGCAAATATTGAAGCCCTTTTAATCTATGGTTCGTCGATACAAAGCAGAAAACAAACTCATTTTTAATGCCAAATCTCTTTTTTGCTTCACTCTTATTAGAAGGTTTAAATCGGTTCAAATTAACACCGTTTCTCAGGATAACGATTTTATCTTCATCAAATCCAAAGCAGTCAACTATCTGTTTTTTAACAAACTCAGATGGTGCTATTATTAATCTTGGTTTTTTTACCCTGAAAGTTAGATACTCTATAAATATATTTATCCAATGATAAAGTGAAAGATACTTTCTAAGTTTATAGAAAAACCTGCCAGTTTTAGAGACATACTTTAAAGCTGCCCTTTTAAAATAGTATTTGTGAACACCGCCGCCAGATCTGTAAATATCCTGATAAAATGTTTTTCCAAAACCAAATATACAGATACTATTATCTTCTTTTTTTAGGCTTTTTGCCTTCACATACGAAAAAATCGCAAAAAGAAGAGTTTTTACTGCACCATGTGGCACAAAAAGATTAACCTTTTTAAGGGTTATGCCGTCAATCTCTGGAAAATCTTTAATTTTGTATGAATAAACGACAACATCATACCCTTTCTTTGCAAGATAATGCGTAAACTCATAAACAACCTTCTCCTGACCGCCATATTTCTGATAAGATTTATAAAAAACAACTATCTTCATCGTAAGGATGTTATTAAAATAGACTCATATTTTCAAGCATAGGGTATCTTTATCGTAAACTTGCTGCCTTTTAGTGGTTCACTTTTCACATCTATACTGCCACCATATAACTGAACAATATGTTTAACTATGGAAAGACCAAGACCTGTCCCACTTATCCTTCTATTTCTTCCCTTCTGCGTTGTGTAAAATCTATCAAATATATACGGTAAATGCTTCTGACTTATACCTGAACCTGTATCTTCAACTATAATTGTAAACTCAGAATTGCTGCTTTTACACTCAATCTTTACATGTCCATTATCGGTGTATTTTATGGCGTTATCAACAAGATTCCAAAGTATGGATTTTATATAACCGCAAGGGACAGAGACACTTTTATCTTCTATCTCAACCATAAAATCAATACCCTTCTTTTTCGCTAAATTACCAAATGAGATTTTGAGCTCATCCAATATATTCGAAAGGTTGCATTCTCCCTTTATAGGCTCTTTCTGTTTTTCTAATCTGTGAAGCGTTAAAATATCTTCAACAAGTTCTGCCAAATTTTTTGCGTTCTGGTGTATATAGCCAAAAAACTTTAAGCTCATTTTCTCATCAATTCCGCCTCCAAGCAGTGTCTCTGAGTATCCCAAAATCGATGTAATTGGTGTTTTAAGCTCGTGTGATGCATCTTCAAAAAACTTGGCTTTAAGAAGTGCATAATTTTTCTGTTTGGTTATATCCCTTATTACTACCAATTTTCTATCGTCAAGAGTTATAGATTTTATAAAAAACCACCTGCCTTGACTTTCTATCTCCTTTTCAAGCTTATCGCTTTTTAAAATCTCTTCAAAAACATTAACAAACAGATGATTGGACAACAGGTCTATAATATTGCCACTTGAATCCTTTATACCCAAAAGCTCACAAGCCTTTTTATTTAAAAGCTCAAGATTGCCCTTATTAAGCAGAAGTATGCCATCATCTATTGAATTAATCACAAACTTCAGCTTATTTTTCTCTTCTTCAATTATCAAATTATTCCTTTTAAGGGTTTTATAAATCTCCTTTATACCAGAGAAGAGTTTAACAAGCTCCCTATCATTGAAGTGCGGAAATTCTGGCTCTTTTGAGTTTTTTAAATCGTCAACAACATCCCTTAGATATTTGTAAACCTTCTCTTCTCTATTGCTTAAAAAAACTGCAAACCCAAAGGCAAAAACAGTAAAAATAACCAAAAGAGAAGCAATACCATCAAAAAGTTTATCGACAGAGCAAACTCTTGGATAGAAATACACAGCTATAAAAAAGATTATCAGCAAACCACCAAGAAGAAATATGCTAAAGAGCCTGATAAACCTTTTCATAAAGAGAGCTTATATCCTATTTTGGGTATGGATTTTATTAATTTTCCCTTGTCTTTGAGCTTTCTTCTTATCTTTGAAACATGAACATCTATAGTCCTATCACTTACAGAAGCATCAATACCCCAAACAGTTTGAAGAATTCTATCCCTTGTCAACACCTTTCCTTTATTCTCAATCAACAACTTTAGTATATCAAACTCAGTTTTTGTAAGCTCAAGCTCTTCTCCATCAACCCTTGCAATAAACTCATCTGGCTGTATCTCAATGCCGAAAGCTTCAATAATATTAAAACCACCACCTTTTACCCTTCTTAATATGGCTTCAATCTTTGCAATCAACACCTTAACAGAGAACGGTTTAACCAAAAAATCATCTGCACCAGTTTTAAGAAGCTTAACAAACAACTCATCGCCCGTCTTTGCCGTTATTATCAGAACAGGTAAATCACTTTTACCTTTGCCTTTTATCAAATCCAAAAACTCTTCACCTTGAAGACCAGGAAGCATTAAATCAAGCAATATAAGGTCAATATCGCTGCTTTTTAAAAACATCAGTCCTTCGTTTGCATCTTTTGCAAGTATGACTTCATAGCCTTCCTTTGCCAAATTAAACTCTATAAGCTCGGCTATATAATCGTCATCTTCGATTATTAATATCGTCCCTTTCACTCTTTTTTCCTTCTATGTTTTACTATCTCACCTGTTGCAGTGAATATAGCAAGCTCGGCTATGTTTGTTGCCTGGTCTGCTATTCTCTCATACGCTCTTGCAACATACATAAGTCTTAATGCAGTTTTTATATTATGAGCATCTTCAAGTATATATGTCATAAGCTCTCTTATTATTTGAATTTCCAAATTATCAACAATCTCATCCTTTTTTATTATCTCCCTACTTCTGTCAACATTTCTATCAAGAAACGAATCAACAGCATCTCTAACCATTCCTACTGCTATGTCTCTCATTTTCGGTAAATCGATATATGGCTTAAGCTGTGGATACTTGTTTATCTTCAAAGCCCACTCAGCTATATTCACAGCATTATCAGCAACGCGTTCTATAGCAACATTCGCTTTAACACACGATAAAATAAATCTTAAATCACCGGCTTCTGGATGCCTTATAGCACATATCCTTACCACTGTCTGGTCTATATCATTATCAATCTCATCAACGAGATTGTCTGTTTTTATAACATCTTCAAGCAGCTCCGACCTTCTTTCAAATAAGCCTTCTGATGCTTTTTCAACCATATTTAGAGAAATTGACGCCATTTTTGATATCTTAATCCTTAACATTCTAATATCATCGTCTATTCTAACCATAAATCCCCCTTTTTATCAACCGAACCTTCCTGTTATGTACTTTTCAGTTAACTCTTCCTTCGGATTCGTAAACAGCTTTTCTGTTCTTTCAAACTCTATCAGATGCCCTTTAAATAAAAATGCGGTAAAATCAGAAACCCTTGCAGCCTGCTGCATGTTATGGGTAACTATGAGTATCGTTGTAATCTTTTTTAAGTTAAACAGAAGCTCTTCAATCTTTGATGTTGCTATAGGGTCAAGTGCACTCGTAGGCTCATCAAACAGTATAATATCAGGTTCAACAGCCAAAGCCCTTGCTATAACCATTCTCTGCTGCTGGCCACCACTCAAAGCCAAAGCAGACGAATACAGCTTATCTTTCACTTCATCCCATAAAGCGGCTTCAATTAAAGCTTTTTCAACCCTTTCTCTTATTATGTTCTTATCTTTTATGCCTTTGAGTTTTAATCCGTATGCAACATTGTCAAATATAGACATGGGAAACGGCGTTGGCTTCTGAAACACCATACCTATCTTACTTCTTAACTCTATAAGGTCTTTAACCTTCAAAATGTTTTCGCCTTTATAGAGTATCTCACCTTCGTATCTATTGCCTTTATAAAGGTCATGCATCCTGTTAAAACATCTCAAGAATGTTGTTTTACCGCATCCAGATGGGCCAATTAAAGCTGTAATCCTGTTTTTATAAATATCCATATTTATGTTGTGCAATATCTGGGTTTTGCCATAAAAAAAATTTAGATTCTTCACACTCAAAAGCACCTGATTCATCTTTTTGAGAACCTCCTATTTATGAGAAACCTTCCAATTAGAGAGAGAAATAGAACAGTTGCAACTATAACAAATGAAGCCCCCCATGCGAGTTTATGCCACTCTTCATACGGCCCCATCGCATACTGATATATCGTGACGGTTAGAGATGGCATAGGTTGGTTAGGGTTAATTGTGAAAAACGGATTGTTGAAAGATGTGAACAAGAGTGGCGCTGTCTCTGTTGCAACTCTGGCAACTCCAAGCAAAACACCGGTAAAAAGACCTGCGGCAGCAGAGCGATACACGACATCCTTGATAACTTTATAATAAGGCGCACCCAAGGCAAATGCTGCTTCTCTTAACTCCCACGGAACGAGATTAAGCATCTCTTCTGTTGTTCTTAAAATTGTTGGTATCATGATAATTGCAAGTGCTACCGCTCCTGCATATCCGCTGAAATGCCCCATAGGCCTAACCATTATGCTATAAACGAATGTTCCAACAACAATGGATGGCAAGCTTATCATTATGTCTGCAATGTCGCTTACCAATTTTGAAAACTTTGAATTTCTGCCATACTCTGCAAGAAATGTGCCACCCATGATGCCAATAGGTATCCCAACTATTGATGCTATAACTGTTATTATTCCTTGACCAACAAAGGCAGACCTTAGACCGCCACCGGAAAATCCAGGTGGTGCAGGGTCTTTTAAAAATAGAGACCAGTTTATAGCAGAAAAGCCTTTTTGAAGAACGCTAAGGATGATAAAAACAAGCCAAAAAAGACCTAAGCAAGCAGCAAAAACACTTAAACTTAAAGCTATCTTATTGGCTATCTTTCTTTTTTTTATCCTATCCATCCCTTTTTGCTCCCTTCTTGACCAAAAATTTTGCAATACTAAGTAAAAAGAAGCTCAAAAATAGCAAAATAAATCCCAAATAAAACAGAGATGAGACATACAGATTAAAGTCTGCTTCTGTAAACTCATTAGCAAGTGTAACGGCAATCGTCGTTGAAGACTTAAGGAGCGAAAGATGAATAGAATGGTCATTTCCAAGCACAAAAGCAACAGCCATTGTCTCACCCAAAGCCCTGCCTGTTGCTATGATAATGCCGCTTAAAAGCCCAACCTTTGAATACGGTATTATCACATCTTTTATAACTTCCCATTTTGTCGCACCCATAGCATAGGCAGACTCAGACAACTCCTTTGGCGTTAACTCGAAGTTATCCCTTGCTATAGAAGCTATAAATGGGATTATCATTATGCTTAAAACAAGGCCTGCGGTTAATAAATCTATACCTAAGGGTGTGCCTTCAAATAAGATTCTTAAGCCGGGTATTGGAAAAAATACTTTCTGCAGTGCTGGTTCAATGTAATTTCTCATAACGGGAGCTAAGCTAAACAGACCCCACATGCCGTAAATTATGCTTGGAATAGTTGCAAGCAGTTCAATGGCTGATGAGAATATGCCTTTTAATGACTTTGGGCATATTTGAGTTATAAAAATGGCAATACCAAATGAAGTTGGAATTGCAAACAGAAGAGCAATTATAGTTGTCATAATTGTTCCATAAATTGAAGATGCTCCACCAAATATATGCCTTGGCGGATTCCACTCTTCATGAAATATAAAATGAAAAACACCAAAATGCTTTATTGCATCAAGAGAAGCTATAAGAAGAACTATGAACATCGCAACAACTATAGCAACAGTTAAAATGGAAGATAGGACTGTTAAAAAGAGAAAAATCTTATCTTTTGCGGCAAATGTTCTTCTTCTCATCAAAAACAGGAGATATATAAAAAATGTTAAAAAAGTATTAAATTTGCATTAAAGAAATGTAAAAACTACAGCGGAGCGTTTTGTTTTGATTGTTTGTAGTAAATTGCCCTATGTATAAGTGCGTCAGTTTTTTCCGAAATATTGAAATATTCAAAATATACAAGCTCATACTCATGCCTATCCATAATATTAGAAACCACGGCAGGAATAGTTATAGTATCCTTTAATGGTTTCATTTTCAATAAAACTGTTTCTCCTACAGTCAATCTGACATTGGATTTTTCCACCCTTGCTGATAGTGATTTAGATCCAAACCTTTCAACTCTTATCTTCACAAATACTACACTCTCCTTTTTGGAATCAGCAGATTTTGGTGAAAATCTCAAGGGTATAGCTATAGCATCAAACTCCCAAAGAACACTCAAGTTACTGACACTAGTCTCAGAAGGCCCTTTTATGACCAAGCTAATGGATGATGAAGAGCTAGATATGACGGCAGCTTTAAAGTCGTATATAAAATCAAAAAATGGAAACTGAACCCTTATTATCTCCCTGTACGAAAATTCAATATCTACATCATCATTAAAGCTTACTCCTAACATCTTATTATTGGCATACTCAACAGAACCCTGCAAAAAAATAAGCTTTCCATTCTTAGATGCTATAATGGTGGCCGGCTTGCCAACACTATTTATGTTGTCAAGTATCGATACATCAAGCTCTTTTCTGGAATAAAATTTATCTATAGCTTCTATAGAATTTCTTACTATATCCTCGCCAAAAACATCATAAGACTTCTCTATCAATGAAATAATCTTCTTAACACCAAAACCCTTTCTATCTGGTCTATCGGAGTACAATCCATCTACAACTTCGCACAAAGCAAGTATTTTAGACTCAAGTGGTATATTGTCTCCTGTATAACCGTAATAACCTTTACCATCAACTCTCTCATGGTGATAGTAAGCAATCTCAACAATATCTCCCATGAGTGGGTTATGTTCAAAAATCCTCTTTAAATTCTTTGGATGTTGTTTTATTATCTCTAACTCTTCTTTTGATAATTTGCCTTCTTTATAAAAAACATCTCTAGGTATATACATCTCACCTATATCATGTATTAAACCAGCATAATACAACTTTCTTTGCGACTCTTTATCTAATCCCATTTTTTTAGCTATTGCAACCGCCAAATCAGCAACCCTAAAAGAGTGATAGAATGTTCTCGGCCTAGCACTTTTTATTATATTTAGAGCATTCATAGAGAAATATCTTCTCGCTGTATCATTTCTTATACTCATAAACACTTCAACCAAATAAGGCAAAGATTCGTTTATCAGCTTTTCTATAATGCTTTTTGTGGATTCTATTACTGTAATATCTCTTGCCAAAAATTCACAAATAGCTATTTCTTGTCCATACACTCTAATTTTTTTTATATAAATTGAAGAATCCTCGCCAAATCCATCATACAAAAACATATGCTCGCCAACAGCTTTGCCTGTAAATTCACTCTCAGATTCGTTACCTGTAAGTTTATCAATAGCATAAATATTAGATAGTTGCATACCTTTATAATCAGGCAAGAAACCTTTATGGGAATCGTAAACATTAAATAGAAAATATTGCCTACTACCAAGCACAAAAAACAAACTAAACCTAAACTTCTCATTCTCTATTTTGGACAGATATAAGGATATAAGCTCCTTTAGCTTTTTAGTTGGGTAACCCATTACACTAAGATTCTATCTTAACCTTAATAAAAATAACCATAAATTTATTATCTCTAAGTGAAGCACACATCTTATCTTAAAAAATTTAAAAATTATTATTACTCAACTTTATCAATCCCCATGTTTATGCAACCTAAAGCTGGGTTGTCTCCCGTTGTTGTAAAATACAAATAGTATGTCTTTGATGACCTTAGCTCTTCTTTGCAATCAAAGATGCGTTTCTGACTTTTTATGTTAAAATCAGTGCAATCGACAACAAGTTCGTAATTAAAATTTCTTGAAAGCAGTTTGCCTTCAAAATCAACCTTATCCGATGTTGAATATATCCTGTAATCACCATCATTTTTAACCCTAAACTTAAACAGGGCTTCTGCATTTTTAGAGTTCAAACAGACATCGAAGGATTTATGAGTTATGATAAGGTTTAGATTTTTTGCGCTCTTGAGCATATCTTCTATTTCGCTTGCTTCTTTAGCATAAGAAAAATAGGTAAATGCAAATAGAAGCAGACTTGCAATGAAAATGGATTTTTTTAACATAACAGCCCTCCTTCTTATTCTCAAACTAAAGATTACCATAATTTGCCTAATTTTCCATAAAAAAAATCACTTAATAACTTCTTAACAATTTTTACAAAAGCCCTTTACAGTTAAACGATAAATTCAAGGCGAAAATTCAATTTTAGGAGGTGTTTGTATGAAAAGCTTGTTCAAGCTCATCTTGGTTGTCGCAGTTATTTTTGGTTTTAACTTCTCATCTAACGCATCAAACCTAATAAACGGAGCTGGCGCAACTTTTCCCTATCCCGTTTACACGGCATGGGCTTACGAGTATTACGGTGCAACCGGAATACGGGTAAATTATCAGGGTATAGGCTCTGGCGGCGGCATAAGGCAGATAACAAAAAGAGTCGTAGATTTTGGTGGTTCAGACAAAATGCTATCTCCAAAAGAATTATCAAAAAGAGGGTTATATCAATTTCCGGCTATTGTTGGCTCTATAGTTATAGTTCAGAACATAAAAGGTGTAAAGGATGGTAAATTAAAACTTTCTAACAAAGCAGTATGCGACATATTTATGGGAAAAATTAAATATTGGGACAATCCAGAAATAAAAAAGGATAATCCATCACTAAATCTGCCGCACAAAGTTATAACCGTTATTCATAGGTCTGAAGGCTCAGGAACAACCTGGAATTTTACATATTGGCTATCCCACATTTGTCCAGATTGGAATAAAAAGGTTGGATACGGCAAGGTTGTTGATTGGCCGACAGGCAAGGGTGCTAAAGGCAATCAGGGTGTGACCAACTATATAAAACAGATACCTTACTCCATAGGTTATGTTGAGTATGCTTACAAACTTCAAAACAACCTAAAAACCGTTCAGCTTCAAACAAAAGAAGGCAACTTTATAAAACCAACCGATGAATCGTTCAAGTCCGCAGCAGCAAGAGCTTCTTGGTCTTCCAAATCGTCATTTTACATACCTTCAAATCTTCTGCTTGCAGATGGTAAAAACAGCTGGCCTTTAACCGTTGCCACTATGATACTGCTTGCCAAAGATAAACCGGAAAGCAACAAAGCAACAATCAAATTCTTCGACTGGGCATTCAAACACGGCGACAAAACAGCACAACAGCTTGGCTATGTGCCTTTGCCAGAAAGCGTTAAAAATATGATAAGAGATTATTGGAAAAACAGGGTTCTAAAGTGATAAGGAAGGGTTAATGCCCTTCCTTTTTTATCTCAACGAATGTATCGTTGTATGCTATAGCCCTTTTTGTATCCGTCGGAATGCTTTTAAAGATTCTGTTTGTTTTTGGACTTCTGCTTTTGTAAACAAGTGCTATATTGCCTTTTACTTTATCTGTAATCGAAGCAACAAATGTCTCGCTTTTCTCGTTATTGACAACATAAACAGTTTCACCTTCTTTTATATCAAGATTTGATGCTATCTCTTTTGACAAATAAACCGTCTCGTCGTTTAAATGTTTGCCCTGAGAGTTTAGATAATCTCCTTTTGCTATACTTAAAAACCTAACCTTTCCCTGTTCGTTAAACGGCTCTTTTAATCCTATCTCTCTAAAATTGACTCTTCTTGTTGGCTTTTTGGATGTAAAAATGTCATTCAAATTCACATCAATTTCAAAATCCAAAAGTTTAGCAACTCTTTTTGCGGCATCAAGATCACTAATTCCTTTAACAAGCGGTTCTTTTTTTAGGGTTTTGTCAAAAAAATAGCTCCCTTGAATATCCTTTTGAGCAAACATTCCGCTAACCTTTATAAAAATATCGGCAAGAGATGAAGACTCCGTAAGACTCGTATCAATAGAAACAAAAAACTTACTTTCTAAAGCCTTTTGCCAAATATCAGCGTCTGGCAAGCTCATAACAGGGTTTGAAGCCACAACAATAAAGGCATCAAAAAAGTTATCTTTTAACAAATCCGCAATATCACTTATAAAAACCCGATTTCTTGGTGAGATATTGGGCTTTTTTAAGCCTTCTTTTGATGAGCGAGAGTAAAACAGAAAATCGAGATTACCGCTTAAATAGGCAAGTCTGTTTATCCACTGAATTGAGTTTTTACCATTTCTATACCTTTGAAGGCCGTATCCTTCGATTATGGCTATATTTTTGTTGTTTTTGAACAACTCAACCAGATACTCAAACTCTTCATATCTTAAACCCGTCTTGTAAAAAGCAGACTCACTATCGGCTAAATTCTCATAACCCAAGGCATCTATTAGAGCATAAGCTAAAGACCCATCTGCTGCCGGATTTATTCTTATAAACTTGCCAAGTTTTGCCGTCTCTGTCCTTATCGGGTCGATATATACAATCGGTTTGTTTAAAATTTTCAAATACATGTAAAGGTGTGGCGACACCGCAAAGGCGTTTTTGCCAAAAATAACAACTGCATCGGCTTTTTCAATCTGTTTAATATCAGGATTAACACAACAACCAAAATCTTCAATATGAGCTTCTATACCCGTCTCATCACACGGACTGCCGTCAACAAAATAGACATTATCAAATTTAGAGAATACACAATCCCATCCAAACATTGCATACCCAAGATTACCAGAGCCACGATAGTAAAGAATCTTTTTATCTTTAGAGCTCTTCAAAAAATTGGCAAACTCTTTCAAGGCAGTATCAACACTTACCCTTTTACCATTAACCATGCTTTCTGCATTGTTATCCAATATCTCTCTTTTATAAAAATCGCTTAACTTCCTGCAGACAAATGGCTTTTTTAGAAAATCCCACCCTTTTGGCTGAATTTTAAGATTTTCACCTTCTATCCATGCATTAAACTCACATGTATCTGGGCAATCCTTTGCACAAAACATTCTCACCTTATCCATCTTGGCTTATTTAACTCCTTTCTGTAGAATAAAACCTGTAAAAACTCCTGCTCTATCCTTACCTTTTTCTCTTTCAAAAATTCCACCAGCTCTTTTAGGTGCTCAAAATCTTCAGACTCACACTCATCCTTAGGTAAAGGGAGATTATAATGCTCAACAATAAATTTAACAGTTTCAAAATCGGGATAAAACTCTATATTGCCAAAAAACCTTTTAAAAGAGTTGAAAATTGCAACGCCCTGACAATCAACATCACCGAAAAATACCAGTTTGTTGAAGGTTAACTTTTCAACAAAATGGCTTATCTGTTTGGTCAAGTGAAATCCTTTATTGTAAAGAAAGATTGAGTTGTTGGGCTTTTCGCTCATGAAAAATGAGAGATTCTCACTTATAATAACATCACACTTAACCTGTTTTATGCTTTTTACATCACCACCAAAAAAGGCTGCAAGATGCAGTTTCTCTGTCAAGTCCTTTATATTTACACCATTAATCTCAAGCTCGGTATCCGTTCTTATGTAAATAATGTTCGGTCTTTCAACTATAGCAAGAGAGTTAAACAAATCGGCAAGTGGTTTATTCTTTTCAATAAGCTTCGAATCACCAAATAGAAAAGCAGAGCAAAATCTTATATCTTCTCCTTTATACTCTGTTTTCATAAAGTTCAATATCTTCTCTTTGGCTTTTTCTAAATATCTATTGTCCATGAATTAAAAGAAGAGCTGTTCTTCTATCCTTATCTATCATGTTTGAATACAGAATTTTATAATCAAAACCCTTTAAATCACCCAAGTATTTATCCTTTGTGTATAAGAGATAATCCTTACTCTTAGGAAGGGCATTGACACTTCTATACTCTTTTTGACACAATCTTGTATAAGCCACGAGCGATTGGTTAAACACCCTATACTCAACTAAAGGCAAGTGAGTTTTTACAACTTCTCTCCAGACTTTTGGTGTTGCCCTGTATGGTTCAAACTGGACAAGAAATACAAAAGCAACAATCGTAAGGGCGATAGTTTTATAAAAAATTGACTTAACAGGGTCTTTGTAAAAGTTCAAAAGCCCAACGAAGAACATTCCAAAAAAGAGAGTCGGAATAGCATAATAGATGCCCATCTTGTAAACATAAAAAGAGAGAACAGCTCCTAAGATAAACTCAATCAGAAACACTACGGCTGCCTTAATCCTATTATTTTTAAATTTAGAAGCATATGCACCAAACATGATTGACAACGGCAAAAAACCAAATGCTATATAATGGGCAAGTTTGTTTCTCGAGATAGAAAAGAAAAGAAAAACCCACAGAAACCAAGCAATAAGAAACTGTGTTTTTCTATCCTTGAAATCAATGCTTCTAAAAAACTCAATAAAATAGGGCAACCACAGATACAAAACTGCTATAGCTATAGGAAAGAAGTAAAAGAATGAGTGCGGGTGTTGGTCTGCTCTTCCCGTAAACCTTTCTATATTGTGATAAATAAAAAACTTATTTACAAACTCCATCCCATACATTTTATAAACAGCTATATACCACGGAAGACTGACAAAAAGAAACAAGAGAAACCCAGCGCCATTTTTTAAAGAAAAAAACTCCTTTAGACCGCTTTTTCTTTCAACTATCCAGAGATACAAAAAATAGGTAAAACCAACACTAACAATGCCTATAGGCCCTTTAACGAGAAATGCTAATGCCGTAAAAAACCAACCCAAGCAGTATCTATTTTTAATAAAATAGTAAACACCCATAAGCTCAAACAGAATAAGGCTCATATCAGGATAAACAGCTCGAGAAAGATAGAAGAAAAATAGAGTTGAAACAAAACCAACAACAGACCTTTTTGCAGCTTCTTTATCAAACAACTCATCAGCTAACTTGTAAATATAAACAGCAGTAAACGAAGCTGTTATAATTGAAGGCAGTCGTGCTGCATACTCAACTATACCAAGCGGGTCTATTCCAGCCTTTATCAAGCCATCAACAAAAAACACTTTAAAAAACAAAACAAGCTCCCAATAGTAAAGGATGGGCTTGTCAAACCTGATATGGCAGTTAAAAAAGGGCACTACATAGTTGCCTGTTTCTATCATGCGCAGAGCTGCATCTACATATTTTGGTTCATCAGGCGGGAAAAATGTAATACCAAACGAACCTATTGAAAAGAGCAGAAGCGAGTATAGGAAAATAGACCGTTTATCTTTTAAAAATCTCTCAAACAATTTCTATCTTATTCTCTGCCAAGAATAATCTTCTGAAGCTTTTTAAACGAGTCTGTCCCAGCAAACTCAATCCAATAAAATACGATGGTTTCTGCTGGTATTACTGCTATGTTCTGGCCGTTATAAAAGTCCATAGCAGTGCTGTAAAACTCATCTTCCCTTGAAGTTGTTCCGTCTTTAGCTATGACAACATCGTATCCTGCATTTTTAAGGTCAATGGCTGTTGAAAGAACACAGATATGAGACTCTATACCAGTTAAAATTATTGTTTTTTTGGAAGAACTTTCTATCTCTTTTTTTATCTCATCAATTTTCAATGCAGAAAAAGACATCTTATCAAAGCGCTTAGCGTTATACTTCTCAAGTAAGGACTTCAAAGGCTCTATCGTCTCACCAAGTCCCTTAGGATACTGCTCTGTGTAAATCATAGGAACATTAAACTCATTTGCAGCTTCTATGAGCAACCTTATGTTCTTTGTTGTTCTTTCAAGATTTTTCATAACTTTGCAGAGTTTCTCCTGCATATCAATGACAATTAGCATGCAGTTATCCCTTTTTAGCTCCATAACTGCCTCCTTCTTTTAACCTTTTAGATAGGTTGAGATTTTTGACACATCCGACTTTTTCTTTCTAAACTCTTTCTCCATCTCTTCTTTCTTTTTTGTTATCATCTCAAGCAGCTCGTTATTATCCTTTATCATATTCTCTATCTCTTTGGCTTCTTCATCATCGACACTCTCCAAAACAAGCACATCCTTAAGCTGATAAAAAAGAGTGTTTCTCTCTCTAAAAAGTTTATCGGCTTCTGCAAGATTAAACTCATCAGCGTTTAGAATCTCTCTTAAAATTTTAGCATTCTCTTTTAATTTCTCATAAACTTCTTTTCTTGAGCTATCCACTGCATAACTCCTTAAGCACAACACCTTCCCTTAAGCTGCCGTTTGTTGTAATAAGATACTCCTTTGAGAAAAAATCAAGCAGTCTGTAAACAAGATAAGCTCCCACAACTATAACATCTTCTCTGCCTTTCTCTAATATAGAGAAATGTTTTAGTCTCTCTTCGGAATTAATTTTCATCATGTATGTTAAGATATCGTAAATTTTAGATTTATTCAAGCGATACCCTTCAGTTTTTTTATACGAATACTCTTTAAGTCTCATATCTATTGCTGCAAGCGTTGTTACAGTTCCAGCATTTGCCACAACAAGTTCAACATCTTTGTCGGGATTGAATTTTTCAAACTCAGCAATAAAATAATCTATAGCTTCTCTAAGTTCATCCATAGTCGGCGGGTCATTTTTAACAAAACCTTCAAGCAGCTTAACTACGCCCAAAGGCACACTAAAAGAGCTCTTCAACTCATCAGAAAAAGAGAACATAAACTCTGTGCTTCCACCACCAATATCGAATGCAACCCACTTTTTACCCTTAACAACATCTTTTAAAAAGAAAACAATACCAAGATGGGTAAGTTCTGCTTCTTCCTTCTCATCTATAACCCTTATATTCAAGCCAATTTGTCTTTTAGTTTCATCTATAAACTCATCTCTGTTTTTTGCTTCTCTTACGGCACTTGTTGCAACGGCAAAGATATCTTTACAGTCAAACTCATCAATTATGTTCTTGTAACCTTTCAGTATATTCAAAGCTCTTTGGATTGCCTGCGGTTTTAGAGTCTTTTCAGGTAAAAAAGATTCACCAAGCCTTGCTATTCTGCTTTTTTGGTAAAGAAAATCAAACCTGCAACTATCTCTTTTTTCAACAACAAGAAGACGGATGGTATTTGTGCCTATATCAATCGATGCATATCTCATCTCAACCCAAAAATAGACCCTTCAAAGCCATAAATATTGCAGCAGAAAGGGCAGCAGCTATAGGCAAAGTAAGAAGCCAAGAAACAACTATATCCTTCAAAACCTTCAAATTCAAAGCGCCTATACCACGAGCAAGACCAACACCTATAACAGCACCAACAAGCGTGTGAGTTGTCGAGATGGGCAAACCCATCTTGGAGCAAACCAGAACAGTTGTTGCAGCACCAAACTCTGCGGCAAAACCTCTTGATGGTGTCATGTCGGTGATTTTACGCCCGACAACCAGGATAACCTTATATCCATACATAGATAAACCGGCAACTATACCAACGGCACCAATACTCAAAACCCACATAGACATCTCAAGATGCTTATGAGAAGTCAAAGCAGCAGCATAAACAGCACCCATCAAAGGCCCAACAGCATTTGCCACATCGTTTGCACCATGAGAAAACGCCATGTAAGATGCGGTTATAACCTGCAAAATAGCAAAAACACGCTCAACCTGTGGATATCTTCTCTTGTAGGGTAGGGTAGTATCAACGGGTATATTGCTAACTATCTTATAAATAACGGCATAGAAAACAACACTAACACCTGCAGCAATAAGTAAAGCGTTTGTAAATGTAAAGTTTAAATGTAAGTTTTTCAAACCTTTATAAAGCATCGAGAAAACTAAAACCATAGAAACCATAAAAGCCAGAAATGGAGCATACTTTTTTGCAGCAACAACGGGTTTCTCATCTGCTAAAATCTTTTTCGAGATAAAGAGAAATATAAAAAATGATATAATCCCACCGGTTATTGGTGAAACAACCCAGCTTGCCACTATTGTTGCAACCTTTCCCCACTCAATCGAAGACAAACCATGCGTAACAATACCAAAACCCATAACACCACCAACTATGGAATGAGTGGTTGATACAGGCATTCCAAGTTTTGTTGCAAGGTTAACCCATAAAGCTGCAGCAAGCAGTGTGGCAAGCATTCCGTAAGCAAAAATCATTGCATGCTTAGAATAAGCAAACGGGTCAACTATGCCTTTGGCAACAGTGAGACTAACATGGTTGCCAACAAGCATAGCTCCAGAAAATTCAAATATAGCGGCGATTATTATAGCCTGACGAAAGGTTACACTACGGGCACCAACGCTTGTTCCCATTGCATTGGCCACATCGTTGGCTCCTATGTTCCAAGCCATATAAAAGCCAAACGCTGCGGCCAGAAGAACAATTATTAGCGGACTCATTGGGATATAATTAGCCTAATCCTGTTTGCCATTTTTTCAGCAGCGTTGGCTATATCGCCCGTAGTCTCAATTATCTTCATCCAAAGCATTAACGACGCGCAGTCAAGACCTTCTGTATTCAAAACGATTTTTGTCAAGTCATACTGAAAAACATCAGACTCATGTTCGCTTTCGTTAATTTTGTCAAGCAGTTCAACTATGTGCCTTGCTTCAGGACCTGTAAAACTTGCCTCTCTTAGTGTTTCGAGTTCGTCTATAACACTTTTCGAAAGTTCAACAACTTTTAGTACAACTTTAACAAAGTCATCTATCTTTTTCTTTAACTCTTCCGGAACGGCAATCTTTTTAAAGGTCATCAACACTCCTAAATCTTCTGTCCTATCAGCTATAGCATCCATAGATGTTATAATCTGGAGCAAATCACCTCTTGCAACAGGCATAAATATACTGTTTGGCAAGCTTTGCCTTATACTATTCTTTATCTCATCCGTTCTATATTCATGGTCAGATATCTCTTTTGCTGTCTGCTGCACTTTCTCATAATCACCATTAACAAAAGCATCGTAAAGCGATGGTATCCTGTTTGTGCACTCCATCACTTCCCGCATCATCTCGCCTATTGCTATAAACGGCGACTTCCTAAATAAATCAAAAATACCCATAAAGCCTCCTTTAGCTTAGGGCTTTAACCTTTTCAACAATATTCCTTGCTACATCTTCAAAGGCTTGAGCCACAGGCGAAGTTGGATTTGCAATTACAATTGGTTTACCCTTATCTCCACCTTCTCTGACTTCAACATCTATAGGTATCTCACCTAAAAATGTCAAACCTTTATCTTCTGCAAATTTTCTTGCTCCACCATGGTCGAAAATGTCCGTTCTTGCTCCACAATGTGGACAGACAAAATAACTCATATTTTCCACAACACCCAAAGTTGGAATCTTTAGCTTTTCAAAAAAGTCATAAGCCTTTGCAGCATCGCTCATGGCAACATTCTGCGGGGTTATTACTATTATCCCACCTGCAACTTTTGTTTCTTGAGCTAAAGTAAGCTGAGCATCACCAGTGCCAGGGGGTAGGTCAACCATAAGAAAATCAAGATTACCCCAGCTCACGTCTTCCAAGAACTGCTTTATTGCCTGATGAATCAAAGCACCTCTCCAAATTATTGCTGCATCCTTAGGCACAAGATTCCCTATGGATAAAACCTTTATCCCATACTTCTCCGTTGGCAGAATCTTATCTTTATGATTAGGGTCAAGCATTACAGGCACACCTTCAATACCCATCATTGTTGGTATATTAGGACCATAAATATCAGCATCAAGCAATCCAACTCTATACCCAAATTTAGCCAACGCCAACGCAGTGTTAACACTTACCGTGCTTTTTCCAACACCACCTTTACCCGATGTGGTCGCTATAACCCATCTAATGTTTGCAACCTTCTCTTTTTCTTCAACAATTTTTTCTATCTGAAGTTCAACATCTTCAACACCGTCAATCCTTTTTAGAGCAAGTGGAATGCTCTTCTTAAGCATATCAATTACGGCTTGATTCTTCTCTTTCGTCTTTATCTTAACAATAACTTTTCCACCATCAACTTCTACATCATCAATTATCCCTTCTTTCACAACGCTATGGGTTTTTCCCGGATAAAAGACCTTCTTTAGCTCATCCATCACTCTATTTTTCATGGCTTATCTCCTTAAAAACTTTAAATTATGTTCCTATCGTCCAACTTACCAAATACTCCCTTTGCTCTTCTGTTAACTCATCATGTTCAATGCCCATAGATTTAAGCTTCAGTGTTGCTATCATATTGTCAAGTTCGTCTGGCACTTTATAAACCTTTTTCTCAAGCTCAGCTCCGTGCTCAACAAGATACTTCGCAGCCAAAGCCTGATTGGCAAAACTCATATCCATAACAGAAGATGGATGGCCTTCAGCAGCAGATAAATTAACAAGCCTACCTTCAGCAAGCAGGTAAATTCTCTTTCCGTTTTTGAGCTTATACTCCCTTACAAACGGCCTTATATCCCTTTCTGATACAGATATCTCCTTTAGACCTTTCACATCTATCTCTATATCAAAATGCCCAGCATTGGCAACAATTGCACCATCCTTCATCAACTCAAAATGCTCTTTTCTTATAACATGCATATCACCCGTAACCGTGCAGAAGAAATCACCAACCTTCGAAGCTTCAGCTATGGGCATAACCCTAAAGCCATCCATAACAGCTTCGAGTGCCCTTAAAGGGTCAACTTCCGTTACAATAACATTCGCACCCATTCCTTTAGCTCTTGCTGCAAGGCCTTTTCCACACCAACCATATCCACAAACAACAAACACACTGCCTGCAATTAGTCTATTTGTTGCTCTAATTATACCATCAATTGTTGACTGGCCTGTTCCGTATCTATTGTCAAACATGTGTTTTGTGTTTGCATCGTTTACTGCAATAACAGGAAATGCCAAAACGCCGTTCTTTTCCATACTTTTTAGTCTTATAACACCTGTCGTTGTCTCTTCCGTTGAGCCTATAATATTCTTTGCTTGCTCTTTTCTGTCTGAATGCAATAAAGAGACAAGGTCTGCTCCATCATCCATTGTAATATTTGGGTTTTTATCCAAAACAGCATTTAAATGCTTGTAGTATGTATCTCTGTCTTCACCCTTAATAGCAAAAACTGGTATGTCGTAATGCTTAACCAAAGCTGCTGCAACATCATCCTGTGTCGAGAGTGGGTTTGATGCACACAGATAAACATCAGCACCGCCCTTTTTTAGCGTTATCATCAGATTTGCCGTCTCTGTCGTAACATGCAGACATGCACCTATGGTTTTACCTTCTAAAGGCTTATTCTTCTCAAAATCATTCTGAATGGACTTTAAAACATCCATTGTTTGAAAAGCCCATTCTATTCTGTCTTTACCTAAATCAGCTAAAGACAAATCCTTTACATCGTAATCCATTTTATAACCCCGCCTTTTTTCTTAACTCTTCTGCTTTATCTGTTCTCTCCCAGGTGAAATCCTTATCGTTTCTTCCAAAATGTCCATAAGCTGCTGTCTTTTTATAAATTGGTCTTAGAAGGTCAAGTGTCTCTATCATGCCCTTTGGCGTCATATCAAATGTGTCAACAATCAGTTTTTTGATATCTTCTTTGGGCAATTTACCCGTGCCGTATGTGTGAAGCATAATGCTGACTGGCTCTTCAACGCCGATAGCGTACGCAAGCTGAACTTCACATCTTTTTGCTATACCTGCTGCAACAATGTTCTTGGCGATATAGCGAGCCATATAAGCACCGGATCTATCAACCTTTGTTGGGTCTTTTCCAGAAAAAGCACCGCCACCGTGAGCTGCAACACCACCGTATGTATCAACTATAATTTTTCTTCCTGTTAAGCCTGTATCTGCATGTGGACCGCCGAGCACAAATCTACCTGTTGGGTTTATGTAAAGTTTAATGTCTGGGTCCCATAGCTCCTGCGGAATTACATATCGTATAACATATTGAACTATATCCTTTCTTAGTTGCTCAAGCTCTATGTTTGGGTCATGCTGAGCAGACACAACAACAGCCGTAACCTTATCCGGATTAAACCCCTTGTATCTAACTGTAACCTGCGTTTTACCGTCAGGCCTTAAGTAAGGCAGCAATCCCTGTTTTCTAACATCTGCAAGCCTTTTTGATAGCTTATGAGCCAGCACAATTGTAAGTGGCAGATACTCTTCAGTCTCATCTGTTGCATAGCCAAACATCATACCTTGGTCACCTGCACCAAGCTTTTCTCCCTTGTCAACACCCATTGCTATATCAGGAGATTGCCTATCAATAGAAGTAACAACAGCACAGGATTTATAATCAAGGCCATAATCGGCATTTGTATAACCTATCTCCTTAATGGTCTGTCTTACGATTTCTGGTATCTCCGCATATGTTGTCGTTGAGATTTCACCAGCAACAAAAACAATGCCTGTTGTCAACATAGTCTCACATGCTACGCGACAATTCTTATCTTCTGCTATGATAGCATCTAAGATTGCATCTGAAATCTGGTCAGCAACCTTGTCTGGATGACCTTCTGTTACGGATTCTGATGTAAAAAGGAAGGTTTCATTGGCATTCATCTGGCAGGCTCCTTTCTATACGAAAAAATGGTGCCGAAGAGGGGAGTCGAACCCCTACGGGCGTAAAGCCCACTAGACCCTGAATCTAGCGCGTCTGCCAATTCCGCCACTTCGGCACTTCTGAGTGCAGATTATAATAAAAAGAGATTGCATGTCAACGATTAAAGAAATTTGTTTCAATTTTTCTTGCAAACTCTTTTAAACTCCCTGTATAATAAAAACAAACTGACTAAAAGGAGCAACCCATGAACACAAGAACCTTCAGAAACAAAAAACTCATAGACAGAGATAAAGAGATAAACTTCTTCCTTGATTGGTTCAATCAATTACCAGGGTTAATCCTTTGGGTTTATGGCCCAAAATCTTCAGGCAAAACAACACTCATTGAGTATGTTGTTGAAAAGGAGCTGTTTGAAGATTTTGAGAACTTAAAACCCAAAGGTAATTGGTGGGTGAAGTATATAAACTTGAGAGAAAAGCTAATATCAAGCTATGAAACATTTTTAAACAGCTTTATCTTTCCAGAAGACAAGACTTTGGATAAAACGCTTGGCATAACCTTTCATTTAGGAGTTATAAGGCTTGATTATAAGATATTCAACAAGATTAAAGAGAAAAAAAATAGATTTATTTGATGCTCTAATAGAAAAGTTTAAAAGTCTTAATAAACTCCCTATTCTCATCATCGACGAAATCCAAACACTTGAGGATATATACATAAGAACTGCTCAAAGAGTTTCTAAACTTCTGTGTCTCTCTAACAAAAGAGACCCATCTATCTCATGTTGTTATCTTAAGCTCAAACACTGTGTTTATAGATAGGATTTATAATGATGCAAAACTGAAGAAAACAAGTAAATTCTTCAAGATTGACCATCTTGATAAGAGTATAGTTGTAGAATGGTTGAGTTCTGAAGGATTTAAAGAGAATGAAATAGAACTCATCTGGGATTATCTTGGTGGTTGTATTCCAGATATACAAAGAATGATGTTTGAGAAGAAAGAGTTTAAGACATTGAAAGAGTATTTAGAGCATAGGGCGTTTTTGGCTTATACGGAGATGGTTGATTTCTTAGCAAGAGAAAATAGTCAAGAAGAAGAGAAGATATTTAGAGAAGTTGCAAAGATAATAATTAAAGATGGCAAGTTTATTTTAAAAGATAACTCTCCAAACAAACATGAGCTTATCAAAGTTATCTCCAAATGGGCAGAAAAAGAGATTCTCTTCTTTGACCCGCTTACATTGGAAGTCAAGGGAAATAGCAGGATTTATGAGAAAGGGATGGAAAAACTTGAGCTGGGAATTTTGAATTTTGGACTTTGAATTGGAAGTTGTGGATGGGTGAATGGGTTTACCGTATTAAATAAAATGACTCAGGATGGCGTTTGAGACAGACATGGATTTGCAGCCTTTGAGTTTGAGACCGTCTAACTCTTTCTCCAAGAATCCCATTTCGACAAGCTCATTGATTTGATGCTCGAACAGTTTTTGCAAGTCAACTCCTGTCTGAGTTTTTACTTTACTAAAGCTTATGCCTTCATTCTTTCTCAAACCAAAAATCAGCATCTCTTTTGCAAGCTCAACTTTATCAAGTTTCTCTTCAACTTTATAGCACGATGTTGGATTGCTAAGGTAAATATCGAGCTTTTCGCTATTCTTAAATCTTGTGAAATCAACAAAAGAACTTGCAGATACACCAAAACCTTTATACTCCTTCAACTCCCAATAAGCCAAATTATGCTTACTCTCAAAACCGCTTTTTGCAAAGTTTGATATCTCATACTGCAAAAAGCCTAAGCCTTCCAACGCATCACACAAAAACAGATAAAAATCAGCAAGCTGCTCATCATCGTTAACTTTAAGTTTACCATTTTTATACATATCAAAAAATGGTGTTCCTTTTTCAATAGACAACATATAGGTTGAGACATGCTTAAAAGAATAGAATTTTAAATACTTTATCTCTCCTTCCAAATCACCCAAACTTTCACCTACTCCATATATCAAATCAACACTAACATTATCAAAACCAACATCAAATACATTATTAATAGCTTTTAAATTATCTTCTTTTGAGTGGAGTCTTCTTAGCTTTTTTAGTTTAAAGTCCGAAAATGACTGAACCCCAAGACTGATTCTGTTCACACCTAAGCTCTTCAAACCCTTTAGATACTCCACTTTTAATCCCAACGGGATTGCTTCGATAGTTATCTCTCTAATATCACTCTTAAACCGCTTAAATATCTCGCTTAAAATCTTATCTATATACTCAATCTTAAGAACAGTTGGTGTTCCACCGCCAAAGTAAACTGTTCTTACTATACTGTCAGTTTTAAACGCTCTAATCTCCTTTAAAAGTGCATCCACATACTCATCAACCAAACTCAATTTTTTCTCAAAAGAGACAAACGAGCAGTAAGGACACTTCCTATAGCAAAACGGTATGTGAATATAAAAGTAAATATCACTCATAGCTGCCATGCGTTGTAAATCTTCCCTGTCTCATTTTGAAGAATGCACCAGCATCAACGCCCACAATCTCGTCACACTTAGGACACTTCATAAAAGAGCCTTCTTTCGAAGTGTAATCTTCAACAATTCTATCCTTCCAGCAGCGCAAAAGTTTGCCTTTGCCGACTTTTCTATACTTTAACAGCTTGGTTTTGCACTTTGCACATTTTACAACAAACATAGCTTTTGATATACTATTAACTTGAGCTATGATTGTAAAGATTGAAGGCTTTGCAAACGGTGGATACGGCATTGCCAAAATAGATTCAAAGACGGTGTTTGTAAGGTATGCTCTGCCAAATGAGACTGTTGAAATAGAGATAACAAAAGAGAAAAAGAGCTATACTATAGCTCAAACAACAAAAGTTTTAGAACCATCGCCCTTTAGGGTTAAGCCAAAATGTAAGTATTACGGCAGGTGTGGTGGATGCAATCTTCAACATGCAACATACGATTATCAATTAGAACTTAAAAAGGAAGCCTTTAGAAATGTGCTTAAAAGAATAGCAAAAATAGAGATAGACAGCATCGAGATAGAAGCATCACCAAAACAGTTCAATTACAGAAAAAGGGTTGAATTTAAGTGCAGGTTTGGACACTGGGGACTTTTCAAAGAAAAGAGCAACGAGTTTATCAAAGTCGATTACTGTCATATTGCGGACAACCAGATAAACGAGTTTATCAAAAAATACAGATGTTCTTCACTAAATAGAATAGAAGTTGACGATTTTTCGAATATAAACGCCGATGAGATGATGCTTGATTTAGGTTTAAATAAACCGCTCTTTTACAAAAAGGGAGCATTCAGCCAGATAAACAGAGAAATCAACTTAAAACTCATTGAAGAGCTAAAAAACACAATAAACAGTCTAAACATTTCAACAATAGTCGAATTTTTCTGCGGAATAGGTAATTTTACCCTACCACTTGCTATAGAAGGTTACAAGATAACGGCAATAGAGTTTGATACAAAAGCCATCTCTTCTTTAAGAAGAAACATAAACAGCTTTGAGCTTAAAAATGTCAGATATAAGAAAATCAATTTAATGGAGCCATTTAAGTTGAAAGATAGGTTTGACCTTGCGCTTCTTGACCCACCACGGGACGGAGCAAAACTGGTAAGCGAATGGATAATAAGAAAAAAGCCACAATATGTAATCTATATCTCCTGCGATTCTGCAACCTTAAGCAGAGACCTAAATATCTTAAAAAACCTGTATTCTATAGAAAAGATAAAGTTATTTGACATGTTCCCACAAACTCATCATATAGAAAGCTTCACACTTTTAAAACTCAACAAAAACAGAGCTTCTTCTTAAGGCTTTAAATAGAGTTTCTATCAACTTTTCTCTATCTTTACAGAAAAATAGATGGCTTTTTAGTTTTGAATCACTACTTCCAAAACCCTTTACAAATTTAAACCTTTTAATCAACTTTTTTGCTATCTTGTCTTCTATTCTCTTGTTCGACTCCCAAACCATAACACCAACAACTTCAGCCTTTTGAAGCAGGTAATCAATATGCCACCTTAACTTCTTGTTCTTAGAGAGATGCCTTTTTAATCTATGATTCAATCCACCCATAGCAGAGCCCACATAAACATAAAACCCTTTTTTAAAACTTACATTCCCCAAAGCTCCAATAACAATATCCCTGTCCCTATCAACCTTTATAAGTAAAGCGTAAGCACCTTTTGTTTTAAAAAATCCACCAAATTTAACGCAAGGCTTTTCAATCTTCATGCTATCACCTATAAATCGTTTTTACCATTCTTAACAAAATCAACCGTTTTGTCAAAAAATAATTAAGTTAAAAATTATTTAATAATATTTTAACCTGATTTCACTTGCATTTACGGAAACTAGATATATAATGTGCTCGGGGGAGAAAAGAATGGAAAAAGAGTTGAAAGCGAAGCTTCTTAGGTTTGAAAAGGAAGAACTTACAGGACATCTCATTTACAAAAAACTCTCCAAAATAAAAAGCGTAAACGAGAAAAATAAAAAGATACTCTCAAAAATAGCAGAAGATGAGCTAAATCATTACAACATACTCAAAAAATACACAGGTAAAGATGTAAAGGTAAACAAGCTTGTTGTATTTTTTTACATATTAATAGCCAGAATATTTGGTATCGTCTTTTCTGTAAAAATGATGGAAGCATCTGAAGATACGGCAATAGAAGAGTATCAATCAATCATAGGTAAAATACCACAAGCAAAACAGATAATCGAAGATGAGACAAGACACGAAAAACTCCTTGTCGATATGCTCAAAGAAGAGAGAATTGAGTATATAAGCTCAATGGTTTTGGGCATAAGTGATGCGATTGTTGAGCTCACGGGTGCTTTAGCTGGTGTATCACTTGCACTTCAAAACGCAAAGCTTATAGGAATAGTCGGTGTAGTTACGGGTATATCTGCCGCATTAAGTATGGGTTCTTCTGAATATCTATCGCAAAAAGCGGACAAACACGAGCATCCACTTAAAGCTGCATTTTACACAACCGTTGCTTACTTTTTAACCGTCTTAATGCTTGTTGTCCCGTTTTTTATCTTTTCAAACTTCGTATATTCTTTGATTCTTATGTTTGTCGATGCAACCATAGTGATATTAATCTTTAGTTTCTTTGTTTCTGTTGTAAAAGAGACATCGTTCAAAAGAAGTTTTCTTGAAATGTTCTTAATAAGCTTCTCTGTAAGCGTTGTATCCTTTTTCATAGGGTATCTTGCAAGAAAAATTCTCAATGTGGAGATTTAAATGGAACTAAAAGAGAAGATGTTAAAGATGATAGAGTTCTCCTTAGGATGCACAGAACCGGCAGCAATTGCACTAAACTGCGCATATCTAAGTGAACAGCTCAAAGATGCAGACAAAATTGAGATAGAGATAGACAGAATGACTTTTAAAAACGCATTCGGTGCAGGAATTCCAAATTCAGGAGGCTTAACTGGAACAAAATGGGCCGCACTGCTTGGATATTTCATATCTGATACATCAAAAGAGCTTGAGATATTCTCCTTATTGTCAAAAGAAGTTGTCAAAAAAGCAAAAGAGACTAAAATAAAGATAGATATTCGCTTAAGCGATAAAAAACAGTTGTTCATAAGGTCAAAAGCGAATAAAGGCAATGAGTATGCCGAAGTTATAACAAGAAGGACGCATACAGGCATAAGTCAGATAACAAAAAATGGTAAAATTATTCTAAAGAAAAAAGCTTCTAAGGTTGAAGAAGAGATAGAATTTGAAGAAGCACTGTATAATTACAAGAATTGGGAGAAGATTGTAAACAAACTTTACGAAGATAAGGAGATAAAAGAAAAGATAAAAAAGGCTGTTGATGTAAATATGAAAGCTGCCGAATACGCAAAAAAATACTCAAGCAACAATAGGCTATTCGGCGCAGTTTATGCCAGAATGGGAGGTGATAGCATAGAAGTTGCAAGCTGTGCGGGAAGCGGAAACAAAGGTTTAACAGCCATTATACCTGTGGTAAGTTTTGGAAGAAGCCTAAAAAAAGAAGAAAAAGAGATTCAAAAGGCTTCTCTTTTATCCTGTTTTATAACATCAATCGTAACATCGAAATTTGGGTTTGTTTCATCAGAATGTGGTGTTGTTCATGCAGCCGGCGTTGGAATAATAGGTGGCATACTGTATCTTAAAGGCAAGATGGGTCTGTTTTTTGATGCGTTTAAAAACTACATTCAGGGTGTTGCGGGTGTATTTTGCGATGGTGCAAAAAAGGGCTGCTCTTCAAAGGCTTTGTTGGCAGAAGATATGGCTCTTAAAAGCATAGAGTTAGCAGAAGAAGGTATAGTACAGTCAGAAAAAGACGGATTTTTGGGTAGAAATTTCTACGAAACCATAAATAACTTATTTAAATACGACCCATATTTTAAACTATTTGACAGGGAAACAATAGAAATACTATCAAACAAAAATTAAGAGGTGACTAAAATGAAGTTCAAAGGAAAACTGATAGCATACGGCATTGGTTCTGTACTAATATTTCTTCTTATATTCGGTATTTACGCTGTATGGTGGAACATCAAACAAATAAATGTAAGATATCAAAACACTTATGACTTACTCCTAAGATTAAAAAAACACAAAGTAAAAACACTTGTTGAGGAAGTCTCATCAAAATACATCGCTTGTATACTAAAAGAGAACAAACCAATAGATGTTGTGAAGCAAGAAATTATTCAGGATTTAAGCAAAATAAGATACGATAATGGAAATTATTTCTTTGTGATTGACCAAAACGGCACAATGATATTGGACCCACCAAAACCACAGCTAAATGGTAAAAATGTCATAAATGTAAAAGATAAAAAAGGAGAATACCTATTTCAAAAAATGATTCAAATTTCAAAAACAAAAGGTAACGGATTTGTGTATTACTGGTGGGTTAAACCAGGCGGAGGTGTGGCACCTAAAATCTCCTACATAAAAACAATTCCAAAATTAAATTGGATTATAGGAAGCGGAGTATATTTAGATGATGTTCAAAAAGAAGCTTTAGCCTACAAAAAGAAAATAGAGAAAGAAATGCTGAGCTCAATTATCGTCTCTATTATAGTTGCCATCGCAGCATTGATTGTTATTGCCCTAATAGGTTCAGCTTTAGCAAACAAATTGGTAAAACCAATAAATCTCATGGCTAAAGAACTTGAAGACTTAGAGAGCGGAGAAGGTGATTTAACAAAAAGAGTTAAAATAGATACAGGAGATGAGTTTGAGAATCTCGCTAATAAATTAAACAATTTCCTTGACACAATACAACAACTCGTAAAAGACATAAGAAGCTCCGCCGAAGATGTCATGAACAAATCAGAAACAACAGCATCATCTGCTCTCGAAATGGCATCGACAGTTGAAGAAACAACAAGAAACCTTGAAGAGATGGCTCAAGCCGTAAACGACATGGCAGAAGCTGTAAATAATGTGGCACAATCAACAGAAGGTATTAATATGCAAGCCGAAACGGTAAGCGAAATCAACCAACAAATGCTTAAAGATATAGAAGAGCGCGTGAAGAGAATGAACAAAAATGCAGAACTTGCAAGAAAAGCAATGCAACAGATTAACGAAGTTGGAGAGTCGTCAAAACAGATTGGCCAAATCGTTAATGTAATCAACGAAATTGCAGACCAGACAAACCTACTTGCTCTAAACGCTGCAATCGAAGCAGCACGAGCAGGAGAAGCTGGTCGTGGTTTTGCCGTCGTTGCCGATGAAGTAAGAAAGTTGGCAGAAAAAACACAAAGGGCAACTGAAGAGATAAGAGAGATGATTGTAAAGATGCAGAAGGATGCCCAAAAGTCCATAGAGATGACAAAAGAAGCAGAAGAAGGCATACTGAAAGAGAGAGAAAAGGCTTTAGAAGATGAGAATAATATAAACTCTATGGTTGAGCAGATTTCAAAGACAATAGAAGAGATTAACTCAACTTCTGCTGCAACAGAAGAGCTCTCTTCAACCGTATCAGAAGTAAACGCTCAGGCCCAAGAGATAAGACAAGCAGCTGAAGACAACGCAAAAGTAGCAGAGCAGATTGCATCACTCTCTGAGCAACTTAAAACCGCTTCAGAGAGACTTACAGACCTTGTAAGAAAATTCAAAGTATGAAATTGATAAGGGGAAGCTTTGCTTCTCCTTATCTTTTAAAGTATAAGATAAGCTTTGCTATAGAATCCTTAATAGTAGAACGGGTAAGCTCATTCAAACCATTCACAACAGCATAAATGGAAGGTTTTTTTAACTTTTTTTCTTTGCAGACCTTAAAATTTAGAAGCGTTGAATCGTTTTTTTCATCCTTAAGCCAAAAATCAGAGCAGACTGAAACTGTCTTACTATCTTCGTTTTCATTAAACCTTTCCAAGGAGAAAAGAATCTCGTATCTTGAAACTCCGTAATCGACAACATCAAAACCCGCTTTAAGAAGTGCTTTTTTTAACGCATTTTCAAACATGGAGCACTCAGAATCAACCCACGAAACATTAGGAAACGGCATATAAACTGTTCTATCTCTAACTTTATATATAGATAAATCTCTAAATACTTCAGGGCAAGCAATAGATGAAATCCTTATTTTAATATCTTTCGTTATTACTTTTTGTTGCTTAATGTTCTCATTTATACCAAACTGCTTGAGAGCAGGATATGGTTTCAAACTGCAACCATAAAGTAGCAAAACAGAAACAGCCAATATTTTTTTCTTCATTTTACATTTTCCTTTCTGCCTTTTATTATAAGGGCAGGGTTTTTGCGTATCTCTATAATTAATTGCTTTAACTCAACAGTTGTTGAATTTATCTCCTTTATAGTGTCATAGCTCTCTTTTAATGTTGTTTGGTCAAGCTTTTTTAAACTACTGCTAAGTTGTTTTATTAGATTATCAAGATGCGAAACTGTTTTAGAAATCACAACTGCATCATCTTTGGCTTTGGATGTAAATTCATTTGCATTGTCAAGGAATTTGTTAAACTTGTCTGCACTAACATTCAACTTTTCTGACACATTTGCGAGATTTTTCATTAATTTTTTAAAGTTGTTTTGGGTATTGTTATCAAGCATAGAATTTATCTTGGACACGATAGCATTAATTTTATCTACAGTCCTTGGTAGTTTATTCATGATATCCTTTAAGCTGGATTCAACAGCGGGTATACACTGATACTTTAAGCCCAAGTTTTTAGGACACGCATAAGACTTATTCCTATCCATCAAGTCTATGTATGATATACCCGTAAGACCGTTTGATGATATTTGGGCAACTATATGGCTATCTATACGCAAATCCTTTCTAATAAGTGCATATATAAGCAAGTAGTCAGGGTTTTTCTTTGATATTCTAACCCCAACAACCTTTCCAACAGTTAAACCTTTATACTTCACGGGTGAATCCGTATGAAGACCGTTAACATTTAGATTGGTACATACTACATACTTTTTATAACTCCTTGATGTACCACTACCACCTATAATCCATACAATCATACCCATACCAACAACACTAAAAAGTATAACGAAAAAACCTACAGCAACATAATTTACCTTTGACTCCATTGATATTTCCTTCCTCTTAATCCATTAAACATCTTTTTTAACCAATCATCTTCAATGTCCATAATATCAGATGGTTTACCTTCTGCCAATACTTTACCCTCTCTTATCACACATGCCCTTTTTGCTATGTTAAACAGACTATCCAAGTCATGAGTAATCATAACAACAGTTATACCCAACAGTTCATTCAACTTTCTAATGGTATTATCAAAATCATCTGCACTAACAGGGTCAAGTCCACTTGTTGGCTCGTCAAGAAATATTATCTCTGGGTCAAGAGCTAAAGCTCTTGCCAATGCGGCTTTTTTCCTCATACCGCCAGAAAGTTCATATGGATACAGATTGGAAACCCAACTCTCAAGACCAACAAGTCTTAACTTAAAACTCACAAACTCATCTAAAAGATTTTTGGATAACTTTACTCTTTCCCTAATTGACGCCAAAATATTCTCACCGACAGTAAGGGATGTGAATAAAGAAGCAGCTTGAAACATAACACCGTACCTATTCCTAATAGCCTGTTTTTCTTCTTCCCTTGCCCTATTCAAATTAACTCCAAATACCTCTATAGTGCCCGAGAATTTTTCAAGCATAAGGATAGAGCGTAAAAGCGTTGTTTTACCAGAACCGCTCTTTCCCAGTATCGCATATATATCACCCTTATCCACTGTTATATCTATTCCTTTTAAAACGACCCTATCTCCAAATTTAACTCTAAGGTCTCTAACTTTTATAATACTCATACTCCAGCCAACCTAAATAACACCGAGAATATAGCATCTGCTATTATAACGGCAAATATTGAATCTACAACGCTTATAGTAACACTTTTTCCTATACTCTCCACATTCTTCTGAGTCCTAAACCCTTTAAATGAACCTATAGTTGCAACCAAAAACGCAAAAGCTGGCGCTTTCAATACGCCTGCAAGGAATGTTTTTATACCAATGGCATGGTGAAGCCTAAGCAAAAAATCTGAGAATGTAACATCAAGAGCTAATTTTCCAACAACTGCACCGCCAAAAACACCCATAACATCTGACAACACAATAAGTAGCGGAAAAACTATAAACATAGAGACAATCTTTGGAAAAACAAGCACATCTAAAGGGTCTATACCCATTGTTTTTATAACATCGATTTCTTCTGTTACTTTCATTATGCCTATTTGGGCGGTATAAGAGCTTGCAGACCTGCCAGCCATAAGAATTGCAACAAGCAAAGGACCTAATTCTCTTAAAACCGAAATACTAACCAAATCAACAACAAAAATATTTGCACCAAACTGCTTTAATTTTATAGAACCGTGATAAGCTATAACGGCACCAACCAGAAAGGATATGGTTGCAAGGATAGGAACAGCTTTAAATCCCATAATCTCTACATCATGAAGAATGGATTTAATCCTTATCCTTTTAGGATTTAAAAGTATCTTCACACTATTTAAAAAAACCTCGCCAACAAAACCTAAAAACAAATAAAACTCTTTTAGTCTATCTATTGTCCCTTTACCTACGGATTCTATAAAACCTATGTTGATAGAGGCCTTTTTCTTTTCTTCTGTTTTCCAATTTGCCTCAACGATATTTTTGAGTTTTTCCTGATTCAAAGTAAGTTCTAAATTTTTACCCAACTTGACAAGGTAACCTAAAAACAGTGTATCAATCTCTTTTAATTCTTTCGTGTTTATGACATCTACGCTTTTCTTATACTTTGAAAATTCAGAAATAAATCCTTTTAGAGTCTGGTATGTGGCTACGCCTTTTAAGAAAAGCGTTCTGTTTTTAACTTTTAATTCTAACACTTTTTAAATCCCGGGTGTTTGTTAAAACAACTCCCGCAATAACAAGAAAGCCACCTATAAGCTCATACAAACAAAATCTCTCTTTGAGCAAAACAACAGATGTTATAACACCAAAAACAGGCACAAGATTAACAAATACGCTCGAACGGGATGCTCCAATCTTTTCTATTCCTTTATACCAAGCACTGAAAGCAAAAATAGTGGAAAATACAACCATATAAGAAAGACTTAACCACGCTTTCAACGGATAATTGCCTATATTTCTAATGTTCCCAAACACAATTGCTGGTAGAAAAAACATCAAAGCTCCAAGAAATGCTGTCAAACAAACAGCTTCAAACACATCAATCCTTTTTAAAGCCTTTTTAGAAATGACAGAGTAAAAAGCCCACATTGTCGTTGCTACAAGCATAAAAAGGTCACCTAAATTAAATTGGAAATTATACAATATCCCAAAATTACCTTTCGACACGATGAATACTATCCCCAAAAAAGATAAGGCAACACCAATTTTACTGAAAAACGATAAATTTTCTTTAAGTAAAATCCAAGCTATCACTGCCGTTATGATAGGGTTTGCTCCGCTTATCAAAGATACATCTGAAGCTTTGGCAAATTTAAGTGCAAACAGAAAGAAAACACCGTATAGAAAAATTCCACTCAAAGCCATTAGAAAAATATAGGTAAAATTGCTTTTTAGTTTGAGTATGAGATTAAAAACTGATAACCTAAACACAATAACAAATAGAATACCAACAGCAAAAAATCTAATAAAGGCAAAAACAAAGGGGTGTATATAGGTTATCCCAACCTTCGCTATGGGAAAACCAACACCCCAAAATACGCAAGCTAAAACCAATAATAAATAGGTATAAAAATTTTTCATTCAACTAAATTAAAAAGCTTTTTGTATTTTTTCCGCAGCTCCTTTAATTTCCATATAAAGAAGACCAAGTTTTACTTTGTCGTTTGTAATAACCATCAAAACAGCTTCTTCGCCTGCGGATGTTATTACAATATAACCTTTGTCACCTTTAATTGTAACCTGTTGCGGGATGCCTTTTTCAAGTTCTTCAACGGCCCTTTCAGATAAAGATAACAAAGCTGCACTCATAGCTGAAACTCTATCCTCGTCCATATCAGACGGTAAATAACTACTTATCATTAAACCATCAGCTGTAACCAAAGCAGCTCCTTCTATATTCTGAGATGAATTAACAAGCTCTTGAAGCGTTCTGTTTATAAGTTCCTCTTTCATTTAGATATACCTCCCTAAACAAATTGCTTTTATTAAAAATACATAAAAAAGCTCTTTAATCAAGTTAAATCTTAAAGCCTATTCTAAAGGCTCCCCAATGCTTATCCCTCAATTTTATTTCGGACGAAATGTCAAACATTAAAACACCAACATCTCTTGGATAGGATTGAAGAAGATACTTTCTTGTATTTTTAGCAGCAGAAATACCCGTAAAGTCATTGAATATTCTCTTTGAACGATTGCCTATCAAATCTTTTTTATAATCGCCAGTTAAAGGTTTATCATAAATTGAGTTGTGTGCAGGTGCATAACCATTGTCATCAACTATGATAGCAAAAGCAAACTTTTTATGTTTCTTGAGAATTTCATCTTCTATTGGTTGAATATACTCTTTGGCAAAATCTGTAAATTTTGTATTGTATTTTTGTGGATTCGTGTTTTCTATAGGAACATAGTTTCTATCCCACAAATCTTCTTCTGTTATAACACCATCACTTATCGCCTTTTCAAATGTATCCTGAACCCTTTTTACAGCTTCAAATAGTATGTTAACTATATTCTCAAAATTCTCATCATGGTTCAGATTAAACTCTATAATATCCCATTCTCCTTCCCTTCTCATATATGAACCATCTTCTTGTTTAACCATATCAACAGACTTATAATAAAAGCCGTTTTTTATTATCATGTCTAAATACACGCTAAACAGCTGCGGGTAAGGACAGATAGTTGTCCCAAGCAAAGCACCTCCGACACCGGTTGGACAATACATACATCTATCTTTGTGGATTTTTATTGTTATACTCTTATCATCACCTTCAACTTCATACCCATTAGCAAAAAACATAAAATCATTTAGATTATCTAAAATTTCCTTATAAAGTTCCGTGTTCAATTCTTTTCCATCTATAAAAGGGAAAGTTCCCTTCTGCATCTGGTAGCGAGCAAGCCTTTGAGCTGCGGTTTTCATCGATGGTATTAACATAGCTTTACTCATAATACCTAAATCGAAAGTTGCACCCATTGTGCTTGCCCATAAAAGATGAGCCCCGTCTAATTTTTCGAATCTTTCTTGCTTCTCCTTCTCGCCCATTTTTAGCCTCCTTCTTTTATGGATGTTTGAAGTCATACTACAAAAATATTTTAAACAAGGCAAGGAAATAGTTAAAATTAAACAAACACTTGTTCAGATATTCATGGGACCTTTAATTATACTTAACATTGACATTTAAGATTTTCTGGTATAATTTCTTATACGAAAAATTTTTGTAAAAAAGGAGGGACATCAAAAGATGAAAAATGTAAGCTTACGGGCAAAAATAACTGCCGCAATATTTTTAACGGGCATTCTTATAGTATTTTTAGGCTCTATTTTCACCATTAACTTGTCAAAAAGTGGTATGAAACCACTGCTCATAACAACTATAAAATCAGAAGATGAGCTTGCTTTAAAGTTCGTTCAATCAACCTATAATAGCCTTCAAAATACATTAAAGAAAAATTTAGATGTTGCTTGGATGATGGCCATAGGAAATAGACCTGTAAGACTATCAGACAACAAAATAACAATTAAAGCTGTCAACCAGATAACACACGAAACAGAGACAATTGAAATACCGATTCTACTTGCTGGTGAGAAGATTTTAACGGTAAACAATCAGCTTACAGATGAAATTACAAAATTAACAGGTGCAAAAGCAACGATATTTCAGAGATTTAAAGATGGTTTTGTAAGGGTGTCAACGAGCATAAGATACAAAGACGGTAGAAGAGCCATAGGAACATATATACCAAACTCATCAGTCGTTGCTCAAACCGTCCTGAAAGGTAAAACATACTATGGAAAAGCCTATGTTGTTGATAGATATTACATAACGGCATACAAACCGATAAGAGTTGCTGGAAAAGTTGAAGGCATCTTGTTTGTTGGTGTTAGCATGAAAAAGTTCGCAGATGAACTACAAAAAACTCTCGCATCCATAAGAATAGGAAAGAGAGGCTATGCATTCATAATTGACGACAAAGGAACAACTGTAGTCCATCCCGATAAAAGCTTAATAGGAAAGAATGTTTCAGGTTTCTCTTTTGGAAAAAAGATGATCGAAGAGAAAAATGGAATCATTCAATACAAATTTAAAGGTGTTTTAGGAACAGTCGCTTTTAGGTATTTCGCTCCACTGCATTATATTATCGGAGTAAAAGTAATAAACAAAGACTTTACTATGCCGATAGTATCGTCAATCTTAAAATCATCAATTATAGCATTCATAGGTATGATTATTATTGCCCTCGTTGTCTCTACCCTGTTTGCAAAATCTGTTGTAGGAAGAATCAACAAACTGGTTGAAGCATTCGATAAATCTCTTTACGACTTGACGATATACCTTCAGAAAGCATCAAATGACGAAATATGTAAGATAACAGAGAAGTTCAATGAATTTACAAGGAGAAGAGCAGAAGCTGTAAGATTACTCAAGTCAATTGGAATAGATATACAAAGCTCTGCAGAACAATTTTCCGCATCAAGCAATCAACTAAAATCAAGTATGGAAAACATTGAAGAGAAGATGGAAGTAATAAACCACTCTATAAACGATGTTAGAGAAGCTGTTGACAGCATAGCATCAAACACAGAAGAAGTAAGCGGCTTTGTTGAAAATATTGTTGAGAACACAAGAAATGGTATAGATAAAATTACGACTGCAAGTTCGGTAATGGACGAACTTGAAGAGAACGCAAAAAGCACAGCAAAAGCCATAAAGAAGCTGTATGACACCTCAAGACAGATAGGAGAGATAGTTAATGTGATAAACGACATAGCAGAGCAGACAAACCTTCTATCTCTGAATGCTGCAATCGAAGCAGCACGAGCAGGAGAAGCTGGTCGTGGTTTTGCCGTTGTTGCAGATGAAGTGAGAAAATTAGCCGAGAAAACACAACATTCAACTCAAGATATCAAAGAGATTATAAAGAAGATTCAACTCGATGTTGACGAAGCTGTAAGACGTTCAAAAAAGAGCGAAGAGTCAGCATATAACGGCAAACTACATACAGAAGAAGTTAAAGAAATTCTCAACGAAATCGGTCAAGAGATGGAAAGCGCATCCAGTCAATTCAACAATATTGTAGCTGCGATAGAAGAGTTATCTGCAACATATTCAGAGATAGAAAACCAAGCAAAGGATATAAAAATAGCAACAAAAGAGATATCAAATGTTGCTGACAGCGTTGAGATAAAATCAAAACAGCTCCTTGAAAAAGCCAACCAGATAGCAGCAACTGTCTCAAAATACAAAATAAGTTAAAAGGCGCCCTGTGCGCCTTTGTCTTTTTAAACCACTTGTCATGCTTCTTTCTAAGTGCTAAAATTCCACTGCAATGAAAAGATTGAAACTTGAAGCAACTCAAACTCAAGTCATCGTAATATCTACAATCTTCATGATTATAGCTTACAATTGGGTTTTTTTTAGCAAATCTTTCACAGCTTTTCCAAATATATTTTTTATGCTGGCTTTGGCTCTGTTGCTGTTTATTACGATAACAACAGCACTTTACATAATAGCCAACAAATACACATTAAAGCCCTTCTTGATATTCCTGTTTATAACCGCTTCGCTTGCCGCATACTATATGCAGGAGTACTCAACAATCATAAACTCAAAAATGATAGAAAACATTTTCGAAACTGACAAAAGAGAAGTATTAGACCTTTTGAATATAAAAATGTTCTTAATGCTTCTATTCTTGGGTATTTTGCCTTCAATAATCCTTCTCAAAACAAAAGTAAAATATCGAAAACCAAAGGACGAGATAAAGGTTAGACTCAAGCTTTTTGCATTAAACCTTATACTCATACCAATTCTCTACTTTGTTTTTCCAAGAACTTGGGCATCCTTCTTTAGAACTCACAAACGATTAAGGATGTATTCGAACCCAACATTTTACATGTACTCCTTCGGTGAATACATAGGAAAAAGATATTTAACCAAACCCATTAAGTTTAGACACATCGCACTTGACGCTCACCTTGCACAAACGGAAGGAAAACCTAAGCTATTTATCTTTGTTGTTGGTGAAGCTGCACGGTATGACCATTTTTCACTAAACGGATATAAAAGAGATACAAACCCCAATCTCGAAAAGATAAAAGATTTATTAGATTACCCAGATATGCACTCATGCGGCACTGAGACTGCCGTAAGTGTCCCGTGCATGTTCTCTCCCTATACACGAAAAAATTTCTCAGTCAAAAAGGCAAGACACACAGACTCTTTGATGGATGTGTTAAAAAGAGCTGGAGTAAATGTCTTGTGGCGTGAGAATAATTCAGACTCAAAAGGTGTTGCTGTAAGGATAAAAAACTATCAAGATTTTACATCAGCCCACATAAAACCATACTGCAACAAGTTTGGATGCTATGATGAAGTCCTGCTTTACAAACTTCAAGACTGGATAAACAACATTCACAACAATAGGCCTATATTTATCGTTTTGCATCAAATGGGTTCACACGGCCCTGCATATTACAAGAGATATCCACCGCAATTCGAAAAATTCAAGCCAGTTTGTAAAACAAACCAGCTTCAGGATTGCACAAGGCAAGAAGTAATAAACGCATACGACAATACAATTTTATATACTGACAAATTTTTGAGCGATGTAATAAAGTTTCTGAAAAAAAATGAGAAAAAATACAGAGTGGGAATGTTTTACGTGGCAGACCATGGCGAAAGCTTAGGAGAAAACGGAATTTACCTGCATGGATTTCCGTATTTCATAGCACCCGATGTTCAGAAACATCCGGCTTCTGTTGCTTGGTTCTCTAAGGATTTTGGTATAGATTTAAAATGTGCAAAAAAACTCGAAGACAAACCTTACAGTCAGGACTATGTATTTGACACAATGCTCGGTCTAATGGATGTAAAAACAAAGATTTACAATCCTAAGCTTGATATGTATTATCCTTGCAGAGAAAAACTCAGCCAGAAAGAACAAAGTGCTTCAGGTAAAGATTAAGTCTATCTGTTGATATTAACTCAATGTTTTCAAGATTAATCTTACTAAAGGAAAAGACATTATAATCATAATCTAAATACTCAAGCGACATATAGTAATTGATCATCTTTCTTAGATTCTCTGAACCTTTCTGAAACCATAAAAAATAAATCCGCTTGTTTGAAGGCATTGCATCTTTACCTTCAAACTCCGTCTGCAAAATGTTAAGCAACTCAAAAAAATTGTCGCTCAATTTAATATCAAGGTCAAGGTAAAGGCCACCATAATGGTAAAGCAGCAAAAATCTTATTATGTCAGACTGAAATCTGAAATGAAAACCCTTAAATTTCGATAAATCATATCCAAACTCATCGAGAAATCTATTTATCTGGCTTGTTTTAAGAAGCTTGTATGATTCTATCTGAGCAAAAATCTTGCTGTTATGTTTTATAAATATCTCATACTTCTTTGGTATAGTATCATCATATCCATACCAGAGCTGAAAAATATTTGGATAACTCATAATCTTTTACGGTTCAGACGGTGGCTGCTTTTTATCTGTATTGTCTTCTTTCTTTTCTTTCTCAAAAATCTCCCATAACTTAAACTCTATATCAAATGTCTTAAATTTAAACTCCTCATCCCAATTGAATATTTCGGGTGCAGTGTATTTCTCGTCTTTGAGCAAATACCTTTCGACATACTCAGCATCGGGATTGATTATGATATACTCTTTAACCTTAAACATCTCATAGAGCTTTAACTTTTCCCTTCTATCCTTTATCTCAGTTGACTTTGACAGAATCTCTATAATCAAATCAGGTGCACCTTGAATGTTGTCTTCTGTAATCTTGTTTTTATCGCAAACAATCAAAATATCCGGCTGCACCACATTATACTCATCAAACACCACATCCGTTGGCGCTTCAAAAAACACGCAACCATTCAATTTATCTTTCTGTTTGTAAATCTCTCCTGTTATGTTCCTGCTTATAACCTGATGCTTAATCTTTGGAGCAGGGCTCATATTATATGCAACACCGTTGATAATCTCCCACCTTTCATCATCCGGCCAGTTTTTATAATCGCTGTATGTGTATTTTTTATCCACTCTTTTTGTTGCAAGCATTTTGCCCCCCTTTATTTTTATAAATTCTAAACCATAAGGTTTGATTTTTCAAAGTCTTTTTTGTAAATTGCTGCCTATGAAACTCACAGTAAAGGTTGACGGTTCAACAAAAGAGATAGAGTTTTCAGAAAAGGAAAATCTCCTAAAACTGCTCCATTCAAACGGCATATACATAAACGCATATTGCTCTGGTCGTGGTATATGTAAAAAGTGTATAGTTAAATTTACAAAAAATGCACCAAAAACTTTAAAACTGGAAGAAGAGACTTTTGGCAAAAAAACAGAAGAAGGATACAGGCTTGCCTGTCTTCACAGCTTAAACAACGACGCAGAGATAGAAGTTAGCCTTGCAAAGCCTGTGTTTGCAGAGTTTGATGCCGAAGTATGCTCTGACGATGAAAAAACGCATGTTGCAATTGACATAGGAACAACAACCATAGCTGTAGCTGTTATCAAAAACAGAAAACTATTCAAAACCGCACATATACTAAATCCGCAGGTAGCATTCGGCGCAGATGTGATATCAAGAATAGCGTATTCAAATGAAGGAAACTTGAAAGTCTTAGCTGAATCATTAAAAAAGGCTCTAAAGGAGACGATAAGCTCTCTATGTGCAAACAAGATAGAGTCAATTGTGGTTTCTGCAAACCCAACAATGCTTACATTCTTACTTGAAAAAGACCCAAAACCAATCGGCGAATATCCATACACACCACCATTTAAAGGAAGTTTTGAAGGCGAACTATTCAGCTCAAAGCTCTATATTCCACCTGTTGTAAGTGCGTTTGTCGGTGCAGATATAACAGCAGCACTCTCTATTTTACCAGAAGATAAAGATTACCTTTTTATAGACATAGGGACAAACTGTGAGTTTATTTTAAAGAAGGACAATAGCTATTTTGCATCGAGCGTCCCAGCAGGACCAGCATTGGAAGGTGCGAACATAGATTATGGAACAATTGCCCAAGATGGTGCAATATACAAGGTTGAGTTTAAGGATACCTTCAAGGTTTACACAATAAACGACAAACCAGCCATAGGAATAACAGGTTCAGGACTTATAAGCTCAATAGCACTTCTAAGAGAGTTTGAGATTATCGATAATGAAGGCAGACTTTTAGAAGCATGGGAGACAGAAGCACCGTTTAGCCTGATAAACCGCATTAAAAAAGAAGGGTTTTTGCTTGATAAAAACATATATCTAACGCAAAACTCTATAAGAAACTTTCAGCTCGTTAAGGCATCTCTCAACGCTGCATTAAAAATTATACTCAAAAAAACAGATTTAAAAATCCCAAAGAGAATATACATAGCTGGTGGGTTTTCAAAATCCTTAGCCAAAGAAGAGATTTTAAAAAGCAGCCTGTTGTCTTTTGACGGTGAATTTGTTATGCTTGGAAACAGCTCTTTGGCTGGCAGCCTAAGGCTGTTCTGTAAAATGAACAGGGAGAAGGTTGAGAGAATTAGTCAGAAAATAGAGTATTTAGAGATTGCAAACGAGAGCGAGTTTGAAAAACTTTACATAGAGAGCATGGGATTTTAATGGACGCAAGGCTCATCAATGTTATAGGTTTTACAGCGGCGGCTTTGACAACCTTTAGCTTTGTTCCACAGTTTTTAAAGCTATTAAAAACAAGACAAACAAAGGGTTTAAGTCTTCTTATGATGGTGCAAATAGCCGTTGGCTTGGTTCTGTGGATTGTTTATGGATTATTAAGAAAAGACATCGTCTTAATAAGTGCAAATACCATAGGCTTCATGATAGTTTTAGCGACAATCACGTTATACTTCAGAATAAAGAAGGAAAAAGATGGAGTTTAAAATAGCAAGCTGGAATGTAAACTCGATAAGGGCAAGACTAAGCCTTGTGCTTGAATTTTTAAAAGAGAGAAATCCCGATGTCTTATGCATTCAAGAGACAAAGGTGGAAGACAAGCTGTTTCCCAAGGAAGAGTTCGAAGAGCTTGGGTATAAAGTTGCCTTTAAAGGAGAAAAGAGATTTAACGGCATCGCCACAATATCAAAACACCCTATAACGATTGAGCCTTTAGAATTTGAAGGAGAGAAAAACCAAAAAAGAACTCTAATAACAAAGATAAACGGTATAACGATAATAAATCTTTACTTTCCAAATGGACAGACACCAGAAAGTGAGCACTTCAAATACAAGATAGAGTTTATCTATAAGCTTAAAGATTTTTTACTGAAACATTATACCAACGAGAAAAACTTGATAATTCTTGGCGACTTCAATGTGGCAAAGGAAGAGATAGATGTTTACGACAAAGATGCTATGGAAGGCAAGATAGGGTTTCACCCAAAAGAGAGAGAAGCTCTAAACGAGCTATATGAGTTCGGTTTTGTTGATTTATTTAGAAAATTCTCAAAAGAGAAGGCGTTTAGCTGGTGGGATTATAGAGCAGGCAACTTCTGGAAGAATATAGGTTTAAGGATAGATTACATCTGGTCAACGCCAGAGCTTGCTCAAAAATGCAAAGAGTGTTTCATAGACAGAACATACAGAAAAAAGAAAAAACCGTCAGACCATGCACCTGTCGTGGCGGTTTTCGAACTGGAGGGATAAAATGAACTATCAAGATGTAATACTCAAACTAAACGAATTTTGGAAGAGTAAGGGATGTATAATTTTACAACCTTACGATGTTGAAGCAGGAGCCGGCACATTCCATTGGGCTACAACATTGAAATCCTTAGATAAAGATGATTGGAGTGTTGCATATCCTGCACCATCAAGAAGACCAACAGACGGCAGATACGGAGAAAACCCAAACAGACTTCAACACTATTATCAGTATCAAGTTTTAATCAAACCATCTCCTGAGAACATCCAAGAGATGTATTTAGAAAGCCTTGAGTTCTTAGGCATAAATTTAAAGGAACACGACATAAGATTCGTTGAAGATAACTGGGAATCACCAACACTCGGCGCATGGGGGCTTGGATGGGAAGTCTGGCTTGATGGAATGGAAATAACCCAATTCACATATTTCCAGCAGGTTGGCGGATACGATTTAAAGCCAATCCCTGTTGAGATAACATACGGAACCGAAAGATTGGGAATGTATATACAGGGTGTTGATAATGTATTCGACATGAAGTGGAACGATAGATACACATACGGATATATTCACAAACACGACGAATACGAGTATTCAAAGTACAATTTCGAAGTGGCAAACACGCAGATGCTGTTTAAACTGTTTGATATGTTTGAAGAAGAAGTGCAAAACTGCCTGAATGCCAAACTTGTAAGGCCGGCTTATGATTACTGTATGAAATGCTCGCATGTGTTCAACCTGCTTGATGCAAGGAATGCAATAAGCGTAACGGAAAGGGCAACATTCATAAAAAAGGTTAGAGAGATGGTGGCAAAAGTCGCCCGTTTATATGTGGAGGGTGAATTATGAAAAAACTACTATTTGAACTGTTCGTTGAAGAGCTACCCACAAGCGAGATGGAGCATTTAGAAGAGCAGATATTAAATTTAACCGAAGAGACATTAAAGGAGAATAGTGTCATTTTTGATAATCTCAAGTTTTATATGACACCAAGAAGATTGACATTAAAATTTGAGTTTGACGAATTTTTAAAAGCCGAAGACAAAAAAATAATGGGACCACCAAAAAGCGTCTGTTTCAAAGATGGTAAACCAACAAAAGCATTAGAGGGCTTCTTGAAGAAGAACAATGCAACCGAAGATGACATAATCTATGAGAACACCAAAAAAGGCGAGTATGTTGCTATCGTCATAAAGGGCAAAAAGACTTCCGCAGAGCCACTGGTTGTTGAATCAATAGGACAGATTCTAAAAAAGATACATTTCAACAAGCAGATGCGTTGGGGTGAAGGAGAGTTTGAGTTCGTAAGACCCGTTCACGGCGTTGTTTTTACAATAGACGACAAAATCGTGGACTTTGAATTTATGGGTAAAAAAGCAGGCAATCTGACAAAAGGACACAGATTTTTATCCGAAGGCGAATTCGAAGTAAATTACGACAATTACGAAGAGAAGTTAAAGGAAAATTTTGTAATCGTTGACCAGAATAAAAGAAAAGAGTTGATACTCGAAAATCTAAGAAGAGAGAGTGCATCAAGGAGTGCAGAGCTCGTTTACGACGAAGAGCTTTTAAACGAAGTTGTAAATCTAACCGAATATCCCGTTGTTGTAATGGGAAGTTTTGAAGAGAGATTCTTAAAACTGCCGAAAGAAGTGCTAATCACATCAATGAAAGACCACCAAAGATACTTCGCATTTCTAAAAGACGGTAAATTGCTTAACGAGTTCGCTGCAGTATCAAACATAAAAACAGACAATATGGATTTAATTAAAGAAGGATACGAGCGTGTCTTAAGGGCAAGATTTTCAGATGCCGAATTCTTCTTTGAAGAAGACAGAAAGCACAAGTTAGAAGAGTTTGTGCCAAAGCTCAAAGAGATGATGTTCCATGAAAAACTCGGCACTCAGCTTGACAGAACCAACAGACTCGTTGAACTTGCTGGGTTTATAGCAGAGAAGCTATCGTTTAATAGTAAAAAGGCAAAAAGGGCAGCTTACCTATCAAAGGCAGATTTACTAACGCAGATGGTGTATGAGTTTGCTGAACTTCAAGGCGTGATGGGAAGAGAATACGCTCTTTTAAACGGAGAAGATAAAGAAGTAGCAGAAGCAATATACGAGCAGTATCTGCCAAAAGAAGACGAAACCCCTAAAACTCCTGCCGGCATAAGCTTATCAATAGCAGATAAAACAGATATACTCGTCGGTGGCTTTTTTGCCAATCTAAAACCAACAGGAGCAAAAGACCCATACGGACTAAGAAGGTCTGCTCTTGGCATAATAAGAACACTAATTGAGAATGGCCTATTTTTAAACTTAAAGGAAGTGCTTGAGAAATCTGCTAAACTTTATCAGAAGAGTGTAAACTTTGATGAGATTATCGACTTCTTCGTCGTAAGATTTGAAAACTATTTTGACGAGTATCCATTTGATACACTAAAGGCAATCACATTCAGATTCGATAATCCATATGATGTTTACTTAAGACTAAAGGCACTTGATAACTTTAGAAAATCAGACGAAGACAAGCAGAAGCAGTTTGCAATAAAGCGCGTATTTAACATAGTTAAGGATTTTGACGGCTTGGAAGTTAATGAAAATCTGTTTAGCTATGAAGAAGAGAAAGAACTATTCAGCAAAATCAAAGAGCTTGAAAACAAAAAAGATGAGTTTATCTCTAAGAAGGATTATCTTGGACTTCTAAATGAGATAGCATCACTTAAACCACAGATAGATAAATTCTTTGACAATGTTATGGTCATGGACAAAGATGAGAAGATAAAGAATAATAGGCTCTCTCTATTAAACAGACTGAGAAATATTGTTTTAAACATAGCAAACTTTAAATTTTTGGAGATTTAGCCATGAGATTGAAAAGCGGATACGGATTAACATTTGACGATGTGTTGCTTTTGCCAAACAGGTCTGACATTCTGCCAAAGGAAGTCGATACAACAACGGCTTTAACAGAAAGGCTTGTTCTAAAAACGCCAATTATCTCTGCTGCTATGGATACGGTTACTGAATATAGAATGGCAATAGCGATGGCAAGGCACGGCGGATTGGGAATAATTCACAAGAACATGTCTATAGAAGAGCAGGTTAGACAGGTCATAAGGGTTAAAAAATCAGAAAGCGGCATGATTCTTGACCCTATAACCATAAGGCCAGATGCAACAATAAACGATGCACTAAATTTAATGAAGCAGTATCATATCTCTGGAATCCCTGTAACGCTTGAAGATGGAACACTTGTTGGCATCATAACGAACAGGGATGTGCAGTTTGAGAAAGATTATTCAAAGCCTATTAAAGATGTAATGACAAAAGACAACCTGATAACGGCAAAAGAAGGCATAACACTTCAGGAAGCAGAAGATTATCTAAAGCAGTTCAAAGTTGAGAAACTGCCCATCGTGGATAAGGATTTCAAAATCAAAGGATTGATAACCATAAAAGACATTCGCAAAAAGAAAGAGTATCCTTTGGCAAGTAAAGACATACACGGAAGGTTGATGGTTGGTGCTGCTGTTGGCACCAAAGACGGATTTGAGCGCGCAAAGGCTCTGATAGATGCAGGAGCCGATGTTATTGTTGTCGATTCGGCTCACGGGCATTCTGTTTATGTTCTAAATCTTGTCGAGAAGATAAAGAGTGCCTTTCCCAATGTTGTGCTTGTTGGCGGCAATGTGGCAACAAAAGAAGGCACAAGAGACTTAATAAAGGCAGGTGCAGATATTGTAAAGGTCGGTATAGGGCCTGGTTCAATTTGCACAACAAGGGTCGTGGCTGGTGTTGGCGTGCCGCAGATAACGGCAATAAGCGAATGTTCTGAAGAAGCAGCTCTATATGACAAAAAAATCATAGCTGATGGTGGAATAAAATTTTCAGGCGATATAGTTAAAGCTTTGGCTGCCGGTGCTGCATGTGTGATGATAGGCAACCTTCTTGCAGGAACAGAAGAATCACCCGGCGAGAGTGTGATTTATCAGGGCAGAAAATACAAGATATACCGCGGAATGGGCTCAATCGAAGCAATGAAGGAAGGCAGCAAAGATAGATACTTTCAGGATGAGATGGAGCCAGAAAAGTTTGTTCCTGAAGGTGTCGAAGGCCGAGTGCCTTACAAAGGTGAAGTGGGAGATGTTCTATATCAGCTTGTTGGCGGGCTAAAATCGGGAATGGGTTATTTAGGATGCAAAACAATTGAAGAGCTGCAGCAGAAGGCAACATTCATTCAGATAACAGAAGCATCGCTAAGGGAGAGTCATGTTCATGATATAATAATGACGAAGGAGCCACCAAACTACAATGTTTAGGATATTTTTAAAAGGCTTTTTGATATTTTTAATCATATCTTTTCCATATCTAACTTATGCTCGTGATATATGCGTCTATTTCACACCATCATACGCTGCATTAGATGCGATAATAGAACAGATAAACGAAGCTGAAAAAACCATTGATGTGGCGGTGTATAACTTTACATCAAGACCACTTGCAAGGGCTCTTCTAAGGGCTAAAAAGCGTGGTGTAAAAATCAGGGTAATTTTAGACAGAGAAGCAAATGGAGAATCAAACAGATATTCAAAATACGAATTTTTAAAGTCAAACGGTATAAGCGTTAGGTTTGCCGTTCCACACATAGCTTGGGACAGGGAAGGGTTAATGCACAACAAGTTTGCCGTTATAGACAAAAAAACCGTTATAACAGGCTCTGCAAACTGGACTGCATCGGCTTTTAAGATAAATGACGAGAATGTGATTATTATAAAACGAGAAGATATAGCCAATGTGTATGAGAAGGAGTTTGAGTATCTATGGAAAAGGTCGATGCTAAGATAAAGCGTCTAATTGATGCCAACTTCAACAGATTAAGAGAAGGCTTGCGTGTTGTTGAAGATATAGCCCGTTTCGTTCTTGACAACAAGAGATTAACCGAAGAGATTAAAAACATGCGCTCTGAAGTTGGAAACCTGCAAAAAGAGTATGACTTTTTGGATTTTAGAGACACGCCAAACGACACTGGAACAACACTTTCAAGTGATATAGAGAAAAAGAGAGAAAACATCAACGAGATAATATCCGCAAACCTAAAAAGGGCAGAAGAGTCAGAAAGGGTGCTTGAAGAGATTTTTAAGCTGTTTGACATAAAAGTATCCGCTAAATTTAAGCAGCTAAGATACAAAACCTACACCTTAGAAAGGGAATTACTAAAAAGTCATGAGTAAGAATATAAGGAATTTTTCGATAATAGCTCACATAGACCACGGCAAGAGCACTCTTGCGGATAGATTGATAGAGCTAACAGGTGCCTTAAGCAAAAGGGAGATGAAAGAACAAATCTTAGATACATTAGAAGTTGAAAGAAAGCATGGTATAACAGTAAAAGCTCAAACCGTAAGACTGACATACAAATATAAGGGTGATGAGTATATTTTGAACATGATAGACACACCCGGACATGTCGATTTTGGATATGAAGTTTCAAAGAGCTTAAAAGCCTGCGAAGGATGCCTGCTGGTTGTCGATGCAACTCAAGGTGTTGAAGCACAAACAATAGCAAACGCATACTTAGCCATAGATAACGATTTAGAGATAATTCCAGTGATAAATAAAATAGACTTGCCCAGTGCAGATGTTGAAAAAACAAAGCAGGAGATAGAAGATGCTCTTGGCATAGATGCAACAGATGCCATAGAGATATCAGCCAAAAATGGAACAAATGTCGATAAAGTGCTTGAAGCGATAATAGAAAAGATACCACCGCCAAAGGGAGAAGAAGATGAAAGCCTAAGGGCTTTGGTAATAGATTCGTGGTATGATAACTATCGCGGTGTTATATTTATCGTAAGGGTGTTTGACGGTAAGGTGTCAGTTGGCGACAAAATTATGATGTATTCGACGAAAAAGGAGTATGAAGTTGAAGAGATGGGCTATTTTACGCCCAAAAACAAAAAAACCGACACGCTTGGAGTAGGCGAAGTCGGATATGTCATAGCAAATATAAAAAATATTCAAGATGCAACGGTTGGCGATACGATAACACTGGCTAAAAACCCAACCGATAAGCCATTTGAAGGGTTCAAAAAGCCCAAGCCGTTTGTGTTTGCAGGCGTCTATCCGACAGATCCAGAAGATTACAATGATTTAAAAGAAGCCTTAGAGAAGCTTCAATTAAACGATGCATCTTTGACGGTTGAAAAAGAGAAGTCAGAATCTTTGGGTTTCGGTTTTAGATGTGGTTTTTTGGGCGTTTTGAGTATGAACATAACAAAGGAGAGACTCGAAAGCGAATTTGGACTTGACATAGTAATGACAACGCCGAGCGTTCTCTATAAAGTTGAGCTTACAAACAAAGAGATAATAGAGATTTCAAACCCTTCCGATTTACCACCACCGCAGAAGATAAGGGCGATCTATGAGCCATTTGTTGAAACAGAGATTATCACACCCGCAGAGTTCGTTGGCAACCTATTAAAATTACTTCAAGACAAAAGAGGACAACAAAAAGAGATACTATACATAGCAGCAGATAGGGTATTGATAAAATACAAAGTGCCGCTTGCAGAAATCTTAGTGGATTTCTATGATAAACTAAAATCCTATTCTAAAGGGTATGCATCTTTTGATTATGACTTTTTGGGCTTTGAAAAGAGTGATTTAACCAAGTTAACGATTCTTGTAAACTCAAAAGAGATAGATTCATTCTCATTAATCGTGCCGAAAGAAAAAGCCTACAGAATAGCAAGGGAGGTTTTAAAAAATCTGCGTCAATACATACCGAAACAGCTATTTGAGATAAGATTACAGGCAAAGGTGGGCGGTAAAATCATAGCGAAAGAGCAGATAAGTGCATTAAGAAAAGATGTTCTTGCAAAATGCTACGGTGGTGATATAACAAGAAAGAAAAAATTACTTGAGAAACAGAAAGAGGGCAAAAAGAAGATGAAACAACTTGGAAACGTAAGCATATCAAAAGAAGCGTTTATTAAACTTGTTGAGATAAAGGGAGATTAGAGAATGAAAGACAAGGCCGTTGATTGGATTAAATCAATTTTTATAGCACTCTTAATAGCACTTTTTATAAAGGCATTCTTTGTTGAAGCATTTGTAATTCCATCAACTTCAATGGTTCCTACACTGCTCGTTGGAGACCATGTGCTTGCAAATAGATTTATATATGGCATAAGAATTCCAAGCATGTATATAGGAAAAAGTGAAATAATTCCGGACGGCGGTAAAATTATAATACCTATATCACATCCAAAAGATGGCGATATAGTAATATTCAGATTTCCCAAAGACCCATCAATCTACTTTATCAAAAGATGTGTTGGTGTCCCCGGCGATGTTCTAATGATGAGAAACAAAACATTGTACAGAAATGGTAAAAAAGTAAAAGAACCATATGTTATTCATAATGACCCGACAATATATCCAAGAAATATACCCGCATCAAGCCCTTTTAATTTACCAACTGGATGGGGTTCACGAGACAACTGGGGACCTATAAAAGTTCCGCCACATGAGTATTTTATGATGGGAGACAACAGAGACAACTCCTACGACTCAAGATATTGGGGTTTTGTTCCAGAGAAAAACATTGTCGGTAAGGCTTTTATTATTTACGGTTCTTGGACATGGAGTCCTTTCGACATAAGATTTAACAGATTTTTCAAATTATTAGATTAACAGATGAATAGTGTACTAACTTTACCAAACATAATAACCATATTTAGAATCTTTCTTGTTTTGCCTGTAGTCTTATCTCTAATAGACGAGAAATTTAAAATAGCAACTGTGCTTTTTATCGTTGCAGTCTTAAGTGATATGCTTGATGGTTTCATAGCAAGAAACTTCAATAAAACAACAAAACTCGGTGCAATATTAGACCCATTAGCGGACAAACTTCTTTTAAATTACACCTTTATCGTTCTTACGGTAAAGGGCTTTATTCCGCAACTACTTTTGGGAGTTGTTCTGCTTAAGGATTTAATACTCATATCCGGCAGTGTTGTTGAAGTTTTATCAGCAAAGCAGATAGACCAAATAAGGATAAAAGCTTCACTTAGCGGTAAAACAGCAACATTTTTTCAGGTTTTAGTAGTATTTTTGATATTTTTAAAAGTCTTCGAAATTTATTCAAACAAGACGGTCTTCAACATAACCGTGTATTCAGCCATAGTTTTATCAATCATTTCTCTAATATCATATGTAAATCAGTATAGAGAAAGAAATAGTCTTTTATAAGGAGGAAAAGGATGCGAATTTCTACAAAACCAAACATTGGTGGCAAAGACAGAGAGCTAAGGCTTTTGGGCGGTGCTGCTTTAACGCTTGTTGGGTGTTTGACAAAAAACTGGGCAATAAAGAGTGCCGGATGTGTTTTTCTCATTACAGGCATAGCAAGAAAATGCATTTTTTACGATCTGCTGGGTGTAAATACGGCGGATAACTCTTGAGTTGAAGCATCATTTTTGATATAAGTTTGCGGTTAAAGAAAAGAGAAGTAAGGGGGAATGAGAAAATGGCAAGAAGATGTGAAATCTGCGGCAAGAAGTCCCAAGTATGGTATAAAGTCAGCCACTCGCACATTAGAACCAAGAGAAAATGGTATCCAAACATACAGAAGGTTAGGGTGGTAGTTGACGGAAAAGTAAAGAGAATGAATGTCTGCACCCAGTGCCTAAAGGCTGGCAAAGTGCAGAAAGCTGTCCATTAAACCTTTATCTTTCTATCAAAAAACGGATTTTTGGTGGTTGCTGAAAGCGGAATGCCGTAGGCACCACCAATCTCTTCTTTAAAATAACCTATCTCTTTTGCTGCTTGTCCAATAGAAATCATTATACGGTTATCTATACCAAAGATTGATGCAAGTTTGACCACGCTTCCTATAGCTATACCACAATCTGTTGCAGAAACAGCACACACGCCGCCTTTTTCTTTACACTCATCACAACTCTTAAAACCACAGAAACCGCAGTTGAAGTTATGACAAAACAGCTTAAAGCCAATCAAAATAATGTAATCTATGTTTTCGCAATTTATAGCGTCTCTTTTGTAAAATGTAAAACCACTTCTTTGGGTAATCTCTGCCATCTTCTCAAAAATCTTCTCTTTGATACTCTCATCTGTTATCAAATCAACGACGACATCGTCTCTTCCAACACTCTTTGGCGCCGTTATGGCATCAGCTATCAAAAGTTTCGATACTATCTCAAGCGCTTCTTTTACCAGATTCACTTTCTATCCTCCCTTGAACAAATGCTCTCAGTTTTAAAAGTGCTTTTGTTTTTATTTGAGAAACCCTTGACTCTGTCTTACCTATTATTGAAGCTATCTCCTTCATATTTAAATCTTCATAGTAATACAAACTCAACACTGTAAGCTCAATCTCACTTAAATGTTTCAAGCCTTCTTTAAGCAGCTCTTCCATCTCTTCACCTTCAAGTAAATCAAGCGGGCTTTTTGCATGGCTATCTATCGATTCGATAAGCACGGCGTCGGTATCTTTAACAGTCTCATCAATACTCAACATCGTGGCATTTGACTGCTTATAAATAAGTTCGTTGAATTCGTTTATATCCATTCCGGCTCTTTGAGCTACTTCTTCGTCTGTTGGGTTAAATTTTCCTTCATCCATAAGCTCCTTATAGGCAGAGTGAATCTTTTTTAACTTATCGCGAGAGTATCGAGATACCGTATCAACGCTTCTGAGTTTGTCTAAGATATATCCCCTTATCTTTGTGTTTGCATAGGATTTAAATTCAGATAGACTTTTGCTCTCGTCCCAATTCTCAATAGCTTTAAGAAGGCCCATCATACCTATTTGAATAAAGTCCTCTTCATCGTATCCTTCGGGCATTCTTACGACTAACTTCTTCACCATCCTTTTTACTATGGGATAATAGGCTTTTATTATCTCTTCTTTATCTATCATGCACCTTCAGTGGCTTCTTTTTGCTCTTTTTGGCTCTCTGTCTCTTCACTTTCAGATTCGCCCTCTTCTTGCTGAGACTCTTCTTCTTGCTCTTGCTCGTGCTCTTCTTCTTTTCTAAACATTAAGCTAAAATAGTTAACCACCGCTGCCGTTGCAACACCAAACAGGTAAAACGATATAACAGTGAAAAATGTCTTTATAAATGCTTCAAAAAAATCAACACCTTTATATGTAAAGATAAGTGTGCAAACGGCGGTTGCAACAAGAGCATAAAAAGAAGAAATCCACTTAGGGTCAAGCAAGAGTTCGTCTTTTTCCACTTAGCCCTCCAACATATCGAGCAATTCCTGTTCGGTTATTATATTAACACCAGCCTTTTGAGCTTTCTGCAGTTTTGAGCCGGGATTTTCGCCAACAACAAGATAATCAAGGTTTTTACTTACGCTATTTCTCACTATACCACCGTGTTTTTCTACAAGTTCTTTGAAATACTCTCGCGGTTTAGATAGGGTTCCAGTAAAAACAAAACTCTTTCCTGCTATGCTTGACTTCTTCTTAGTCTCATCTTCAAAATGTATGCCGTAAGAGAGCAGTTTGTCTATGGTTTCAAGGTTCTTTTTTTCAGAGAAGAAAGAAACGACGCTGTCAGCTATCTCTTCACCCACACCGTTTATCTCAAGCAACTGCTCTTTTGTGGCCTTTTTTAGGTTCTCCAAGTTTTTAAACCTCTCAGCGAGTAATTTTGCAACAAACTCACCCACATGCCTTATTCCCAGTGCATAAATGAACTTAGCAAAAGTTGTGCCTTTGGAACGACTTATAGCCGTAATTAAATTTTCAGCAAGCTTTTCACCAACCCTATCAAGATTCATAAGAGTCTCTTTGTCAAGCTTGTATATATCGCTTACATCCTTCACAATTCCTTTATCCACAAGTTGCTCAATAATCTTATCGCCAAAACCGTCAATATTCATTGCCTTTCTCGATACAAAGTGCTTAATTGACTCTTTCAAAACCTTTGGACAGTTTATGTTTGAACACCTGTAATATGCTCCGTCTTTGACAACCTTAGAACCGCAGATAGGGCAAAAATCAGGCATCTTGAACTTCTTCTGCGTGCCATCTCTTAAATCCTTTACCACTTTAACGACTTCTGGTATAACATCTCCAGCCCTTTGAACAAAAACCGTATCGCCAATCATAATATCCTTCTTTTCTATCTCATCCATCGTATGCAAAGATGCCCTTGATACAACAACGCCACCAATATTCACAGGCTCTAAAATTGCAACAGGCGTTAAAATCCCAGTCCTTCCGACATTCACTTCAATATCCTTGATTTTTGTTGTTGCCTGTTGTGCTGGAAACTTAAACGCAATAGCCCATCTTGGAGACTTCGTCGTATTGCCAAGCTGTTTTTGATAATCAAATCTGTCAACCTTCAAAACTATACCGTCAAGCTCATAGGGTAGGGTATCCCTTTTTGCTTCAAGCTCCTTTTTGTAACTTATTGCTTCATCTACTCCATGGCATAACCTATTCAAATCGCTTATTGGAAAACCCAACTCTTTCAAAAGATTTAAAGCTTCTGATTGTCTCGATATCTCTTTAGAAAAACCTTTTATATCTCTGATGTAATAAAGAATCATAATCAAGTTCCTTTTTGCCGTCTCTTTTGGGTCAAGCTGCCTAACTGAACCTGCTGCTGCGTTTCTCGGATTGGCAAAAAGTGGCAAACCTTCTTTTAAACGCTCTTCGTTAATCCTTTTAAACTCATCCTTCTCAAGCAGTACTTCTCCTTGCAAATCTAAATATTCAGGCGGATTCTCAATAGGCAAAACAAGTGGCAAGTTTCTTATCGTTCTGATATTCTGCGTCACATTTTCACCAACAAGACCATCACCACGGGTTGAAGCAGTAGTTAGCTTGCCGTTCTCATAGATTAAGTTTATCGACAAGCCGTCAAATTTAGGCTCAACACTGTAATCTATAATCTCATCAGGGCTTAATCCCAAAAATCGCTTAACCCTTCTGTCAAACTCAACTATCTCTTCATCACTAAACCCGTCTTCAAGCGAAAGCATTGGTATCTTATGCTCAACCTTTTCAAATCTATTTAAAGGTTCACCGCCAACTTTAACCGTTGGAGAGTTAGGGTCGTAAAACTCGGGAAACTCTTTCTCGAGTTTTTTGAGTTCTTCCATCATTGCATCGTATTCAGCATCCGATATAACAGGGTCATCAAGCACATAGTATCTGTAATTGTGATAATGCAGGAGTTTTCTTAACTCATTTATTCTCTTCTTTGCTTCTTCTTTTGTCATTTTTACCCCCTTTAGATGCTTTTTAGTTCAAACTGGCCATTCTCATATACGGCATAGGTTGGATGTTTAATGAATTCACCTGTATTTATGTATAATCCATTTTTGATTTTTTTAAATACAGGCTCATGGGTGTGTGCCAAAACAACAACATCAAAGCCTTCTTCTATTTTGCTTTTGGCAAACTTCTCAAGGGCAATTGATGTTCTTCTATAACTCTTATCCCTTAGGCTATTTTTACTAAAATCAGATGCAATTTTTGAAAGTTTAAGTAAAACACTCTTAGAAACACAATAATTGATAAAATCAAGAGTAATCCTGTTTTTTAAAAAAGCTCTAAACAGTCGATATGCCCTATCGTTCGCATCAATCGTATCTCCATGAGCCAAAAAAACTCTAAACTTATCAATTATTTCTTCCTTAAACTCATAAACAACTTCAGCATCAACAAACTCTCTTATATTTTTTAGTCTATACTCGTGATTTCCTTCAAATAGAACAAGCCTTCTCTTTTTTGCAATCAACGATAAGACTGAAATCAGCTTTCTGTGATGTGGATAGACAAAGCCCTTATATCCATAGTAAAACTCAAACAAATCACCCAAGATATAAATGGCGTCATACCTATGATAGGTATCGAGAAGAAAATCAACTATATAAGACCCAAAAGGATAGTGTGCATCGGATAAGAATAGACACTTCATCTAAACTCACGAGCCAGTATAATCTTTGCAACGACAAAACCAAACACAAATCCGCCAATATGTGCAAACCATGCAACACCGCCTGTATAGTTTGCAGCAATAGAAATCATACCGTTGAAATACTGCATAAGAAACCAGAATCCTATGAACAGCCACGCAGGAATTCTTATAAATGTGATGAAGATAAAGATTGGGACAAGTGTCAAAATCCTTGCCGAAGGAAAAAACACAGCATAAGCACCTATAACAGCACTTATTGCTCCACTTGCACCTATCATAGGTATTTCTGAAGTTGGATTTACAACTCCTTGAGCCAAAAATGAAAGAAAACCGCCTGCAAGATAGAAAAAGAGATAATTAACATGTCCTAATCTATCTTCAACATTATCACCAAAAATCCACAAAAATAGCATATTGCCGCCTATATGCAGAAATCCACCATGCAAAAACATCGACTCAAACATTCTTACAATCGAGTGAAAGAAATCATGATAAACAAACATCATCGAAGGTATAAACGCATGGTTAAGCAGAAATACGCTTCTCTCTTTATACGGCAGGCTAATCTCATGCATGAACACGATGATATTAACAGCAATAAGCAGATAGTTAATAATAGGTCTTGAAGACGATGGATTGTCATCTTTCAGTGGAATCATACGCTCTTCTCCCTTTATATTTCTCAACAAAATATTTTATCACAAAATAACTTAAAATTGACATAAAAATGCCAAAAATCACGCTGCCAACAAAAATATCCCATATAGCATACTTGCCATCATGAATATAATGCTCAAATGTAAACGGCCTAAGATTAAAAGGACGGGTGTCGTTTAAGATAATTGCTCCTATTTTATAGTCAACATAGTAAACAATCGGCGTTGTCCAAGGGTTATTCAACCAAGAACCCGTTATTGTTGCAACTTTATTCAGGCCAAAGATAATCGAAAGTACGATAGCCAATATCGTATGAAAGCCGAAAAATGGAGAGATGGAGATAAAAACACCAACGGCAAACGATAGGGCTATTTTGTGTGGCGTATCGTTTAAAGAAAAGAGTTTCCTTAAAAGTTCCCTATATGAAACCTTAGCCAAATCTTACCTTTTTATTATTTTCTTCAAGAGCGAAAATCCGCTTGACGCTTTACTAACTCTCTCATAACCCTTTAATGCTTTTTTGTTGTTAGGGTCTATACCTAAAGCTTTTTTATAAAACTTTTTTGCCGTCTCCTTAAGATTTATCTCTTCGTAAACTTCACCCATAAAGGCATACACATCAGGGTCCCATGGATTGAGCTCGGTAGCCCTTTTATAATACTTCAACGCTTCATGGTGCTTCCCTTTTTTAAATAAAGCTAACCCTTTAAGCAGGTTCACTTCGTAATTATCGGCATCCTTAACCTGTCTCAATGTCTCAAATGCAGTATTGTAATCGCCTTTTGAGATATAAACATGGGCTTTCTTTATCAAAATCTCATCTGGAGATACGGTTTTCTCTGAAGATTTTGATTTACTCTGAAGATAACCACTACTTTTAAGAAGGTTATAGGCATAAGTTATCTCCTTAAACTTTTGCTCCTTTATCCTTCTCTCTTCTTCGTTTGTTGCAGTATCTGGATGCAGTTTCTTTGCGAATTGTAAAAATACCTTTCTTAGCTCTTCTTCTGTTATATTCTCTGATACACCCAAAACTTCATAAGGGTTCATCTGTAATTCTTAAACTTCCTTCTAAGTTTATTCATTATATTGTTTTCAAGCTGCCTAACCCTCTCTTTACTTATACCATATTTTTCACCAATTTCCCTTAATGTTCTTGGTCTTCCATCATACAAGCCGTATCTTAGCTTTATGATATCTTTTTCTCTTTCTGGTAATGTCTCTATGAACTTATTGACTTCTTCAATCAGAGAGTCATGTATGTGTTTATCTTCAACGGATTCTTCTTCAAGGCTTATCAAATCACCAAGCGACACATCCTTATCATCATTCACATACTGGTCTAACGAATCAAACCTAAAACGGGCAAACTCAGCGTTTTTGAGCTCCTTCTCGCTTATATCTGCCATCTCCATTAACTCTTCTTCCAATGGCTCTTCGTTGAACATTCTCTTGTAATCTTCTTTTAGACTTTCAAGCTTCTGTATTCTATTCTTTGCCTTTAGCGGTATTTTAATCGGAGTTCCCTGCTCGGTTATGTATTTCATTATAGACTGTCTTATCCACCATGCAGCATAAGAGATGAATTTTATATCCCTGTCAGGGTCAAACTTCTTAGCAGCTTTGATAAGCCCAAGATTTCCTTCGTTTATCAAGTCAAGCAGCGGTATTCCTAAATTCCTATACTTCTTCGCAACACTAACAACAAACCTAAGATTATGCTTGACAAGTTTCTTTAAAGCTTCTTTATCACCCTTTTTTATTCTATACCCAAGCTCTTTTTCTTCTTCTTGAGAAAGAACAGGAATTTGAGAAATCTCCTTAAGATAGTTTGCAAGGGCGCTGCTTTCTGCAGCATCTATCTCATCGTCTATAATAATCTTTTGGTCTTCTATTTTTTCACTTTCCATCTGGTATAATCCTTCGCATCTTCAAGTATTATGCCTTTTTCGGCAAGTTCGTCTCTTATCGCATCAGCCGTTTTGTAATCCTTTCTCTTTCGTGCTGAAGCTCTCTCTTTTATCTTGCTTTCAACCCACTCAACATCAATATCTTCAGGTATAAACCACTTTGCGGACGATGTGCCAAACACACCCAAAACCTTCGATATCTTATCCATAGCATCAAGAAACGCATCTTTATATCTCTTTAACGCTGGTTTATTCGACTTTTCGACACTGTCCAAATACTGATTGAACAGTTTTACAGTGGCAAACACTTCACCTATAGCCTTTGGCGCATTAAAATCATTATCCATCGCATTTTCAAACCTATCAAGAAGAGTATCAATAGAACTTTCAAGCTCTTTATCTTCTTCTGTGTTTTTATCAAACGGCGCATTCTCTATTCTCTGAATAAGGTTATAGTATCTGTTTAAGGCTTCTTTTGCTGCCGTCAAACCTTCAAAAGAGAAATCAATCGGGCTTCTGTAATGTGTTAGAAGGAGAAAATATCTCAATGTCTCACCGTTGAACTGCTTAAGCACATCCCTAATTGTAAAGAAATTGCCGAGTGATTTACTCATCTTCTCTTTATTAATCCTAACAAAGCCGTTGTGTATCCAATATCGAGCAAACTCTTTGCCTGTTGCTGCTTCAGACTGTGCTATCTCATTCTCATGATGTGGGAATATTAAATCTTCTCCACCGCCGTGAATATCAAATGACTCACCCAAATACTTCATACTCATTGCAGAGCATTCTATATGCCAGCCGGGTCTTCCCTTGCCCCACGGTGAATCCCAGGCAGGCTCATTCTCCTTTGACTTCTTCCACAGGGCAAAATCAAGCGGATTTCTCTTTTTATCGTTTATCTCAACCCTTGCACCACTTTTTAACTCTTCAATGTTTTTATGCGACAGTTTGCCGTAATCCTTAAACTTCTCAACGCTGTAATAGACATCACCATCAACTTCATAAGCATATCCCTTATCTATCAGCTTCTTTACAAGCTCTATGATTTCCTTTATGTGCTCTGTGGCTTTTGGCTCAACTGTAGGCCTTTCTATGCTGAGCTTCTCCATATCTTCGTAATACTCTTTAATGTATCTTGATGCTATCTCATCGCAGCTTACACCTTCCTGATTTGCCCGCTTGATAATCTTATCATCAACATCGGTAAAATTTTTAACAAAAACAACATCGTATCCTTTAAACTTCAAATATCTGTAAATAATGTCAAACGCAACGGCACTTCTTGCATGTCCGATATGGCAGAAGTCATACACCGTAACGCCGCACACATACATTCCAACTTTGCCGTCTTTTAAGGGCTTAAACTCTTCAAGACTTCTTGATGCAGTGTTGTAAATCTTTAGCATCTTTTTATCACCTCAATACATATTCTTGTGTTCTATCTGGCATCTCCTTTAATCCATTAGAAGCAGGGAAGAATATACCGATATATTCATCATACTGAGACACAACAACACCTTCTCCAATATCTATAGGCTCATAAGCATTCTCATTCAGTCTTGCAAGTATAACCTTTTTACCTAAAACTATGGGTAATTTTTTAGATGCTTTAAAGAATAGAAACATGCCCATACCACTCTGAAACTCATTGTTTGCTACAAGAATCTCTTTAACCTTAATATCTCCAACTTTCTCAACAGGTGGATTATCCTTAACGCTGATAAAAGGATAGACGCTGCTTACAACATCATCTGGTGTTATTTCAGCAAATGCACTAACAATTTTAGCCTTAAACACGCCATCTTTTATCTTTTTTTCAACCTTTATCTCACCAATAGGCAGATATACAGGGTCAAAATTGTGGTTATAGTGGCTTAAATCTTCATTTTTTCTATAGACATAAAGCTTTTCAGGAAGAGATTCTTTTGATGCAACAAGATAGATCGTATCACCTTGAGATACTTCAACATGAGAGTATGTGTCAAACTTCATCTTGGCAACTTCAAACTGCTTTTTCTCCCAGACACATAGATGATTTCCACAGGTTGAATAGAACTTGTCTTTTTCAAACCAGACAGCAGAGACATACTTTCTCTCCTTTAATACGGGCTTTGGTTTTTTTGTTGGTTTCTTTTTAAGAGAGTATATCTCAAGCCCATGCTTACCAACAAGCAGGATCTCACCAGGAAAGATAAGGTCTGGGTCATTGATATATGTGTTGTTATACCAGAGTTTGCCCCAATAGAATGGGTTTTTATAAAACTTCTTCGATATATCCCACAAAGTATCACCTTTCTTAACAATATAAAGCTTCTCCCAACCGTAAGAGTTAACGGTCATTAAACCTATCAACAAAATAACTAATACAATCTTTCTCATTCTTTACTCCTTGCCTTTATTTTTTTTACATAAACACTTTTAGGAAACCTTTCAAACAACAATTTTTTATAATACCCTTTCTTCCTCTTATCATCTTTAAATAGCCTGATTAGAGTAAAAATAGCAGCATCCGTTTTTCCACCTTGTTTTAGCGATGCATAAGGAAACTCTTTAATCAACCTGTTAAACAGCTCGACGGCTTTATCTTTCTCGTTAAGATGCAAATAACTCCATCCCAACCAATACAGAGAGTTATCATACAAATCCGTATTTTTAAACTCCTTTGTAAACTCTTCAAATAGTTTGGCTGCTTCTAAATAATTGCCTTCTTTATACTCTTTTAAGGCCTGGTTGTAAAGAGACTTATAATTTAATTCCTGTTGTGGCTTTTGAATTGTGAGCTTTGAGACTTCAACAGGAGTAGGAACAAGATTTTCTGCTATTTTTGGCTCAGTTTTAATCTTTTTTGCTTGCTTCTTCTCTTTGTTTTGAGACTCTGAACTTGCCAAACTATCAATCACAGAAGCCGGTGGAATATCATCAAGAGATGCTTCTTTTCTCTCTTTTGCTAATCTTTCTTTTATCTTCTCAAGTTGAAGTGCTACAGAGTCTATTCGCTGACTGTTTATCTTTATTAATTGAGAGTTGAACTCAACCCTTGCCTCAAGCAACCTAATCCTTTTAAGAAGCGTGTCGTCATTTTTTCTAAAGGTAGAGACAGTGGAGCAGGACGACAAAAAAGCCACTATAAAACTCAAAACTATCAGCCGTTTAAACACTGTTTGCCCTCCCGTGTGTTGGATTTTACAAGGAAACTACACCCGTTGTCAACAAAACTATAAATTTAAACTTGTAAAGTGCCTAAAAAACTATATAATTAAGTTAAATAAGGAAAAAGGAGGAAAGGGATGAGAGCAAAACTGCTCATTGCTGGTCTGTCCATAGCATTCATGAGTTCAACGGCATTTGCTTCAAAAACGCCGTATGATGAGATATTAAAGAAGATGATACCACCAAACATTAATTACACCGTAAAAGTTGAGAAAAATAGCAAGATAAAAGGTTTCAACCAACTCAATGTAGCCATAGAAAACAAGAAGTTTGGAGTAATAGTCCACAGATATCTATGGATATCAAAAGACAAAAAAGAGATAATTCCTGTTCTGCTTACATACGAGAATGGAAAGCTAAAAAGGATTGAGCCCAAAAAACAGATAGAGAGAGTAAAGGTTGACCTTAAATGGTTAAAGGAACTTCTAAAAGAGCTTCCCGAAAGTGCAAAAAAATCATATGGAAAAGGGACAGATGTCTATATGTTTAGCGACCCGTTATGCCCATTTTGTAAAAGACAACTGCCACAACTTGTAAAACTTGCCGAAGAAGGCAAAATAAAACTCCACATACTCCCATTTGATGTTCACGGCAAAAAGGCAAATGAAGCTTCCGCCATCTTTTTAGACATAGAGAAAAAAGAGGGCTTAAAAGCTGCTATAGATAAGGTTGAGAGTGCAAGCTTTAAAGATGTTGAGAACATCATCAAAAACACAAAAAATCTAAAAGAACTAAAAAAGAAATACTCCCCAATTATCGATAAAATAGCAAAAGCGGCAATACAACACGGCATAAACGGAACACCTGCAACAGTCGTCATGTATTCAGACGGCAAAGGTTATATGCTTATGGGATTAAGCAATGTAGATAAGTTTATTAAGAAGAAATGAAAAAAGCGCTAAAGTATTCAGGAATTCTTTTAGCCATCATACTTGTTGCAAGTGTGGTGGCTATTTTTTTTACATGGAGAAGCATAAATGCAAACAGCATACTAAACATAATTGCACAAAAAAGGGTTTTACTTAAAAAAAACGGTATAAGCACAAAGATAACAGAACTAAAAGTCTATAAAGACTTTCCAACATTAACAATACAGGCAAAATCAATCCAGATAAACTCAAAAAAAGCAGATGCAGACATAAAAAACACCCAAATAGTCCTACCTATTCTAAAAATTGCAGTCTCAAAGATATTTGGCAAAACCTACATAGGCAAACTAACCAGCGATGCAATCTTTGTAAACATAAAACCAGAAAAACAGTCAAACAAAAAGCCATTTAACTTCAAAGAGATAGAATTACCCATAATACCCATCGATATAGAGACAAAATTCATAAGCATAAATGGTTTCAACATAAAAGCTAAAGGAAAACTCAAAGAAAACTATAAACTTGTAAGCAATTCAAATATAACAACATTTGAAGGAGAGATAAACAACACAGCTGTCCAACTTATTCTAAAAACAGGCAAAAAACATTTAACCCTAACGGCAACAGCAAACTATTTAACACTCAAAAATGCCAAAGCTAATCTCCCAAAAGTCTATCTATACTATTCAACAGACGGCCTTTTAAAAGCAAAAATAGAAGCAGAAAAGTTAATCCTGAAGCAGTTCTCCATAGATAAACCCAATTTAGAAGCAGTCTTAAACCTAAACAGATTGCCGATTATAACCGTCAAAAATCTAAATTTAGACTCAAGCAACGGCTTTAAAGTGAGTTTAAAAGGCAGTATAAACACAAAAAATCTTAAAGAGTCAAACATAGAAGCAGACATAAGCAGCGGTTATTTAGACATAGGCAGGTTTAATATCCCTAACAACATAAAGGATTACATAATCGCAGGTAAAATACGATTATCAGACATTAAAATCATAGGCAAACCATCTTTAGAATCTGTAAAAAACGGCAGAATGTACGCAAAATCCGTAAGATTCAGGATTGACAAAAAAAGCCCGTTTTTTCTTGTAAAAAGGGCAGAGATAAAAATAACGCCAACATTTATAAAAGCCGAAGCAAAGGGCTCTTTTGACAAGATAAAAACGCCTATCTCAACCTTTATAGTTTACAGGAAAAAGGGTTTTCCATGCGACATGCACCTAAACTTCTATGGAGAAGCAAGCGAGTTTGTAAGAATTTTCTTAGAAGAAAATATATTCTCAAAAGAAGACCTGATGGTTTTAGGAAAAACAAGGGAGCTATCAGGCAGTGTTGAAGCAAAAATAGATGTTTATGGATACAGATGGGCAGCAAAACCATACTTTAACTTCACAGTAAACATCTTCTCAAAAGGCATAACATTTAAAAACCCAAACATACCAAACGAGTATGTGAAGGCATACGGCAACCTTATCATAAAAAGGATTGTGAAGCAATCTAAGGTAAGCTCAGTGTTTATAATGTTTAAAAACTTCAAAGCAACAACAGAAAATTCAACTGTAAAAACCAAAAATTTAAAATTAATCATTAAACCAAAGCTTGCGTTTTACGGAGATTACGACATCTCTTTATCAAAAGAAGATTTGGAAGATTTACAAAAAAGGCTATTAGGCCTTAAGGAAATATTCACCGCCAAAAGGGTAATCCTAAAGGGAAATCTAAAAGGAAGAAAGGACAGTCTAAACATAAGAACATCTGCAACGGTAAAAACAGAAAACAGACAGATAGACGCAAGTTTTAAGGCTTTCTTAAACTATCCAACTATCGATATATACAATCTAAAGCTAAAGGGTATAGGAAACTTAACGCTTTCTGGAGAGATTGACTTAAAGAAAGAGAAGATACTGCTTGCAGAAGCCAAAGCAAAAAATTTAGATATAGATTCATTAAAAGAGTTTGTCCATATACCAAAAGAGATAGGCGGCAAAATCACAGGAGCGGTAAACTTTAAAATAAAAAACTCAAAGCCAATCTTCAAAAACGGCAATCTGTTAATAGAAAACGGCAGAATAGGAGCAATCAAAGATATAAATGCGATAATCTCGCTAAAGAATGAAAATCTAACCCTAAAAGGTGCAACATTCGACATTCTATCAAACAGGATAACAGCAAAAGGTTCATTCAATACACTCTCAAACCATATAAAACTCAAGCTGTTTGCAGATAATTTCACACTTGACTTTGACAAAATTAAACCATCAAAGGAGAAGAAACCATCATACAGCTTCAAAATCCCACCTTACGGCTTGGACATCTCTGCTTCAATAAACAACCTAACAGTAAAAAACAAAGAGATGGTAATACCTATCGGCTCAACTAAGATAGATATTTTAAACAACACCGACATTCTAAAAGCAAGCTTATCTTCCAAAAAAACGATAATAAAGATAAATTACACAAAAAAAAGAAACAAAACGCTTCTGTATGTAAGGGATAGGGCAATCTGGAATGCTATAACAAAATGCAACAACAAAAACCTTTTGATGCTTATCAAGGGAACATTTTTCAACAAAAAGAAAGACCTTTTTGATTTAAGCACGATTTATGGGGATTTGATATTCACAGCAAAAGACGGATGCTTCAACAAAACACCTTCAGCTATAAAGATATTCTCAATTCTCAATCCATTTGAAAGCTTCACCAAAGGCATGGTTAAATCAAGAATAGATTACTCAGAATTTCACGGCAATCTAAAATTAAAAAGCGGTATAATAGAAGCAGAAGAGAACGACCCGATAATGATTAAAGGCAATCTCAACATATTCGCATACGGCAAATACGAGATATTAAAAAGCAGAATAGACGCATACATAACATTCATAACATTCTCTGCCATCAACAAGACCATCTCAAGCATTCCTGTAATTGGATGGATAATAGGTGGCAAAGAGAAAAGTTTTACAGGGCTATCCTTCCATGTAAAAGGCAATATAAATGACCCAAAAATTAAACCGATACCGTTTAAAAATCTTGCAAAAGGTGTGCTTGGTGTTGTAAAAAGAACACTCATGATACCGCTTAAGATTTTTGGGGTGAAGTAAATGAGAAACTTTAGAGAAGAGCTCGGCAAGAAAATCCTGATACTCGACGGTGCAATGGGCACCCAGCTTCAGGAAAAAAACATTCTAAAAACCGGAGATTGTCCGGATTATTTAAACATAACGCATCCTAAGGAGATAGCAGAGATTCACAAGGCATACCTTGATGCAGGTGCAGACATAATCGTAACAAACACATTTGGCGCAAACCCTATAAAGCTTGCAGAGTTCGGCCTTGAAAAGGAAGTGTATAAGATAAATTACGAAGCTGTAAAACTCGCAAAAGAAGTTGTGAAAGATAAAGGCTTTGTCTCTTTATCCGTAGGCCCAACGGGTAAGTTTATAGAACCAGTAGGAGAAGCAGAGTTCGACTACATCAAAGAGATATTCAAACAACAGATAAAACCGGCCGTCGATGCCGATGTTGATTTGTTTTCTCTTGAAACATTTATGGACATAAAAGAACTAAAAGCCGCAATAATTGCAATCAGAGAGCTTACGGACAAGCCAATCATAGCAATGATGACATTTGCAGAAGACGGAAGAACAATACTCGGCACATCACCCGAAGTGTTCGCAAAGACAATTGAGTGCATGGATGTTGATGTTATTGGTGCAAACTGTTCAGTAGGCCCAGATCTTTTAAACGAGTTTGTTAAAAAGATGGCAAAAGTTACAGAGATGCCGCTAATTATTCAGCCAAACGCAGGCATACCAAGACTCGTTGACGGAAAAACGATATTCCCTGTAGGCCCTGAAGAGTTTGCAAGCTATACAGACGATTTCGAAGAGTATGCCGCAATCGTTGCAGGCTGCTGCGGAACATCTCCAGAACACATAAAACTGCTTGCCAAAAAGCTAAAAGACAAGCCAGTCAAAAAAAGAAAAATAGAGCCATCAACTGTGCTCACAAGCAGAACAGAGCTTGTTGAGTTCGGCTATGGAAGGCCGTTTCTGTTTATCGGCGAAAGGCTCAATCCAACAGGCAAAAAACATCTAAAAGAGCAGTTAAAGGAAGGAAAAACAGGCCTTTACAGAAAAGAAGCGATACAGCAGGTTGAACACGGAGCAAAGGCACTCGATATCAATGTTGGCGTCCCGATGATAGACGAACCCGCTATGATGAAAAAATGCGTCTTGGCTGTTGAGAGTGTCGTCTCTGTGCCGCTTGTAATAGACTCATCAAACATAGACGCTTTAGAAGAAGGCCTAAAAGCAGCAGACGGTAAGGTGTTGATAAATTCTGTAAATGGCTCTAAGGAAAGCATGGACAGAATCCTGCCTTTGGCAAAAAAATATGGAGCGGCTGTTTTAGCGCTTCTGCTTGATGAGACAGGCATACCAGAGACTGCCGAAGAGAGAGTAAAAATCCTGGAAAGAATTGTAAAAAAGGCAGAAGAATACGGTATAAGAAAAGAAGACATAGTTGCTGATGCTTTAGCCTTAACAGTCGGAAGCGACAAAAAAAGGGCACTCGAAACCCTAAGGGCAATAAAACTCATTAAAGAGAGATACGGCATAACAACCGTGCTTGGCTTGAGCAATGTCTCGTTTGGCTTACCAAACAGAAAATTGATAAACGCATCATACATGGCAATGGCTATATACAACGGACTTGATAGTGCAATCGTTAATCCTTATGACGAGTTGCTCTGGCAGATAAAATACGCAAGCGATTTAATCGTTGATAGAGACAAAGATGCATCAATATACATAAACAATTCAGCTGATATTACACTCTCCAACCAAACTCAAAAAAAAAGTAAATTAGAGCTGATAAGCTCGCCATTTGAAAAGGGCAGTCTTGAAGATAAGCTGTTTATGTGCGTCATAGAAGGCAACGAAGAAGAGATTGAAGGATTTACAAAAGAGATGCTAAAGAACAAAGAGCCACTTGCAATAAGCAACGAGATTCTAATACCCGCCTTAGATGTTGTGGGCAAGCTTTACGATAAGGGCATATACTTTCTGCCGCAGATGATAAAATCGGCAAATGCGATGAAAAAGGCGTTTAATATCCTAAAGGAAGAGATAAAGAAAAAGGCAACAAAACAGAAAACAGGCAAAACAATCGTCATGGCAACAGTCAAAGGAGACATACACGACATAGGCAAAAACATCGTATCGCTTCTATTTGAAACAAACGGCTTTAATGTGATAGATTTGGGCAAAAATGTTGACGACGAGACGATTCTTAAAGCGATAGAAGAGTATCATGCAGATGCCGTTGGTTTATCGGCTCTTATGACAACAACGATGATAAATATGAAAAATGTGATAGATAAGATAAAAATGAAGGGGCTTAAAGTTAAAATAATGGTTGGTGGCGCCGCTGTTACAGAAGATTTTGCCAAAAAGATTGGCGCAGATATGTATGCAAAAGATGCAATAGAAGCTGTAAGGTTGGCAAAGGAACATGTATAGGGTTTTAGTTGTTGATGATGACGAGCAGATGAGAGTGGCTTTGTCTGCCACATTGAAACACCTAAATTACGACGCAAAAGTGGCAAAAGACGCAAAAGAAGCGCTAAAAATACTAAAAAAAGAGAAGTTTGATGTTATATTGAGCGATTTGAAGATGCCCAAGATGGACGGCGTTGAGTTTTTAAAGGAAGTAAGAAAGTTGGGTATCTCATCGCCATTTATTATGATAACAGCATTTGGCGATGTGAAAACTGCCGTTGAGACGATGAAGCTTGGAGCGTTTGATTTCATATTAAAACCATTTTCACAACAGGCTCTAAAGAAGGTGTTAGACCTTGCCATATCCCACAGTTCTATTCAACCAGAAACCGAAATAAACCAAGATTCAGAAACTGAAGAGTTCATATTCACAAGCCCAAAGATGCAAAACATAGTAAAACTTGCTCAAAAGGTGGCAAAAACAGACGCAACGGTGCTTTTAATAGGCGAAAGCGGAACGGGAAAGGAAGTTTTAGCAAGATACATTCACTCATTAAGCAGAAGGTCTAAGGGTAAGTTTGTCGCTGTAAACTGCGCTGCTATCCCATCAAACCTGCTTGAAAGCGAGATGTTCGGATACGAAAAGGGAGCGTTCAGCGGAGCAGTAAAATCCCACCCGGGCAAGTTTGAGCAGGCAAACAAGGGCACAATTCTGCTTGATGAGATAAGCGAGATGCCGCTTGAACTTCAGGCAAAACTATTGCGTGTAATTCAGGAGAAAACCATAGACAGAATAGGCTCAACCGAATCAATAAGCGTTGATGTTAGAATAATCTGCACAACAAACAGAAACATAGAAGAAGAAGTAAAAAAGGGCAACTTTAGGGAAGATTTGTATTACAGAATAAGCGTATTTCCAATAAAAATACCGCCATTAAAAGAGAGAAAAGAAGAGATAATCCCATTGGCTGAGCTGTTTTTAAAGAAGTTCTCAGCAAAATTTAAGAAAAATATCACACAGATTTCAGAAGATGCAAAAGAGTTGCTTTTGAATTATCCGTGGCATGGCAATGTCAGAGAGCTTCAAAATGTGATAGAAAGAGCTGTTGTCTTATGCGAAGGAGACACAATTACAAAAGATGACATATTTTTGCACAATTTAGAATGAGTGGGTGGATTTATCTATTTATAGCCATACTACTTGAAGTTAGTGGAACAACATGCATGAAGCTATCAGAAGGGTTTTCACACATTCTGCCTTCTGTTTTGCTGTTTGTATTCTATATAGCAAGCTTCTATTTTATGACGCTTGCATTAAAAACGATTGATGTTAGTGTTGCCTATGCCGTCTGGTCGGGTGTTGGAATAGCACTTATAACACTTATAGGCTTCTTCTTTTTCAAAGAGAGCTTAAACTTTATAAAAATCTTATCGCTTCTGCTTATAGTTATCGGGATAATAGGCTTACATCTGCAGGCAAAATAGAGCAGGGCAGAGTATCTGCCCTGTAAAATCAGCTAACCTTTACTATCTCAACATCAAAGATAAGGTCTTTACCAGCCAATGGATGGTTAAAATCTATCGTTATCGTATCTTCTTCAACTTCAATAATCGTAACAGGAATATTTGCCGTCTGTGTCTGAGCTAAAAGCTGCATGCCCACTTTTGGCTCAATCTCTGGTGGCAGCTGGTCTTTAGAAACCTTCTGGACAGCTTCAGGGTTTCTTTGCCCATAAGCATCTTCTGCCTTTACAACAACCTGTTTTTTCTCGCCTTCTTCCATTCCTTCGAGCTCTCTCTCAAGCGCAGGAATAATGCTTCCTTCTCCAAAAACAAACTCAAGCGGCTCTTTGCCTTCACTTGAGTCAAAGATTGTCCCGTCGTCCAGTCTTCCAACATAATGCATCTGGACGGTCTTTCCACTCTCGACTTTCATCAAAAATCCTCCAAAAAACTAAATTAAATAATTATCTCACAACAGCAGATAAAAAGCAAGTTTTTGTTCTGCGAAATTAGTCAATTTTCCCTTGACATCACCCCCCGAGTTAGAATGCCAAAAAATAATTAAGGGAGAAGGAGAGAAAGATGAAAAAGGAAAGGAGAAGTTCTTTTTCATTTGCAGGGAAGAAGTTGTTGTTTTCTGTCTCTGTTGTTGCAGTGTTAGGAATTGGTGTATCAAAGGCTAATGCAGGAGACATTTATGCAGTTTTTCCTAATGGAAAAAAGGTAGATGTTTCTAAAATTGTTAAAAATTACACAGCAGAAGTAGATATGCCAACTTTTGTTTACATGTCAAATTATGACGGTAAAGATATTAGGGAGTTTAATGAAAAATTTGGAGATTTAGGAAATCCATTTATTTTTGGTATAGATTCATACTTTGGTGGTGTAACTTACAACCAAAATGCAATTAATAAGATTGTATTCTGTGGTGGTGCAAATTGTTACTTTGTAAAAGATGGAAAAGTTATAAATAAAAATTACCCAAGAATGTTTGAGAATTCTGTTTTAGGTTACATTATAGACAATGGTAATAAAGACATGAACTTAAAACCATTAACAGATGTATTATTTAGATTTGTTCAAAACCACCAATACGGCGGTGGAGGAGTAGGTACTAATAAGTTCCTCTTCTTCCGCAAGTTCCTCCTCTGGTTCTGCTGGCGGAAGTAGTGGCGGAAGTTCTGGTGGAGGAGTATCTGGTGGTCATGAATAAATTTTATATATTTTTATTCTTATATTATGTATTTACTTTTATTATGTATTTACTTTTTAATAGTTATAAAATATGTCGTCTTTCCAATGCGGGAGTGTGAAGGTGAGTATCCAAGCTCACCACTCCTGCTTTTTTAACCTATCTTCTTGGTCACTTATTTTCTTATTACCTGAAAATAATACTCTTGTAATGGGAAGCAATCTATGAAAAAAATATTAACAAAAGAGTTTGATGAGATGTTTGATAAAGGTGAAGACATATCAGATTATTTAGACATTTCCAATGCAATACCCGCAAAACAACTAAAAGAGAGTTTGAAAACCAAAAGGGTCAATGTGGACTTTCCCGTTTATATCGTCAACAAATTAGACTTAGAAGCAAAGAAAATAGGCGTAACAAGACAGTCTTTAATAAAGATGTGGATAGCCGAGAAGCTATCTGAAACCAAATAACTTTCCTATCCTGAAGGCTTCTTTTTTGTCTTCTCCAATTTTATCTCTTTCTCTTTAAAACTTCACAGATATCTTTTTTATCGCCTAAAGCTTTAGCTTCTCCATCCCTTTCTCATAAATCCTGCTATTTCCTTTAACTTCCAATGTAAGCGGGTCATAAAAGAGTATCTCTTTTTCAGCGTAAAAATTTATAATCTTCTTCACCTGCGTTGGTAATTCTTCTTTTGCTATAAATCTGCCGTTTTTTACTATCTCTTTTGCTATCTCTTTAAATATCTTTCTTTTGTTGAAGTCTTCTTCGTTTGTGAGTAAGTCAACCATCTCAGTATATGCCAAAAACGCCCTATGCTCTAAATACTCTTTCAATGTCTTAAACTCTTTCTTCTCAAACATCATTCTTTGTATATCTGGAATACAACCACCAAGATAGTCATAGATAAGATTTATCTCTTCTTCTGTGTATCCTTCAGAACTTAACCACTCTACAACTATACTCTTATCAAGATGGTCAACCTTGAAGAATTTACTTGTCTTCTTCAATTTTGCATCATTATAAATCCTATCTATAAACACAGTGTTTGAGCTTAGGATAACAACATGAGACAGATGAGTCTCTTTTGTTAGTCTCACACAGAAGTTTAGAAACTCTTTGAGCAGTTCTCTATCTCCGTTTATGTATATATCTTCAAGTGTTTGAATTTCGTCAATGATGATTATAGGTTGTCTGTTTTTCTTTGTTCTGTTTTGTATCTCTTCCATTAGAACTTTGAATAAGTCTTTCTCTTTGTTTTTTACTTCATTTAGCAGTTCTGCTTTTATGTTGAATACTCCAATGTTGAAGCTTGCTGAGAGTTTCTCTTCTTTCTTGCCTTCCTTTTGTGGTGTAAGTATGGCTTCAAGGAAACTGTTGTAATTGCTTACCAAATATCCTCTTAGGTTTATATACTTCACCCACCAATTACCTTTGGGTTTTAAGTTCTCAAAATCTTCAAACAGCTCCTTTTCAACGACATACTCAATGAGTGTTGTTTTGCCTGAAGATTTTGGGCCATAAACCCAAAGGATTAACTCTGGTAATTGATTGAACCAGTCAAGGAAGAAGTTTATCTCTTTATCTCTATCTATGAGTTTTTTGTTTCTGAAGGTTCTTGTGTTCATGGGTTGCTCCTTTAGTGTTTTTATTTTATAGTTTATAATTTTTTCTGATTTTTGTAAAATTGTAATATGAAAAAAAGCAAAGTCTCTTATATTTGTAAAAATTGTGGATATACTTCTGCTAAATGGATGGGCAGGTGTCCAAACTGTGGCGAGTGGGGAACATTTGAAGAAATCTCAAATACGCCAACTGCAAAAAGCATCTCTCACAAAAAGCCTGTTAAATTAGCAACCGTAGAATCTTTACAAAGCGAGTTGAAATTCAACGGTGAGTTTTCAAAGATATTCCTAAGAAAACTTACAAAAGGTGGTGTGTATCTAATCTCGGGCACGCCGGGTGTCGGAAAATCCACATTCCTTCTTCAACTTGCAAAAGACATATCAAACTCAAAAAACAGGGTTATCTATATATCCGCAGAAGAGTCTCTATCCCAGATTGCTCAGCGTGCAAAGAGATTATCAGCAGAAGATATAGAAGCTATAACAACAAACAAAATTGACGAGATAGTCTCTCTGATCGAGAGCGAAAAGCCCGATGTGGCAATTATCGACTCCATACATACGGTTTTTGACGACAGCTTAGACTATGTAATTGGTGGAATACAGCAGGTCAAACACTGCTCAGAAAAGCTAATAGATGCAGCAAAAAGACTATCCGTTGCAATATTTGTTGTTGCTCATATAACAAAGGGTGGCGTTATTGCAGGGCCAAAAACACTTGAGCATATGGTTGATGTCGTTTTAATGATGGAAGGTGATAAAAACACCAATTTAAGGGTGTTGAAGTTTACAAAAAACAGGTTTGGGCCTACAGATGAAGCCTTGATTCTTGAGATGAGAGAAGATGGCTTAAAAGAAGTTAAAGACCCGACACTTAAATTTGTCAAGATAGAAAAGCCTGTTGATGGTGTTGCATACGGTGCCGTTTTGGAAGGCAGAATCCCTATAGTGCTTGAAGTTGAAGCTTTATGTGTTGAAACGCCTTTGGGTATTCCACGCAGGGTCTCTGTCGGGTTTGACTTAAATAGACTCCACATGCTGCTTGCCGTTTTAGAGAAGAGATTGAACATGCCGCTTTTTAAATACGATGTATATGTAAATGTGGCTGGCGGCATAAAGGCATCTTCAACGCTGTTTGATGCTGCTGTCTGCTGTGCAGTTATCTCTTCGTTTAAAAGAAGGGCTTTAAAAGAGAAAACCGTTGTTCTCTCAGAAGTCGACTTATCAGGCAATCTCAGACTCTTTGAAAAAGACATAAGTGTCATACAAAAACTTGAAGAGTTGGGCTTTAATGTTTTTAGTGCCTTAAATGTTAAAAATATCAAGGGTCTTTACGAGATGATATAGCTTGTGGTATTATCAAAGGTATGAATAAGCATTTCTTTATTGCAGGTCCTTGCGTTATAGAAAACGAAAAAATAACGCTATATACCGCTGAAAAGCTAAAGGAAATATCAGAGAGATTTAAAATAAAGATTATATTCAAATCTTCCTTTGATAAAGCCAATAGAACTTCTATCGACTCATTCAGAGGTCCCGGCATAGAGAAAGGTCTAAATATTCTAAAAAAGGTAAAAGAAAGCTTTGGTTTTCAAATAATAACGGATATACACATACCTGCTCAGGCTAAAACAGTTGCAGAGATAGTCGATGTTATTCAGATTCCAGCCTTCTTATGCAGACAGACAGATATGATTGTTGAAGCAGCAAAAAACAGCAAAATTGTAAATATAAAAAAGGGTCAATTTATGGCACCGTGGGATATGAAACATGCTGTTCAAAAAGCCAAAAAAACCAAACAATGTGAAGTTTGGCTAACAGAAAGAGGCGTTAGCTTCGGATATAATAACTTAGTTGTGGATTTCAGGTCTTTAAGGATAATGAGAGAATTTGCAGATAGAGTGATATACGATGTTACACACTCAATGCAGATGCCTTCTGCTTCAAATGTCAGCGGCGGAACAAAGCAGTATGCTAAATGGCTTGCCTTTGCTGCAGCAAGCGTCGGTGTTGATGGCCTGTTTCTTGAAGTCCATCCAAAACCCGAAGATGCTCTATCTGATGCTTCTGTGATGCTCTCGCTTGAAGAGTTTGAAGAAATCATACCTGTGATTCTGAATCACTGGGAAATAACAGATTCCTATGAAAAAAATTCATAAATACATAACAAAAAACTTCCTGCTGGTTTTTTTAATATCCTTGTTATTCAGCTCTCTTCTGTTTATCCTTTCTGATTTTTTTGGCTCCTTGTCGCTTATCTTAAAAAACGATGTGTCGCTTAAATACATTGCAGAGTATTATATATTTTTCTTGCCTTATGTTGTTTATCTCAGTATGCCGTTAATATTCGGACTTTCAGCCTTAATAAGCTTAGGCTATTTATCAATGAGAAACGAGATAATCGTCATGCGTTCAAGCGGTTTAAGTATATTCAAAATTGCTATGCCAATCCTGTTGCTCTCATTTCTCGTCGGATTAATTATGTTCGTTGGCAAAGAGAAACTGGTTAATTACGGGCTTCAACGCTCTTCCTTTATAAGACACTATTACTTCAAAAACAAAAAGAGTATCGAGTGGATAAAGGTTTCAGATTATTTTATAAAGGTTGGAGATATAAACATTCAAAACAGGTCTGCTTTTGACATCACGGCATACAAGGTGAAAAAGGATTTTAGCGGCGTTTCAGAGATACTCAAGTGCAGCAAGTTAACAATAAAAAGAAAAAGCATTAAGTTGCATGAGTGCTTAAGGATTGAGCTTCCTTCGATGACAGAAAATAGCATAAAAAGCAAAAAGATAGACTTTAAAGGCGACTTTTATTCTCTGCTCTCATTATCAAAGTTCAAAGAGCCTTCTTTCTCATATCTTATAAAAAAACTCAAACAGAAAAAGGATATGGATTATTACCTTTCGATGGTTACTTTTAGGGTTGTCTATCCATTGTCTTGTTTTATCTTAACGCTTCTGTCTTTTGTGTTTGTTCTAAGAATAACTCCAAGAAAGAGCGGCTTTATAAGGAATGTGTTTGTTGGTGGCATAGTCTTTCTTGTGTATATTGGCGGATTTGAGATGATTAGCTCGATGGGAAAATACTCAATGGTCAATCCAATAATCTCTATTGTTGTTTTTGTGCTTTTCTGGGTGGCTTTTTCATTGTATAATCTTTTAAAATTGGGTATTTGAGGTGTCTATGGAAGAGAAATTTATTTACATAATATCGGATGGAACGGGTGAGACAGCGTCAAAAATAGTTAGAGCCTTTTTAGTTCAATTTAGAAATGTAAATGTAAGGCAGAGAAAATTCATAGAGATAAGAGAAAAAGAGCAGATAGATGAGATACTGCAAAAGGCACTTTATGAAAAACCGCTCATTGTAAGCACAATAGCAGATAAAAACTTGAGAGACTATGCAAACGAAGTCTTCTCAAAAAATGGCTTAATGGTAATTGATATATTCGGATACTTTATTGGACAGTTTGAGCAGTTCTTTGGCCAGAAGGCAAGGAATGTCTCAGGACTTTTACATAAGATAAGCGACCAGTATTTTGAGAAGGTTAAAGCAATAGAATACACAGTTGAACATGATGACAACAGAAGCGTAAGAAACTTAGATGAAGCAGACATCATACTTGTCGGACTTTCAAGAACAAGCAAAACACCTTTAAGCATATACCTTGCACAAGAAGGTGGATATAAGGTTGCAAATTTTGCTATAGTTAAGGGCGAGAAGTTGCCTGATGCTCTTTTTAAGGTTGACCAGAACAAGATTGTTGGTTTAACTATAGACCCGATGAGACTGTATGAGATAAGAAAGCAGAGAGCTAAGAAGTTGGGTATAGAAAACTCATCGTATGCTTCTTTGAGCCGTATATACGAAGAAGTGGAGTATGCAAACTCGTTGTTTAGGCAACATCCAAAGTGGCTTGTGATAGATGTAACAAACAGGTCTGTTGAAGAGTCGGCAAGTGAAATAGTATCAAAACTGTTTGGAAGAAAATTATAACTGTTTAAGGAGGTTTTTAAAAATGGAGAATTTAGCTGCTATCTCTCTGGTAGTAATTGCACTTGTGTATGCAGGATTGGCTTTAGGTGGTCTTGTGGGCATTGTAATTTTAATCAAACTCTACGGCGACCTTAAAAAGAAGGTCGAAGAGCTAAAAAAACAGGTCGAACCGTATCAGTCAAAAGTAGATGATATGCTCTATAAAGTTCAACAGATGGTGGACATAGCTGAAGGCCTTGCAAACGATGTGAAAGAGCTCTCTTCTAAAGCAAAAGAGACGGGTATTGAAGTGATGGATAAGGCAAAAGAGACTTCCTTCGAAGTTATGGATAAGACAAAGATGTCTGTTAACGAAATCTCTTCTCTCGTTGTAGATACAAAGAAAAGGGTTGAAAATCATACCAATTATGTATTTGACAGAATCAAATCGATTGAAGAGAAATTGGATGATGTTTATGCATTTCTGGTTGGAATTACAAAATTCACATCTAAATTCTTTAAAAAGGAGGCATAATTATGCTTAAAAAAATCTTAGCTGTCGGAGTGATAGCATCCGTAGGTGTTGCAGCTTACCTTGCAAGCAAGAAGGTTGATTCTGAAAAGATTTCTGACTTAAAGGAAAAACTCCCAAAAATAGAAACAGGAAAAGTAAAAGAGAATATATTCAAGCAAAAAGAAGAAGTTGAAGAGAGAATAACTCAGCTTGCAACAAAGATAGCAGACACAGCAAAAGAGTTGATAGAAAAAGGCTCAGAGCTTGCAAACGACAAAAAGCAGGCTCTTGTTGAACTTATAGAAGATGCCAAAAAAGCCATACAGGAAGAAAGAGAAAGATTAAAAGAGATTAGGGCAAGGCTCGACAACCCAGAAGATGAAGAGGTCATTTAACCTTGACAAAAAGCCACTCTGGTCTGTTTGAGTATTTTATATTCTTAGTGTTTCTCATAGGCGGAGTATATCTTTTATTTTTCAAGCTTACATTTATCACAATCATCGTCTTTTTATCTTATCTTATAGCTCAGATATCTTATCCGTTTGAAAATATGCTTTTAAAATTCAAGATTCCACGCTGGATTACAGGCCTTTTAGTATTGAGTATAATTATGGGCGGCATGGCTTTAATCTTCATCATAGCCGTGCCAGCCCTTATCAACCAGATAGCAGGCATAGAAAAACAGATACCAGACCTAATAAACGGTATAAACAGAGAGATAGGAAAACTCTATGCCTATTTAGGTTCAAAACTGGCTCACAACAAAGAGATTTACATGATAACAAACAGTGCGCTTGAGTCAGTCAAAGGTTATTTAGTCTCGTTTGCTGTAAACTCCGTCACAGGACTCCTAAAGGGCGTATCTGCGCTTGCTGTATTCCTTCTTATGCCCATTATCTCGTTTTTTATGATTATATACAGGGATAAATACAAAGCCATTGTAAGAAGCATCATCCTAACCGTTCTTGGAGAAGATTATCTCTCCGTCTTTCAGGACATACACAATGTGATAATCGGATACATAGTTGGGTTGCTTATTCTAATGATAGTCGTATCCGCACTAAGCGTTGCGGGATTGTATGTTGTTGGCGTTGATTATGCTCTGCTTTTTGGCGTCTTGGGTGGTGTGCTTTACATTATTCCGTATCTTGGAGCGATAATAAGCTTTATCCCACCAATAATAGTCGCACTCGTTGTTCATCACAGTTTTCTTATGAGCGTTGAAGTGTTGGTTGTTCTTCTGTTTATTCACTTTATCTCTGGCAACATCATAGCACCGTATATATACTCAAAACAGCTTGAACTTGACCCATTAGCTGTATTGCTTGCAATCCTATTTTTTGGTAAGCTCTTAGGCGTGTGGGGTGTGATTTTATCTGTGCCGTTGTTGGGCATTATTGTTGTGAGCTATGAAAAACTCGTGCCAATTCTCATAAAAAGGAGAAGCATGTGATAGATTACAAGTCTGCAGGCGTTGACATAGACAAAGGCAACAGGTTTGCCAAAAAGATAAAAGAGCTGGTTGAAGTTTTGCCAAAAGATGGCATCATCTCTTCGATTGGCGGATTCTCTTCACTGTTTGAGTTAAACAAGTTCGGCTGTGATATTGTGCTTTCGTCTGCCACAGACGGCGTTGGAACAAAACTAAAAGTCGCCCAAATGGCTGGCATCCACAATACTGTCGGCATAGACCTTGTTGCAATGAATGTTAACGATATAATCACAAGCGGCACAATGCCCTTGTTCTTTTTGGATTATATAGCCTACTCTGAATTAGAAGATAATGTGCTTGTTGATATAGTAAAAGGCATTGTTGATGGTTTAAAAGAGTCAAACTGCGCACTGGTTGGTGGTGAAACAGCTCAGATGCCTTCGATGTATGAGAAGTGTGAATACGACCTTGCCGGTTTTTGTGTCGGAATTGGCAAAAAAGAAGAGCTTTTGCCCAAAAAATTGGAAGATGGAATGGCAATTTTAGGTTTTGAATCGAGCGGTTTTCACTCAAACGGATACTCACTTTTGAGAAAACTCTTTTTTGAGATTGGTGGATACAAGATTGACAGTCTCGTTTTGGGCAAAAGCGTTGCTGAGATTCTGCTTAAACCCACGCGTATTTATGTAAAACTCTTTGAAAAGATAAAACCATTCGTCAAGGCTTGCATCCACATAACAGGTGGCGGTTTTTATGACAATATACCGCGTGTTTTGAATAATAAGTTCGATGCAGTAATAGAAAAGAATAGCTTGCCAAAGGTTGATATTTTTGAGTTTGTAAAGGAACTTGGAAAGATAGACGAACATGAGATGTATAGAACATTCAACATGGGCATAGGTTTTGTCGTAATAGTTGACGAAAAAGATATTGCAAATATAGAAAATGTTGCAGGTGAGAAATTTTACAAAATAGGTTATATCACAAAGGGTAAAGGAGAAGTAAAAATTGTATAGGTTAGGCGTTCTTCTCTCAGGCAGGGGCTCAAACTTCAAAAACATTCTCAACTCAATAAAATCTGGATTTATCAAGAATGCTGAAATCGTTGTTGTAATAAGCAACAAAGCAGATGCAAATGGACTCAACATAGCAAAAGAGAACAAGATCGACGCATACTTCATCGACCCAAACGGCAAAAACAGGGAAGATTACGATAAAGAAGTCGTTGCAAAACTAAAAGATTACAGAGTTGATTTTGTTATACTCGCAGGCTATATGAGAATTCTTTCAAGCTATTTCATTAGAAGCTTTGAAAATAGGATACTAAACATACATCCTGCTCTTCTACCTTCGTTTAAAGGACTTCACGCCCAAATGCAGGCTTTAAAGAAGGGTGTTAAATTTGCAGGTGCAACGGTGCACTTTGTTACAGAAGAGTTAGACGATGGACCCATCATTGTTCAATCTATTGTTCCCGTATTTGACAACGATGATGAAGAGTCTCTAAGTGCAAGAATCCTAAAAACAGAGCATAAAATATACCCTTTAGCTGTAAAGCTATTATGCGAAGATAAACTTTTAGTCGAAAATGGCAGGGTTAAAATAAAGAATGCAGAAGTGCCTGATGAGAACTTTTTTATAACCAATCCGTTAATTGGGGGCGAAGATGGAATATGAAGCTGTCATAGGTTTAGAAGTTCACATACAACTTCTAACAAAAACAAAGATTTTCTGTTCATGCTCAACGGACTTTGGAGCACCACCAAACACCCATGTCTGTCCTGTCTGTTTGGGTATGCCGGGTGTTTTACCTGTTTTAAACAAGCAGGTTGTTGAGTTCGCTATAAAGCTTGGTCTTGCTCTAAACTGCAAGATAAACAGATTCTCAAGATTTGCAAGGAAAAATTACTTCTATCCAGACTTACCAAAAGGATACCAGATATCACAATACGAGCTGCCCATTCTCGAAGGCGGGTATGTTGAGATATTCGTTGATGGTGAATATAAGCAGATTGGTCTTGAAAGAATACACATGGAAGAAGATGCAGGAAAAACAATACACAAGCCAGATGGCAGTTATGTCGATTTAAACAGGGCAGGTGTTCCGCTGCTTGAAATAGTATCTTTACCAGTGATGCACTCACCAAAAGAAGCTGGTGAATACTTACGCTCACTAAGGAGAATTGTCAGATACTTAGGCATCTGTGATGGCAACATGGAAGAAGGCTCACTAAGGTGCGATGCCAATGTCTCTGTAAGACCTAAAGGTGAAACAAAACTCGGCACAAAGACAGAGCTTAAAAATATGAACTCATTTAAACATGTCGAAAAGGCGCTCGAATATGAGATAGAACGACAGATAGAAGTACTTGAAGATGGTGGCAAGATTATTCAGGAAACACGACTGTGGGACGAAAACAAGGGTATAACAAAACCAATGAGAAGCAAAGAAGAAGCTTTTGAATATAGATACTTCCCAGACCCAGACCTTGTGCCGATTTTGATAGACGACAACTGGATAGAGAAGGTTAAAAAGGACTTACCAGAGCTCCCAAAGGATAAGCTTAACAGATTTATAAAAGATTATGGTATAAAAGAAGAAGACGCGAGGGTTTTAGTTGAAGAGAAGGAGCTTGCAGACTATTTTGAAAAGGCAACAGAAGGATATAATAACCCTCAAACTATAGCAAACTGGATATTGAGCGAGCTTTTAGGCTATCTAAACAGGGACAACAAAGAGATAAAACAGACACTAATCAAACCAGAACAGATAAAAAAACTTGTTGAACTCATAGATAAAGGCACAATCAGTGGCAAGATAGCAAAAAGCGTATTCAAAGAGATGTATGAGACAGGCAAAGAGCCAGAAGAGATAGTAAAAGAGAAAGGACTTATCCAGATAACAGACAAGGGTGAACTTAAAAAGATTGTTGATGAGATAATAGCAGCCAACCCAAAGGCAGTTGAACAGTATAAGTCCGGCAAGAAAAACACGATTGGATTCTTTGTTGGTCAGGTTATGAAGAGAACGAAGGGTAAGGCCAATCCAAAAATAGTAAACGAGATACTAATAGAAAAACTGGGGGAAGTATGAGAACAGTAATAAGAAATGCTTATGTAATAGCACCAGCAAATAACTTTGAAGGTTTTGCCGACATCTCAATTGTTGATGGCAAGATTGAGTCTGTTGGCGATGTTGTTGGTGTATCGATTGATGAAGAGATTGATGCAACTGGCCTGATTGCTGCACCGGGTTTTGTTGATATACACGCACACCTAAGAGACCCAGGCCAAACGCACAAAGAGACCATAGAGACAGGCCTTAAAGCAGCCAATAAAGGTGGATTTACGACGGTCTGCTGCATGCCCAATACAACGCCAACAATAGACAATGTCCAGACAGTTGAGTATATAAAAAGAAAAGCAGAAAAATTAGATATTTGCGATTTGTATCCGATAGGAACAATCACAAAGTCTGAATTAGGCGAAGAGCTAAGTGACATGATAAGTTTGAAAGAAGCAGGCTGTGTTGCGTTTTCAGACGACGGCAGACCTGTGATGAATGCTGAAATCTTAAGAAAAGCTCTGATATACGCTGAAGATTTGGGTGTTGTGCTTACGCTTCACGAAGAAGATTTAAACATCTCTGGCGATGGTGTTGTAAACGATGGCAAAATCGCTTTTGAGCTTGGTTTGAAAGGCATACCCAATGTGTCTGAGTCTTCAATTATTGCAAGGGATGTTGAGATAGCAAAAAGCACAAATGCACGAATGCATATATGTCATGTAAGCACAAGGGAATCTGTAGAAGTTCTAAAAAGGGCAAAACTCGACTCATCAAATATTACATTTGAAGTTACACCACACCATCTATCCCTTACAGATGAAGAGATAAAAGATTACAACACATTTGCTAAAGTCAATCCGCCATTAAGGTCTTTTGAAGATGTTGAAGCCATACACTCAGCATTTGCATCTGGCATTGTTGATGCAATAGCAACAGACCATGCACCGCACGATGAAGATTCAAAACGCTGCACGATGCAGAAAGCAGCATTCGGAATAAGCGGGTTTGAGACGGCATTTGCTGTTGTGAATACCTATCTTGTTGAGAAGGGTATTGTATCTTTGGCTGATGCCATTACACTAATGACTGTAAAACCAGCAAGATTGTTTAATTTGGATGCTGGAACACTCGACGAAGGCAAAAATGCCAACATTGTTCTGATTGATAAGAATACAGAGTGGGTTGTCGATAGATTTAAGTTTATATCGAAAGGCAAAAACACGCCATTTCACGGAAAAAAACTAAAAGGGAAGGTTGTAAAGACATTTTACAAAGGAAGGGTTGTATATAAGGGAGACTAAAAATGGGTTTGTTTAGAAGAAAAAAGAAAAAGGAAGACAAGAAGTGGATTCAATGCAAGAAGTGTAATGAGACATTCTATGTTGAAGAGCTTGAGAAGAACTTCTGGGTCTGTCCAAACTGCGGCAATTATTTTAGGATCTCTGCCAGAAACAGAATAAAGATAACAGCAGATGAAGGAACATTTAAAGAGTTTGACTCAAAGATAACAACAAAAGACCCGCTGAACTTTGTTGACCTTAAACCTTACAAAGATAGACTCAAAGAAGCCATAGAAAAAAGCGGCCAGAAGGAAGCCGTTATAAACGGTGTATGCACAATTGATGGTGAACCGTGTGTTTTAAGCGTTATGGACTTCTCGTTTCTTGGCGGCTCAATGGGATATGCAACGGGTGAAAAAATCATAAGGGCGATAGAAAAGGCGATAAAGCTAAAGATAGGACTTGTTATCATCAGTGCATCTGGTGGTGCAAGGATGCAGGAAGGTATACTCTCTCTGATGCAGATGGAAAGAACAGCTGCAGCTTTGAGTTTCTTAGGAAAACAGGGCTTACCTTACATATCCGTTCTAACAGACCCGACAACGGGCGGCGTTGCTGCAAGCTTCTCTATGCTCGGTGATGTAATAATAGCAGAACCAAACGCACTCATAGGTTTTGCAGGGCCACGAGTTATCGAGCAGACAATAGGACACGGCTTACCAGAAGGATTCCAAAGGTCTGAGTTTTTGCTCGAAAAGGGATTTGTGGATATAGTTGTTGAACGAAAGGAGATTCCAAAATACATAGGCAAGTTTTTAAGGTATTTTTCAAACAATGTGAAAAAGAGATAGATGGACGAGTATGACGAGCTGTCTATTTACAAAGTAAGACAGACGCCAGAAGTAAAAGAGATAGAAGTATTTAAAAAGTTTCAACAGAAACAAAACAGCGGCCAAGAGAAGCAGAAGAAAGAGAAGAAAAAAGACAACTTCAAGGAAGAGTTCTTAAAGCGGTTTGGACTTGATGAAGAGAAGTTCTCGATTAATTTGATAAAACGGGAAGGCAGGTGGATGATTGAGATATGCCACAAAGGAAGTGGCAGATGCGTTTATCAGGATTATGAGACGGTCTGCAGCATACTCAACAGAGCCTGCAGGCTGCCTGATAATCTTGTAGGATATAATGTTAACCTAAAGGCTTAAAGATGAAGGTTTTAATAACACGAAGGATACCAGAAAACGGCATAAACATATTAAAGTCAAAATTTGAAGTTATACTGAATAAAGAAAACAGAAACCTAACACATAAAGAGATAAAAGCGCTAAGCAGAGATGTATTTGGCATAGTAAGTATGGTTTCAGATAGAATAGATCAAGAGATTATAGAAAATGCAAAAAATCTAAAAATCATAGCCAATTACGGTGTTGGAATAAACAATGTCGATATAGAAGCTGCAACTAAAAAAGGTATTCTGTTTACAAACACGCCTGATGTTCTAACTCAAGCAACGGCTGAGCTTGGTTTTGCCCTTATTATCTCATTAGCAAGGAATATAACAGCTGCCGATAGATTCGTCAGAGAAGGAAAATTTGTCGGCTTTGACCCTGTGTTGTTTTTGGGTAAAGAGCTATATGAAAAAACAATTGGAATTATAGGAATGGGAAGGATTGGCTCTCAAATAGCAAGAATGTCTCGTTTTGGGTTTAACATGAGAGTCATCTATTACAATAGAAACAGGAACCCTTACGACAATCTCGTTGACGCAGAAAGGGTTGAACTCAAAGAGCTATTAAAAAGAAGCGATGTAATTGTTGTATCTGCTCCGTTAAACGAGAAAAGCAAACACATGTTGTCTTACGATGAGTTTAAACTAATGAAAAACGATGCAATCTTCGTAAACATAGGCAGAGGAGAGATAGTAAACACAGACGCTTTAATAGATAAAGCCCAAAAGAATCCAGACTTTAAAGTCGGCCTTGATGTATATGAAAATGAGCCAAACTTCGACAAAAGACTTTTAAATCTTAAAAACTGCATCCTGCTTCCACATATAGGCTCTGCCACTTTTAAAGCACGAGAGAAAATGGCAGAAATAGTTGCAGAAAATATAGTCAAAGTGTATGAAGGTGAGTGTCCTGATTTTGCAGTTAACGGAGGTCAGCTATGCAATGCAAAAGATTGAAAATAACCGGCGTCGTGCAAGGTGTTGGATATAGAGCATGGGCAAAAAGGCTTGCCGATATGCTTAATGTTAAAGGATATGTTAGAAATATGCCCGATGGCAGTGTTGAGATGGTTGTTTGTGCTGATGAGAAGATAGTGAATGTTATGATAAATGCAGCAAAGAAAGGCCCTGCCGCAAGCGTGGTGAAGAATGTTGAAGCGTTTGATATAGATTTTCAACCTAAAGAGGGGTTTGAAATATGGATGTAAGCAAAAAGAAAACAGAAGAGTTATTGCAATACGGCATAGAGAGTTTTCTAAAAAACAGATTTGATAAGGCAGAGATGTTTTTCTCTTTGGTTTTGTCAAAAGAGCCAACAAACAGGATAGCAAGATTTGGCGTTGTCTGTATAGATGCAATAGAAGATGGCATGATTGAAGCAAAGGATATGTTTAGCGTATTTGTATTTTCGTCAGAAGAGCAACAGAAAGCAATAGAAGAGCTGTTTGAGAAGTATCAAGACGGCTCATCTTATGTTGATGGAGATGTGGATTATCTTTACGACTTGCTATCACTTTACAATGTTAAAGCAACAAGCGTAGGCGAAGACCTTTACCTTTCAAAAGTCGAACCAGACAGAAACAGAGGCGTCAACACAAACATGCTGCTTGGCAGGGTGTATGAGAAGATGGGCGACTATTCAAAGGCGATTGATTATTTAGCAAAAGCCGTAAGAATGAAGCCGTTTGATGAGAATTTAAGAAAAGAGTTGTTTAACATAGTCAACAAGAAGAAAAACAGCGATGAGAAGTAATGTTCTTAACGCCATAGAAGAAGCTGTAAGGATAGAAAAAGATAGTATTGATAGGTTAAGCAAAAGGATAGATGAGTCTTTTTTTAAGGCAGTTGAGATAATAGACAACTGCAAGGGCAGGGTAATTTTCAGCGGGATGGGTAAATCTGGTCTTGTTGCAAAGAAGATATCGTCAACATTCTCAAGTATAGGTATAGCTTCTATATTCGTTCATCCATCAGAAGCAGCACACGGCGATTTGGGAGCAATAAGAAGGGAAGATGTCGCCATTCTCCTTTCAAACTCAGGGACAACTCCAGAGATACTTTTTCTTTTGCCTATGCTTAAACGATTCGGAATACCGATTATCTCAATAGTGGGCAACATAAATTCAGAGCTTGCAAAAAGAAGCGATGTTGTGCTTGACGCGTCGGTAGAAAAAGAAGCAACGCCAGTCAGCCTTGTTCCCACATCATCGACAACTGTTGCGCTCGTCATAGGCGATGCATTGGCTGCAGGTCTCATAGTAAAAAGGGATTTTAAGGAAGAAGACTTTGCCTTCTTTCATCCGGGCGGTTCCATAGGCAAAAAACTTCTTGTCAGGGTTGAAGACTTAATGCACACAGGTAATGAGATACCAACAGTCAATGAAGAGTGTGATTTTAGCTCACTTGTCTATGAGATATCGTCAAAAAGATTGGGCATGACCGTCGTATTAAATAAAAGCGGCAAGCTGACGGGCGTTATAACAGATGGAGACCTAAGAAGGGCTATAGAGAAATACAACGACAGGCTTTTCAAAATAAAGGCAAAAGATATAGCAACAAGAAACCCAAAGGTTATAGATAGATACTCACTTGCCGCAAAGGCTGCAAACATCATGGAGAAACACTCTATAACAAGCCTTGTCGTTATAGATTCAAACAATTGTGTTGAAGGTGTAATTCATCTGCACGATATACTCAAAGCAGGAGTTTTATAAATGGAGATAAAGCTTATTATTATGGATGTTGACGGTGTTCTTACAGATGGCAGAATTATATTAGACGACAACGGAATAGAATACAAGTTCTTTGATGTCAAAGATGGGCATATCTTTCATATCATAAAGGGTTTTGGTATAAAACTTGCCTTTTTAAGCGGCAGATACTCAAAAGTAACTCAAATAAGAGCAGAACAGTTAGAAGTTGACGACTGTTTCCAAAATCAGCACAACAAATTAGATGCATTTAAAGAGCTTAAAAACAAATATAAACTATCAAACGATGAGATAGCATACATAGGCGATGATGTCATCGACATACCACCTATGATATTAGCAGGTTTTTCTGCCTGTCCATCAGACGCACACGAAGAAGTGAAAAAGGTCAGCGATTACATATCAAAATACGAAGGCGGCAGGGGAGCAGTAAGAGACATCATCGAATACATAATGAAACAGCAGGGATTGTGGGATAAGATGATGGAGAAATACCTGCTCTTAGACAGATATGATATCGTTTAAGAAACTTACACTTCTTGTTGGCTATCTTGCTTTTTTTCTATTTTTTGGAGTCTTGGCGTTTCTGTTTTTGGGCTTTGTTCAGCGTGAAGTTGCACCACAGCAGAAGGTAAGGTTTGAAGTCAAAGAGAAGGCAAAGGGCGTTGATTTATGGAGAGTTGCAAATAACAAGCGATATCATCTCATCGCAGCTGATATGATTAAAAGAAAAGATGGCGTTATAGAGCTGTTTAAACCAAACCTGTGGATAATAGAGAAGAACAAACCCGATGTTTACATAAAGTCTGACAAGGCTTATGTCTATCCCAACAACAGTGTTCTGGCAAAAGGCAATGTTTATTTAAAAAGGGAAGATTTAAACATAAAAGGCTCTGATGTATTTTACAACAGCAAAGATTCAACCTTATCAAGCAAAAATGCCTTCAATGGGTTCAACAAAAAGTCAAAATTCAAGGGAGAATCGTTTGTTTACCTGATTAACAGCGACATTCTAAAGGCAAAAAGGGTGGATATATGGCTAAAGTAAAACGAATAAGGCCTGCTTCGGATAAATCCATATCACACAGGGCTGTAATATTCTCGTCAATCTCAAAAGGAAGGGTCAAGATAAGCAACATGCTCTTTTCTGACGATACGCTAAGGACAATAAAAGCCATGCAGTCTATTGGCGTCGAGATAGAGATATCATCAAAGCATGTAATCGTAAATGGAGCAGGTAAATACTCCCTGAAAGAGCCAAACAATGTTATAGACATGGGAAATTCTGGCACTTCTGCAAGACTCATCAGTGGACTTTTATCAGCTCAAAACTTCTTTAGCGTAATAACGGGTGATGAATCGTTAAGAAAAAGGCCTATGGGAAGGGTGGTAAAACCACTCTCTCAGATGGGTGCAACAATACTCGCACGAAACAACAACCTTCTGCCTATGGCTATAAAGGGCACAAACCCAACAACTGGAATCATCTATAAAAGCCCTGTTGCATCTGCTCAGGTTAAATCAGCTATTCTGCTTGCAGGGTTATACTCTCATGATACAGTTAGAATCGAAGAGCCGTATAAATCACGAGACCATTCAGAAAACATGCTTAAAGCATTCGGCGTTGATGTTATCGTTGACAAAAACAGCATAGAGCTTGGGAGAAATAGGGAACTTACTGGTGATTTTAGCATAAATGTTCCAGCTGATATCTCATCTGCCGCTTTCTTTATGGTTTATGCGGCACTTAAGGAGAATTCAGAGATAATCTTAAGCGATGTCGTCCTAAACCCGACAAGAAGCGGCATACTGCGTGTATTTGACATGGCTTCGGTTGATTATGAAATTATAAACGAAAGAGTTGAAAACTTTGAAAAGGTTGGTGATATTCTCGTTAGACACACAAAGGAACTGTCTCCATTTACGATTGAAGGTGAGCTTATACCAACGCTGATTGATGAGATACCTATACTTTCAATCCTTGCCGTGTTCTGCGACGGTGCGAGTTATATAAGGAATGCATCAGAGTTAAGAAAAAAAGAGAGTGATAGGATTGCCGCCATCTGCACAAATCTAAGAAGGGTGGGTGTTGAAGTTGAAGAGTTTGAAGATGGTTTTGCAATAAAAGGCGACAGAAACATAAAACTAAGACCTGCCGTCATCGATACGCAGTTTGACCATAGAATAGCAATGAGCTTTTCAATCTTGAAAGCTGTGAGCGGCGTCGATATAAATATCTCAGAGACAAAATCTATCTCAGTAAGCTATCCAAACTTTTTAGACCATTTAAGTTATGTGAGCCTGTAAGATGACTTTAATTTTTGGTTTTATAGTAAGCATCATAGGAATAGCTTACATGGTATATGCAAAAAAGAGCACAAGACTATCGTTTGCCATAAGCGGTGCCGCATTAACGGTTGTAAGCTTTGTTCCTTTGAAGTTTTTTTACATTGTTGGCATCTCTGTTATTCTGATTCTTTTCCCATTCTTTGCAGAGTTTTAGTCAATCTTGTAATTTTTTAAGCTTTTTTATATCTTCTTGCGATGAGCAAATTCAAACGATTCTTGTGGATAGGTTTTTTTATATCTCTTTTACTACATCTTTCTCTCTTTCTGCTTTTTGTTGACTTATTTAAAATTGAAACGCCACAAAAACCAAAAGAGAAAAAACCCATTATTGTTGACATAATAACACTGCCAAAGCAGAAAGAGAAACCAAAGATAAAGGAAAAACACAAGATTGCTGCAAATATCTCAAGAAAAGGCTCATCCAAAATATACTCAAAAGAAGAGAAACTGCCCTTCGGCTCAAACAAACCAAAAACTATAGGCACAAAACCTTCAAAACAGAAAGAGAAAACCGTATCGAAAAAGAGAGTCAAACCATCACTAACGGGCAAAACAAAAGCAGAAGTAAAAAGAGAGAAAAAACCAAGCTTAGTTAAGATAAAAGGCGGATTGTTTAAAACAATACCAAAAAGCGGTTTTACTGCGGGCAAATCAAAGGAGTATAAGTCTAAAAATGTAAAAAGAGAAGCAACCGTAAGCATAGGCACTCAATCAATAAAATACGCATCATACATGCAACATATAAAACACAAGATTCAAAATGTATGGATATATCCACAAGAAGCGATACAGACGGGTCAGCAGGGCAGGTTGTTAATCCTATTTAGTATAGGCAAAGATGGTTCTTTGGTTAAACTAAAGCTTTTAAGGTCAAGTGGTTATCCACTGCTTGACAAGGCAGCACTGCAGGCTGTTAAAGATGCTGCACCATTTCCACCACTGCCAAAAAGGTTTGGTGTTGATGTTTTAAACATATATGCAACTTTTGAATATACCTTAGGTTATTATTTTATCTATTAATCTTCAAAATATGTTGCCTTGGCTTTTAAGGATTCAAAAACACTTACCTTCGATGGTTTGCAGCTTCTGTTTCTGTTTTTTAGCTTCTCTTTTAGCTCTTCATAAATGTATTTTGCTATCATCTCGCTTGTTGGGTTTGTTTTATCAAAATAGTTTATGTCGTTTAGGTATCTATGGTCTAATTTATCAACTATCTCTGCAACTATTGATTTAAGCACCTTGAAATCTATCGCTATGTATGCATCGTCTAACTCTTTACATACAACACTCACTTCAACGATGAAGTTGTGTCCGTGTAAATTCTCACATGCACCGTTGTAATTCTTAAGCCTGTGGGCAGCTGCAAAATCCGTTGTTATTGTAATCTCAAACATCTCTGCATCCTTCAATACTCTTGAAGTGATATCCAACAAGGCCAGATGGTATCTTTGGATGGAAAAATGTCGATTTTTGTGGAACTGTTAAGCCCTTGTTTGTAATCTCAACAAGTTCTTCAAAACTCATAGGCTTTAAAACAAACCCTAACCTTGCCTTCTTTGAGTTTACAAGCTCAATAAGTTCGTCTTTTGAGTGGGCATATCCTGCAACACGCTGATTTTTGATATCTTTATCTGTTAGATTTAAAATCTTCTTGTAAATGTAATCTTCAAATATGCTTACATCTAATCTCTTTAACAAGTCAGAAGGCTTGTTCTCTTTAAATCTTAAATAGACAAACCCTTCTCCATCATACATGGCAAAATCCCAATTGCCGTCATCTTCAGAATATATTACAAAATATCTTTTAAGCTCAGTTAAAAAGGCATCAAAATCATCGATCTTCTTTACGAGTCTGTGAATGGGATTTAGGCTTAAACCACCCGTTTGTGCATCTAACAGGAGAATCATGATATAGTCAAAACCGCCTTCTTTTATACCCTGTTTGTTGTAATACTCTTTAATCATTAAAGCTGTCTCATACCTGTGGTGTCCATCGGCTATGATTATTGATTCACTCTTCAATGCATTCTGAATTGTTCTAATCTGGTCTTTATCCGTTATCCTTGCTATTCTATGCTTTATATTCTCAAACTCTTCTTCAAAGAACGACTCTCTGTCAATGTTTAATATCTCTTCTATCTCTTTGTTGTGGTTGTATAAACCCATTATCGGGCAGAACATGGCGTTTGTCTTTGTTATAAGGTTAAACCTATCTATCTTTGGGCCTTTGAGCGTCTTTTCGTGCGGTTTTACAGAACCGCCAAACTCTTCAACCTTAAGAGCAGCTATAAATCCATTCAACCTTATATTTTTACCTTCAAACTCATAATCGCACTGATAGGAGTAAAAACAACACTGCTCATCAAACTTCAAAACTCCATCGTTCAACCATTTACTCAGCGTCTCTTTTGCTTTATCGTATGAGTCTGGAAGCGTGAGTCTTACTATGTTAAATGGACTTTTCTCTTTAAGCATCTTTTTCTCTTTGTCGTTTATAACATCGTAAGGTGGCGCCATTATCTCTTCTTTCGCATAGTCTCTATCATACACAACGCCTTTGAATGGAAAAACTTCTGCCATCAGTTTCACTCCTTTAATAGAATGGATTTAAAGCAAACAGCTCAACCTTTTCAAAAAATTGCTCCAATTCTAACACATGCTTTGTCTTTGGAAATAGCTTAACATCCGTGCTTCTTATTATGGGTAAGCCTGTATCATTTACATCTTCTTCTGTGCCCTTTTTTATCTGTGATACTCTTTTTAGTTGGCCACTTTTTCTCTCGTAATCGCAGTAATAGGCTTCTTTTGAGAAAAAATCACCAATAACCCTAAACATCTCAATATCGCAAACCGAAGCCGCCGTGATATCCAAACTATTCAAACTAAAGACACTGATACTTTTTTGAAAAAACAAACCTTTAAGTGTTGATATAACAACCCTTATCGATGTGTATCTGCCAGGACCCACAACACAGAAAAGCGTATCTATATCGCCAAGAGATATGTCAAGCTGTTTGAGAACTGTATCTATCACATCAACAAGCTGTTTTGAGTGTGTCTTTTTGCTTTTTAGAAACAGAGAATAGACAAGCTCTCCTTCTTTGTTAAACAGACTTATATCCAAAAAATTGCCACTTCCGTCAACTGCAAGCTGCATCTTACTGCTGTGGCGGTGGCTGTGGTGGTGTAAAATGTATAGGTGGAATAAGTATTGGTGCAAGGCCCATTCTCAAAAGAGAGTTTTGAACCAACTCTCTAAAGTAAGGCCACGAATCTATCAAGACAGTTGATTGTGCAAATATATCGAACACTTCATCGTCTATAGGCCCACCTGTCTGAAAATCCAACAGAAATGTGGCTTCAATATTGACAAACACATCGTTCTCGTCTTCTTTGTTTGCTATCTTGAGCGTATAATCCTGAAAAACCCTTACGAAATTATCACCCAACACCTGATAGTATGAATTTTTATCAATATAGACCTTCTGAGTATCTGGTGATACATCCAGCTTCTCATCATCAAATTCGCAATTGAGTTTTTTTAGTCTAATGTTTATCATTGCCAGATTTTGATTGAACTGATTAAATCTCTCTTCCAAACTTGCCATAAAGTTTACCTCCAACTATTTTTAAAGCAACATTAGATTCCTATCTCTCGGCAGAATCTTTTTTATCTGATTATCACCAAATTTTACAAGCAGAAAATCACTATCCTTGCTCAATATTACACCTTCTCCAAAAATGGAGTGTTTTACCTTATCGCCTCTTTTTAGCTCTTCTGGGTTTTTTCTGTTCTCGTTTAGCTCTTTTAAAAACCTTGAAGGTTTCGTATATGAGTATTGAGCAGATTTTTTTCTTGCCTGAGCGTATGTGATAAACAGGTTCGTTTTGGCTCGGGTTATAGCAACATAAAATAACCTGCGTTCTTCTTCTATATCAAGCTCACTCTGTTTTAATCCTTCGTTTGGGAACAATCCTTCTTCCAACCCAACGACAAAAACAGAGTTGAACTCAAGGCCCTTTGCAGCGTGTATCGTCATAAGCTTTACACTCTCTGTCTCCTTCTCAAGGTCGCTTGAGTAATCCAGCAGAGACAAGCCTTCCAAAAACTCATCCAAGCTATCCAAAGAGCCGCTGTTTTTAAGCTCCATAACATTTTCAATTCTATCAGAATTTGCTTTATCTTCAAGATGATTTTTATAGCCGCTTACACTCAAAATCTCATCGATTATCAAATCAACCCTTTTTGTTGTATCAACAGCATCAAAGATACTTAAAAAATCGCCCAAAGCCTTTTTCTGCTTTGCCGCCAAAAGATTGTCATCAATCAATCTCTTGCTTGCTTCAAACAGTGAAATATTATCTTCTTCTGCTCTTTTTTGTATCTTTTCAATGAGCTTTGCACCTATGCCGCGCGGGTGAGAGTTTATAGCCCTTAAAAACGATACATTATCGTCTCTGTTTACCAGAAGCCTTAAGTATGCGAGTATATCCTTTATCTCTTTTCTCTCTAAGAATCTCTTTGAGCCTATTATATTGTAAGGTATGGAGTATCTTATCAACGCTTCTTCAATTGCCCTTGATTGGGAGTTTGTTCTATATAAAACGGCAATATCAGAAAGACTTTCGCCGTTTTCTCTCAAAATAAGTATTTTTCTTGCTACGAAGTCTGCTTCGTCTGAATCCGTTGGCAAGCCTTTAATAGTAATCCTGCCGCCTGTTTTATCTGAGTATAGCTGTTTTTCGTTTCTGAAGCTGTTTTTTGATATGAGCGTATTTGCTATGTTTAAAATCTCCTGAGCCGACCTGTAATTTTTCTGAAGCTTTACTATTTTGCAGTTATCGTAATCCTTATCAAACTTCATTATGTTTTCTACTTCTGCCCCTCTAAAGCTGTAAATGGACTGATCTTCATCACCAACAGCACAAACCCTGTTTAACCCGTTATACAACAACCTAACCATCAGGTATTGCGGGTAATTCGTATCTTGATACTCATCGATAAATATGTATTTAAATCTATTGGAGTATTTCTCTCTTATTTCGCTGTTATTCTCAAGCAGGTCAATGGTTTTTAATATGATGTTATCAAAATCAACGGCATTTGCTTTTTTTAGCTCTTCTTCATAACTCTTATAAACACTTTTCAATATCTTATCAAAAGGTCTTGTTATCTCTATATCTTCAGGCTTCTTCAGTTTCAACTTAAACAGCGATATCTTGCTTAAGAAAGAGCGTGGTGTGTATTTTTTTGAATCTATGTTTAATCGTTTCAATATCTCTTTTATCAGAGATTCCGAATCCTTTGTGTCGTATATTGTCGGTTTTATGCCTTCGTTTCTCAAAATCCTTAAAGCTATAGAATGAAATGTGCCTATCCACATGCTCGATGATGAGCTGCCTATGAGTTTTTCTATACGCTCTCTCATCTCGCCAGCTGCCTTATTCGTGAATGTCAAGGCAAGTATCTGGTGCGGTTTTGCCAAACCTTCGTTTAGTATGTATGCTATCTTGTGTGTTAATGTTTTTGTCTTGCCGCTGCCTGCACCGGCAATTATAAGAAGATTGCAATCACAGGTTATTACGGCCTGCTTCTGTTCTTCGTTAAGTGGATTGATTATGTAATTGCTCTGTTGCATCGTTGTATGCCTTTATTATATCCCTTCTCGTAATTATGCCCACAACTTTGCCGTTCTGGTCTAATACCGGAACTGTATTTATCTCCTTAAAGCCTATCTTGTGGAGCAGGGTGTTTAGGTTTTCCATTTCAGTTGTTGTAACAACATCCTTATTTGCCACATCTTCAGCAACAAGAAAGTCCGCTATCTCACTTTCACCAAGAATAGATTTAAGCACATGCAAGGTTACTATCCCTTGAAGCTTGTCATTCTCATCAAGAACAGGTATATCCGTCTGCTTTGCATCAGATAGAATCTCATAAATCTTAGCCAAATTGGTCGAGTTGTTTACGCTGATAAAATCTTTCTTCATTAGATCCTTAACCTTTATACCTTCTAAAACATCACGGACATATTCGTATTTATGAATGGGTGAGTGAGCCCTGTTTTTAACCTGATGTCTCTCTATGCTGTATCTTGTTGTCAGAAGAAAACTTATGGCAACAACCCACATAGACGGGACTATAAGCTCATAATTACCTGTTATTTCTGCAACTACAATAATGATGGAAAGCGGTGTTTTGTTTGTTGCGGCAAAAAAACCAGCCATACCAACAATGGCAAATGATGCAGGATTTACAACCATAGACGGTGCTATGGTTTTTAAAAGCCCGCCTATTCCACCACCTATAGCCGTGCCTATAACAAGCGTTGGGGCAAACAAGCCAACGGAGTTTCCACTTCCCAATGTTACAGATGTTGTTATCATCCTAACAAATCCAAGCAGAAGCAGAATTGTAAAACTTGTCTTGTTTAAAAACGCATTCTGCATGATGCCGTATCCCATACCAGCACTGTTCGGCAATAAAAAAGCAAACAAACCAACTATAAACCCGCCAAGAGCCGTCTTTATATACAAGGGCGTTTTTAGTTTCTCAAATGTATCTGCCGTCGTATTGAATATGTTTATAAAAAGAATAGCACTTATTGCACAGATGAAGGCAAGGATAGTGTACGAGATAAGCTCTATCGGGTTGTGAAACATTAGTGGCGGCGTTGAGAACATATGAACCCAACCAAACTTAGCAGAGAATATAGAGTATGCTATAATTGACGAGATTGCAGCAGGAAGCAGAGCTTCATACTCAAAATCGATATCTTTATATAGAACCTCGGATGCATAGATTGCAGCACCCATCGGACTTCTAAAGATTGCGCCAACACCACCTGCAAGTCCTGCAAGCATCAGTATGCGTTTCTCTTTGTCTGTTAAATGGAATAACCTTCCTATCTGATAACCAAAACCTGCACCAATTTGTGCCGCTGGTCCTTCCCTTCCGCCTGCACCACCAACACCCAAAGAGATTACAGACACCAAAAGTTTCACAAATGGCACCCTTTTTCTTATCGGTTTGTTGTTGTGGTAAGCTTTTACAACTTCTCCGGTGCCACCACCTTTTGTCTCTTCTGCAAGCAACTGCATAAGCAAACCGCTTAGAAATCCACCAACAGTTATAACTATAAGAAATATCACCCTATTAAAAGGCTTATGCACAAGAGGAATAAGCGGTTCTTCATTTGTCGGATGAGTAAGTGGAAATCCAGCAAGGTGATTCATAACCATCACACTTGTTAAATCAAGCAGCACAAAAAACACTATAGCCCCAAGTCCAGCTAATACACCTACAATAGAAGCATATATAAGCATCTTGCTTGTTTGCGAATGTTTTAGATTCTTTATAATAAAGCCAATCTCTGAAAATATAGATACTTTCATTCTACCGTAACGCTTTTTGCCAAGTTTCTTGGTTGGTCTATATCATTACCCAAGAATAGGGCTATGTAATATGCCAAAAGTTGCAACGGAACGACAAATGTAAACGGCAAAAACTCATAGTCTATCTCGGGCATCTTTACGGTTTCATCAGCCAAAGGGCTGACTTTGTCGCTTATGAGTATAATCTTACCCATTCTCGATTTTATCTCTTCGCAGTTCGACAGACTTTTTGAGTATAAAGGCTCTAAAGAGTGGGCAACAATAACCGTTGGTGTCTTCTCATCAATTAAAGCGATAGGGCCATGTTTCATCTCACCAGCTGGATATCCTTCTGCATGGATATAGGATATCTCTTTTAGCTTCAAAGCACCTTCCAATGCTATAGGATAGTTTAGGCCTCTGCCTAAGTAGAGAAAGTTTTTATAAATATGGTAATCTTTTGCTATCTGTTTTGTTTTTGGTTCTGTTAATTCAAATGCTTCCTTGATTTTTGATGGGATTTTAAGCAGATACTTTGCTTTATCCCTTGTGTCTTTACCTTTCAGGCTACCGATATAGAATGCAAGAAGATACAAAACCGCTAACTGACTGACAAAAGCTTTTGTTGAAGCAACGCTTATCTCTGGACCTGCAAGCGTATAAATACAATGGTCAGATATACGGGCTATAGCACTCTCTTTAACATTGACTATCGAGACTGTCTTTATTCCCTTATCTCTTGCCATTTTTAAGGGTTCTTTTGTATCTGCTGTTTCTCCAGATTGAGATATGGCAATAAACAGATTGTTCTTTGAATAGATATAGTCATAATATCTGAATTCGCTGCCTATCTCAACATCAACCTTAACGCCTGTGTATTTCTCAAGAATTGGCTTTGCAGACAATCCTGCATAATAACTCGTTCCACAAGCAACAATCGTTATTCTATCTATGTTTTTTAGAAAATCTGTTTCAGCTTTGAGCTCATCGAGAATCACATTACCATCTTCATCTATCCTTGATTGAATTGTATTCCTTACGGCTTCATCTTCTTCTGCAATCTCTTTTATCATGAAATGCTTATAGCCACCCTTTTGAGCCTTTTCCTTTGACCACTCTATCTTCTCTGTATTCCTTTTAACTCTATTTAAGTTTGCATCGAATATCTCAAAATCACCTTTGTTTATTATTGCTATGTCGCCATCATTTAAGAATATAAACTCGTTTGTGTATTCAATGAGAGCCGTAACATCGCTTGCTATAAATGTTTCACCATTTGACACGCCAATGACAAGTGGGCTCTCATGCTTTGCAATCATTATATAATCATCTGTTTCACTTATAGATGCAATAGCAAAGCTGCCCTTTAATCTCTTTACTGCTTCAACAAAAGCATCTTTAAAACCCATTCCTTCTTTTAAATAGAACTCAACAAGAATAGCTATCGTCTCTGTGTCTGTGTCTGTTTGCTTTTTAAACCCTTTACTTTTTAAAAATGCCTCAATCTCTCTGTAATTCTCAATAATACCGTTGTGAACTAATGCCACATTTTCGGTTGTATGTGGATGGGCATTCTTCGTGTTCGGCATACCATGAGTTGCCCAGCGCGTATGACCTATACCAACAGTCGCTGAAGTGTCTATCTTGCTCTCTGTGATTAGTGTTATTAAATCTATGATTTTACCCTTTGTTTTTATCGTTTGAATACCGTTTTGCGTCTTTAAAGAGATACCAGCAGAATCATACCCCCTATACTCTAAGGATTTCAAGCCTTCAAGAAGTATAGGAAGGGCTTTTTTGTCTCCTGAATATCCAACAATTCCACACATCGCCTGCTCCTTATAGCACTTTTTCTCTTATCTTTCAAACATTCTTGTAAATTTCTTCTTGAATTTCAGAGTATTTCTTGATTATGTCAGTTCTTTTCACAACACCTATAACCCTATCTTTATAACGAATATCAACAACAGGTATTGTATTTATCTCTTTAAAACCTATCTTGTGCATAAGAGTATGAAGATTCTCATCTACTGTTGTAGTTATGAGTCTCGTATTTGCAACATCTTCAGCTATCAATATGTTTGGTATCTCACTCTCTGCCAGCATAGACTTTAAAACCCTCATTGTTATTATGCCTCTCAACCTGTCGCTTCTGTCGATAACAAGTAAATCTTCATCCTGAATTTCGGAGAGCAGCGAGAATATCTTATCTATAGGTGCATCTGGCAGAACATAGTGAAAATCCTTTTTCAAAATATCTTGAACCTTTATCTCTTCAAGCATGTCTCTTGCAAACTCAATTCTGTGGGCATCTGACAATTTTCTATTTTTTTCTTGCTTCTCATATATCGTCCATTTCTGAGCAATGATATAGCTGATAGTTGCAGACCAGATAGCAGGCACAATCAAATGGTAATTACCCGTCATCTCAGTAACCATTACAATAGTTGAAAACGGCGTATTGGCTGCAGCAGAGAAAAAACTAACCATTCCAACCAGAACAAATGCTGCTGGCTGGCTAACAAGTATAGCGGATACATAATGCAGAGCAAGACCAACAGCACCGCCCAAAGAGCCACCTATAACCATAGAAGGCCCAAACACACCCGCACTTCCACCACTTGATATTGTAAACGAAGTTGCAAACACCTTCAAAAACGCAACAAGGATAAGAAGCTGAATGGTTGCCGTCCCATCAATAGCACCCTGAATAACACCATAACCCGTTGATATAGCCTGCGGCACTGCTATTCCAATAAGCCCAACTATAAAACCACCAATAGCAGGTTTTATATGTGGAACTATTGGTATCTTTTTGAATATATCCCTTACCCTGTAAAACACCTTTATATAAAAAATGGCAAAAACACCAGAGACAACAGCTAAAACAGCATAAGAAATTAGCTCAACAGGATTTGTAAACTCAAAAACGGGAGTGAAAAAAAGCGGTTTCCAGCCAAAAAACATACTAAATATAGAGTATGCAACGATAGAAGCAACAACAGTATATATAAATACTTCACCTTCCATCTCTGGCTCTTTGTAAAGCACTTCGCTTGCAAATATAGCGCCAGCCATAGGAGCATGAAATATGGCACCAACGCCAGCACCCATACCGCTTGCAAGCAGGATTCTTCTCTCTTTTGCCGATAAATTTAGCTTTGTTGCAAAAAATGAGCCAAAACCTGCACCTATTTGAGCTATAGGACCTTCTCTTCCACCCGAGCCACCACTACCAAGCGTTATGGCAGATGCTATCATTTTAACAATTGGAACAATTGGTTTTATTATGCCATTTTTTCTATGATATGCTTCTATTGCAGCATCCGTTCCGTGTCCTTCGGCTTCTGGTGCAAATGTGTAAACCAAAATACCAGACAACAGCCCGCCAACTGTTGTTATCAAAACAAGCAGAAAAGGAGAAAACTCCTTATGAATTTGCCTAAATAGTACAGGTTCACCCTTTGGTTCATGTATTGGATATCCTGCTATATTATGCAGAAGATTGATGCTGAAAAAATGCGTTGTAACAAGGAACGATACAGCACCTATACCCGTTATAACACCAACTATGGTTGCATAAAACAGCAATTTGCCCTGTTTTAGGGCATCTTCCGAAAGCATTAATTAAGATTTTTTATCTTCTTTGAGTTTCTTCTCCATTGCTTTTCTGTATTTCTTTACCCATCCCGGTTTGTTAACCTGTGGTGTGCGTGAGATGGCAAGAGAGAAGGCTTCCACATCCTTCGTTACAGTTGTTCCAGCAGCTATTAAAGCGTCATGCTCGACCTTAACAGGTGCAACAAGCTGAACATCAGAGCCTATAAACACTCTATCACCTATAATCGTTTGATTCTTTCTGTATCCGTCGTAATTACATGTTATTGTCCCACATCCGACATTTACATCTTCTCCGATTTCTGCATCGCCAAGATATGTTAGATGGCTTGCCTTTGTCCCTTTTCCTATCCTTGCTTTCTTTGTTTCAACAAAATTTCCTATTCTTACATATTTATCAAGCTCACTAAACGGCCTTAGATGTGCAAATGGACCTATTTCACAACAATCTCCTATAATGCTTTCTTCTATAACGCTGTAGGGTTTTATATGAACATTATCTTTTATTACAGAATTCTCTATTACAGAACCATTCTCTATTATGCAACCTTTACCTATTTTTGTTTTGCCACGCAGATGAACATTGGGATATATAATCGTATCTTCACCAATTTCAACATCATAATTCACATATGTATTATCACTGTCAACAAATGTAACATATTCAAACCTATCTATAATACGCCTTTGAATAATCTTTCTTGCTTCCTGAAGCTGCTTTCTCGTATTTACACCAAGTATATTTTCAAAATCGACGACCATTGTATCAACACTATCAAGAAATGATATTATATCTGTAAGATAATACTCGCCTGTGAGCTGGTTCTCTTCTATCTTTGGCAAGGCTTCTTTAGCTTTTTTGGTTTTAAACAGATAGATACCGCTGTTTATCTCTTTTATCTTTTTTGTCTCTTCATCTGCATTCTTCTCTTCAACAATCTCTATGCAGTTATCCTTTCTAACAATCCTGCCATATCCTTTGGGATTATCCAAAACAGCAGTAAGTATAACAGCATCTAAATTGTTTAACTTCATAAGTGCCCTTGCAGCTTCTATATCATCTCTATCTATTAACGGCATATCACCATTTACAACGACAAACTCATCATCTTCTATGTAATCTATAGCACTTTTTAAGGCGTCGGCTGTGCCTTTCTGTTCCTTTTGCACATGAACCTTAGCATTAGGAAACATCTCTTGAAGTGTCTCTTTACTTGATTGATTGGAAACTATGTGAATTTTATAACTCTTAAGTGCATTAACGACATAAAAAATCATAGGTTTGCCACATATACTGTGAAATATCTTACTTGTTTTTGACCTCATTCTTGTTGACTTACCAGCAGCTAAAATAACAGCTTCCATAATTCCCCCTTCTTAGTGTCTAAAGTGCCTTGTATGTGTGAATATTAACGCTACATCGTGCTCATCTGCTGCTTCTATCGACTCTTTATCCCTTATAGAACCACCAGGCTCAACTATCGCTTCAACACCCAAGCCTGCAGCAAAATCAACACTATCCCTAAATGGGAAAAAGCCATCAGATGCCATAACAGAGCCTTTCAAATCTATATTCAACTCTTTAGCCCTTGCAGCTGCGAATTTTGCCGAGTCTATTCTTGATGTTTGACCACCACCAATCGCCTTTGTCATACCATCCTTAGCATACACGATGGCATTGGATTTGGTGAATTTGGCAACAAAGAACGCAAACTCAAGGTCTTTGAGCTGCTCTTCTGTCGGCTGTTTTTTACTAACAACTTCGTATTTAAACTCACTCAAAGCATCGTTTTGCTGAATCAGATAGCCACCAACGACAGTTCTTATCTCCCAGAATTCACTTTTTACCTTTGGAACCTTTATAACTCTTAAATTCTTTTTTGTTTTCAGTATCTCCAAAGCCTTCTCGTCGTAATCAAAAGCAACAACAACTTCGTAAAATCTTTCAGCTATCCTTTTTGCAAGCTCTTCGTTAACAGTCGTATTTATGCCTATTATCCCGCCAAATGCACTTACAGGATCACAAGCCAAAGCATTCCCATAAGCCTTTAAAACATCTTCATTTTCAGCAACACCGCACGGCGTATTGTGTTTTATGATAGTACACATTGTATTTTCTCTTTCAAGCATCATCCTGTATGCAACATCTATGTCCAGAATGTTATTGTATGAGAGCTCCTTGCCATTAAGCTGAATAAGGTCTGCCAAACCTTCAAACAGCGGATTTTTAGCAAAAAATGCTTCCTGATGCGGATTTTCTCCGTATCTTAACCTGTTTAAAATTTTCAACGATATAGAATTATTGAAAAACGAGAATCTATTTTCTGATAACTTATCAACAATTACGCCGTCGTAGTACGATGTCAAAGAGAAAACCTTTAAAGCCATTCTCTTTCTGAAGTCTTCATCTATCTTGTCAAAGTTCTCCATAACTGCCTTATAGTCGTCTGGATCTGAGACAACAAGCACATGCCTATAATTCTTCGCTGCAGCTCTAAGAAGTGTAGGCCCACCAATATCTATATTCTCTATAAGCTTATCTAAATCATCCGTTGATAGAGCCGTTTCTTCAAACGGATAAAGATTAACCACAACTATATCGATTGAAAAAGCACCAAGACTATTAACAGTCTCTACATGCTCATTATCGTCTCTTTTGAAAAGGATACCAGCATGAACAAGCGGATGAAGTGTCTTTACCCTGCCACCCAAAATCTCCTTTGAAGATGTGTAATCTTCTATGAAAATTACATCAACGCCGTTATCTTTAAGCAGTCTGCCTGTTAAACCTGTCGATAATATCCTATAGCCCTTATCCTGAAGGAATTTAGCAAAATCAACAACACCCTTTTTGTCTGAAACACTAATAAGCGCCGCTTTTTCCATCTTGCCTCCTTAAATCTTGTTTTTATTAAATGTATTTTAATTAAATTTCTTTGTCAAGAAACAGTGGATTTTCAGTTTCTATAAGGATTTTTAGCAGTGTAATTTTTTTATTGACAAATGGGCGATTTTGACTATCATAAGCACTGCAAGAGCGGGAATAGCTCAGTTGGTAGAGCACGACCTTGCCAAGGTCGGGGTCGCGGGTTCGAGTCCCGTTTCCCGCTCCATTTTTATTTATGCTGAAATCAACAAGGCGGCATAGCCAAGCTGGCTAAGGCACGGGTCTGCAAAACCCTGATCCCCGGTTCGAGTCCGGGTGCCGCCTCCATTTTTTATTCAGCCGGGGTGGCGGAATTGGTAGACGCAAGGGACTTAAAATCCCTTGGAGCCATGCTCCGTGCGGGTTCGATTCCCGCCCCCGGCACCAGCTTGAATCCCAATTTTGTAATCAGTAAATTTTAGCTTTAATAAGGTGGTTATATTTACAAACACTTATAAAGGTTATTGGTGGCTGAATTCCGTCTCTTTATCTTTGAGCTCTATGTATATCAAAGTAAAGCTAACATTTGCGAATACGACGCTGAACATTTGGGCTAATATTCCACCAAACAGTGGAACGAATTTTAAAACTGTAGAGATTAACATATCGATAATGATTACAGCCAAAAAACAGATAAACACTTCGCCGAAGTTGTCTTTTACAAGATTAAAGCTTCCTTTTATAGATTCTCCTATCTCTTTTTCTGAGAGCAAGATTTCCTGAAGTGTGAACATAAAAAACAGCAAAGCTATAAAACCGGGAATCACAAACAGAGCGAAACCGATGCTTACGACGATGCTTACCAACAGAGAAGCCAAAATTACAGCTCCTATTCTGTTCATAACTTCTGAAAAGCTCGTGCTTAAATTTGCTCTGCCGCTTTCTTCTTTCTCATAAGTCATATAGATAACTAACGAACCTGATATGACGGATAAAAAGAAGGAGAAAAAAGAGAACAGAAAGGCAATCAGATACGCTGTGGGTTTTGTAGGCGGATGGTTTATCAAGATGTTTGCACTCATACCAATACCAAAAACAATGGCAACAGAGAACAGAATAAGAAATACAAGCAATGGAGGAACAAACAACACAAGTTCTTCAAACATATAGTTAAATGTCTTTTTTAGAAAGTAAAAGTTCATACTCTTTCTCCAAGTTTTAATCTAAGTTATTTTAAAATATATAATTTTACATTAAAAATCAATACTTTTTAGAGCCTTTAGAAGCTTTTCTTTGAATTCTTTGCTTTTTGATGGGTTTTTGCCCTGCGTCGAGATAGCTATTACAATATCTCCAAACTTTATCGTAGCCGAGGTAAAAAAGTCGCACTCATTTTGGTTATCTGCAACATTAACGGGAATAGAGAGCTCTTTTGCTTTTAAAAATAGAGTGTGGTTTAGTTTTCTATCGTTTGTGCAGATAAAGATAAAGTCGTAATCAGCTGTTATATCTGAGATTGAAGCTTTCTTTTTTACCAATTTAACAGGCAGACTGTAAAACCCATCTTCAAAGTCTAAAGAGATAATTGTCATGTTGGGTTTTGTTAAAGACAAAATGGATTTTACCTTTCTTAAAGCAACTTTACCTGCTCCAAAGACTAAAATATTTCTGCCACTAAACTTGAAAAATAAGGGATAGCACATGCTTTTATTTTATATTTTGCACACTATATTGAAAAGTTAAAAATTATTTGCTAAAGTTAAATTGGGCTCTATCAGGGAAGTTGGGTGAGAATCCCACGCTGTACCCGCAGCTGTATTCGGGAACGAAACTCCCAGAAAGCCACTGTCGGCTATTGCCGATGGGAAGGCGGGAGGAGTAGGTTTTTGCCCGTAAGCCAGAAGACCTATAGAGCCTTAGAATTCCCCGGGTATTGGGAGGTTCTATGTGCTCTTTTTTCTTTTTCAACCCACCGATTAGGGCTGCATGAGAAAGCCAGCCTTCATCATAGCCGCAGACAGAAGCGGTTCTGGTAAAACAACTATAACAGTTGGATTGCTTCACACTCTTAAAGAAAAGGGTTATTCTATAGCGCCATTTAAGTGCGGCCCTGACTATATAGACACTGCCCATTTGACTTGTGCATCTGGTTCTTTTGCCTATAACCTTGACAGCATAATGCTAAGCAGAGCAGAGCTTAAAGACACCTTTTTTGAGAATCTCATACAAGCGGATATAGGCATTGTAGAAGGCGTTATGGGACTATTTGACGGAATAGAGTCATACACATTCAAAGCAAGCACATACGACATTGCAAAGATATTGAATCTGCCAGTTGTTATAGTAATTGATGCTTCTAAATGTTCTGCATCTATTGTGGCTTCAGTAAAAGGTTTTGAAGAGTTAGCAAGAGAAATAAAAATAAATGGCGTCATTATAAACAACATAGGAAGCTCGATACACGAAAAATTGGTAAGGGATGCTATAAGAAACCACTCGTCTCTGAAAATTTTAGGAATAATCCCAAAGAATAGAGAGTTGACATTACGCTCAAGGCATCTTGGACTTAAGGTTGCAGAAGAGACAGAGAAAGAAGAGTATGAAAAAATCGCAGAACACATAGGCAAATATGCAAATATAGATGAAATAATAAGGCTCTCTGAGATTGAGTTTGAATATGAAATTAAGCATGCCACAACCATAAAAAGCAAAACAGCACTCATAGCTTACGATAAAGCCTTCAACTTTTACTATCAAAACAATTTAAGAGAACTTGAGAAAATGGGATATAATTTAAAATTTTTCTCGCCGCTTAAAAACGAAACGGTGGACAACGCCGACTTTGTGTATTTAGGCGGCGGATATCCAGAGTTATACGCAGAACGGCTATCTAAGAGTGTAAAAACCATTAAAAGTATAGCAGAACATATAAACTCAGATAAGCCACTGATAGCCGAATGTGGCGGAATGATGCTTTTATCAGAAGGTATATACATAGACGATGAATTTTACAAAATGGCTAAAGTTTTCAATGTAAAAATAAAAATGAGCAAGAGAAGAAAAGCTCTTGGTTATGTTAAGGTAAAAGACTTAACAAAGACATTTTTAGAAGGGCCTGTATTTGGGCATGAGTTTCATTACTCATACTATACCCAGATAGATGAACAGTTCAGCTTTGAGCTTAAAAAATTGACCGATGGAACAGTTTATAAAGATGGACTTATGAAAAATAGAGCCATAGCAAGTTATGTACACTTTCTATTCTCTAAAAAGTTTTTAAAAAATCTCTGTGGAGGTGTTTTATGAGAGTTTTCTTAAGCTTTCTCATCGTTTTCGTTTTGACCTTTGGTGTTCATCTTCAATCTTTCGGAAAAGCCCAACATAAGGGCAAGGTGGCTATAGTTCTTGCAGACTTCGGAACGACTTATTCAACAGGGTTTGTTGATATTGAAAACATCAAAGAAGCCGTGCAGAAAGCATTTCCGCACGAAAAAGTTGTTTTTACATTCACTTCCAACATTATAAGAAACATTTGGCACAAAAGACAGCACAACAAGAAGTTTGAGAACAACTCAAAACTAAAAGATTTTCTCTATGTTAAAGGACCACTTGCAACAATAGCCGACTTGCAGGACGAAGGATACAAAACGATTATTGTTCAGCCAACCCACATTTATGATGGCGAAGAGTTTACAGACCTTCTATCTTATGTAAACGGTTTAAACTCTATAAAAACAATGAAAAAGAAGTATATGCCATTCAAAAAGCTCGTTATCGGAAGACCAGCCTTAGGAAGAAATGTTTGGAAATACGATTATCACAAAGATATAGAGATAGCAGCAAAAGCCCTAAAAAACGATATTGAGCTTGCAAAAAAGAATAAGGCTGCTTTGGTTTATATGGGACATGGAAACGAGCATTACTCAACAGGCGTATATGCTGAGCTTCAGAAAGAGCTAAGAAAGATGTATCACACCGATAAAATATTTGTTGGAACAGTTGAAGGATTCCCTTCTTTAGAAGATGTTTTGAGTGAAGTAAAAAGAGCGGGTATAAAGAAAGTTTTACTCAAACCTTTGATGGTTGTTGCTGGCGACCATGCAAACAACGACATGTGTGGAGACGAAGATTCTTGGAAGAGTGCATTTAAAAAGGAGGGGATAAATGTTGTTTGCTCCATTCATGGACTTGGAGAGAATCCAGAATGGGTAAATATATACATACAACATATAAAGGATGTTGCAAGAGATAACGGCATAAAACTAAGATGAAAATTTATCTTTTTCTATTTTTCGCAACACTGATAGCATTTTTGATTAGTATCACAACGGGTTCTGTAAACATAAACATTTTTCAGATGAGCGAGATAGAAAAAACCATAATTTTTAATTACAGGCTGCCTTTATCCTTAGAGGCAGCCTTCATTGGTTCAATACTTGGATTGTCCGGCGCAATACTTCAAATAATACTAAAGAATCCGCTTGCAGATGGGTTTACCACTGGAGCGGCTTCAACGGCTGCATTAGGCGGAGTTTTGGTTATTTGTATTGGCTTGCCGTATTTTTTTGTTCCTGTATTCGCAAGTGTGTTCGGTATGCTTGGTATAAGCTTTGCAATTCTTCTGTCAAAAGACTCTTTAAAACATACAACATTGATACTCGCAGGAATAGTGGTAAATATCGTTGCAACGGCAATCATAGGTTTTCTGAAATACTATTACGAAGAGAGTGTTGGCAGTATTGTGTTTTGGCTTATGGGCGGATTTTTTAATCCAAATTATATCAAGTCTACTATTCTCTTTGTTGCTTTGATTTTTAGCTTTATCTTTTTTGTTAAGAACTCAATAAAATTAGACATAATGGGTTTTGACTTCTTTACAACAAGCTCAATGGGTATAAATGTAAAAGCTTTTAGGAGTATAAACTATTTTATCTCTGCGTTTTTGGTTGGCATAGCCGTTAGTTTTTCTGGAATTATACCGTTTGTTGGGCTTATAGTTCCACACATTTCAAGGTTTATTGGCGGTTTTGAATCCAAAGAGTTGATTATTTTATCAACGATTCTGGGAGCTTTGGTTATGCTTTTAAGCGAAACATTGGCAAGAACAATTATAAAGACAGAAGAGCTGCCTGTTGGTATCTTAACTTCAATCGTGGGCGGGCTATTTTTCTTTTATCTAATGCTCAAAAGAAAAGACAACTGGAATGAAAGCGGTTGAGATAGAGAATCTTTCAATAGAAAGGGAGAGCTTTAGTTTAAAGATAAAGAAACTAACCATAGAAGAAGGGCAAAAAGTAGCAATTCTTGGAGAAAACGGCAGTGGAAAAACGACACTATTGCTTGCAATAGCAGGATTTATAGAGTCAAACATAAGGGTATTTTCAAAAGATATATCAAACCTTAAACCGATAGATAAAGCATCCATTCTCTCTTTTTTGCCACAATTCAGTGATTTTTCTTTGAACAGTACTGCCTTTAAGGTTGTTTTACTCGGCAGGTATCACATAAAAAATGGTCTCTTTGACGAAGAAGATTTAAAGAACACAGAAGAGATATTGGAAAAACTTAAGATGAAACACTTGGCAAGAAAGCAGTTTAAAGCTCTCTCTGGTGGACAAAAGAGACTTATTCTGATAGCAAAAACCATTAATCAAGATTCAAAGGTTATGGTTTTTGACGAACCGTTATCATCTGTGGATATAAAATACTCAAAAATCGTGGCAGAGTACTTAAAGAGCCTAAGAAAAACTATAATATCTTCTGTTCACGATATTAATTTAGCTTTAGCTTATTTTGATAGAGTAATAATTTTAAAAGACGGCAGGATAATATTTGATGATAGCCCAAACAAAATAACTAAGGAGGTAATAGATGAAGCTTACGAAATCAACAGTATTAGCTGCTCTAATCGTTTTATTTTCTTTTAATCTCTCCTTTGCATACAAAAGGGTTGTTCTGCTTGCTCCAGATGTAGCAGATATATTTCATAAGTTGAACCTTGACAATGTTGTTGTTGGGAAAACCAAGAATGTTAAATTATTCAAAAACGCTAAAATCGTAGGCACGCACTTGAGTGTGAATACAGAGATATTAATCTCCCTTAAGCCAGACTTGATAGTTGCTCGAAGAAAAACTGAATTTGACGCATCAAAATTAAAGGGCGTAAAAATTTTGATATATAACCCACATACCTTAAAAGGAATAATAAAAGAGATAAAACTCATAGGTAAAATGTTTAATAGGGGAAAGAAGGCTGAAGAACTCACAAAAAATCTCCTTGATAAGATAAAACAACTAAAACCAATAAAACACAAACCTAAGGTTGTATTTGAAATTATGCAAACGCCGTATCTTGTTGCGGGCAAAAAATGCATAGTAAACGATATCATTCAGACTGCAGGTGGAATAAACATAATAAACAAAAACAGAATGTTTGTGAGAACCCTGCAAGAGAACATTCTCCTAAAAAAGCCTGATATTTATATATACGAAGTTGGGCCTATGAATAAGAATCCAACACCGCCAAACAAAAGAGCTATCTTTAAAGATACAAGCATGCTTATAGTGAAGGTTGATGAGTCAAAATTCTTAAGGAGCAATACGGTATCATTCGATAGTGTTGTATATCTAAATAACCTATTTTACGAATGGAGCAAAAACAGAAAATGAAGGGCAAGCTTTTTATAATATCTGCACCATCAAACTATGAACTGCTCAGCCTAAAATCCATAGAAGCTTTAAAGGTGTGCGATATAGTGTTATATGATGACCTTATAGACAAAAAGATACTCTCATTCTCAAAAGGAAAGAATATATATGTTGGCAAAAGGGCTAAAGCTCATCACACAGACCAGTCTTTAATAAATTCGCTTATCGAAGATAGCCTAAGGAAAGGTTTAACAGTTGGAAGATTGAAAGGTGGTGATACGGCTTTTTTCAGCAGAGTTATAGAAGAGATAGAAACAGCAGAAAGGCTCAATGCAGAAATAGAGATAATACCCGGCATCACAACAGCTTCTCTATTCTCTTCAATTCTAAAAACTCCGCTAACGGCAAGAAATATATCAAAAGGCGTTATATTTATAACAGGACACAGTGCAGATACAGATATAGAGAACTATTACGATTTTGAAGCTATTGTGAGATTGAATATGACGATAGTTATCTATATGGGTGTGCTGAATTTTGAAAAGATAGCAGAAAAACTTTTGGAATGCGGAATGGACAAAAATACACCTGTATGTGCGGGTGAAAGTTTGGGTTTTGAAAACGAAAAAATAATCTGTTTTGAGCTGAAGAACAAAGAGTGTATAAGCCTAATAAAGCCACCTGCGATTATTGTTATAGGAGAAATCCTAAGAAGGGAAGGTGTTTTTGATGCTCTATGTAATAGGTGTAGGAGTAGGAAAGCCAGAATTTTTAACACTTGAAGCTTTAGAGAAGCTCAGAAAGAGCGATATAGTAATAGTTCCAAAGTCTAAGAAGTCTTCAAGAAGCGTGGCTTTTAATGTGATAAAAGACTTTGTCGATAAAGATAAGATTCAATTTTTCTCTTTTCCAACAACAAACGACAAGGATGAACTTAAAAGAGCTTACGACTCTCAAGCTCTCATGATAGAAAAGCTGCTAAACGAAGGAAAAACGGTAAGTTATACGACAATAGGCGATGTATCAATCTATAGCACATTCAACTATCTATCAGAAAGATTAAAAGATTTAGGGATTTATTTTGAGATAATACCAGGCATACCTTCATTTGTAGCTTTTGCAGATAGGATAAAAATTCCGCTTTCTTTGAAAGATGAGAGCTTTGCCGTTGTTGAGATGAAAAAGGGTGTTGGGCATATTGTTAAACTCTTTGAATATTTCGATACTGTCGTTATAATGAAGGTTAACAATAGAATTGATGAGCTTCTTGAGATTGTTGAGATGGTAAAGCCAAAGGACGCTTGGCTTGGAAAGAATCTGTTTTTGGAAAAAGAAGAGATAGTCGATTTGAATAAAACAGACAAAATCAACGAAGCCTATCTCTCCCTTGCTGTTTTAAGAAGATGAAGGGTCTATCAATAGAAAAAAGAAGCTTCGAGATTATAGAGAAGAAGGCTCGTTTAGACGGTTTTACAGACAAACAGAAAGAGATAGTAAAAAGAGTTATACATGCAAGCGGAGATATAGAGATTGCCAAAGAGATAGTTTTCTCAAAAAACGCTATAGAGATGGCAGAAAAATCAATAAAAGAAAGATGGAGCGTTGTGTGTGATGTAAATATGGTTGTAAGCGGCATAACAGAATCGTTGGCAGATAAATTTAATCTAAAGCTTTATAGCTTCGTTCACAACAGAGACATAATCGAGAGAGCAGAAAGAGAAAACAGAACAAGGGCTGAAGTTTCGATTGAAGTCGCCAATGATATGTTTGATAAGATACTCTTTGTTATAGGCAACTCACCCACAGCTCTTCTTAAAATCATAGAGCTTCACGATGAAGGCAAACTGAAGGAGAGCTTTATAATTGCTTTTCCTGTTGGTTTTGTGGATGCGTATGAGTCTAAAAAGAGACTTACAGAAACAGACCTTGAATATATAACAAATCTCTCGACAAAGGGTGGAAGTCCATGGGCTGCTGCAGCTTTTAGGGCAATTTTAAAGCTATGATACTTTTACTTGCAGGCACAACCGAAAGCAAAGAGATAGCAAAGAAGTTAAAAGAAAATTTTATCATATCTGTTGCAACAGATTATGGGTATGAGTCATTCAAAAGGGTGTTTCCAAACACAATAAAGGCAAATTTCGATGAAGAGAGCCTTGCAGAGTTTATAAAAAAGAAAAAGATAACAAAAATAATAGATGCAACGCATCCATTTGCTTTTAAAATAAGCCAGACTGCAAAAAGGGTTGCCTTAAAAATGAAAATAGAATACAAAGAGAGAAAAAGAAAACTTGAAGCGTCAACAACATACAAAAAAGCTCTCTTTTTTTCATCTAAGGAAGACATCTTTGATTTTTTAAGGTGCAACTGCAAAAGGATTTTTTTTACCATAGGTTCAAAGCGTATTGATATGTTTAAAGAGTTTTTTGATAATTCTATCTTTCGTATTCTCCCCTATGAAAACTCCATAAAACACCTAAGAAATCTCGGGATAAACCCTAAGAACATAATAGCCATGGAAGGCTTGTTCTCTAAGAATTTCAACATCGCAATAATAGAAGAGTTCGATATAGACTGTATAGTAACCAAAAACAGTGGAAGAGAAGGTGGGCTAAACAACAAGATAGAAGCAGCTAAAGACAAAAATATTTACATTTTAATACTGCAGCCTGACTTCTTTAGCGATTAATATCATATCCACGTGGTGTTATCATTTTGCCATTTTTTATGTATGTCTTAGTATTTCCAACAATAATGGTTGTTCTCATATCGACAAAATCGTAATCAAACTCATCTATTCTCATAATCTTTATCTCTTCGTGATTACTACAGCACTGCTTAACTGCTCCGCAGATGAGATTGCCTCTTAAACGAAACCTGTTTAGGGCATACTCTATCTGTTTTGTTCTTTTTTTGCTTTTTGGATTGTAAATAGCACACACAAAATCGCCATAATTTACCGCATCAATTCTCTTTTTTATCAACTCCCATGGTGTAAGCAAATCGGATAAAGACAAAGCCACAAAGTCTTCACATATAGGCGCACCCAATCTTGCACTTACAGATATTGCAGCCGTAATGCCAGGCACTATCTCTATATTTTCGATATCCGAAAGCTCATATACAAGAGAAGCCATGCCATAGACAGATGAGTCTCCCGAACTTACAACACTAACAGTTAGACCCTTTTTTGCTAAAGAAATGGCTTTCTTTACCCTTTCAACTTCACCACCCATGCCGTTTCTAAAAACTATCTTATCCTTAAGCATATTTTCTATCTTGTTTATATAACTCTCATATCCACATACGGCATCTGAGATTTCTATAGCTTTTTTGGCGCCAAAGCTCATATTTTCTTCACCTAAGCCAAGACCCACAACGAAAATTTTACCCATTTAGATTCTCTCTTACTATCGCTATACTCACACCGTCAAAATCTCTCTTTCTTAAGACAAACTCTGGATTAAAAGATGCAATCAAAGCAGACATCTCAGCCACACTTTTTATGCCTAAATGCTTCTTTGCGGCTGTCTCATCAACACAATAGACATCACTTGAGTACCTAAACTTTGGCAGAAACACGGTTTTAAGTCCAAGATTATCTAAAGCTTCTTTTAATGCTTTATCGTCCTTCTTATGCCAACATGTCGCAGCAAGCCTAATATGAGATGGTGTTATATTACACATTCTGCATGCTTCTTGTATAGCAGCTTCGATATTTTCACTCTTTAGTTCCTTTCTTGAGCCAACTCCTATAACATATCTCTTAGATGATTCTGTTGCCGTTGTTATAACAGGTTGAGCTCCTATCGATGAGCAGACATCCAAAGCCAACTCATTTGCTCCACCTTCATGTCCAGAAAGCAGGCTAATCGCAAATCTTCCAGCACTATCAACAACCACGATAGCAGGGTCTTTTCTTTTATCTTCAGGCAAACCCGATATCATCCTTGTTGCTATACCCAAAGCCATAACACCTATTATTTTTTTATACCTTTTAAATACATCTTCAAAAACAGCTCTCAAATCATCAAAGATATACACATCTTTATTTGCCGTAATGCCGTTTTTGACATACAGGTCGCAATTTTTAAGGGATTTGGATATCCTTAAAGCTATAGAGAAAGAGTTATTGTTTATCGATATTATTGCTATTTTTTCTGTATCCATGAGAGAAGTTCTCATCATAAAGTTTTGAATAGTTTGAAATATCTCTATTTAGAACCTTGCCTACAATCACAAGAGCCTGCCTATTTATGCCTGATGCCTTCTTAGTTATATCTTTCAGGTTGCCTTTTACTATTTTCTCATCCTTCCACCCAATCCTATAACAGACAGCAACAGGCGTATCTTTGTCAAAACCCGCCCTTAGACAGGCATCCACTATTTCTTTTAGCTTATCAACAGATAAATAAAAGCAGAATGTTCCACCGTGAGAGAGTATTTTATCGATACTCTCATCTTCGGGCATTTTTGTTCTTCCTTCAAGGCGTGTTATGACAACGGTTTGGGAAATTTCTGGTGCAGTTAGCTGAACCTTTAACTTAGATGCCGCTGCAAACAGCGATGTTATGCCGGGTATTATCTCATATTCAATGTTAAACTTCTCAAGTTCTTTCATCTGCTCTGCTATTGCTCCGTATATGGATGGGTCTCCTGAGTGAAGCCTTGCAACATCATACCCATTTTTGCAAGCATCTATCATTGTGTTTATTATCTCCTTAAGCGTCATAGACGATGAGTCAAAAACCTTGGCATCTTTTTTTGTAAAAGAAAGGATATCTCCATTAACAAGACTCCCTGCATATATAACAACATCGCTTCTTTTTAGTATCTTAACGGCCTTTATAGTTAAAAGCTCTATATCTCCAGGCCCTGCACCAATAAAGTAAACCTTACCCATCTCTCTTAATCAAAACTATAACTGCCAATCCGCTATCTGGCACATTATAGTCGCCTTCAACCTTTACTATTTTCTCATCCTTCAGTCCAAGATTATAACATACAAATTTATCGTAATCTGCTATTTTGTTATCTAAATAATAGAGAATCTCTGATGGTTTATTCTTGCCGCACAATATAAATGTTTTCCGTCCAAGCTTAAAGTTTTCTTTTAACTCTTTATGAAAAGAGACAAACTTTACATCTTCGTATGTTTCAAAGAGTCTTGAGAAAGCCATCTGAAAACTTGATACGCCGGGCACAACTTCAACAATCCTTTCTGAATATTTCTCATAAATATACTTTGCCAAAGAGAAAAAGCTGGCATCTCCAGACACAACAAAACCTATTTTTGAACTTGTGTCTTGAGCTATTCTGTCAACATCTTCAAAAAACCTGTTTAGAACAACATAGTTTTTATGTTCAAAGAGTGATTCAAACCTTCTATCTCCCGCAAGTATATCCATATCTGATGCTGTCTTTACAGCTCTGTATGTAAGAAAATCCTTGCTTCCCAATCCTGCAGATATAATCCAGATATTCTTATGCTTCTCCGACAATATTCCCTTCCATATCGAACAGAATTACATCAACATCAAATCCATAGTCTTTTTTTATTCTATCCTTAACAGCAGAAGCTACTTTATCCAGTCTGTAAACCTTACAAATCTCTTCTATTGTATTAAAATTTTTCTTCAATCCCAATAGATTGCACACAAATCCATTAGCTTGTGGTGAGTGTTTGGAGTGGGTATTGTAATAGCCCATAGATATTTTTGCAATCTTTCCTGGATGACCTGCTATACCAAACCTTTTAATTCCTTTATTGGCAAGATAGTCAAATATGTCTTTAAAGTAATTGCTAACCTGAACAACAGGGATATCTCCTTTTACGCTTTTTATGTGTCTTTCTCCAATTTTACCGGGAACAAGAAAAAAGTATTTTTTGCCTTCAGCTAAAATAACATCAATCTCACACTTTATCGAAGCTATTAAAGCATCAAGACTCATTGGCTTTACAATGCCTGTTGTTCCCAATATTGATATACCACCAACTATACCGAGCCTTTCGTTAAATGTGTTTTTTGCTATCTCTTCACCCTTTGGAACTTCAATCGTTATTACGGCAAACTCATTATCTTCAAGAAACTTCTCCACATTTGATTTTATCATTCTCATAGGCACAGGATTTATTGCAGGTTTTCCTACTTCAACCTGAAGACCCTTCTTTTTTACTATTCCTATGCCTTTACCCGCCTTAACTTCAACACCCTTCTTGCCTTTTAGAACTTCTGCCTTTGCTATTATCTCTATGCCGTTTGTAATATCAGGGTCATCTCCTGCATCCTTAACAACAACACACTTCTCATCTGTAAACGAGACGGGAATGTCAATAGTATCGCCCATAGGAAGAGAAACTTTTACGCTTTTTATCTTTTTGCCTGTTTTTTTGAGAATTAAAGCTCCTATAGCAGCAGCAGTTGCAGCCGTTCCCGTTGTAAAACCTTCTCTCACTTATCGTAAAAGCCAAAAACCTTTTTTAAAAGCTCTGTTGTTCTTTTTGCAGGATTTTTTCTTATCTGTTTCTCTTCTTCTGCCATGTAATAGAAAATGCCGTCGATGGTTTTGTTTAAAACATAATCTATAAAGTTAAATCCCCTGCTTTTGGTAAATGGTAAAAACTCACTAATTCCTTCAAACATTTCATCGTATGTTCTAATGGCTCCAACCTTATACAGGGTTCTTTTTACTATTGGTCTAAAGGCATCTTTTAGTTCTGGTGTCATCTTTCTTTTGAAGTATTGAGTTGCCGCATCGTCTGGCCCTTTTAGTATACCTTTTGCATCCTGAACGCTCATCTCTCTAATGGCTTTTATGAATATCCTTTTTGCTTTTGGCGTTGCCTTTTCTGCTGCCCTGTTCATCTGAAGTTCAAGTTTATTTAAATCTTCTTCAAGTCCAACCATCTCAAGCAAATCTTTAAGCTGCTTTATCTTCTCAGGCAGCGGTATGTGAACCTTAGGGTCTTTATAAAATCCATTAAGCCTGCCAAGTTTACCTATAACATCACTTACGCTAACTATCAGCGCTTCTTTTAAACTATTAACCGCATCTTCATTTGTTAGATTGAAATCTTTTTCTTGATTCTGTTGCTCGACAACAACACCAAAGTTTTTAAGCTGCTCTTCCATCCATCCAGCATTGGCACTGAAGGATAGAAACAGCACAATAACAACGCCAATTACAGCAACTCTCATAACTGACTCCTTCGTTTATTTTTATCCTATATTATTAACAATCTAACTTCAAGTTTAATAAAAAGCAAACTTCTTGACTGCAAAGTGTATTTAATTGTATTTTTTAAAGCATGAGAGTTGTTATTATCTCTGTTCTTATAGCCCTATTCTTGACATCCTGTGTCAACACTCAGCCATTTTATGTGGGTGAAGATGTTGATGCCCAGAATCAACTGAAGAATATAACAAAAACCGTTGAGTTGATTAACAAGATGGCAAGTCAAATCTGTCCTTTTGTTCAAAAGGGCAAGGTGGCAGTTGTTGATTTTATAAAATACAAGGAGTCTCAGGCTAACGGAAACGGCAGATTTTTGGCTTATCAATTAACAAAGGCATTAAACAAACACTGTTTGGCATACGCAGAGTATCTACAATCTCCAGACTGGTTTAATCCAAAAGATTTATCTATAAGCTATTTCCCTAAGGATTACGATTATATAATTGTTGGCTCTTACAGATACCTTGACAAGATATTCTTTGTTTATGCTTCGCTTATCGATACGAGATTAGAGAGTGAAATAAAGACATTCAATTTTAAGATGAGTATAAAAAAGGTCAGGTTTTCTTTAGAGCCATTGAACATACCCTATTACTGGGAGTTTCCATGAATTTAACATTTGCGGCCGAAGTCATAAGAAAAGGCTATCAGCCACATGTGAGTCTGATTGATGAAATAATATTGGGAGTATTCACATTTGGGCTTGTTGCTGCTGTTTTGTTTGTCAGATGGAGATTCTCAAAAGAGCTAAAGAAAAGGGGGTTGAAAGAGCGTGACATTAGAAGAAAGAGAAAAGGAGTTTTCAGAAGATAGCTTTCTTCAAACCGCACTTTTAAGGTTAAGGGAAAATTACTTCTCAAAAAGAGAAAAGATAGAAAAACTCTTTGACATAGAAGAGCTAAAAAATAAGGTAAGGTCCATTAAAGAGAGAAACATAGAAAAACTAAGTGAGAATCTAAAAAACTTTATTGAAAAGATAAAAGCCAATAGTGATGCCGTCTTTGTCGCAAAGGATAAACAGGAAGCGCTCTCAATCGTTGAAAGCATACTCAAAGAGAACCAGATAAAAAGCATTGTAAAATCAAAATCACTAACAACAGAAGAGCTGCATCTGAATGAATTTTTGGCTGAAAATGGCTTTGAAGTGTATGAAACGGATTTGGGCGAGTGGCTTGTCCAGATAAACAACGAACCGCCAACACACATGACAGCACCTGCAATTCACATGTCAAAAGAGAAAATCAACCAGCTTTTAAACAGCGTATTCAACGAGAATCTGCCTAACGATGCAAAGGTGATGGTTGACTTCTCAAAAGAGAAGATAAAAGAGACATTCTCTAAGGCAGACTGCGGTATCATTGGAGCAAATGTTGTAAGTGCAGAAAGCGGCAGCTTCTTTATCCTAAGCAATGAAGGAAACATACAGAATGTAATAAGACAGGATACAGTTATCTGCTTTGTTGGTATCGACAAAATCGTTGAAACAGACAGAGAGGCATTTAAGATTATTGAGCTTTTGCCCAAGGCTGCAACAGCTCAGATAACGACAAGCTATATCGACATATTAAGAAAGCCTTACGGTAAATTCTATGTCATACTGCTTGATAACGGCAGAAGCTCAATTAAAAACAACGAGTTTTACAAAGAGATTTTATACTGCATCAGATGTGGTGCATGCCAGAATGCCTGCCCAGTCTATACAACGGTAAGCGGCAAGCTATTCAAGGGTAAATCCTATGCAGGGCCTATAGGTATCTTACTTAGCTATATGGTTGGTGAGACAGAAGGCTTAAGGGATTATGCGAACATGTGCATAGGCTGTATGGCATGCGATGAGATATGCTCATCAAAAATAAACCTTCAAAAGCTAATACTCTCAATCAAAGCAGAATTAACCAAAGACACACCGGGAATCAAAGGTTTAATAATAAAACACCTTGAGAACAGATATGAAGTTTTAAGGATTGGAGCTTATATCTCACATTTTGCCTTCAAAAACGGACTCAAAACAGGCATAAAAAAGATTGATGAAGCTTTGGGCTTGAACTTTAGAGCTTTGCCACCCATTACAAGCTCGTTTGATGTCTCTGTTAAAACCAAAAAATCAAAGATTTGTCTATTTGCAGGTTGCTCTGTTAACTTTATCTATTCCAATATTGGAAAAGATGCTTTAGAAGTTGCCAAAAAATTGGGTATCGAACTAACAGTGATAAAACAGAGTGCATGCTGCGGTGCACCTGCATGGTATAATGGCGAGAAGAAATCAGCCCAGAAGGCGGCAAGGATAAACATAGATTATCTGTTGTCGCTTGATTGCGACAAAATTCTCTTTTTAGACCCACACTGTGCGCACATGATAGAGCGGGATTACAAAATTTTAACAGAAAACCCAAGGGCTTTAGAGCTGTCGCATAAGGTTGAGTGTGCATCTTCTTATTTTATCCAGATGATAAACAGCAAACATGTAAAGACTTCAAGATTGGGTGCGGTATTAGGGTATCATCATCCTTGTCATTTAAAAAGGGGGCTTGAAAAATCAACAATACTTGACGATTTCCTAAAAAGCCATGAGCCAAACTATGTTGAGATAGAAAACAACGACAGGTGTTGCGGTTTTGCAGGCAGCTATTCAATGATGCATCCGCATATCTCAAAAAGATTGCTCGAAGAGAAGATTGAATCTATTAAAAAAGCCAACCTGCAGGTTTTGATAACGGCATGTCCGGGCTGTATTATGCAGATATCAGGTGGGCTAAAGGTTAAAGGCATCAGAAGGGAAGTATTGCATTTTGTTAGTTATTTGAATAGAATACTATAAAAATTGCAAGGGGGATTAGATGGACTTCCATTATAAAGATGGTCAACTATACGCAGAAGATGTTAAGGTGAAGGAGATTGTCAAAGAAGTTGGAACGCCTGTTTATATCTATTCGAAGGCACATTTTGTTGAGCAGTTCAACAAGTTTGACAAGGCATTCAAGAGAGAGCATACCATCTCATTTGCCGTCAAGGCAAACAGCAACTTGGCTGTTATAAATGTTTTTGCAAAGCTTGGAGCTGGTGCGGATATTGTCTCAAAGGGCGAGTTGTTTAGGGCATTAAAGGCTGGTGTTGATGCCAAGAAAATCGTATTCAGCGGCGTTGCGAAGCGTGATGATGAGATAGAATACGCAATAGAAAACGATATAATGATGATAAATGTCGAATCAGAAGATGAGCTTGAAGCTGTAAATAGAGTTGCTCAAAAGCTATCAAAGAAGGCAAGGATATCTCTAAGGGTTAATCCCGATGTTGACCCAAAGACGCATCCTTACATATCAACGGGTTTGAAAAAAAATAAATTTGGTGTGCCACATAACGAAGCGTTTGATTTGTATTTGAAAGCAAAGGAACTCCCGAACATAGAGATTTACGGCATTCAGTTTCACATAGGCAGTCAGTTGCTTGATACAAAGCCGATTTATGATGCTTCCTTGAAAATAGCAGAGCTGATGAGAGCGCTTTCAGATAAAGGTATTGAATTCAAGGTTGTTGATGTCGGCGGCGGTGTTGGAATAGTCTATAACGAAGAAGAAGATAAAGAACCATCAATAGACGATTATGCAAAGCAGGTTGAAGAAGCATTTAAAGATTTTAATATCAAGCTTGTTTTTGAACCTGGCAGATTCCTTGTTGGTAATGGCGGCATACTCGTATCGGAAGTGATTTATCATAAAACAAACGGCGATAAGAAGTTCTTAATAGTTGATGCTGGTATGAATGATCTTTTAAGGCCGTCTTTATACAACGCTTATCACAAGATAGCACCCGTTGAGAAACAGAACAGAGAAGAGATTGTCTGTGATATTGTTGGGCCAATCTGTGAAACAGGCGATTTCTTTGGCAGGGACTATAAAATAGAAGATGTGCCAAATGGTGAATACATAGCTGTATTCAGTGCTGGAGCTTATGGATTCACGATGGCAAGCAACTATAACTCTCGTCCAAGACCGGCAGAAGTGCTGGTTGATGGTGATAGTTTCAGGGTTGTGAGAGAAAGAGAAACATTGGAAGATTTGATAAAGGGAGAGACGATATGAAAAAGATTCCATTCTTTAAGATGAACGGCAGCGGAAATGATTTTATCATCATAAATAACAGGGACAAGATTGTTGAGAGTTTAGTTGATATACCGCTTGAAGAGTTTGTTCAAAAGGTGTGCAAAAGGGGATTATCCGTTGGAGCAGATGGCTTAATCCTGATAGAAAAAGATGATGTGTATGACTTCAGATGGAGATTCTTCAACAGCGATGGAAGTGAAGTTGAGATGTGTGGCAACGGTTCAAGGTGTGCAGCAAGGTTTGCATATCTAAACAGTATAGCTCCACTGAACATGAAGTTTTCAACATTGGCTGGTGTAATAGAAGCCCAGATTACAGGTCTAAATACAGTAAGGGTTCAGCTTACAAATCCAAAGGATTATAAAGCTGAGATTGAGCTTGAAGGTATAGGAATGCCTGCAAGCTTCATAAATACAGGTGTGCCACATGTTGTATATTTTGTTGATAATGTTGATGTGATTGATGTTAAAGAGATTGGTGCAAAAACAAGGTATCATGATTACTTCAAACCCGAAGGAACAAATGTAAATTTTGCTGAGATTATTGACGAAAACACCATAAAGCTCAGAACATACGAGCGTGGCGTTGAAGACGAAACCTTAGCCTGCGGCACAGGTGCAACAGCAGCTGCAGTAATATCCGTTTTGCAGGGCAAGTGTGAATCGCCCGTTGATGTTCTAACAAAGGGCGGAAAAACATTGAAGATTTATGTATATGTTGATGATTCAGGTATAAAGAAAGTTTATTTAGAAGGAGAAGCTTTGCTTACATACATAGGCACAATGATAGAAGAAGCGTGGAACTATTAAAGGGGGGTGTTATGTTTGAGCTAAAAGGTGCTATGACGGCGATTGTAACGCCATTCAAAGGGGGAAGGCTCGACGAAGATGCATTTAGAAATCTTATCAAAAGACAGATAGATGCAGGAATAGACTGCCTTGTTCCCTGTGGCACAACGGGAGAAGCAGCAACTATGGATTTAGAAGAGTATGAGAAAACCATAGGCGTTGCCGTTGATGAGTGTAAAGGCAAGATTCCCGTTTTGGCAGGTGCAGGAACAAACAATACAAAAAAGGTTATAGAGCTTGCAAAAATAGCCATCTCTGCTGGTGCTGATGCAATTCTCTCTGTTGCTCCATATTATAACAAACCAACCCAAGAAGGTCTGTATCAACATTACAAGACAATAGCAGAAGCCATCAGTGTTCCACTTGTCCTTTACAATGTGCCCGGCAGAACATCCGTTAACATACTGCCAGATACGGTTATAAGACTGTCTGAAGTTGATAATATCGTTGGCATAAAGGAAGCAAGTGGTTCTTTAAATCAGGTTAGCGAAATCATAGAAGGTGCAAAGGAAGGCTTCTCTGTTATCAGTGGTGATGACTTCTTGACCCTGCCGATGATGTCTATAGGCGGCACAGGTGTAATATCCGTAAGTGCAAATGTTGTTCCAGACTTAGTAGCAAGACAGTATGATGCATTTGTTGAAGGTAAGCTTGAAGAAGCAAAAGAGCTTCATCACAAACTGTATAAACTTCATAAAGCTATGTTCTATGAGACAAACCCGATACCTGTAAAAACTGCACTGTATCTCATGGGATTGATAGAAGAAGAGTTTAGACTGCCGCTGTGCAAGATGTCTGATGCAAACAAGGAAAAATTAAAGGCAGTCTTGAAGGATATGAATCTTATTTAGGGGGGAGAGATGATAAGGACAATAGTGTGCGGTGCAGCTGGTAAGATGGGAAGAAGGATATGTGCATTGATTGATGAAGACAAAGAGCTGCAGCTTGTTGGAGCTATTGAAGTAAAGGGCTCTTCAAGTATTGGGCAGGATGCAGGCATTTTGAGCGGCTCTTCTGCAAATGGTATAGCTATAGGAGATGACTTGTCTAAGGTTATAGAAGATGGCGAAGTTGTGATAGACTTCACAACACCTTCTGCCACACTTTCGCATGTAAGAGTTGCAGCGGATAACAAAAAACCTATCGTTATTGGAACAACGGGCTTAAACCACAACCAGATAGAAGAGATAAAGAAGTTTGCCGCCATCATCCCAATTGTGCTTTCTCCAAATATGAGTCTTGGTGTAAATATTCTGTTTAAGCTCGTTAAAGATGTGGCAGAGAAGCTCGGCGAAGATTACGACATAGAGATAGTCGAGATGCATCACAGATTTAAAGCAGATGCACCAAGTGGAACAGCCTTGAAGTTAGCTGAGTTTGCAGCAGAAGGCTTGGGCGAAAAGCTTGAAGATGTTGCAGTTTACGGCAGAAAGGGATTGATAGGAGAAAGAAAGCCCAAAGAGATAGGCGTAATGAGTCTGCGCGGTGGTGATGTCGTCGGAGACCATACGGTTATCTTCGCAGGTTTAGGAGAGAGACTTGAACTTACACATAAAGCAAGCTCTCGTGATACATTTGCTCGTGGTGCTCTGCGTGCTGCAAAGTGGGTAATTGATAAAGTTCCCGGCTTATACTCTATGCAGGATGTGTTAGGGTTGAGCTAATGTGTGGCATTGTTGGTATCTTTAACAAGAGTGAAGCAGCAAATTATGTCTATTTAGGCCTTCATGCTCTTCAACACAGAGGGCAGGAGGCCGCCGGCATTGTATCAACAGACGGAGACACATTCTATGTCCACAAAGGCAAGGGACTTGTAAACGAGATATTCAACAAAAAGGGCGTTATATCGTCTCTTAAAGGCAGAATAGCCATAGGGCACAACAGATATTCAACCTTTGGAGATGAGTCTATAGCCAATGTTCAGCCCTTAAATGCCCATTTTGACCTTGGCGATATAGCAATAGCCCACAACGGCAATTTAGTCAATGCAAATGGTATAAAACGCAGATTGGTGAGTGAAGGTGCCATATTCAACTCAAACTCGGACACCGAAGTCATTATTCACTTAATAGCCCGCAGCAGTAAGACGAGTTTCTTTGAAAGACTTGTTGAAGCATTATCGATGATAAAGGGTGCTTTCAGCTTGGTTATAATGAGAGAAGATGAGTTATACGCCGTAAGAGATCCGTGGGGCTTTAGGCCACTTGTTATGGGAAAGCTGGATGATGCCGTAATCTTTGCAAGCGAGACATGTGCGTTTGATTTAATAGGTGCAGAGTATATTAGGGATGTTGAACCGGGAGAGATTGTTGTTGCAAATAGGGATGGTATTCACTCTTACAGGCCGTTTGAAAAACAGAAAGAGCATAAATGTGTATTTGAATACATATACTTTGCAAGACCTGATTCACTTTTGTGGAATAGGTATGTCTATTCGATAAGAAAGAAGATGGGCGAAGTTTTGGCGATTGAGTCTCCTGTTGATGCAGATATCGTTATACCAACACCAGACTCTGGCGTTCCTGCAGCCTTAGGGTTTGCCAAACAGAGTGGTCTTGAGTTTGATTTTGGACTCATCAGAAACCACTATGTTGGAAGAACATTTATAGAACCTGCACAATCAATTAGAAACTTCGGAGTAAGGCTAAAGCTAAACCCAGCTAAAGATGTTCTTGACGGCAAAAGGGTTGTTGTTGTTGATGACTCAATCGTGAGAGGAACAACAAGCCGAAGAATAGTAAAAATGATAAGAAATGCAGGTGCAAAGGAAGTGCATTTAAGAATAGCATCTCCACCCGTCATCTCGCCCTGTTTTTACGGTATAGATACACCAACAAAGAAAGAGCTCATAGCATCATCACACACAATCGAAGAGATAAGAAAATACTCAACAGCCGATTCTGTTGCCTATCTATCTTTGGAAGGTTTAAAAAGCATCATGGGAGAAGAAGGATTTTGTTTTGCCTGTTTTAGCGGAGATTATCCTATTGAGTTCGAGAGGTAATGGAATTAACCAAACACTCCAGAAAGATACTCGAATCTTCAGATATACCATCATTTTTTAAAATAATCATAGACAACAATACGGTTGATATAACAGGGAGGGCAACAGAGATTGAAGGAGATATACTCATCTTTGATGAGAATAAATACTATGCATTGGAAACAGTAGCTGATAATTTGGAAAAGTTGGATTGGGTGATATTTGTTGACTCATCTTTTAATCTTGAAATTATTGGCAAACCAAACAGAAGCTCAACAATTGATGAGATATTTGAGAAGATATACAAAAGTAAGGGTTTCAAGAAGAGAGAAGAGCAGCTAAAAATAGCACATTTTGTTTATAATTTATTAAAAGACGGCAGAATGGGTATGATAGAAGCTCCAACAGGCACAGGCAAAAGCTTATCATACCTTGTCCCTGCCGTTCTGTTTGCAAAAGAGAACAGAAAAAGGGTTGTAATATCAACAAATACAATAAACTTACAAAGGCAACTTATTCTAAAGGATATCCCATTTCTTCAGAAATTTATAGATTTTAAGGTTGAGATAGCACTTGGAAGAAACAACTATCTATGTAAAAGAAAAGCAGAGAACACCATAAATTCAGGCAGTATATTTCTGTTTGAGACGGATGCTTACAAAGAGTTAAGAGAGTTTCTCTCTTATGCCGACGAAGGTTCAAAAAACGAGTTCTTTTCAAAAAAGAGAAACTTAACAGAAGAAGGCTGGTCTGTTCTTGCAAGCTCAAGCGTATCCTGTGCTCACAGAAACTGCCCATACTATAGAAGCGGCTGTTTCTTTTACAGGGCAAGAAGGAAATTGGCAGAAGCAGACATAATCGTTGCCAATCATCACATTGTCTTTTCTCACTCAATAATGAGAAGTGCTGAGATACTGCCAGAGTTTGATGCCCTGATATTTGATGAAGCTCACAACATAGAGAAAAATGCAACGAACTATTACACGAAAACTTCAAGCAGTAGCGAGATAAATGCACTTCTAAACATGCTCTATTTGAAAAGAAAAAGAAAAGAGAGTGGCCTTCTTGCGGATTTAGACAACGAGTCAATAAAGAGAAAAACCCAGCACACAAGAAAGAGTCTTGAAGAACTCTTCAAAGAGATTTCAGGCAGGGTTGAAAATGAAGTTAGAATAGATAAGAAGAGCTTAGAAAGGTTTAAAAAACCATTATCCCAGATACTGGATATTTTAGATGGTTTCTTAATAGAGCTCAAAACCATTATAGAGAGCTTAAATGATAATGAGTCTATCGACATAAAATCTGTCTATGTGGCACTTTCAGAAAACAGAGACCTTTTGGGAGAGTTTTTAAGAGTTGAAGATGAAGGGTTAAATATTTTCTGGATAAAGCGTTTCAAACAGTCGCTTCACTTCAACATCACACCGATTTACATAGATAAAGCTCTAAACGAGTTTGTATATAGCGAACTCTCTTCTGTCTTGTTTGTCTCTGCAACTCTGACGATTAATAACACATTTGATTTCTTTAAAAAAAGTATTGGAATTGAAAAAGCAGAAGGCTTCATAGCAAAAACATCGTTCGATTATCAAAAAAACTGCAGAGTGTTTATAGTTGAAGATATGCCAGACATTGAAGATAAAAGATTTTCAAAAACTGCCGCCGATGTGATTGTTGATATCTCGTCTTCTTTAGAAGGCAACAAGGGAGCTTTGGTTCTATTTACATCGTATAAGATGTTAAACGATGTCTATGAGTATGCGAAAGATAGATTGAAGAATAATGGTTTTAAAGCATTAAGGCAAGGAGAACTTGATAATTTTGAGCTTTTAAATAAATTTAAAGAAGGCAAAGGTTTCTTGTTTGCAACCAGTAGCTTTTGGGAAGGTGTTGATGTGAAAGGAGAAGAGTTATCCGTTCTCGTAATTGTGAGGTTGCCCTTTGAAGTGCCAACAACACCCATTGAGAAGGCTCGATTTGAACTACTGAAGAGTGAAGGCAGAAACGCCTTTTTTGAATACTCTCTTCCAAAGGCCGTTCTAAAGTTTAAACAGGGTATAGGGCGCTTGATAAGGGATGAAAACGATAAGGGTATAATTGTTGTGCTTGACAGCAGGATTACAAAGAAGCTCTATGGCAGGTGGTTTGTTGAGTCTGTTGAATATATAAAACAGGAAAGGATAAAAAGAGATGAGATTAAAAAGGCTGTGGGCAATTTCTTTGTTAATTTTGCTTAGTGCATGCACGATATTCAAACCGTTGCCAGAAAAAGAGTATCTGATAAATGGAACATTCGATGCCAACTTTGAAGGTAGAACATTTGAAGGCTTTTTTAGTCTAAACGGCTCAAACCTTAGGCTCGATGTGATAAACAGCTTAGGCTTTTCTGTTGCCGGGATTTATGTGAGTGGTGATACGGTTTTGGTTAAGGACTATCAAACAGGAAGAGAGTATAAAAATCTAAAAATAGGCGATATAGATTTGAATCAGTATAAGAGCTTGATAATCTACATCACCAAAAACTTTACAGAGCTGTGCAGCAAAAGAAACGGCAATGTTGTTGTCTTGAGATGCAAAAAGATAAACAATACCAACCTACCTGTTGATTTTGTGCTTGTTGATAAGTCAAAAAGATTGAGAATCGGACTCTCTAAGATAAAAATGCTTTTAAAGGAGTCAAAGCCATGACGCTGTTTGAAGTTGCACTCTTTGTGTTTCTGTTGAATTTGCCGTTTGGATACTTAAGGGCAAAAAGCGAGAAGTTTTCAAGAAACTGGTTTGTTTTTGTCCATGCTCCAATACCGTTTATTATAGCCCTTCGCTTATTGAGTGGATTGGGCTTTGCTCTATATACATTTCCGATAATGGTATCTGCCTATTTTGCCGGTCAGTTTGCAGGTGGTCTTGCTTTAAAGCTAAAACTTGTAAAGAGTAAATGAAGAACTTTTTTAGACTTTTTATACTCCCTTCTGCAATAGGCATAATTGGTGGCTTATCTGCCATCTTAATGAGAGAGCTTATAAAAGGCTCGAAATACGCCTTTGCTCTTATCCCAGCATCCAAAACAAACGAAGCTTATATCGTTATTATACCAATTCTGTTTGTAATCTCTGCATTTATCATAAACACTGTCATGGAAGGCTCGGTTAATCCAACAATAGACTCTGTTGCTCGCTCTATCGTTCTTAAGAAGGGTAGGTTAGATTACAAAAAGGGCATAGGCAGTGTTGTTTTAACTGCGGTAAACATAGGATTTGGCTTGCCTGTTGGAAGGGAAGGGCCGATAGCAAAGCTTGGTGGCTCTTTAACTTCACTGTTCTTGAACTTTGTAAGAATTGAAGGTGCCAATATTCCACTGCTTGTTAGCTGTGGCGTATCTTCTGCTTTAGCTGCAACATTCAACGCACCGATAGCTGCCATTATTTTTGGACTTGAGATAATTTTGGGCAGACTGAGTTTTGATGTTATTATACCGCTGTCTATCTCTTCTGCTATTGGCACGGCTATATCTCGGTATTTTTTAGGCAACTATCCGGCATTTTTTGTGCCAAAATTATCATACAACCTTGCGCTATTGTTTCTTGTGCCGCTGTTTAGTTTTCTATTTGCTGCTGTTGTTTATGCTTTTGAAGCCGTGTTTAGATTATCCACCGATATATTTAAAAAATTAGACATGTCTTGGTTCTCAAAGGCGCTGATTGGTGGATTTCTGGTTGGTGTTTTACTGTTTCTGTTTCCCTCTGCTGCATCGTTGGGATATAAGCAAGTTAGCATGCTGTTCTTTTTTGACTTCTCATACAGACAAGCCTTTGTATTGGGACTTGTGAAACTTATTGCTTTAGCTATAACATTTGCAAGCGGTATGTTTGGCGGCATATTCGCTCCATCTATATTTGGCGGTGCGTTTATGGGATATGCTATTGGCGGTTTTTTGCACCAGTTCATACCGTCTGTTGACCCGTTAAGCGTAGCTCTAATAGGCACAGCATCAATTACGGCAAGCATCTCGTCGGCACCTTTTAGGTCAACACTCATTGTCGTTGAACTTGCCCAAAACTATCACATGATTCTGCCTTTGATTATGGGTTCTGTTATGACAATGTATTTCTCTCATCTGTTTGAAGAGAAGATTCACTATGCCCGTTCGGTGATGCAGAAGGGCTTTGATATAACAAATGAAAGATATGTTAACGAACTTAAGAAGATGAGAATAACAAATTTTATAGACTCAGATATCCCTGCGTTAAAAAAAGAAGATGTGCTAAAGGATGTAATGTTTATCCTAATGAAGTCATCATCAAGCTATTTTGCTGTTGTTGAAGATGATAAACTCGTCGGTGTTTTATCGTTTAGAGATATTCGTCTGATTGGTGAGTTTGGCAATCCCAATATGCGTGTTGTTGATGTTATGACTCACAATCCAAGCTTTTTGATGCTCAACTCCAACGGCCTGGATGTGTTTGAGTTTTTATCTAAAATAGATGTTGATTTTATCCCTGTTGTGAACAACCCCAAAGACAAAAGATACTTAGGAATGCTCAATGTAAACAGCTTTCTTAAGTTTGCATCGTTTCTGTATTTTAAAGACTCTCTAAGCTCTAATACCGAGAGAAATAACTATCAAGCACACCCTTAGCTGATTGCCCTAATGCACAAAGCGATGTCTTGAACATTAGGTTTGCAAGATTTAAAAGCTCAATCTTTGAGTTGGTATCTCCTTCTATGTAAGAGTCAAAGAGTGAGAGTATTTTTGGGTATCCATTTCTACAAGGGATACACTTGCCGCACGACTCGTGCCTAAAAAACTCAAGAACATTTCTTACAAGCAACTTAATATTGTCATCTCTGTTCAAAACAAGTATTGAGCCTGAGCCTAAGGTTTTTCCCTTCTCTTTTAATGTCTCATAGCTTAAAGGCAGGTTTAACTCATCTGAGAAGACAAAGCTGCCCGCTGCTCCACCAACTAAAGCTGCTTGAAACTCACCATCAACACCGCCTATCTCTTTAAATAGCTCGTTCAGTGTAATGCCAAGGTTTGCTTCAATCAAGGAAGGATTTTTAACAGAACCAGAAACAGAAAACAGCTTCGTCCCGAATGAGTTTTTTGTTCCATAGGTTGTAAAGGCTTTATGTCCGTTGGCTATTATAAACGGCACATTGGCAAATGTCTCAACATTGTTGACAACAGTAGGATAGCTAAACAGACCTTTAACGCCCGGAAACGGTGGCTTGAAGCGTGGATGAGCCCTTTTGCCTTCTATAGATTCAAGAAGAGCCGTCTCTTCGCCGCATACATACGAGCCAGCACCCTTTCTTATCTCTATGTCAAAAGAGAAATTGCTGTTTAATATTCTATTTCCTAAGAAGCCATTGTTATAAGCTTCATGCACGGCTCTTTTCATTGTCTCGATAGAGTTTTCATACTCTCCACGAATGTATATGTAACCTTTTGATGAGCCCGTTGCATAGCCACATATTGCCATTGCTTCTATTATTAGATGCGGCCTATTTTCCATTATCCATCTATCCTTGAATGTTCCGGGTTCTCCTTCATCTGCATTACATACAACGAATTTGGTCTTAGAGATGCTATTTGCTACAACTTCCCACTTTATACCCGTTGGGAATGCTGCACCACCACGCCCTTTCAATCCTGATTTCTTTATCTCTTCCACTATCTCCTTAGAACTCTTTGTTAGGGCTTTTTCTAATGCTTTATATCCGCCATTTTTTACATACTGCTCTATGGATATCTCTTCTTTTGTAATAATGATTGGCTTTTTAACGCTTTTACTAACTATTGCTCTCATTTTTTAATTCCCTTATTATATTTTCAATCTTCTCCTTTGTTAGATTGCCATACACCTTGCCGTTTATAGTCATAGCTGGAGCTATATTACACAAGCCCAAGCACTCAACCCTGTTTATCTTGAATAGCCCATCACTGCTTATCCCATTCTCATCACAATTAAGCAGTTTCTCAACAAACAGAATCAAATCTTTAGCCTTTTTTATATGACACACAGTTGAAGAGCAGAAATTTATCTCAAACCTTGTCCTTTTCTCATCCCTTATCATTCCGTAGAATGTTATAGTGCCATAAATATCGGCAATCGTTGTTTTTAGGCGTTTTGATAGTATTTTAAGGTTTTCTAAATCATGATAATTTATGTTCTCATCATCCATGTCGTGAATTATCTCAAGCAATCTATCCCTTTTATACTCATGTTTTTTTAAAATCTCTTCAAGCTTCATTGTTCTTCACCTTCTCTATTTTGCATTTCGCAGCTGCAACTTTAAACTCTGGGATTTTGGCTATCGGGTCTAAAGCATCGTTTGTCAAAACATTTGCCGCTGCTTCCTTGAAGTGAAACGGTATAAATACACTTCCTACAACCACCCTTTCACTAAATAAGGCTTTTAGGACAATTGAGCCTCTTCTTGTGGATATCCTTACCATATCACCATTTTTCAAACCGCACTTCTCTGCATCGTAAGGATTTATCTCAACATAGGGTTCATTTATGTATTCTGTTAAATAGTCTGACCTTCTGCTTATGGTTCCTGTATGGTAATGATAGAGTATTCTTCCTGTGGATAGGATAAATGGATACTCATCATCGGGCAACTCTGCAGGGTCTATATAATCGACAGGGTGGAACTTACCAAGTCCCCTTGTGAATTTATCTTTATGTAAGAATTGAGTGCCCTTATGCTCTTTTGTTGGAATAGGCCACTGTAATTTTTCGTTTAATCTATCGTAGCTAAAGCCAGCGTATATTGGTGTTAGAGTGGCTATCTCATCCATTATTTCAGAAACATCGTTGTAATGCATATCATAGCCCATTCTTGAAGACAGCTCGCATATTATCTGCCAGTCAGGTTTTGACTCACCAATAGGCTCAAACACCTTCTTTATAGGTAGAATTCTTCTTTCTGTATTGGTAAATGTTCCATCCTTTTCCAAGAAAGAGCAGGCAGGTAAAACAACATCTGCAAACTCTGCCGTTTCAGACAGATATATATCTTCAACAACAAGAAATTCCACTTCATTCAAGGCTTCTCTTACATGATTGAGATTCGGGTCAGAAAGAGCCGGATTTTCTCCCATAACAAACATAGCCTTTATTTTGCCATTCAAGATGCCGTTTATCATTTCAAGGATTGTCAAACCAACTTTGTTTGGTAGATTTGTATTCCACGCCTTCTCAAACTTTTCTATGGTATCCGGTGAGTCAACTTTTTGATAGCCGGGATACACATTGGGAAGAGCGCCCATATCTCCAGCACCCTGGACATTGTTCTGTCCCCTAAGCGGATTGACACCAGCAAAAGCCTTTCCCACATTGCCAGTTAGCATAGAGAGATTGGCAATAGAAAGCACATTGTCCGTGCCTGTTGTATGCTGAGTTATTCCCATTGCAAAAACAATAGAAGCATTTTTGGCTTTTCCAAACAGTCTTGCAGCTTCTATTAAATCTTCCTTTTTTATGCCTGTTATCTTTTCAACCCTTTCAGGTGTATACTCTTCTATTACCTTTTTGAACTCTTCATATCCTTCCGTTCTTGTTCTTATAAACTCCTTATCTTCCAATCCTTCGTTGATAATTACATTCATCATGCCGTTTAGCCAGGCCACATCTGTTCCGTTTCTCTGCTGCAGGTGTATGGTGGCATACCTTGTTAAATCTATCTTTCTTGGGTCGACAACTATGAGCTTTGCTTTGTTGAACTTCACAGCTCTTTTTATAAATGTTGAGATTACAGGATGGGCTTCCGTTGTGTTTGAGCCAGTTACAAGTATAACATCTGCATGCTCAAGCTCGGCAATAGAGTTAGTCATTGCGCCGCTGCCAAACGCCATCATGAGCCCTGCAACGGTTGATGCATGACACAATCTTGCGCAGTGGTCTATATTGTTCGTTCCTACAGCTGCTCTCATAAATTTTTGGAATATGTAATTCTCTTCGTTCGTGCACTTTGCAGACGAAAGGCCACATATAGCATCTGCACCGTATTCTTTCTTTATTTTAATCAGTCTTTCTGCAACATAATCCAATGCTTCATCCCACTCAACTTCAACAAACCTTCCGTCTTTTTTTATTAAAGGTTTCTTTAATCTATCTTCTTTTAATACTCCATCAATCCCGAATCTACCCTTTACGCATAAGGAACCGTTGTTTGGTATTTCGTTGGCACCTTCAACCTTTACTATCTTATTATCCTTAACCCATAACTCAATCTGACATCCTACACCGCAGTATATACAGGTTGTTTTATGCTTTTCAAAAGGCAGGATTTTGCCATAATTGATGAGACTCTTTTCCATTAAAGCGGCTGTTGGGCAAGCTTGAACACATTCACCACATCCATCGCACTCACTTGTCTCCCATCTGCCTATGCCAGCAACAACCCTTAATTGAGAGCCCCTGTAAGCAAAGTTTAAAACTCCTTTACCTTGAATCTCATCGCAAGCCTTTATACACCTAAAACATTTTACGCACTTATTTGGGTCGTATCTTAATACAACAGACGAGTCATCTTTTTCGTATATTTCATCTTTTGGCGACAATTTTACACCGAATCGCTCACCAAGTTTTTGAATCTCGCATACGCCATCCAACGGACAGTTTTCACAATCTGCGTTTATCTCAGACTCCAACAGCTCAAATACACCCTTTCTTAAAAAACTTATTTCATCATCTTCTGTTATTACATTAATGTCGTTTTCTATCTCGTATGTGCAGGATGTTGTTAGTTTGCCATCAACCTTTACAAGACAGAGCCTGCAGGCTCCTGTTCTTGAGAGTTTCTCATGATAGCAGAGCGTAGGTATGTCAAAACCATTTGATTTTAAGAGATTTAAAAGATTTGTCCCTTTTTTTGCTTCTAAAACTTTTCCGTCTATGTTTACCTTTACTGTCTCTGTCTGCATTGCTTTCTCCATTTTTGATTCTAACTTTGCAAAATTGTAATTATATTTCTAACTTATGTCAAGTATTTTAAGCGAACTTTAACTGTAATATTTGTCTATGTCTTTGTATTTTCTGTCGCCGTAGAATATCTCAACAAATCTTTTCTTAGAAAAGTTTTCAATGTCTTTTTTTAATTTCTCAAATTTACTCAGAATCTCTCCAGCCAAAGGATAAACAGTCACTCTTCCATCCTTTTCTATCTTTACACAAACAGCGTTGAACACTTTATTTATCTTTTCTATTGTCTCTATTATAACTTCTTCATCGACACCGAGTCTGCAAGAAGTATCTTTTAGATTTTTTAATTCTATTACTGCTTTGAGAATTTCGAAGGCTTTGTCGTTTATTTTATCCTTTGTTGCTTTACTTTTCAAAAACAGCTCTACTTCAGCTTTCAACCTTGGCCTTTCTTTGTTTTTAAAACAGTTAAGCTGACAGTGGATAACTTCTAAATTGCTGTTTTTTATTGAAGACCTAACTTTAACCATACCAAATCTATTTGCCACCTTCCAACAATCTTCGCATTTTATTCTGTTATTATCTGCAAGAACAGTTAGCGCTTCATAAGTCTTTTTATCAAAAGAGTCTATTCTTTTGTCGCCAAATTGACCTAATTCACAATTCTTTATTCTGATGCCAAACTCAGAAGCAACTTTTCCAACAAATGAAGGCTCTATTTTCAACCTTTTTGCTACAGCTATAGCTTTTGTGCAATCTATCCTTCCTTTGTTATCCGTATATTTGTCAAGCAAATGCAGGATTCTGTCTTTTAAATCCATTAAAACTTCTTATAGTTTTTAACCGTAAGAAGCACGCTTGCTTGTTGTGTTGGCATAAGAACCATATCTTCAACCGTCACATGTGGCGGTCTTGAGATAGCAAACCAGACAGCTTCTGCTACATCTTCAGCAGTTAACGGCGTTATACCTTCATAAACCTTTGCAGCTCTCTCTTTATCGCCATCAAATCTAACGATACTGAACTCTGTCTCAACCATGCCCGGGTCGATTGATACAACCCTTATGTTTGTTCCAACCAAATCCATTCTTAGAGCCTTTGATAAATGCAGAACAGCTGATTTTGTTGCACAATACACATTGCCACCGGGATATGTCTCATGGCCTGCAATTGATGATATGTTAACTATCGTTCCGCTGTTTCTTTTTATCATTGACGGCAGTATTGCCCGTGTTATATAGAGCAGACCTTTTATGTTTGTATCTATCATAACTTCCCAATTGTCAATCTTGCCATCTTGAAGCTTCTCAAGTCCTTTACTTAATCCTGCGTTGTTCACCAAAACATCTATCTCTTTCCATCCATCGGGCAGATTGCTTAAATAGTCTTCAACAGCGTCTCTATCTCTCACATCAAGTTTCAAAGGCAAAACTTCAACCTTATACTTCTCTTCAAGCTGTTTTTGAATCTCAATAAGTCTTTCCAATCTTCGTGCAGAGATAATCACATTGTATCCATTTTTTGCAAGTATCTCGGCTGTTGCCTTGCCTATGCCACTGGAAGCTCCCGTTATTAAGGCTATTTTATGCATCTTTTCCCCCTTTAAATCTCACTATCTTATTCTTGCCCGATGCTTTTGCTTTGTAAAGAGCCTTATCTGCAAACTCTATAGCTTCCTTTATATCCCTTGTATCAACAGGAAAGATTGAATATCCCACACTGACGGTAAGCTTCATGGTTGAACCGTTGGATTTTATTAATGTTGTTGAAACTTCATCTTTAAACTCCTTAAGCATCTCAACAAGCCTATTCTCTTCAACATCCTGAACAATTACGAGAAACTCTTCACCGCCATACCTGACAATTAAATCGGATTTTCTCCTAAAGTGAGCCTTCAAGATGTCTGCAACCGTTTTTAGTGCTTCATCTCCTGCCGAGTGTCCATATGTGTCGTTTACCTTTTTGAAATCATCTATGTCTATCATCACTATGCCTATCTTTATGTTCTGCCTTTCTGCAGCAGATGTTATAGCCTGAATCGTCTCTTCCAAAAATCTTCTGTTGTATAAATCTGTGAGTTTGTCTTTAAGAGAAAGCTCCCTCAATGTTTTTGTCAATCTTTTTATGTTGATGTTGTGCCCAGAACTTTGGATAAACTTATTCAGAGTTTTCTTTATAACCTTTAAATTCTCTTTCTTCAAGGTGAGCTCTATAACACCCATTAGCTCCTGTGAAGACATAATTGGATAACAGATGTAATTTTCATTTTCGGTACAGACTTCCTCCATTATTATGCCTTTTTTTGCGGCTTTCATACACTTATCGTGCCATTGACACTGAAGTTCACCTTTCTCTCTAACTAAACGCAGCTTATCGTCCTTAACACTATATATCCTATATTTAGTAACATTAAACTCTCTTTCCATAAACTCTCCTATAAGTTGAAATATCTCTTCTTCCGTTTCTGTCAATTCAAGGTCTTCTTTGAACTTTATCATTTTCGTAAGATGCTCTATATACTGATTTGTATTGTGAATCAGCTTGCCTATAGCTCCATCAGTTATAACAGGTAGTTTCATATTTACACTTGCTTCGTCCTCTATAAGTCTTCCTGCTATATCCGCTACATCTTCAACAGACTTTATCATCTTTAAAACAAGCATATACATGATAAGAAGAGAAACCAAAGAAGACGCTATACCTGGTATAAGACTCAATAGAATGCTCTTTATAAGCTCGCGCATCTGTTTCTCTTTAAATAGATTTACTCTATCTTCTATATCTTTAAGGTAAAATCCGCTACCTATAATCCAATGAACCGACGGTATATCTTTAACAAACGAAATTTTTTTAAATGTTCTTGAGTCTATGCCGGGATAATACCAATCATATTCTATAAAATCACCGTTCTGAATCCTGAAATTTTCTATAAGCTTTGCTAAAGTTGTATATGGTGCAGATTTCAGCTTAAAGATATTTTTTCCTGTTATTTCGGGCTTTGGCGGGTCAAGAAGTACAGTTCCATCTTCTTTTATACACCAGACATAGCCCGCGGGAGCATACTTTATCGTATTGAGATTTTCAAGAGCCATTCTTTTTAGCTGTTCTTTACTTAGCTTTCCTTCCAAGGCTAAATTTTGCATTACATTTATCATGTTCTCTGCAACTGCAACTGCTGTTCTTGCCATAAACTTGTATTGTTTTATCAACTCTTCTCGTTGCTCTTTAACCTGATTATTTAAATTTCTTACCTGTGACGCTATGAAATAACCATATCCCGACACACCGATGATAATTAGCCCTAATATGTATGTCATCATTATCTTGAACTTAAATGACTTTCTTTTTAGCTTTTCAAACATCGTAAAAATGATTATATCCAAAAAACCAATTAAATAAAGTATAAAAGGATGAACTTTTATGGTATCAAATGATAAAAATTATCACTTAATCTATTTAAGCATAACTAAAAAGCAACTAAAAGGAAACTCACTGTTATTTTTTTCTTGACATAAAATAGCTTAAGATTAAAATAGAGTTAAGATGAAAGAAAAGAAAGGCATAGAGATTGACAATCTCTTTATAAAACACGAAATAATTAAATTAAGGTTAATAACAGAGTCAATAGAAAACCCAAACAAAAAGTTTCCCACAGCTCGTCAAATTGCAGAAGACAATGGAGTAAGTGAGCTTACAGTTAAAAAGGTTGAAAAAGAACTTGCAAAAAAGGGTTATCTTATAAGCAACAAAAAGGGCGGCACAAGAGCAACGACAAAATTCGCAAAAGAGCAAGTCTCATCTTACATAACAGTCAAAGAGTCGTTTAAGGGTTTTGTTGATACACTCCTAAAAAACGGTTTCTCAAAAGAAGATATAATGGCACTTGTCTATGATGTTTTATCAAAGATAGAAGATGATTTTTCCAATGTTATCTATACTGAAAAGGATGAGAATGTTGCCATATTTGCAAAAAGAGAGATAGAAAAAAAGATAAACAGGCGTGTTATATTTAAACCCTTCGAAACATTAAAAACAGAGCTAAAAAACAGGATATTAAAGAACAAAATCATAGTCGTTCCATTTTTCTGTTATATGCAACTTGAGTCGTTGTCTTATGAAAGCATAAAAGTCATACCTATAAAGGCAAAACATCCGCTTGAAGGGTTTTCAGAGATTAACAACCTGCCTTTTGGCAGCAGGATATTTTATATAGCTGCAAGCAAATTAGACAAAGAGAATGCAAACAGCATCTATAGAGACATTCTAAGGAGAAGATACAGAATATACATCTATACACAGGATGAGATATTTTCAAATAGACATCTATTGAGTTTTGCCGATGTTGTTGTTGGATACGATTGGATTATAGAGAGCGAAGAGTTCCTTTTAAAGGGCGTAAGAACAGTCATAAAGCGCAACAGATTCGACGATGAAGAAGGAATGAGAATAATAGAGTGCTATCTTGAAAAGCTGGAGGCAGTATAAATGGAAATAATAGGCGTTGACACTGGTGGAACATTTACGGACTTCATATTTAAGACTGACGACGGAAAATGGGGAGTCTATAAAGTTTTATCCACGCCACACAATCCCGCAGAAGCTGTCCTTGAAGGTATATCGCATGTTGCAAAGAAGGGAAAGTTTAAAGTTATTCACGGCTCAACCGTTGCAACAAATGCTCTGCTTGAGAGAAAGGGTGCATATACGGCTTTCATAACGAATAAGGGCTTCGAAGATATAATCGAGATAGGCAGGCAAAACAGAAAAAGGCTGTATGACTTATTCTATAAGCGCGACGAGATGCTCGTTCCAAAAGAGTTAAGGTTTGGATTATCATGCAGAGTAAATAAAGATGGTGAGATAATTCAGCAAATAGACGATGGAGAGCTTGAAGCATTGGTTAAAAAGATAGAAGATGCAAAGGCAGAAGCCGTTGCCGTCTGTTTTCTTTTTTCTTTCTTAAACCCACAACATGAGTTAAAAGTGAAAAAGGCTATATCAAGATTGGGATTGCCTGTATCCTTATCGCATCAAATCCTATCGGAGTTTAGAGAATACGAGAGAGCATCAACGACAATCATAAACGCTTATGTTTCACCGAAGATGAAAAGATATATAACCAACATTGTGGATGAGATAGGCAACAACGAGCTTAGAATAATGCAGTCAAACGGTGGAAGCATATCTGCAACAACGGCAATGGAAGAGTCAGTCAGAACAATACTCTCAGGCCCTGCAGGTGGAGCGGTTGGCGCCTTCGAAATCGGCAAGATGGCTGGCTATACCAAGCTTATAACATTTGATATGGGTGGGACATCAACCGATGTCTCTCTGATTGATGAGAGATTGCCTTTAACATACGAGTCTGAAATTGCAGGTTTTCCTGTTAAAGTGCCAATGATAGACATACATACCGTAGGAGCTGGCGGTGGTTCAATCGCATACATAGATGCAGGTGGCTCTTTAAAGGTTGGGCCTGAAAGCGCCGGAGCTGACCCAGGACCTATTTGTTATGGAAAGGGAGAGAAAATAACGGTAACCGATGCAAATCTGTATTTAGGGAGATTGATACCAGATTTTTTCTTAGGCGGCAATATGAAGCTCGACAGGGAAAGGCTTGATGGTTATTTCAAGGCAATGGCAAAAAGTATCGGCATGGACGAGTTTGAACTTGCAGAAGGCATACTTACAGTCGCTAACACATCGATGGAGAAGGCAATAAGGGTTATATCCGTTGATAGGGGATACGACCCAAGAGAGTTCGTTCTGTTTAGTTTCGGTGGCGCAGGCGGTATGCATGCGGTATTCTTAGCAAGACTATTGCATATACCAAAGGTTTTTGTTCCAAACAACCCGGGTATTCTCTCGGCTATAGGAATGCTTCTTGCAGATATAGTCAAGGATTACTCTCAAACTGTAATGCTAAAAGATAACCAAACAACCTTCGAAAACCTAAAAGAGCTATTTGAACCGTTAGAAGAGAAAGGTGTTCAAGACCTTCTAAAAGAAGGCATAGATATCAAAAACATCAAACTTCAGCGCTTCTTAGATATGAGATACTTAGGGCAATCATACGAAATTACCGTTGACTTCAAAGAAGATTACCTTGAGCTATTCCATCAGATGCACAGACGAAGCTATGGGTATTCTGATGAAGCCAAAACTGTCGAGATAGTCAATATTCGCTTAAGAGCCGTAGGCTCACCCGACAAACCAACATTTGAAAGAATACCAAAGACAGAAAGAGAACAGAACGAAGATGCAATTTTGGGTTATAGAGATGCAATGTTCAACAGGCAATTTTATAGGACTACTGTTGTTGATAGAAACAAGTTGCTTGCGGGAAACATAGTTGAAGGCCCTGCAATTATAGTTGAATACTCATCAACAATTGTCCTGCCGTCTGGCAGTGTTGCGACTGTGGATGAGTTTGGCAATCTAATCATAGAGACAGGAGAGTAAAAAATGGATGTTAATCCTATTCTGCTTGAAGTGTTTAAAAATAAACTCTCAAGTGTATCTGAAGAGATGGGTGTATCATTAAACAGGACGGCATTTTCTCCCAACATTAAAGAGAGAAGAGACTTCTCCTGTGCCGTATTCGATTCAAACGGCGATATGATAGCCCAAGCTGCTCACATTCCCGTGCATCTTGGCTCAATGCCTATGTCAGTTAAGGAAGCTATAAAGGATTTCGAGTTCAAAGAAGGCGATATGGTTGTGCTTAATGACCCGTTTAAGGGTGGGACACACCTGCCAGATATAACAATAGTTGCCGGTGTATTCGTCGATGGAATAGACAAACCTGTATTTTTTGTTGCAAACAGAGCTCATCATGCAGATGTAGGTGGTATGAGCTCAGGCTCTATGCCACTTTCAACAAACATATTTCAAGAAGGTATTATTATACCACCATTGAAAATCGTTGAAGAAGGAAAGATTAACGAAAATGTCTTTAAACTCCTTCTTAACAATGTAAGAACACCTTATGAAAGAGAAGGTGATTTTAAGGCACAAATAATGGCAAATATGACTGGCATAAAGCGATTGAAAGAGATGATAGAGAAGTACTCGCTTGAGACGGTTAGGTTTTATTCAAAAGAGCTTATGAATTACTCGGAAAGGATTATGAGAAAAACGATAAACGATATACCCGATGGAGTTTATAGTTTTACGGATTATCTTGATGATGATGGTATTAGCAAAGAGAACATAAAAATTCATCTTGACCTTACGATTAAAGGAGATGAAGCAATCTTAGACTTCTCAAAATCAGACAGGCAAGTCGATGGCAGCATAAATGCAGTATATGCTATAACGCTTTCTGCTGTTCTTTATGTATTCAGATCGCTAATTAAAGAAGAGATACCAACAAATACCGGTATTTTAAGGCCAATAAAACTCATTACAAAGAAAGGAACAATTGTCGATGCTACCTTTCCTGCGGCTGTGGCAGGTGGTAATGTGGAGACATCTCAGAGAATTGTTGATGTGATTTTAGGTGCTCTTTCGATTGCCATACCCGATAAAATTCCTGCTGCCAGTCAGGGAACAATGAACAATATAGCGATAGGTGGTATAAACTCCAAAACCAACGAGCCATTTGCCTATTATGAAACCTTAGGTGGCGGTATGGGAGCAACGCCATACTCACACGGAGAAAGTGCCATACACTCTCACATGACAAATACGCTCAATACACCGATTGAAGCGCTTGAATACTCTTATCCATTTTTAGTCAAGAGATACTCAATAAGAGAAAACTCAGGCGGAGTGGGAAAATTCTTAGGCGGCAATGGATTAATAAAAGAGATAGAGCTATTAGACGATGCAGAAATTACAGTCTTATCAGAGAGAAGAAAACTTGCACCTTATGGACTTGCAGGTGGTGGAAGTGGCAAGAAGGGCAGAAATGTCATCATCTCCCAATCTTCCGAACGAGAGATGCCACCAAAATTTTCAGCAAAACTCAAAAAGGGCGACATTGTGAGAATAGAAACACCCGGCGGCGGCGGGTATTATAAAGTGAAAAAAACTTAACCCAAGGAGGTTTGTTATGAAACGCTTAGGGAGGGTCTTATTCATCTTCTTTGCTCTGCTCATTCTATATGGTGTTACTGCCAATGCAAAGGTTGTTAAGATGAACCTAAACTGCATCTATGGGCCAACAAGTATCCACACGCTTGGTGCTATGCATTTTGCGAAATTGGTTAAGAAGTACAGTCATGGAACGGTCATTATTACTGTTTATCCTGGCGGAAGCTTGGGATTTAAAGGCCCAGAGCTTCTAAGGGTTGTAAGGGATGGTCAAGTTCCTATGTCTGACATTCTAATGGGTGTTGTGTCGGGCAGTGAGCATGTTTTTGGCGTAAGTTCCCTTCCACGATTGGTTAAATCTTACAAAGAAGCCTGGAAACTTTATCAAGAGTTTAAACCTTTATACAAAAAGGCAGCTCTTAAGTGGAACCAAAAGTTTCTGTATGCCGCACCATGGCCACCAAGCGGCCTTGTAACCAAAAAAGAGATAAAAGATGCCAAAGATTTAAAAGGTATAAAGATAAGAACATACGATAGAAATGGAGCTGAGTTTTTAAGACTTCTTGGAGCAAATGCCGTCTCTATGCCATGGGGAGAAGTCTATTCAGCTTTAAGAACAAATCTTATAAATGGTGTTCTGACTTCTGCTGAGTCAACTAAGAATGGTAAGTTTTGGGAAGTTCTGAAATACTTTACAGCTATCAATTACGCCTATCCTTTGAATATGGTCACAATAAATCTTGATTATTGGAATGCTCTCGATAAAACACAGAAAGAAGCTATACTTAGGGCTGCAAGAGAGACAGAGAAATATCAGTGGGCTTATTCTGAAAAGATAAATAGTGAAGATTTAAAAATCATAAAAGAACACGGGATGATAGTCGAACATCCAAATGAAAAGTTCAGCAAAGAAATGGATAAAGCCGCAATGCATTTGATTGAAGCATTCTTGAAGAAATGCACGCCAGAAGAGAAATCAATCATAGAAAAATTCATCAACAGATGAGAGAAAAGATAATAAGATTAATAGATAGGCTCTCCGATGCGGGAGCCTATCTTTCGAGTATTTTACTTGTAATCATAATCGTTCTTATAGTGTCAAACATAGCCCTGATGGGAACTTTGGGAAAATCCATAATGATAACAGACGAATACTCAGCTTACATGTTTGCTGGTTTTGTTATGTTTGGATTAGGATACACACTAAAAGAAAATGGCCATATAAGAATAAATGTTTTAACATCTCATTTACCCAAAAAGATTCAATTTTTATTCGATGTTCTTAGAATAGTAATTGCGTTTCTGCTGAGCGGTTTTATGCTTTACTATTCTGTTGTTATGGTAAAGCAAGCTTACATCTATCAGATGAGAGCAGATACAGTTGCCCAAACTCTCATTTGGATACCACAACTATGTATGCCAATAGGATTTGCCATATTGTGGTTGCAACTATTGTCTGAACTATTGAAGGTTGTAAAAAAATGATATCAGACCCTTTAATCCTTCTTATAGCAATGGTGATTGTTCTTTTTTCTTTTCTCCTATCCGGTTTATGGATAGGTTTTTCTCTATTTGCCACTGGTGTTGCAACAATGCTTCTTTATGATTTTACGCTTCCACCAACAATCTCAATCTGGTCAAAAATTGGCGGTTTAATAGCAAACTCATCATGGAACAGTCTTGACTCTTGGTCTTTGGTTGCACTGCCTTTATTCGTGTTCATGGGAGAGATACTGTATCACACAGACATATCAAACAAACTGTTTAATGGTTTATTACCTTGGTTTTCCAAAATTCCCGGTAAATTATTACATCTAAATGTAGTTGCATGCTCTATGTTTGCGGCTGTTTCTGGTTCATCAGCAGCAACAACAGCAACGGTTGGAAAAATAACATTAAATGAGTTAAGCAAAAGAGGATATTCGAAAAGCTTATCAGTCGGTTCTTTGGCAGGAGCTGGAACCTTAGGTTTTTTGATTCCGCCAAGTTTAATAATGATAATTTACGGTGTAATGTCCAATGTGTCTATCGGTAAACTGTTTATAGCAGGAATAATACCCGGCTTGCTTCTTGGCGGTTTATACTCTGCCTATATAATAATAGCGGCTTTGATAAAACCCGACATAGTCCCAAAAGATAGTGAAAACTTTACTTTGAAGGATAAGCTAAATTCAATAAAAGACATATCACCTGTTTTTGTTCTGATTTTACTTGTTCTTGGAAGTATATATATGGGTTTTGCAACACCAACGGAAGCTGCAGCCTTAGGTGTTTTGGGAGCTTTACTCATAGCTCTATTTTTCAAAAACCTAACATGGAAGAACTTTGTTTTGTCTATGAAAAATACCATAAAAACAACCATAATGATAGCTTTTATAATGATGGGCGCTGCATTTCTGTCCCAAGTTGCAGGATTTTGTGGCATAACCCGTTCATTAAGCTTATATGTAGCTCAGTCTAACCTAAGCCCTTATGCTTTACTTGCCATTGTTGGTTTTATGTATCTTGTGCTTGGTGCTATATTGGATGGCGTATCGATGGTTGTTATGACAACGCCAATTATATTACCTATAATGCAAAATGCTGGCTTTGAACCGCTATGGTTTGGTATTTTTTTGGTTATAATGGTTGAGCTTGCCCAAATCACCCCACCTGTTGGATTTTCTCTGTTTGTTATTCAAGGTATATCAGACGAGAAAGTTGGCAATATTATAAAATACAGTTTTCCTTTCTTTCTTATTATGATTTTTGTTGTTGTTTTACTTGCTCTATTTCCGCAAATTGTTTACTTTCTGCCGTCTCATATGATAAAATAAAAATATGAACGAGCTTATTGAGAAAGCAAAAGAAAAGATAAAAAAAAGCAAAAGGCTCGTGGCTTTTACAGGTGCTGGTATATCCGTTGCAAGTGGAATACCGCCATTTCGTGGTCCTGACGGATTGTGGAGCAAGTATGACCCATCAATGTTGGATATAGATTTCTTTTTAAACAATACAAAAGAGAGCTGGAAACTGATAAAAGAGATATTTTACTCGTTTCTGTTAAAAGATATTAAACCCAATCCTGGCCATATTGCTCTTGCAAAGCTTGGCTGTCCTGTTATCACCCAAAATATAGATAATCTCCATCAGGCTGCAGGCTCAAAGGATGTTGTTGAGTTTCACGGAACAGCAGAGACGCTTGTCTGTATGAGCTGTGGTGAGAAGTTTAAAAGGGATGAAGTTGATTTCGAATCAGAGATACCAACATGCAAAGCCTGTGGCGGTATTTTAAAACCAGATTTTGTTTTTTTCAAAGAGCCTATTCCAAAAGATGCGTTTGATAAATCAATAGAACTTGCTAAAACCTGCGATTGTATGCTTGTTATAGGCACAACTGGTGAGATAATGCCAGCAAGCCAGATTCCTTATATAGCCAAAAGAAGTAAAGCTCTTATAATTGAAGTTAACCCAAATCCTTCCAACTATACATACGAGATAACAGACATATTTTTACAAGGCAAAGCAGAAGAGATTTTGCCAAAACTGATTGATTGAGGTGTAAAAATGCCCGATAAACCAGCAAACTTTATAGAAGAGATAATAGAGAGAGACCTTGAAGAGAACACATACAACGGAAGGGTTCATACTCGTTTTCCACCTGAACCCAATGGGTATCTGCACATAGGACATGCAAAGTCCATCTGTTTAAACTTTGGTATAGCAGAGAAATATCGTGGAAAATGTAATCTCAGATTTGACGATACGAACCCTTTAAAAGAAGGCGAAGAGTTTGTTAAAGCTGCGCAGGAAGATGTAAAGTGGTTGGGCTTTGATTGGGAAGATAGGCTCTATTTTGCATCTGATTATTTTGAGCAGATGTATGAGTATGCCGTTCAATTAATAAAGAAGGGCAAAGCGTATGTGTGCGATTTAACACCAGACCAGATAAGAGAGTATCGTGGGACATTGACAGAACCCGGCAAGGAGAGCCCTTACAGAAATAGAACAATAGAAGAAAATCTAAACCTGTTTGAGAGAATGAGAAAGGGCGAGTTTGAAGAAGGCTCAAAGACCTTAAGGGCGAAAATAGATATGGCTCATCCTAACTTGAACATGCGCGACCCTGTAATGTATAGAATTATCAAAAAGCCTCACTATAGGCAGGGTGAGAAGTGGTATATCTATCCAACATACGACTGGGCTCACTGTCTTGAAGATTCAATAGAACTAATAACACACTCTCTATGCACGCTTGAGTTTGCAGACCATAGAATCTTGTATGAGTGGTTCTTAGATCAGCTTGGTATATATAAACCCAAACAGATAGAGTTTGGAAGACTGAACCTTACCTATACCGTTTTAAGCAAAAGAAAATTGACAATTCTCGTTAAAGAAGGTTATGTCAACGGTTGGGACGACCCACGAATGCCCACAATTGCGGGCTTAAGAAGAAGGGGATACACACCCGCTGCAATAAGAGATTTTGTTGAAAGAACAGGCGTTTCAAGGACAGACTCTGTTGTCGATTATGCTCTGCTTGAACACTGCGTAAGGGAAGATTTAAACAAAACGGCAAACAGGGTGATGGTTGTTCTTGACCCTATCAAGGTTGTAATAGAGAACTATCCAGAAGATAAAGTTGAATGGTTTAATGCAGAGAACAACCCGGAAGATAAAAACGCAGGCACAAGAAAGATACCGTTTTGCAGAGAGATTTACATAGAAAGAGACGATTTTATGGAAAATCCGCCAAAGAAATTCTTTAGGCTTGCACCGGGCAAGGAAGTCAGGCTTAAACATGCATACTACATAACCTGCAAAGATGTCAAAAAAGACGAAAATGGCAATATCGTTGAACTTATTTGCACCTATGATCCAGACTCTAAAGGTGGATGGACAAACGACGGAAGAAAGGTAAAAGGAACCCTTCATTGGGTTAGTGCAAAGCATTGTCTTGATGTTGAAGTAAGACTGTATGAGCACCTATTTACAAAAGAAGACCCAGAAGAAGACGACGACTTTTTAAAGAATATCAACCCAAACTCTTTGACTGTTTTGAATGGTTGTAAAGCTGAGCCTTCACTACAAGATGCAAAGGTTGGCGATAGGTTTCAGTTTTTAAGAAAGGGTTATTTTGCCGTTGATAAAGATTCAACGGAAGATAAGCTTATATTTAATAGAATTGTAACACTCAAAGACACATGGGCTAAAATTCAGGCAAAGGATAAATAGGGCTTCTTTAAAGAAGCCCTTTGCTTTTTAGGTTATTTAGAATCTCTTTTGTTGCGTTGTATTTGTTGAGTGTGTAAAAGTGCAAACCATCGACACCGTTTTGCAAAAGCTCTTCGCACTGTTTTGTCGCATACTCAACGCCAATTTTAAACATACCTTCTTTGCTTTTGTTCTGCATAGACTCAATTAATCCTTCAGGCACACCAGCTGCACACATCTTTGTAAATCTTTCAACTTGAGAGAGATTTAAAATAGGCATTATTCCTGCAATTACAGGAACGGTAATACCGGCTTTTCTAATCCTATCAACAAAGTCAAAGAAATACCTGTTTTCAAAAAACAGCTGTGTTATTATGAATTCACCACCTGCTTCTATTTTGCTTTTCAAATACTCTGTGTCTTTCTTTAATGATTCGGCTTCGGGATGACCTTCAGGGTAACCTGCAACACCAATGGAGAAATCACCTTTACTCTTCAAATATTTAACAAGTTGATAGGCATACTTGAACTCGCCGTTGAGCTTGCCATTTTCTGGTATGTCGCCTCTTAATGCCAGTATATTATCGATATTGGCATTTTGCAGCGTTTCGATAATTTTATCTATTTCATCCTTCGTTGACGAGATGCAGGTTAAATGCATCATAACATTCAAGTTGTAGTTTCTCTTTAGTTTCAGTGTCCATTCAACCGTTTTTTCTCTCGTTGAACCACCAGCTCCGTATGTTATTGAGACAAAGTCTGGATTGTAATCCTTTAAAATTTCAACCGTCTTAAACAGAATACCTTCGTTTTCTATCTTTTTTGGCGGGAAAAATTCAAACGATATTGTCGGTTTTTTGTGCTTCAAAATCTCAGAAATTTTCAACAGTCGCCCTCCACTTTTAAAGCTTCTAAATTAAGCCAGGAAAGTTTAGAAGAAAAAAATAAAAATATCAAGAATTATATCAAGAATTTTAATCCAACATGCCTTTTTATCTTTATAATCTTGTAATCATCGTCTCTTTATGCTAAAAATAGGGTTAGTTTTTTACAGGGGGTGGCAAATGAAGTATGGAGAAAAAGCAATAGAAGAAGCTAAACTTGAAGTATGGGAGAATAAACACCCAGAAAATGATTATGAAGTAAGCATAGAGTTTCCCGAGTTTACATGCAAATGTCCAAGAAGCGGATATCCCGATTTTGCCACTATAAAAATAAAATATGTGCCAGATAAGTATGTAATCGAACTAAAATCCCTAAAACTGTTTTTAAACAAATACAGAGATAGATATATATCACACGAAGATGCGACAAACGAGATTTTTAACGCATTAAAAGAGACACTAAAACCTAAGCATCTTGAAGTAATTGGCGACTTCACGCCACGCGGCAATGTGAAAACAGTAATAAAAATAGCATTCTAAGGAGAGTGCAAAGGTGAGTTTTAAACTGGTAAAAAAGATAGTTAGTGGAAATCAGGCAATCTCAATAGGTGCATATAAAGGTAATGCCCGTTTCGGAAGCGGTTATCCTGGAACACCATCAAGCGAAATACTTGAGCATTTCAAAAACTATCCAACCGTTACGGCTCAATGGGCTCCAAATGAAAAGGCGGGATTTGAAGCGGCTTTGGGCGCTTCTTTGGCTGGTGTAAGAAGCTTTGCAACGATGAAACACGTGGGTTTAAATGTCGCTGCAGACCCGCTTATGACATCGTCTTACACAGGCGTGAATGCCGGGTTTGTTGTTGTTGTGGCCGATGACCCAGGCATGCACTCATCACAAAACGAGCAGGATTCAAGAAGATATGCAAAATTCGCCAAAGTTCCATTGATAGAGCCATCAGACCCGTTCGAAGCGATGGGTTTTATGCAGTATGCTTTTATCGTTAGCGAAAAGTTTGATACACCGGTAATCTTCAGAAGCACAACACGAGTATCACACTCACTCGGCATGGTTCAGTTTGACCCAAGAACATTGGACAACGAGCAAGAGTTAGAACTAAAAAAGGATTTTAGAAAATATGTAATGATACCGTCAAATGCCATACAAAGGCACAAGGTTGTAATAAACAGACTTGAAGAGTTAAAAAAGTTCTCAGAAGAGACGCCACTAAACAAAATAGAAAGCGGCTCAAACAACATAGGCATAATAACCTCCAGTATGGCTTACAATTATGTAAAAGAGATACTGCCAGATGCTCACATCTTCAAGGTTGGCTTTAGCTATCCTATGCCCATAAACAAGATAAGAGAGTTTGTAAAACAGTTCGATAAGGTTTTAGTCGTTGAAGAGTTAGAGCCGTTTATGGAAGAAGAGCTAAAAATAGCAGGCATAAACATAGAAGGAAAAAAATATTTTCCTGTTGATGGTGAGTTTAATCTTGATATAGTCGAAGAAGGCCTGCACAAGGCCGGCATACTCAAAGACAAAACGACAAAGGTGTTCAATGCGTTTGAACTGCCAAAAAGACCACCTGCTTTGTGTCCTGGATGCCCACACAGACCAATATTTGACATACTGCACTCGATAAGAAACATATTCATAACAGGCGATATAGGATGCTATACGCTTGGAGCCTTACCACCATTAGCCGCCATGCATACAACCGTCTGTATGGGTGCAAGCATATCAATGGCTGTTGGTATAGCAAAAGCTCAAAGCAAAGAGAAGGTCGTTGCGGTAATAGGAGATTCAACATTCTTCCATACAGGCATTCAACCACTCATAGATGCGCATGTAAACAAAGCAAATATGACGGTTATCATACTCGACAATAGAATAACAGCTATGACAGGTGGTCAGCCAGACCCATCGACAGGATTTACATTGAAAGGTGAAGATTTCCAGCCAATAAAGATAAAAGAGTTGGCAAAATCCCTTGGCATAGAAAGGGTGTTCGAAGTTGACCAGTATGATTACAAGACGACAAAAGAACTCATTGAAAGAGAGATAAACCACGATGGCTTGAGTGTAATTATACCAACAAGGCCGTGTGTTTTAGCTCCCAAAAAGATAAAAGATAAGCCGCTTACGGTTGTTGCAGACAAATGCACGGGCTGCAAAAGATGTCTGCGCATAGCATGTCCTGCCATAGATTTTAAAAACAAGAAGGCGATAATAGATGAAGTGTTGTGTACAGGTTGTGAAGTGTGCAAACATGTATGTCCTATAGAAGGTGCTATCGTGCCTAAGGAGGAGAAATGAACATAACAAGCGTTCTATTTGTCGGTGTAGGTGGAGATGGCATAATCACAGCTTCTAATATAGTTGCTCAGGCTTGTATGCTTGCCGGTTTTGATGTGAAAAAGAGCGAGATTCACGGCATGAGTCAAAGAGGTGGCTCAGTCTCGGCATCGGTAAGATTTGGAGATAAAGTGTATTCACCAACAGACAAAAAGGGCAGCGTTCAATTTATGTTTGCAACAGAAAAGGTTGAACTTCTTCGCTGGGTTGAATACCTAAATCCTGCATCAAAAGTAATAGCAAACGATAGAATCGTCCCAATTATAGGCCAAACAATAGATGAAAACAAGATTGATGAGATGATACAGAGCTTAACTGTGGAAAAATTAATAAAGAGAAAATTCTCAGAAGATGCAAAAAAGCTGGGTAATCCAAGATTGACAAATACAATTATGCTTGGCGTTTTATCTAAATTTTTGCCAATTGACGAGAAATACTTCTTTGAAGCCATAGATGATGTGTTGCCAGAAAAACTCAGAACAGTTAATGCCACTGCTTTTAGCTATGGTGTAAATCTTGCAAAAGAATACGCATAAAAAGGGGTGAAAGAATGGAAGAGACAAAGTATTCACCGGCTTTTGAGACAAAATGGTATAAATTTTGGGAAGAAAACGGCTATTTCAAACCAACAGAAAAAGAAGATAAAGAGAATTTTAGTATAGTTATACCGCCGCCAAATGTCACGGGTGCTCTTCATATAGGACACGCCCTAAATGGCACACTGCAGGACATTATGGTCAGATACAAGCGTATGAAGGGATACAATGTCCTATGGGTGCCAGGAACTGACCATGCAGGCATAGCAACCCAGAACATGGTCGAGAAGGATTTAGCATCTAAGGGTATAAAAAAGGAAGATTTGGGCAGAGAGAAGTTTGTTGAGAAGGTTTGGGAGTGGAAAGAGAAATACGGCAACAGAATAGTTGAACAGATAAAAAGATTGGGTTTGAGCTGCGACTGGTCAAGACTGCGTTTTACGATGGATGAACAGCTCTCAAAAGCTGTAAGAAAGGTGTTTGTTCAGCTTTACAAAGAAGGGCTGATTTACAAGGATAAATACATTATAAACTGGTGTCCAAGATGCCACACAGCCTTAAGCGATTTGGAAGTTGAATACAGGGAAGAGACAGGCAAACTTTACTATATCGAGTATCCGTTTGAAGATGGAAGTGGTGGTGTAATTGTCGCAACGACAAGACCAGAGACTATGTTTGGAGATACTGCAGTTGCCGTAAATCCAAACGACGAGAGATACAAAAACATAATAGGAAAGAATGTTATACTACCAATCAAGAATAAAGCCATTCCTGTAATAGCCGATGAGTATGTTGACATGGAATTTGGAACAGGCGTTGTAAAGATAACACCGGCACATGACCCAAACGACTTTGAAGTGGGAAGAAGGCATAATTTACCAATAGTCGTTGCAATCGACGATTACGGCAAAATGACAGAAGAAGCTCTGCATTACAAGGGCCTTGATAGATTCGAGTGCAGGTCAAAGCTTGTAGCAGAGCTTGAAAGCAAAGGATTCATAAAGAATGCGGCAGAACATAAACACGCCGTAGGCACATGTTATAGATGCCATACAACAATTGAGCCCTATGTGTCTGAGCAGTGGTTTGTAAGGACAAAACCGTTGGCAGAGCCTGCTATAAAAGCCGTTGAAGAAGGAAAAACCCGTTTTATACCCAAAAACTGGGAGAAAACATACTTTGAGTGGATGTATAATATAAAGGATTGGTGTATATCAAGGCAGCTCTGGTGGGGTCATAGAATACCCGTCTATAAATGCGAAGAGTGCGGCAAATACACGGTATCAGAAGAAGAGCCAAAGGTTTGTGAGCATTGCGGAAGCTCAAATCTCGTTCAAGAAGAAGATGTTCTAGATACATGGTTCTCGTCTGCCTTATGGCCTATGTCAACACTGGGTTGGCCTGAAGAAACAGAAGATCTAAAGAGATTTTACCCAACGAGTCTATTGGTTACTGGCTTTGATATTATCTTCTTCTGGGTTGCCCGTATGATGATGATGGGTTTGCACTTCAAAAAGGATGTGCCATTTAGAGATGTCTATATACATGCGCTCGTAAGAGACCAATATGGCCAAAAGATGAGTAAAACAAAGGGTAATGTTATAGATCCGTTGGAAGTTGTCGAAAAATACGGAGCAGACTCTCTAAGGTTTACACTTGCAATATTAGCCGCCCAGGGCAGGGATATAAAGCTATCCGAAGACAAAATCGAAGGATACAAGCGTTTCATGAACAAAATCTGGAACGCCTTTAGATACATAAAACTCAACACCGAAGGTCAGGAATTCAAAGAGAAACCAAAGAAACTCTCACCAGCTTCCATTTGGATTAAATCAAGACTCGCAAAAACAATCAAAAAGGTTGAAGGTAGCTTTAAAGAATACAAATTCAACGAAGCAGCAAGTGCCATATATCAATTCTTATGGCACGAGTTTTGCGACTATTACATAGAGATGAGCAAAGTCCATTTGAACGATGAGTTCTCATACTCTATAAAATACACATTGCTTGAAGTATTTGAGACAACTCTAAGGCTTTTGCACCCATTTACACCGTTCATAACCGAAGAACTTTGGCAGAAATTACCAAACAAAACGGGCGAATCGATAATGATTGCACCATATCCAGAGTTTAAGGAGTCTTTAATTTCTGAAGAGATAGAGTCATCAATGGATATAGTGCTTGATACGATAAGGTCTATAAGAAACCTAAGAAGCGAAAATAACATACCGCCTGCCAAAAAGATAAAGGTTTACATAAAAACAGCCAATGAACAGGTGCAATCAATTATCGTAAATTTCAAGAATTACATTTATGCCTTGGCTGGTGTTGAAAACCTGGTAATCACAGACAAAATAGAAGAAGAGTGCATTGTTCAATCAACAATCTATGGAGATATATACTTACCCGTGGAAGGCAACATAGATATAGAAAAAGAGATAGCAAGATTGGAAAAGCTGTTGAAAAAACAGGAGAAATCGCTATCATTTTTAAATAACAAGCTAACAAATCAGGCATTTTTAGAAAAAGCACCAAAAGAGCTAATTGAAGAGAAGAAAGCAGAGCTTGAAGAGATAACGACGGTTTATAAGAAAACAAAGGCCAGAATAGAACAGTTAAAAGGAATAAAAAGATGAAAAAATTTTTATCTATCCTGATTGTAATTTTTGTATTTGGGTTTTCTCAAACATCAAAAGCGGATGTATTTGATAATCTGACAGAACAGATAATGTCAAAACTTCACATTGTAAATGGCAAGGTAATAGCGGTAAATGGGAACAAGGTTGAGCTAAACAAAGGTGAACTCGATGGATTAAGCAGAAATTATTTCGTTTACATATACAGAAACTTGGGCAGTTTCGTGCCGTTAAATTCAGATAAACCTGTCCAGCTAAAGGAAGGGATAGCATATGCAAATGTTGTAAAAACATTTGAGCATAAAGCAATAGCTGTAATAACACAAGGCGTAGAAAGAGAGAAGAAGTATCTAATAGGGCTTGGCATAATACCAAACGGCGAAAAGGAGATAATAGGCAAACCAAAAGTTGGAGATTACTTCACTTCAGGAAAGGCATCTTATACAGTTGCCATAATAACAAGAAATCCATACATATACAAAACACTAAAGTCAAAGCTTGAACAGACCAATAGGTTTTTCGTTATAGGCGAAGATAGGGTTCAAATAGCAATCGTTAACAACAGAATAAACTCACTTTATGAAAAAACGGCGATAAAGAGATTAGCAAATGTTTTAAGTGCAGACCTTATAATAACCGTTTCAACGATAAGGGATAAGGATTTAAAGTTTAAGCTCTATAATGGTTACAGCGGCAATGTAATGCTGGCAAATTCCTTAGCAATAGACAAAGAGACCCAACTTGTTCTAAATTCACAACCAATACAAACCATACCACCGGAAAACTTAGTTGCTTCAAACCTAAGATTAAGGCCGAAGCTAACATTCTGGGAATCTATTTTAAACAGGTTTGGATTGTATAGCCCTTACACAGGCCTTCAGATGTCTTCTTCTACATACAAAGTTGTATTCTATAAACCGATTGGATATGGAACAACGGCATTCTATTACGGCCTATTTGACAGCGATAATTCAAGTAAAGTTGTTATAACTCAGGGCTCAAAAATCGAAGTTTATAGATTTCAGTGGGATAGTTTTGAAAAACTTTACGACCTATCTTACGGATACAACATCATAAACATAGACTCCGCAAAGATAAACGGAAAAACACTTATAGCTATAAGCAACTTCAACAGATATGGAGCACTCTCATCGGCTGTGGGATATATAAAAGATAAACGGTTTGTGCCCATTGTTGAAGATTTACCATACCACATAAGATTCTATAACAAGTTCAGCAACCATCCTATTCTCATAGCCCAAAAGGCAAGCGTATCAAAGCCATTTTATGGGCCTATATACGAACTCAGCTTAAACACATTCAAGCCTGTATCAGAACTCAAGCTTCCTATACAACCAGACAGCTTCTACGAGTTCTTCAAAGTTAAGAACGATATAGTGTTTATAAACAAATTCAAGCAGCTTGAAGTGTATAACACAGCTTTGGGTAAAGTCGTCCAAACAACATCGTATGGTTTTGGCCAAGGAGAAAGACTTATCCAAAGATACCCTGTTGACATAGAGAACAACGAAGAGCCCGTTGAAGAGCTATACAGAAAAGCAAGTGTGGAAATACCAAAAGCAATAAGAATACAGAAAGAAAATGGCAAAATTTATCTGCTTGGTTTGAGAAACTATATGTCAAACCATATAACTATAGCCAAACAGCACTACAACGCATACAACTTGAAACTGTTTGAGCTTGTTAATGGAAAGCTAAAGTTTATCTGGTCATCTGGCGATGTAAGTGGAAGAATTGTTGGCTGTGCAAAGGATGGCGATTATGTACTTTCTGTCATAGGTGTTCCAACGGGCTTCTTTGACAGATTCATAAGGGGAATTTACGAAACAGACAGACTAACAGCAGCAAGAATAGAGTATTGAAACCATTAATTGTTCTTTATTACCACAGGATACTGCCGTTTGAAGGCTATGATATAGATGTGAACACCTTCAGATGGCAGCTGTCTTTTTTAAAAAAGCATTTCGATATTGCAGACCCTGAAGTTTTATACGACTTAAAGAAAGGAAAAAAACTTAAAAAAAGCAGTGTATTGTTAACATTCGATGATGGTTTCTTGGACAATTTTGTTTATGCATACCAAATCTTAAAGGAATTTTCAGCAAAAGCCCTAATATTTATAATAACTTCAAAGGTTAGAAGTGGTGGAATAAATAAAACAACAGAAGACTATACAAATAATCTATTCATACCTGCTAAAGAAGAGAATGCTTTAAAAAAATCCTTATACGAAGGCGATTTATCGGAGTTTTTAAGCTGGGATGAATTAAAACTCATGAAAGAGAGTGGTATTTTTGAGATAGGCTCTCATTCGCACAATCATGTAAGGATATTCAGCTCTGACAAAAAAATAGGAGAATTTCAAACAGATTCAAAGGTTCATTGGAGTTATGAGTTCGCTTTGGGTAAAAAGCCCAAAATCAAAGACCCTATATACCCAATGAAAAGCTATCTTGCAACAAGAAGATTTTTTGAAGGCAAATGGGAAAAGGAAGAAGATTACCTAAAAAGGGTTGAAGAAGACTTAAAAACATCAAAAGAGTTAATCAAAAAACATCTCGGCTTTGACACACCATTCCTTAGCTGGCCGTGGGGTGAATTTAGCAGTGAATCCTTAGAAATAGCAAAAAAATTGGGCTTTGAATTCTGTTTTACGACCCAGAAAAAGGCCTTTTTTAAAGACGATTTCTGTCTAATAGGAAGAATACACGCACCAAAAAGTAAAAAAGCCTTTATAAGGAAACTTCTGTCAAACAAATATTACTTAACCGCAAAAATATACGCAGCTATGCACAAATGAAGCATATAGTTTTTGTTTTAGATGCCTTTGGTTTTTTTGGCGGACCAGAAAGAAGGGCATATAGAATAGCAAAAGGATTAAAAAAGCGCGGCAACAAAATAACAATTATCTCAATTATGAAAGCAGACGAATCATCTATAAAACAGGCAGAAATCGACGGAATCAATGCCATAAGCTTAACAGAAGAGCACAATAAAGCACTCAAATCATTCAGAATTGATGTCTTCTTAAAGCTAAGAAAACTACTCAAGAGTTTAAAACCTGACACCGTGATAACATTTGAGTTCTTAGCTGACTATACAACAAAGATGGCTCTGCTTGGCATAGATACACCAGTTATAACTTTTATTGGAAGCACAGTCTGGAAATGGGAGAGAAAGTGGCACAGGCGAGTATTTATGGAGTATTTTGTAAAGAAGAGCAAGTCTTATATTGCAAACTCCGAAAAGGTCAAAAAAAACATAATCAGGGTTTTGCCAAACGCAAAGGAGAAAATAGATGTAATTTATAATCCCATTAATATAGAGCAGTTTAGACCTTTAAGTTTAACAGAAAAAGCTAAAATAAGGGAAAAATTTAATCTCAAAGACTGTTTTATTGTGGGTTCGGTTGTTAGGTTTTATAATCCAAAAGGCGCAGATGTTCTAATCGAAGCGTTTGCAAAAAGTAAGATAGATGCAAAGCTTGTTTTGGTCGGAGACGGAAAATTAAAGGATAAGCTTATTCAAATGACAGAAGAGCTAAATATAAAAGATAGAGCAATCTTTTTGGGTGCTATAGAAGCAACAAAAGAAATATATTCACTGTTCGATGTATGCGTTATACCATCTCAAAAAGGCGGGTTTGACAATGTTGTTATAGAATCAATGGCATGCGGAATACCAACCATAGCCACAAAGGAGACAGGAATAGGAGAGATAGCAATCTCAGGAGAACATCTCTTGATAACAGACATAGATTCGGATAGTATATCTAAAGCGATAAGAGAACTATGGAAAAACAAAGAACTTAGAGAAAAACTTACTTTGAATGGGAGAAAATTTGTCGAAGAAAATTTAAGTTTAGAGAGAATAGTTGAGAAGATAGAGAAAAGTATCTATGGATAAGAACGAAGGCGTAAGCATAATAATACCAACATTCAATAGAAAGAATTTGCTATTACAAGCAGTAGAAAGTGCCTTTAATCAAACATACAAACCTTACGAAGTAATCGTATCGGATGATGGTTCATCAGATGGAAGCGGAGAGCTTGTAAAAAAGTATTTTCCTGAAACCGTGTATATTTACCACGAAAACTGTGGCAGATGTTGTGCAAGAAATATAGCAATTGAAAAAGCTAAATATCCATTAATAGCATTTTTGGATGATGATGATATATGGGACAAGAAGTTTTTGGAAATCTGCGTAAACAGAATAAAAAAGGGTGATGTAATAGGAGTATTTACAAACTACTTTAAACTCTATCCATCAGGCAAAAAGGTTATAGGTTATAAAGAAGGCAAAACCCCGCAAATTGTCGATTTAAAATGGATAGTAAGAGGAAGCTTTATAGACCCAAGTACGGTTGTCATAAAGAAAAAGATAGTTGAAAGAGTAGGTGGGTTTGATGAATCATTAGAAGTCACAGAAGATTGGGATTTGTGGTTAAAAGTAATGAAGATTGGAAAATTTGCATATATAGAAAAACCTTTAGTCTACAAAAGGATAGATATATGTAATGAGGAAATACCCATAAAAACAAGAAAACACAATTGCATAGTAATAGAAAATTTTTACAACTCTTTATCCAATACTAAAAAAAAAGAGATAGAGGATGTATTAAAACAAACTATGTCTAAGGTTTATATGAAATATGGAGCAGCTTTAATACATTCAGGAAACAGAAAAATAGCCAGAGAATACTTAAAAAAATCATTAGAAATAGACAACAAAAATTTTAAAACTCTATCAAGATATATTATAACATTCTTGCCAACTCCTATAGCAAAAGCGCTTAATGGGGGACACCTAAGAAAATTTAGAAAATTTTTTAAAAAATAGGAGATAAATCAATGAAAATTTTAAAAGAACTAAAAATAGACGAGAAAATTTCAAAAATTATCCTTGGCGATATTACAGAAGAAGAGACAGAAGCTATAGTTAATGCTGCAAATTCTCATCTAAAACATGGTGGTGGTGTTGCTGGTGCCATTGTAAGAAAAGGCGGCAGAATAATACAGGAAGAGAGCGATAAGATAGGTTATGTTCCAACTGGCTCTGCAGCTATAACAACAGCAGGCAAACTAAAGGCAAAGTATGTGATTCACGCTGTCGGTCCTGTTTGGGGCGAAGGCGATGAAGACAACAAGCTAAAAAACGCCGTTTTAAGTGCTTTGAAAATAGCAGAAGAGAAAGGTATAAAGAGTATCTCTCTACCTGCTATAAGCTCTGGTATTTTTGGTTTTCCAAAAGAGAGAGCAGCACATATAATCTTCACAACAGCCATTGAATTTTTAAAGAACGCAAAAAACTTGCAAGAGATACATTTTTGCAACATAGATGAGCTAACGAGTAATCTATTTAAACAAGAAGCGGAACGATGGGAGGCTAACCAATAGAAGCCTTTATTCAATACACGATAAACGGCATAATAACAGGTCTTATATACTCACTGGTAGCTATAGGTTTTAACATTATATATGCAAGCACTAAGATAGTGAATTTTGCTCAGGGAGAGTTTGTGATGCTTGGAGCGATGCTTGAGTTTTATCTCTTAAGCATACATATACCAATCGTCATCTCTTTTCTCATATCAATACTCTCAGTCGGCATATTGGGTTATCTCATATTCTCTATTTTTATAAAGAACACAAAGTCAAAAAATGAGTTAACTCTTATCATTTTAACCATAGGAATAGCAATGACAATAAGAGGAACATCCATGATAACCTTCGGTAAGAATGCTCACCCAGTAAGGCAGTTCTTACCTTTTGAAAGCATAACAGTGCTGGGTTTGAGCTTCTCATCTCAATACCTAATAATCATCTTCACAACGCTTATTTTAGCCACACTTCTATTTCTGTTTTTCTCAAAAACACTCCAGGGAAAAATAGCAATAGCCATATCTGAAAATAGAGTTGCATGTGAAGTGTTTGGAATAGACTCATCAAAAATACAGGCACTCTCGTTTTTTGTAAGCGGCGTCATAGGTGCAATAGGTGGCTCTATAATGGCACCAATCCTATTTGCCAAATACGATATGGGTCTATCCATAGGACTTAAGGGATTTGCGGCAAGTGTTGTAGGCGGTTTTGGCAACAACATAGGAGCCTTACTCGGCGGATTACTAATAGGAGTTGCAGAATCCCTATCGAGTGGTTATATATCGTCATCATACAGAGATATTGTCGCTTTCTCCATCATGATTCTTACACTTTTCCTTATGCCACAAGGGCTGCTGGGCTCAAAAGATGTAGAAAGGGTATAGCATGCCAAAAAACATTGCTTACATATCATTTTTTGTTTTAATGTTTGCAATTGGCATACTTATAAAAAATCCCTTCATTCTAAATATGCTCTCGATAGCAGCATTAAGCGTTATAGTTATTTTGGGACTTGACCTGCTTATGGGTTTTGCAGGTCAGGTATCGCTTGGTCATGCAGGATTTGTGGCAATGGGAGCCTACATATCAAGCCTTTTATCAATAAAGCTAAATATCAATCCATGGCTTGCAATACTTATCGCCGTTTTAATCACAAGCCTACTGGCAAGCATAATAGCATATCCAACAATGAAATTAAAAGGACACTATCTTGCTATGGCAACACTGGCAATAGGAGAGATCGTCTATATACTTCTGAACAATCTCACTTCTCTAACAGGCGGTCATCAAGGGCTCTCTGGAATGCCTATGTTAAGCATAGGAAATTTTGTATTTGATTCCGACAAAAAGTTTTATTTTCTCGTATGGTTAATCGTCTCAGTTATAACATTTATAATTGTTAATATCACAAACTCAAGTTTCGGAAGATCCCTAAGACTTATAAAAGAGAAAGAGCCTGCGGCTGTATCATTTGGTATAAATGCACACATGCTAAAGATAGTTGTTTTCACGATAAGTGCAACATTGGCATCGCTTGCAGGTGGTTTGTTTGCTTTCTATTTAGGCTTTATATCTCCTGCTTCTTTTAGCCTTTTAAAATCCATAGATTATGTCGTTATGGTGTTTGTTGGCGGTATGGGAACGGTTATAGGGCCTATGATTATGAGTGTGATACTTACCGTTTTGCCTAATATTCTTTTAAGCTTGCAAGAGTTTTGGCCTATAGTAAACGGCATTCTGCTTGTTGTTATGGTGATGTTTTTACCCGAAGGTATAGGTGGCATAATCAAATGGAAAAAACGCCTATTCTAAACATAAAGAGTATAAGTAAATCGTTTGGCGGCATAAAAGCCGTCGAGAATGTAAGTTTCACCGTAAAAGAGAAACAGATAAAGGCACTGATAGGCCCAAATGGAGCAGGAAAAACGACGCTCTTTAACATAATAACTGGACTATACAAAGCAGACAACGGAAGCGTTGAGTTTTTAGGTTCGGACATACTCTCAAAAAAACCGTATGAGCTTGTGAAACTCGGAATAGCACGCACATTTCAGAATATCCAGCTATCAGAAGAGTTAACAGTTTTAGAAAATGTGGCAATAGGTATGGATTTTAAAAAAAGAACTGGATTGTTTGAGATGATGTTCAAACCGTCAAAACCAACAGAAAAACAGAAATTAAAAGAAGCTTTCAAAGTGCTGAGTTTTTTAAAGATAGAAGAGTTTGCTTACAAATATTCTAACGAAATCCCTTTCGGTGTCAAAAGATTGGTTGAGCTTGCAAGGGCTATGGTGAGCAGCCCTAAACTATTGCTTTTGGATGAGCCTGCCGCAGGCCTAAACGAAAAAGAGACAGACAACCTTCTCAAAGCAATATTTAGAATCTGGGAAAAAGGTGTTTCAATCTTACTCATAGAGCATGATATAGAGTTTGTATCCAACTGCTCACACTCAATAGTCGTAATGGATAGCGGCAAGAAGATAGCCGAAGGTCTGCCAAGCGAAGTTTTAAACGATGAGAGAGTAATGAGAGCGTATCTTGGTGATTAGATGTTAAAAGTTGAAAATTTAGTCGTAAAATATGGCGAAGCTATAGCTCTAAAAGAGATAAACTTAGAGATAAAAGCAAACGAGATTGTGGCAGTGATAGGCTCAAATGGAGCAGGAAAAACGACACTTCTCAACGCTATTATGAACAGGGTAAAAAAATCCAAAGGAAGAGTATTCTTCAAAAACATAGAGATAACAAATCTAAAAACTCATAAGATAGCAAACTTAGGCATATCTTATCTGCCGGATAAAAGGACTGTTATAAAAGAGCTAACAGTTAAAGACAACCTTATGATTGCAGGATACAACCAGATAAAAACCAAAGGATTTACCTATTTCAACGACAAATTGGAAGCACTATTTGAGCATTTTCCAAATATAAAAACAAAGATAAAACAGAAGGCGGGACTGTTGAGTGGTGGAGAACAGCAGATGCTATCCTTAGCCCAAGCACTACTTAGAGAGCCAGAACTTATAATACTCGACGAACCAACCGCTGGACTATCTCCAAAACTCGTAAAAACGGTGTTTGAGATAATATCATTTATCAAAAAAAATGGACTCTCTATTCTCATAGTTGAGCAGAATGTAAACAAGACTATTGATGCCGCCGACGAAGTGTATATACTAAAAAACGGAAAGATAACAGACAAAGGCAAATCAAAAGAGTTTAAAGACGGCTTCAGATTAAAACAGGCTTACTTTGGAGGTTAAATGTTTAAAAAAATAGGAATAATAGCAAAAACGAAGGTCGAGAATATTAACATAATCATAAAGGAGCTTTTGGATTATTTCTCAAAGCTAAACATAGAAGTTATCTTAGGCAAAGAAGCAGCAAACTCCATAGGTAAGGTTGGAATAGAAAGGGACAAATTAGCATCATTTGTTGATTTAATTGTTGTGCTTGGCGGCGATGGAACATTCATATCTGCCGCAAGAAGCGTAAACGAATCAAAAAAAGAGATACCCATATTAGGAGTAAATTTAGGCAGAATGGGATTTTTAACCGAAGTGCCTTTATCAAGGATATATGAAGTCCTAAATGAGATTTTTATAAAAAATAACTATCAAATAGAAGAGAGAATGATGTTGGATGTTGAAATAACAAATAGTGATAAAACGATATGCAAAAAAACCGTATTCAACGATGCCGTAGTAAGCAAAGGTGCGTTGGCAAGAATAGTACCCATCAGAGTAAATGCTAAAATAAACGACAAAGATTACCATGTTGCCGTATATCATGCAGACGGCTTAATAATCTCCACTCCATCAGGCTCAACAGCTTACAATCTTGCAGCTGGTGGTCCTATTGTTTATCCAACAATGGATTGCATTATTATAACTCCTATATGTCCACATACACTTTCAAACAGACCATTAGTTGTTCCAGAAAACTCAAAATTAACCGTATCAATTGATGAAGAGATAGAAGATGTCATTGCAACACTTGATGGTCAGATAGGTTATGAGATATCGCCACAACACAGAATAAACATAGAAAAATCAACAAGAAAGATAAAGATATTGACACTGAAAGATAAAAACTATTTTGATGTCTTAAGAACAAAGCTAAACTGGGAAGAGAGAAAAGTAAGAACCCTAAAGTGCTAAAGAGAATAGAGATAGAAAACTTTTTAACCATAGAGAAGGCAATAATTGAGCCTGATGAGAAGATAACCGCCATTGTTGGTGAGTCTGGAAGTGGAAAATCACTAATCTTAAAAACCATAGAAAGTCTGTTCTCTTCAAAAACAGACACAAGCTTTATTGGCAATTTCTCTTCTGCTTCAAAGATTAGCCTTCTGTTTGAGTTAAACAACAAACAAAAGAAGGAACTTGAAGAGTTTGGCATAACAGACGATGAGATAGTGATAACAAAAATAATAAAGAAGGGTAAGGCAAAATCGTATATAAACCACGAGCCGATAAATCAGAAAATCTTGCCAGAGATAAAAAACATATTGATAGATTTGGTATCGCAGGATTACAGGTTTGAGTTGTTTTCAAATAGAATGCTCCTTGAGATATTGGATAGGCTGGTTGATAAAAAGATTTTAGAAAACTTCAAAAAGAGCTATAGAGAGTTTGAAGCTTTAAAAAAGGAAAAAGAGAATATTCAAGACGAGATTAACAGGATAAATCAAGAGCATCCAGAGATACTGCTTGAAGCAATAGAGAAAACAAATCCACAAAGAGACGAATACGAAGAACTGTTAAACCTATCAAAACAGGCAAAAACGAATGCTTTATCAAAAGAGACAGCTTCCTTTGGCATATCTGTGCTGTTTGAAGGAGAAAATAGCGTTGAGTCAATCCTAAGCTCACTTTTAGCAAAGCTTGAAAAATTAAACGAAAAAGGAGTGAAACTTGAAAGTTTAAATCTAATAAGTGAAGCATTAGACAAGATAAACCTTACAAGGGACGAATTTTACGAGATATTAAACAAGACATTTGAGCAGGAAGAGATTGACAAGATAAACAGAAGACTATTTGAACTTGAAAAACTGCAAAGGCAATTTGGTTTAAATATAAACCAGATAATAAAAAAAAGAGAAGAGTTAAAAAAACTCCTTAAGAAAAAGGCAAAGTTAGAGAATAAATTAAACACAACAGAAGACAAGATAAACAGACTGTTTGATAAATTAAAAAAAGAAGCAGAAGAACTAACAAGAAGAAGAGCTGAATCTGCGCTGTTAATTCAAGAAAAAATAAAAGAAGAGCTAAAAAAGCTCAAGCTTGAAAGAAGCATAGTAAAGGTAAATATTGAAGAGAAGAGCATTGACCAAACAGGCAAAGATAGAGTAGTAATCGAATTTACTGCAAATCCAGACCTAAACGCTCAACCACTTGAAAAGGTAGCATCTGGCGGTGAGAAGTCCCGCTTTATACTTGCACTAAAGAAGGCTCTAACTTCTATCGCCAATACAAATGAGACGGTGTTTTTCGATGAGATAGAGACGGGCTTAAGCAATACAGTTTTAAAAAGCGTCCTTGAAAGCATAAAGGATTACTCCAACACTTCACAGATAATTCTTATAACCCATAACTTAGAAGTTAAAGAGCTCGCAGACAAAATATACACAGTGAACAAAATCTTTGAAAACAACCGAACAAAAAGCGTGATAAAATGAAAAATGTCGTTTTAACAGGTGGTGGAACAGGCGGTCATCTCTTTGCGGCTTTAACCTTTGCAGAATACATAAAGAAAAAGGGTTTCAAACCAATAATCATCGGTTCACAATACGGAATAGAAAGAGAAATTTTAAAAAGATATCCATTTGAGTATTACCTTCTCTCTTCGAAGGGTATAGCAGGTAAAAATATCAAAGAGAAACTTAAAGGAGTAGTATTTACATCTAAAGCTTTTATCTCCTCATATAAACTCATAAAAATAATAGAGCCGATTTTTTGTATTGGTTTTGGTGGCTATGTAAGCCTGCCCGTTATGTTGTCTGCTGTTATGTTAAGAAAAAAAACAGCAATACTTGAGCAAAACTCAATACCGGGCAAAACAAACAAGATACTAAACAGGCTTGTTGATATAACATTTGTGAATTTTCCTATAACAGCACAATACCTAAAAAACGCAATTACAGTAGGAAATCCAACAAGAATAAAATTTAAAGGAACAAAAAGAGAGACAAAAGACAAGATAACAATCGGTGTAATTGGTGGCAGTAGAGGCGCAAGAAGCATCAACAATGCTATGATTGAACTCTCAAAATACGAACTAAACATAGATGTTGTGCACCAAACAGGCAAAGATGACTTTAAAAGGGTTAAAGAAGCCTATAAAGAGAGTAAAAAATCGTGGCAGGTGTTTGAGTTTATCGATGATATGGAATCTTTTTATTCATCAATAGATTTTATCATCTGTAGAGCGGGTGCAAGCACTTTGAGTGAGATAGCATGTGCAGGGTTAGGAAGCCTTCTAATTCCATATCCTTATGCTATTTATAACCACCAGTATTACAACGCAAAATACTTCAAAGACAACGATGCAGCAGAAATTATCTTGGATAAAGATTTGAGTGGAAAAAAAATTTATTCTTTTATATCATTCTTGACAGCAGAAAAAATTGAACAGATGTCTGAGAATGCTAAAAAGTTGTGCGAAAAGGACAGTTGCGAGAAAATGCTTAAGATACTGGAATCAGGATTATGAAGGTAATCGCCATAACTAACCAGAAGGGCGGTGTGGGTAAAACCACAACAGCCATAAATCTTGGCGCATCTTTGGCTGTTTTTGGCAAAAAGGTTTTAATCATCGACATAGACCCACAAGCAAATGCGACAAGCGGACTTGGAGCAGAGAAAGACATCTGCATCTACCACGCCTTGATAGGCAAAAGAACACTCAAATCACTCATAATACCCACAGAGATGGAAAATCTGTTTATTATACCATCTAACATGTCGTTAATCGGTGCAGAAGTCGAATTAAAAGATGTAAAAGATAAAGAGAGAATTCTAAGAAAACTCATAAAAACACAGCTAAACGATAAGTTTGATTATGTTTTAATAGACTGTCCACCATCTTTAGGTTTTTTAACGATAAATGCATTGGTTGCTTCGGATTCTGTGCTTGTGCCTGTTCAGTGTGAATACTTTGCTATGGAAGGTTTGGCTCAACTACTTCACACTATCAATCTTATAAAACGCACATTCAATCCATCGCTGAAGCTTGAAGGCATACTCCTAACCATGCACGACAAACGCAACAATCTATCAAAACAGGTTGAGATGGAGCTCAAAAGACACTTTCCAAAACAGATATTCAAAACACTTATCCCAAGAAATGTAAGACTCTCAGAAGCGCCAAGCTTTGGCAAAAGTGCGATAACTTACGATATAAAATGCCCAGGAAGTCAAAGCTATCTATCCTTAGCCAAAGAGGTTCTAAAATATGCCTAAGAAAGGTGGCCTTGGCAAAGGACTTGAAGCCATATTTGGCGAGATAGAAAACATAGAAAACGAAGAGAGAATAATAAACATAGCTATAGACTTGATAGAGAAAAACCCGTATCAGCCAAGAGAAACATTTGACGATAAATCTATTGAAGAGCTAACAGAATCAATAAAAGAAAAAGGTATCATTCAACCAATTATCGTAAGAGAGAAGGAAGATAAATACCAGATTGTTGCGGGTGAAAGAAGATTTATAGCCGCAAAAAGGGCAGGGCTCACATCAATACCTGCAATCGTAAAAAACTTTACAGATAAAGAAGCAGCAGAAATAGCCCTAATAGAAAACATACAGAGAAAAGACTTAAATCCAGTAGAAGAAGCTTTAGCTTACAAGCGATTAATGGAAAACTTCGGATACACACAAGAAGAAGTTGCAAGAAAGGTTGGCAAAGACAGGGCAACCATAGCAAACAGCCTAAGGCTACTCAAACTTCCAGAAGAGATTCTAAATATGCTCAAAAAGGGTGAAATAAGTCAAGGCCATGCAAGGGCAATTCTGGCTTTGAAAGATGAAAATAGCCAAAAAGAGCTTGCAAAAAAGATAAGGGATAAAAAATTAACCGTTAGAGAAGCAGAAAGAGAAGTTTATCAAAACCAGCAGATAGAAGAGTTGAAAAAGTTAGAAGAAAAACTAAAAAACGCAATAAACACTCCACTAAAAATAAAGATAAGGGATGGTAAATACTCCCTTGAGATAAAGTTTGACAATATAGATAAATTAAACGAATTTATTGGGAGGCTTTAAATGCCCAAAAAGTTTTTATTGCTTCTTTTCATATCCATAATTTTCCTAATGCCTTTTTTTGAAGCACACTCTGCAACACTAAGGGTTGGCGGCATAGTCCTTAACGAGCACAGAACACCTGTAGAAGGCGTTGAAATATCCATTATTTATAATCACAAAACAATAGCAACGACCGAAACAACAAACAAAGGAACATATTTCTTAGAAACAAAAATAAAAAACGAAATAAACCCAAAAGATGTAGTCATAGAATTCAAAAAAACAACATACAAAACTATAAAAAAACCTATAGAGAACATATTAAAATCTAAACTGCCTGATGGCAGCATAATCTACATCTCATCAGTAAATGAAACAATACCCAGGGAAATAACGCCCGCATTCTGGATAGCTTTGGCAGTTCTAATAATGACATTTGCTCTTATATCCTTTGAAGTTATGCATAGGACTGTCGCAGCGTTGCTTGGCGCAAGTATTCTACTGTTTATCTCTTATACACTTGGAACATTCAGCGAGAATTTTTTTGTTCTTTCGTTTGAAGAGGCTGTAAGAGCCATAGACTTCAATGTTATACTGCTTTTGATGAGCATGATGATAATTGTTGGCGTAATGAAAAAAACAGGCGTATTCCAATGGCTTGCATACAAATCGTATGCATTAAGCAAAGGAAATGTGTTCAAGCTATCTATAATACTAATGTTTGTAACTGCTGTTGTGAGCGCATTTTTAGATAATGTAACCACGATGCTTTTAATAGCTCCTGTCTCTATTGAGATAGCACTGATGTTAAATATAAACCCATTGAGTTTACTTATACCTGAAGTTATAGCATCAAACATGGGCGGAACTGCGACTTTAATAGGTGACCCACCAAACATTATGATAGGTTCGTTTGCAAATTTAACATTCAATCAATTTCTCATAAACTTGGGAGATGTAATATTCATAATTCTGATAGTCAATATATTTGTTATGAAATTTTTCTTTGGAAAGGAATACAAAAAAGGGAAAATAGAAAATGTTAACGAGTTACTTGAAAAGCTAAAAAGAGAATACAAAATTACAGATAAAAAATTACTCAATTACTGTTTATTCATATTAGGATTCGTCATAGCCTTATTCGTAACTCATGGATTTTTGCACATGGAACCATCGATTGCGGCCATGATAGGTGCGTCTATGATTTTAGTTTTTAGTGGTGTTGACATAGTCGAAATGATGGAGCATGAAGTAGAATGGGCTACTTTGGTATTCTTCATGATGCTGTTCATAATTGTTGAAGCAAGCGTTCAAACTGGGGTTATAATGATGGTAGCAACATGGGTAAAAGATTTAGCAGGAAACAGTTTAGTTCTTGCCATAATTTTAATCATATGGGTGAGTGCTATAGCCTCAGCTATAGTTGACAACATACCATTTACAGCAACAATGCTGCCTGTTGTGGCATACTTAACAGAAACCATACCACATGCAGGCAACACTTTGTGGTGGGCTTTGGCACTCGGTGCATGTCTTGGTGGAAACGGAACATTAATAGGCGCAAGTGCTAATGTTGTAACCGCTGGAATATCAGAAAGAGCGGGTTATCCAATAACATTTAAAGAGTTTCTAAAGGTTGGAGTCCCGGCAACGGTTATATCCGTAACGATAGGAATGATTTGGTTATTACTTGGAGGATAAAAAATGAACAAATATGAGCTTGTCGTGATAGCTAAAGGTTCAGATGTAGGGCACAAAGCAGCAGAAGAAGCAGCTATAATAGCAAGGGATAAAAACATAGACACAATACACTTACTATTCGTAAATGATATAGACTTTTACTCAGGTGGAGGAATTCTGCATCTAAAAGAGGAATTACAAAAAAGCCTTGAAAACATAGGTGATGCAATCATAAGAATGCTAACAGAAACTATAAAAAAACACAATTCAAACGTAAATGTAAAAAAAATAGAATTATCTGGAAAAACAGCCGAAGAGATACTAAAATTCGTAAACGAAAATGATATAAACATACTAATAATACCAAAAGATAAAAGAGGACCAATAGAAAAATCCTTAGTAGGTGGAGAGATAGAGCCGTTTTTTGACCAGATAAGAAAAAGAACGAATCTGATTGTAGTGCAGTAGCAGTTGACATAAGTTTTAGCTTATGGTATTTTTACCCGAAAATTTTTGAGACACACTGGTTAGGGAGGTTTGCCTATGATAAATATTAATCACACCCTTTTCATGCAGATGGGTGCATTTTTGGTGCTACTGTTCCTTCTCAACATAATCCTATACAAACCATTATTAGCAAAAATCAGAGAGAGATTTGCAACAATCGAAGAGCTAAACGAGAAGGCCAAAAAATATCAAGAAGAAGCAGCAAAAAATGAAGAAGAGTACAAAAAGAGAATCCTTGAAGCTGAACAGACAGCAAAACAGAGCTATGCAAACAAAGTGTCTGCAGCGTTGAAAGAAAAAGAAGAGAAAATATCTGAAGAAAACAAGAAGGCATTGGAAGAGATAAGAAAATTCGAAGAAGAACTCAATAAAAATATCGAGATGGAACTTGTATCATCGAAGGATTACAGTATAGAGCTTGCAAACAAAATTTACAAACAACTCATAGGGTAGGGGGTGGTATGGTTAAACTATCAAAGTTTCTTACAGTTGGTTTGAGTATTGGTTTGAGCATATCTGCTTCGGTGGTCTATGCTGCGGAAGAAGGCAACATAGAACCACACATGATGTGGAGAGTTATTGATTTTGTTGTATTCTGCGGCTTATTGTTTTACTTACTTAAAAAACCTGTCGCAAACTTTTTTAAAAGCAGGAAAGAAAGTATAGTTGAAGAATTAGAAGAAGCTCAAAGATTAAAAGAAGAGGCAGAAAAACTATTCGAAGAGACTCAAAAAAAATTAAAAACACTTGAAGATGAGATTAAAAACATTATTGAGACATTTGAGTCCATGGCAGAGAACGAGAGACAGCAAATTCTCAAGGAAGTTGAAAGAGCTATAGAAAGGATAAGGGCATCTATAGAAGAAGAAAAAACATCATTAATGTCCAAAGCAAAGCTTAAACTCTTAACACAGATGAGTAAAGAGGCTATAGAGAACCTAAGAAAAAGGTTCGAAAATCTTTCTAACGAAGAGCATGCCAAAATCAATGAAAAGTTTATAAGGAGTCTGCAGCAATGATAGATAAAAAGGTTTCTGTTAGATATGCAAGGGCTCTTCTTGAGTTGTGTGAAGAGAAAAACACAGACGAAAACGAAGTTCTAAGCACATTAAATGAACTCTCTAAAATTTTAAAAGAGAATCCTAAACTTTTTGAGTATTTGGCTGCGTATGTTGTCCCGTTTGAAAGTAAAGCAAAAGTTATAGAAGGGATAGTTGAAGGCAATTTGCTTGTTGAATTCCTAAAGTATGTTGCAAAAAAGGGAAGATTTAAACTTATCTTCGACATTATCGAACTATTCGAAGAGCTCGTGTATGACAAACAGAACAGGGTAAAAGCATTCGTCAAAAGCGCTGTTGAACTCGATGATGAGATAAAAGAACAATTAAAAGAGCAACTGTCAAAAAAACTCAACAAGCAGATAGAGTTTGAATTTGAAGTGGATAAGGATTTAATCGGCGGCATAATTGTTCAGGTTAAAGATGTCGTATATGACGGAAGCTTAAAAACATACTTAACAAACTTAGAACAGAGATTACTAAAACTTTCAGTTTAAAAGGAGGAGTGGTTAAATGCAGATTAAAGCCAGCGAAGTCAGTGAAGTCATAAAAAAAGAGATTGAAAACGCCAAAGAATTTATCGATATAAGCGAAACAGGAACAGTCTTAAGCGTAGGCGATGGAATCGCAAGGGTGTATGGCTTGACAAAGGTTATGGCAAACGAGCTTGTCCAGTTTGAAAACGGCGTCATGGGAATGGCTCTAAACTTAGAAGAAGACAATGTTGGTGTCGTTGTTCTTGGTGATGATAAGGACATCAAAGAAGGAGATAAGGTAAAAAGAACAAAAAGGATTTCCCAGGTTCCAGTAGGTCCTGCACTTGTTGGAAGAGTGGTAAATGCTTTGGGTGAACCAATAGATGGTAAAGGTCCTATCGAGAGTGAACACTACAGAAGAATCGAGATAAAAGCACCAGGTATCGTCCAGAGACAGTCGGTTAAAGAGCCGCTTCAGACGGGAATTAAAGCAATCGATGCAATGATTCCTATCGGCAGAGGCCAAAGAGAGCTCATAATCGGTGATAGGCAAATTGGTAAAACACAGATTGCATTAGATACAATAATAAACCAGAAAGATACGGATGTTTATTGTATCTACGTCGCAATAGGACAGAAAAGGTCAACAGTCGCAAGGATATGGAAACAGCTCGAAGAAGCAGGAGCAATGGAATACACAACAATCGTCGCAGCAACGGCATCCGACCCTGCACCACTTCAGTATATTGCACCTTATGCCGGCGTTGCAATGGGCGAATACTTCAGAGACAACGGTATGCACGCATTAATTATATACGACGACTTGACAAAACACGCACAGGCTTACAGGCAGGTTTCACTGCTCCTAAGAAGGCCACCAGGCAGAGAAGCATACCCAGGCGATGTTTTCTATCTGCACTCAAGACTGCTTGAAAGAGCCGCAAAACTATCCGATGAGATGGGCGGGGGTTCTTTAACGGCATTACCTATAATCGAAACACAGGCAGGCGATGTCTCCGCATACATCCCAACAAATGTTATCTCCATTACAGATGGTCAGATATACCTTGAAAGTGACTTATTCTATGCAGGTATCAGACCAGCTGTTAACGCTGGTATCTCAGTATCAAGGGTTGGTGGTGCAGCCCAAATCAAAGCAATGAAACAGGTTGCAGGAATGCTCAGGCTTGCTTTAGCCCAGTATAGGGAGCTTGCAGCATTTGCACAGTTCGGAAGTGATCTTGACAAGGTAACACAGCAACAGTTAAACAGAGGAGCAAGGCTAACAGAAATCCTAAAACAGCCACCATTTGCTCCATTGCCAGTTGAAAAACAGATATTGATAATCTATGCAGGAAACAATGGATATCTTGACGATATAGCTGTTGAACATGTTCAGAAGTTTGAGCAGGAGCTTTACAAGTTCGTTGAAGCTAAATACCCAGATATACTCCCAGAGATAAAAGAGAAGAAAAAGATTGACGACGAGCTGAAGAGTAAGATGGATAAAGCGTTAGAAGAGTTCAAAAAAGTCTTTAAACCTTAAAAAGCAAAGGGGCTTGAGTCATGGCTGTAAGCATGCGAGATATTAAAAGAAAGATAACCAGTATTCAAAAGACGCAGCAGATAACCAAAGCAATGAAGATGGTTGCTGCTGCAAAACTAAGAAAAACACAAGAAGCTGCCCTTATTTTCAAGCCATATATAACAAAACTGGAGCAGATGATAGCATCGTTGGTAAGCTCAACATCGCATCAAGATAACAAAATGCTCCTTTTCAGAGATGTAAAAAGCGTTGATATAATCGTAATTACATCCGATAGGGGGTTGTGCGGAGCATTTAACCACAATGTGCTAAAAGAGACTGAGCACTTCATAAAAAACAAACTGCAAGGTAAAGATGTAAACCTTGTATTAATAGGAAGATTTGCCTACAATTACTTTAAATTCAGAGGAATAAAGCCAAAAGAGACATACACTGATGTTTTAAAAGATAAGGCAGAATATTCAACCGCAAGTGATATAATGGAAAAGGTTATAGCAGACTTCTTGGATGAGAAAAGCGATGAAGTCTATATTATTTACAACAGGTTTGTAAATGTTCTGGTTCAAAAACCAACAATAAAGAAAGTGCTTCCAATTTACATAGGTGATACTGTTCCTTCAGAGAAGGGAATGGTTGAAAAATTCGATTTTGAGCCAGATAAAGAGACAGTTTTAGAAGAGCTTTTGCCAAAATATGTAAAAATGGAGTTATACGGCAGCATGCTTGAGTCTTTGGCTGGTGAATATGCAGCCAGAATGACGGCAATGGATGCTGCAACAAACAACGCAGCAGAGATGATTAAAACATTAACACTCGAATTCAATAAAGCAAGACAGGCTTCTATTACGAAAGAGCTTATCGAGATAACGACAAGTATAGAAGCTATGAAACAATAAAAAAACAAAAAAGAGGGGAGTTAAGGTATGGCAGAAAAGGGAAGAATTGTTCAGGTTATAGGACCTGTTGTGGATGTGGAGTTCGAAACGGGCGAATTACCAACTATATATACTGCTTTGAAGGTAAAAAAGGATGATATAGAAGGAGCAACGGCAGACCTTATCTTAGAAGTTCAGCAACACCTTGGAGAGAAAAGGGTTAGAACAATAGCAATGGATTCAACAGACGGTTTGGTTAGGGGAACAGAAGTGGAAAATACCGGTGATTACATAACAACACCTGTTGGTGAGCCGGTTTTGGGCAGAATTATGAATGTTGTTGGTGAGCCGGTTGATGAGATGGGCCCAATTAATGCAGAGATAAGATGGCCTATACATAGAGAAGCACCACCATTGGAAGAGCAGTCAACGGCTTCTGAGATGTTCGAGACAGGCATTAAGGTTATCGATTTGCTCTGTCCTTACGCAAAGGGTGGTAAAACGGGTCTGTTCGGTGGTGCTGGTGTTGGTAAAACGGTTCTTATTATGGAGCTTATCCATAATGTTGCAATGCATCATGGTGGTTATTCTGTATTCTGCGGCGTTGGTGAGAGAACAAGGGAAGGAAACGACCTATGGAACGAGATGAAAGAGTCTGGCGTTTTGGATAAAGCAGCTCTGATTTACGGACAGATGAATGAGCCACCTGGTGCAAGGGCAAGGGTTGGTTTGACCGGTCTTACGGTTGCTGAGTATTTCAGGGATGAGAAAAATCTCGATGTGTTGATATTCATAGATAATATCTTCAGATTTACGCAGGCAGGAAGTGAAGTTTCGGCACTCTTAGGAAGAATTCCATCTGCAGTTGGTTATCAGCCAACATTGGGAACAGACATGGGTGAGTTGCAGGAGAGAATTACATCAACAAAGAAGGGTTCTATTACATCTGTTCAAGCAATTTATGTTCCTGCAGACGACTTGACAGACCCAGCACCTGCAACGACATTTGCACACTTGGATGCAACAACAGTTCTCTCAAGAAAGTTGGCAGAGCTTGGAATTTACCCAGCTGTTGACCCATTGGATTCAACATCAAGGATTCTTGACCCTGCTGTCGTTGGAAAAGAGCATTACGAAGTTGCAAGAAAGGTTCAGGAGATTTTGCAAAGATACAAAGAGCTTCAGGATATTATCGCAATTCTCGGTATGGAAGAGCTAAGCGAAGAAGATAAGGTTATCGTTAATAGGGCAAGAAAGATTCAAAGATTCTTATCTCAGCCATTCTTCGTTGCAGAACAGTTTACAGGCATGAGTGGTAAGTATGTTCCAATTCAAGAGACAGTAAGAGGATTCAAAGAAATCATAGACGGTAAACACGACGATCTTCCTGAGCAGGCATTCTACATGGTTGGAACAATAGAAGAAGCAATAGAAAAAGCAAAAACACTCGTATAAAATAGAAGGAGGCAGCTGTGCCTGAATTAGATTGCAGTATTGTAACGCCTTCAAAGAAGATATTTGAAGGCAAAGTTGAGTATATATCTGCTCCAGGAAAGGTTGGTGAGTTTGGCGTTTTGCCGGGACATGAGAGCTTTGTAACCGTGCTTGATGTAGGTATTGTTGAGATACAGCCAACAGGAAAAGAGAAATTCAAAGTCGTCATAGTAGGTGGATACTTTGAAGTAAGTGAAGACAAAATATTCGTAATAGCAGACGATGTTATCTCTAAGGATGAAATAGACATAGACAAAACAAAAGAAGAGATACAGAAATACAAAAGCGAACTTTCATCCCTTAATGTGGGTGATGCAAATTATGAGCTAATCCAAAGAAAGCTCAAAAAATACGAGAAGATGTTGGAGCTTGCGTCGTGAATAGCTATTTTGGTTTCTCTCATATAGGTGCTATTGCAATTGTTGTATTGGCTATACTAGCTGTTATGTCGCTGTTCTCTTGGAGCTTTATGATTTACAAATGGTTGCAGATTAGGTCAATCTCAAACAAAAACAGGGTGTTTTTAAAAAAATTCATAGAGACAAAGGATAAATCATCCTTAGAAGCATTTGCAAAGGCAACAGAGTCTATAGCTGGCAATCTGTATCTTTTAAACAGAGAGTCTTTCTCGTCAGCCAGAACATTTCTTGAGATGATAAATAAAGAGTTAGAAGGCGCTTTTCCGTGGCTCGCATCAATCGGAGCCACGGCGCCTTTTGTTGGACTATTCGGAACAGTGTGGGGTATCATAAACGCATTCAACAATATAGGTAATGTCCAGAGCGTAACAATAGCAACTGTCGCACCGGGCATCTCAGAAGCTTTAGTCACAACAGCTGCCGGTATATTCGTGGCTGTTCCTGCCGTTATAGGATACAATATACTGCACACAAAACTTGAGTCTGTCTTCGAAGAGTTAACTGGATTTTTAGAAGCACTCCAGAAATGAGAAGAAAGAGAAAGACATTCTCAGATATAAACATAACGCCACTTGTTGATGTTATGTTGGTTTTACTTGTTATATTTATGGTTACAACACCTATGCTTGTAAAAGGCATAAAGGTAAACCTACCAAAGACACACTCAGGCACAACAAAGATTAGCAAGAAAGATTTAATTATCTCCATAGATAAAAACGGCAACTATTTTATAGACAAAGCACCAACAACACTTGAAGCTTTAAAGGATTATCTAAAGGCACATAAGCAAGAGTTTAAAAGCGTAATAATAAAATCAGACAAAACAGTTGAATACGGTACAGTTGTCCATCTTATAGACATAATAAAATCCGAAGGTATTGGCAGGGTAGGGCTTGCAACTCAACCTGGCAAATGAAGTTAATTAGTTTTTTTCTCTCTATTTTACTTCATCTTGTTTTCATCCTTCTTTTTATACTCATAATTAAACCGATTCGCACTCCTATAAAAAGCAAGCCCGTTTATACGGTAAGCTTAATAACCATACCAAAAGAGAAACCAAAATCTTTAAAAGCAAAGGTAAAATCTCAAAAAAAGCAAGTAGTTCAAAGAAAAAAACCAAAGAAAAAGATTGTAAAGAAAATAAAACCAAAACCCAAGCCTAAGCCAAAACCTAAACCAAAACCAAAGCCAAATATAGAAAAAAAGATTCAACTGCTTAGAGAAAAAGTAAAAATAGAAAACATAAAAGAGAGACTGTTGCGTGAAAAGATTAAAGCCCTAAGAGAGCATGTGTTAACGCAGGAAGCAATAGAAAAAGCATATAAAGAAAAACTCGCAAGAAGTTATATAGATATTATTCAAGGCATGATATACAGTAATTGGGGTGTAGAAAAGAGTATCATAAAAAATAAAACCTTTATCACCAAAGTGGAAATAAAACTTGATTATTCGGGAAATTTAATTAAGCTAAGAATTGTGAAAAGTTCGGGCAATGCTTATTTCGACGGAACTGTCATAGATGCAATAAAAAGTAGCGAACCATTTCCAAAACCACCAAAAGATATATTAACATCTGGTATGGTTGAGTTTATAATAACATTTGACAGTAGGGAGAAAGAATGAAAAAAGTTTTAATCGTTTTATTTATGCTCGTTTTATTTACAGTTTCATCCCAGGCAGATACATTCCAACTGAATATCTCAAACCCACAATACAAACCAATAAATGTGGGTCTGTGGGGGTTTGTAAAAAATACACCACCCGATATATCAAAAAGACTGTTAAAAACATTAAAATTAGACCTTGAGCTGTCTGGAATTTTCTCATACGATTTAACACAACACTTCTCTTACGAAGCACCGCAAAGGGTCGTATCTGGAATAGCAAAATTAGATAAATTGGATTATGTGATTTACGGAGATGCAGAAAGAAATGGCAAGAGCATAATAGTCAATGTTATGGTGCTTGATATACTCAAGAACTATGTGATACTTCAAAAAACCTATGTTGCAAACAGATACTCACTCGACTGGGTGGCAAATAAGATAATAGATACACTGATAGGGTATATAACGGGCGCTTATGGGCCGTTTGAAAGCAAAATACTGTTTGCAATGGGCAACACAAAAACAAGCGATATATACATCTGCGACTTCAATGGAGAAAATACCGTAAGAATAACAAACTGGCACACATTTAACATTCTGCCAAAGTGGGTAGGCCAAGACTCAATAACATTTTTATCCTACAGATACGGAAAACCTGCCATATTTTTATACAACATCTTCAACGGCAACCTAAAAAAATTGTTTAGTGCATCAAACCTAAGTATTTCAGCCGTTAGATACCAAAACTACTTTGCTATACCTTTTAACAGATACGGCAGTGTAAACATCTATGTAATCAATCAGCATGGTAGGGTTTTAAGACAACTAACAAATGACCCGAGCATAAATGTGTCTCCATCATTCACACCAGACTACTCGCAGATGGTATTTGTATCGAACAGGGACGGCTCACCACAAATTTACATAAAAAACATCTCTCTATTTAGTTCTGCTCAAAGATTAACATTTGACGGCAAATACAACTCAAGCCCTGCGGTGTCGCCAGATGGCAAAAAGATAGCTTATATATCTATTCAAAACGGTACAACATACCTAAAGGTTATGAATATAGATGGAAGCAATGATACGGTTATAATGAAAGGCGATAGTCTTGACTCTCCAAGCTGGTCTTACGATTCACGATATATTGCCCTAACAGGAAGACTCGGAAATGAAAATGTTATATACATAGTGAACACACTCAATAAACAATACTTTATTGCAAAGAAAACGAAGTTGATATATAATGGTTTGAGTGTGAGCTCTAAAATCGAATAGAAGGAGGAGAAAATGAAGCGCCTGTTGGTTGTCGTAATAGCCGTTGTAGTATCAATGGCACTTTACAACTGCTCATCAACAAAATACATACAAAACACCCGACCACAAAATCAATCAAATATGGAAAACCAACAGATAAAGACATCAACGCTCAAATATCCGTCAATAAATGTAGAAAGCGGAAAAAATATTCAAATCTTAAAAAAAGAATTTGAAACAATAGCCAAAGATATACACTTCAAATTCAATAGCTATGAACTCACTCCAATCCATGAATATGGTATAAATGAAAATCCAACCAAAATACTTGATAAAATAGCTAATTTTATGCTTAAACACCCAAAAATCAAAATCAGAATAGAAGGCAACTGCGATGAGCGTGGAACCATTGAGTATAACCTTGCTTTGGGTGAGAAGAGAGCCTTGGCAGCAAAGCAGTACTTGGTATCAAAAGGCGTAAGTCCAGACAGGATAACAATCATATCTTACGGCAAAAGCAGACCCTTAGACCCTGCTCACAATGAGTATGCTTGGGCAAAGAATAGAAGGGACCATTTTGTATTCATAGAAAAATAATAAAATTTTGGAGGTGAACCAATGAGTATCAAAAAAGGAATAGTAGCGGCATCGATAGGGACGATTGCTTTGGTAGCAAGCGGATGCGTATGTATGAACAAAAACACAACAAAACCCGAATCAAAAAAAACGGTAGTTGAAAAACAGGCAGTTCAAACAAACAAAGCAAACAAAGAAAACCTAAAAACTATTTTCCAAGATATTCACTTCAACTTTGACAAATACAACCTAACCTATATAAACAAATGGGGGATAAAACAAAATGTTCCCGCTGTACTTGATAGAATCGCACAATATATGCTTAAACACCCAAAAATCAAAATCAGAATAGAAGGCAACTGCGATGAGCGTGGAACCATTGAGTATAACCTTGCTTTGGGTGAGAAGAGAGCCTTGGCAGCAAAGCAGTACTTGGTATCAAAAGGCGTAAGTCCAGACAGGATAACAATCATATCTTACGGCAAAAGCAGACCCTTAGACCCTGCTCACAATGAGTATGCTTGGGCAAAGAATAGAAGGGACCATTTTGTTATTATAAGCAAGTAATCTTAACAAAATAAGAGGGTAGGGCAACCATATGAAAAGAGCATATATATTTGTATCTGTATTAATAGGTTTGGTGTGGATTATGATAGGGTTTCTGCCTGCCAAAGCGCAGGAGAACCCTTATGCTTTGCAGACTCAGGTCATTCAAAACCAACAGCAGTTAAAACTGCTTCAGCAACAACAGGCTCAGTTATTCTTAAAGATAGACAATCTGCTTGTAAAGTATGGTGAGATTAAAGGTGAACTTGACTCTTTAAACCATAGGCTTGATATACTCCAGCAACAGATAAATCAACTATTGCAGCAGCAGAAACTCCGACCAATAGCTAAACCAACTTCATCAATACCACAAGCAGAGAGCAGTCCTGTTGTCCCAAAAATAGAAAAGCCAGCTCCAAGCCAAAAACCAACAAACAACGTAGCCCCGCAACAACCAAAGGTTCAGCCAGTTCCTGCAGACAAAAAGGCATTTGATATCGCATTAAATCTTTATAAACAGAAAAAATACACACAAGCTATAGAAGCATTCAAAAACTTTATGAATAAATACAAAGACTCTCCATTAAAAGCAGATGCCATATTTTACACGGCAGAGTGCTATTACAATAAAGGCGAATATGACAAAGCCATTATAAACTACGACTACTTCTCAAACACTTATCCAAACAACCCAAAAGTTGCAGAAGCCATATTAAAAGAAGGTATCTCGTTTATTAAGATGGGCGATAAGGTTGACGGGAACTATCTGCTCCAGAAAGTTATAAAGAAATACCCAAACACAAAAGAAGCTGCAAGAGCAAAGAAAATTCTAAAAGGGAAGGGCTAAAAATTGTTGCTGAAACAGATAAATTCACCCGAAGATATACGCAAATTAAAGTTAGAAGAGTTAGAAAAATTAGCAGGAGAAATTAGGGAGTTTATAATATCAACAGTTTCCAAAACGGGGGGGCATCTTGCCTCCTCCTTGGGTGCTGTTGAGCTCACACTTGCATTGCATTATGCCTTTAACACACCAAAAGATAAGCTCGTATGGGATGTAGGACACCAAACATACGCACATAAGATTATCACAGGAAGAAGGGATAAGTTTCCAACACTGCGACAATTCGGCGGTTTAAGTGGATTTCCTAAAATCGAAGAGAGCGAATATGATACCTTCAATGTAGGACATGCAGGAACATCAATCTCTGCAGCCTTAGGTATGGCTTTAGCCAGAGACCTTGCCGGAAGTGATGAGAAGGTTGTAGCCATTATCGGTGATGGCTCTCTCTCTTGTGGCATAGCATACGAAGGCTTAGATAATGCAGGATACATAGACACTGATTTAATAGTCGTTGTAAACGATAACAACATGTCCATCTCTCCATCCTTAGGTTCTCTTTCTGCCTATTTATCAAAAAAGATGAGTGGCCCTGTCTATAACAAAATAAGAGACGAGATAGAAAAACTAATAAAATCCCTTCCTTTGCCTAAGGAACCTGCCCTGAAGTTGGCAAGAAAACTTGAAGAGTCGTTAAAGTTTTTTTCACCTGGCCTTCTCTTTGAAGAGTTGGGATTTAAATATTTTGGTCCACTAAACGGACACAAAATCCCAGACTTGATAAAAATATTTGAGAATGTAAAGAACCTTCACGGACCAATAGTTGTCCATGTTGTAACAACAAAAGGAAAGGGCTATAAACCGGCAGAAGAAAATCCTTCCCTATTCCATGGAATAGGTAAATTTAACATAGAGACAGGAACTCCTATAAAGTCTAAATCACCAAAAAGCTGCTCATCCGTTTTTGGCGATAAGGTTTTAGAGATTATGAAAAGAAACGAGAAGGTTGTCTCTATAACCGCTGCCATGCTTATAGGAACAGGGCTTCAAAAGGTAAAAGACGAGATACCAGAAAGGGTATTTGATGTCGGTATAGCAGAACAACATGCAGTTACGATGGCTGGCGGCCTTGCAATGCGTGGATATAAACCGATAGTCGCAATATACTCAACCTTTCTTCAAAGGGCATACGACCAGATAATACACGACATAGCCCTTCAGAAACTGCCTGTTGTCTTTGCCATTGATAGGGCAGGCATTGTGGGAGATGATGGAGAGACGCACCAGGGCGTATTCGACATATCCTATTTAAGAGCTATCCCAAATATGGTTATAACTGCTCCAAAGGACGGGTATGAATTGAATAAACTGCTTGAGTTTGCAATTGATTATAATAATGGTCCTTTTGCTATAAGATACCCAAGAGGAAGCTGTCCAGAATTAGAAGAACAATACACACTAAACGAGATAAAAATAGGCAAATGGCAGGTTCTAAAAAGTCAAGATAATCCCGAAATTGCTATATTATCCGTTGGAAACTGCGTAAAAACAGCCTTAGAAGTGGCAAAAAATTTAAAAAGCCTTGGAATAAATGCCGAAGTTGTAAACAGCCTGTTTATAAAACCATTGGATTACGAATATTTAGCATCCCTTAAAAGATTTAAGCTTGTCGCAACTATTGAAGAGAATGTAAAAAATGGTGGATTTGGCGAAGCTGTAGCATCATACATGATAGAAAACGGCATCAATGTGCCGATAAAGATATTTGCTCTTCCAGATACTTTTATAGAGCATGGAGACCAGCCAACATTACGAGAAAAATATGGACTTGGAATAGATTACATAATAAGCCAGCTTGAATCCCTATTTAAAAACAGTGCAGGCAAAAACTCAACATAATCCTTACCAGACAACATAGCATTTACAACCAGAAAGGAAGCTTTACTTTTATCATTACCATAAACAGGAAGTATAGATTTTATACCAAAACCACTTTTTCTTAAAACTTCCAAAAGCTCAACAAAGCGTGTGGGATGATAGGATACCTTTAAAATCCCTTTGTTCTTCAAAACCCTTCTTGCACTTTTTATCATAAAATCCAAAAAACCATCTTCTTCAAACTTTTCGTCTATAAACTTAGAGATTCTATAAGCTCCCTTTTTAAAATACGGTGGATTTGAAATGAAAAAATCAACACTATTGGTTAACACATCTTCAATCTCTAAAACAGAAACATTGCAAAGGCCGTTAATTTGTATGTTCTTTTTTATAACTTCAATCATATTTTGATTTTTTTCAATAGCTATAATTCTGCTTTCTGGATTGTTCTTTGCAAGAAGAACAGCGACAATACCACAGCCACTTCCAAAATCAACGAAAACCTTAGACTTAAGCCCTTTAAGATTATAAGCCAAAACAAACGGCTCTATTGCAAACCTATATCCATCTTTGGGTTGATATATCTTAAAGGTAGAGAATTGGTGAAGCTCTAATTCCAACTTCTAATTAGACCAATTAATTTTGGTTCCGATAAGTTTCATTATGTAAACTTTTAGATAATCCCAAACTAAATACCTTCTGTAGCCGCCCAAACCAAAGAACCGACAACACTTTCTCTTTGTGGATTACCCACTATCTCGTATGCATCTTTATCTTCTATGAGTTTTTTAAGCAGCTTGCTGTTTAAGTCATGTCCAGATTTATAAGCCAAATACTTCGCTTTTATATCATATCCCAAAATAGAAAGGTCGCCTATAGCATCCAAAATCTTATGCCTTACAAACTCATTCTCATACCTTAGCGGGTCTTCGTTTACTATGCCATACTCATCGACAACGATGGCATTATCGAGACTTCCACCCAAAGCCAAATTGTTTGACTGCAAATACTCTATATCTTTCAGCAAACCAAATGTCCTTGCTTTGCTTATCTCTTTAACAAATGTTATCTCATTCAGAATGAAACTATACCTCTGTCTGCCTATAAACGCATTATCAAAATGTATAGAATAATGAATTTCGAAGTTTCTTGAAGGCAAAAGTGCAACAAACTTGCCATTCTCCTTTATCTTTACAGGTTTCTTTATGATTATTTCCTTTTTAAATGCCTTCTGCTCTCTAATCCCAGCTGTTTTTATAAGGTAAACCCACGGAGCAGCAGAACCGTCCATTATGGGCACTTCATCGCCCCATAACCTTACAAATACATTATCTATACCCAAACCAAACAGACTCGCAAGCAGATGCTCGACAGTTTTAACAACAACACCATTTTTGCCTATGGTTGTTGCAAGTGTTGTATCAACCACATTTTCCTGCTTAACTTCTATAAGCGTATCGGCATCTTCTCTATAGAAAACAACTCCGCTATTCTCTTCTGCTGGCTCAAGTCTTATCTCAACCTTTCTGCCTGTATGCAAACCTATACCTGTCGCTTCTATCGGCTCTTTTAGGGTTCTCTGTCTTCTCATTATACACCCCTTCTAATTTTCTTTTACCATCAAGGCAAATCTCTCAAACAGATACTCAGCATCGTGTGGACCTGGTGATGCTTCTGGATGATACTGAACACTCATAAGCGGCAGTTCTTTATGCATCATACCTTCCACACTGCCATCATTTAGATTTATATATGTTATTTTGAAACCTTTTTCAACTAAATCTTTATCATCAACGGCATAATTATGATTTTGAGCTGTGACAAATATCTTATCACTGTCTAAATCCTTAACCGGGTGATTACCACCATGATGGCCAAACTTCATCTTGTATATCTTCACATCGAACGCCCTTGCTATTATCTGATGACCAAAACAGATGCCAAAACAGACAAAATTCTCTGCCATCTTTCTGTACTCTTTTATCCATTTTTCATCAATTCCCCTTGGATCTCCAGGCCCATTTGAAAAAAACAGTGCATCTGGATTTAAACCTTTAACTTCATCATAACTTGTATAGGCTCCAACAACATACACATCAAAACCAACTTCAACAAGATACCTTAAAATATTCTTCTTTACGCCAAAATCTATAACAACAACCTTTTTGGGTTTATCGAGCACCCTTTTTATCTTTCTTATCTCATAGCCAAACCTGAATATGCCATCATCAAATCTATAAGGCTGTTTTGTGCTCACAAACTTGACCATATCTTTTCCGACTATCTCAAATGAGCTTACCCTTCTCTTTAGCTCATCAATTGTCTCTGTTGAGCTTATAGCACCAATTAGAGAGCCCTTAACCCTTAGCATCTTTGTTAATTTTCTTGTATCTATGCCTTCTATTGCCACTATGTTGTGTCTCTTTAAATACTCATCCAAGCTCTCTTCAGACCTGAAATTGGAAGTTATAACACTTCCTTCCTTAACGACAAAGCCTTCAACATACGGCTTATCTGACTCTTCATCGTCTCTATTAAGCCCATAATTACCTATTTGCGTGTATGTCATCGTGACGATTTGCCCTTTGTAAGATGGGTCAGTTAAAATCTCCTGATACCCGCTCATTGCCGTGTTAAATACAACTTCTCCAACAGCAGTGCCTATAGTCCCAAGTGCAAACCCTTCAAATATCTCTCCATTCTCCAAAACAAGAACAGCCTTTTTCATTTCAGCAACCTTTTACTCATCTCTTCTTCAAACGCTTTATTAAAGGCTATTTCCCACTCCATAGAGCCGGGAATAAGCTTTTTACTTCTCTTCTGCAAACTCTCCATCACCTTCTCATACACTTCATCTTCTAATGAAAAATACTTCTCCATTGTCTCAATTATCTCGTTAATCACGGCTCTCTCACTACTGATAACATCAAATACACCTTCTTCTGTTGCCCTTTTGAATATCTGCCTTGCCAAATACCTTATTCTTGCGCTGCTATATCTCATAGCAAAAAACCTTCCTTCTTCGCCACTTTTTTCTTCGCCATAATAAATAGCTTAGAGCTATCGGCACCTTCTTTTTCTATCTCGTTGGAGAACTGTTTGAGAAGCTCTTTTGTCTTTATATCTATCTCTCTCTCTTTTTGAACATCTTCTTCAAGCACATCTTTGACAATACTCTTTAAAATAGATACATCCTTATTGAGTTTTATATTGCCACTTCTTATAAGGTTTACGGAGATTTTATCGGCTAACAGTTCAACTTCCCTTTTCCTTAGCGCCATAACCAAGCCCCTTTATACACAATTAATTTACAAAACTCAAATTTTTACCCTACTCTCTTCTTTCCTAAATAGACGCCTTATATTCTCTCTGTGTTTATAAATCATCAAAATATACAAAATTAAAAACAGAATTCTTACATAGTAATCGTTGCTCGACAAGGCTATAAGTGTCGCAATCAAAAAAGAGAGCAAAGCGGCAAGTGAAGAGTATTTCGTCGTAAGCAGAATAAGAATCCAGATAAACATACCCGACAAGGCAGCCAATGGGTATATAACAAGCGTTGAACCATAGCTCGTTGCAACGCCCTTTCCACCCTTAAACAGCAAAAATACGCTATAATCATGCCCTAACACAACAGCTAAAGCACTGACAATATTTACAAGATGAACATCTCTATAAATAAAAGAGAAAAGCGCAACAGCAAAACTGCCTTTTAGAAGGTCTAAAAGAAGAGTTAAGGCACCTTCCTTTTTTCCTATAACCCTATAAACATTTGTGGCACCTATATTACCACTGCCCTGTTTTTTGATGTCTATGCCTTTAAACTTTGCTATCAACCAGCCAAAGGGAATGCTGCCTAACAGAAAAGAGCCAACTGCAGCCACGATGTATGGCAGCAACTAATTTTCCTCCCCTCTCCTTCTTCTGATGTATGCGGGTATATCTCGCTCATCTTCTATAGGTATTGCAGTCTGCTTCTTTATCTCCTTTATTGTGTTTGCATCCAATTTTCTGTATTCTGGCCTGTTTATCAATCTCTTCGACGATTCACTCTTGTAATTGTCTGTAAATCCTGTTGCTATGATCGTTATGCGCACCCTATCGCCCATCGAGTCATCAAGCACAAACCCATGTTTAAACAGCGCCTTCTCGTTCATATTCTTCTCAATAATGGATGTTGCTTCATTAAACTCATCAAGGCCAAAGTTTTTACCTGCAGTAATATTCATCAATATACCCTTTGCACCTTTAATTGATGCATTCTCAAGCAGTGGGTTAGAGATAGCCATCTCTGTTGCTCTCTTTACCCTATTCTCTCCACCTTCTGCAGATGCTTCTCCAACACCCATTAAAGCAACACCCTTCTCTTTCATTACAGAGACAACATCAGCAAAGTCTATATTCATAATAACCTGAGAGTTTGGTTGTTTATATATTAACTCAACGATACTCTGAACTGCCTGTCTTAATATATCATCTGCCTTCTTCAAAGCTTCTATAAATGTAAGATTCTTATAAATATCAAGCAGCCTTTGATTAGGTATAACAATTATACTGTCAACATTCTCCTTAAGCTCATTTATGCCCTTAACAGCTATATCCTTTTTTATCTTGCCTTCAACATCGAAAGGCTTTGTAACGACACCTATTGTCAAAGCGCCCAAATCCTTTGCAACTTTTGCTATTACAGGAGATGCGCCCGTTCCTGTTCCACCGCCCATACCTGCAGTGATAAATACCATATCGGCACCACTCAAAGCTGCTTCAATCTCTTCTATACTCTCTTCTGCAGCTTTTTTACCTTTCTCTGGGTCGCTTCCGGCACCAAGCCCCTTTGTCAACTTTTTACCCAACTGAAGTTTTGTATGTGCAAGCGATATGTTCAAAGCCTGAGCATCTGTATTTGCACTTATAAACTCAACATTCTTTATACCATATGAAATCATATTGTTGACGGCATTTCCACCGCCACCACCAACACCCACAACTTTTATTATAGCACCAACCGAATAATCATTCTTCTCTTGCTTATTCATTAGTAAGTCCTCCATTAAAACATTTCTTTAACCCAACTCTTCATCTTTTTTAAGATGACAGAAAAGAGATTATCGTCATCCTTGACTGTGCTTGAGTCAAGGTTTAAGTCTCCTTCATCCTTTGCCCTGCCAAAGCCATACAGAACCAGACCAACGCCTGTTGCATACATAGGATTATCAACGGCATCTTTAAGCCCAATAATACCCTGCGGTTTTCCTATTCTAACGGGAAGGTCAAACTGCTTCTCTGCAAGTTCCAACGCACCCTTCATCAATGCAGAACCACCCGTTATAACAATGCCACCAGCCAAAAGTGGCATCAATCCCATCTTCTCAAAATCATCCCTTACAAGCGAGTATATCTCTTCCATTCTCGGTTCTATTATCTCACTTAAAAGCCTTCTTGGTATCTCTCGTGTTTTTCTATCACCTACTGCTGGAATCTGTATAACTTCATCTTCTTCAACCATATCGGATATAGCACATCCATACTTTTTCTTTATCTCTTCCGCTTCGTTAAATGGCGTTCTTAAACCTATGGCTATATCATTTGTTACATGGTCGCCACCTATGGCTATAACGGCTGTATGTTTTATAGCATTATTAGCAAAAACGGCGACATCCGTCGTTCCACCACCTATATCTATCAAACCAACACCCAAATCCTTCTCTTCTGGCAACAGAATCGAGTAACTTGAAGCTATAGGCTGAAGTACGATATTTTTAACCTTAAGTCCACTCCTGTTGCAGCACTTCACTATATTCTGAACATTTGTAACAGAACCTGTAACAATATGAACCTTTACTTCGAGCCTCGTGCCGTTCATTCCACGCGGGTCTTTTATGCCACCCTGGTCATCAACAATAAACTCCTGTGGAATTATGTGAATAATCTCTCTATCTGGTGGTATAACAACGGCTTTGGCTGCATCAATAACTCGTCTAATATCAGACTCTGAAACTTCAAGGTTTCTAATAGCAACGACACCATTTGAGTTATAAGAGCGTATATGACCACCCGCAATACCCGTATAGACGCTGTCAATCTTGATGCCGCTCATCCTTTCTGCCAATATGACAGCTTTCTTTATAGATGAGACAGCATCATCCATATCAATGACAACACCTTTTTTCAGACCTTTGGATTGTGCCTGACCAATACCAATTATCTTTATCTGACCTTCTGGTGTCTTCTTACCAACAATGGCACAAACCTTAGTCGTTCCTATGTCTAACCCTACAACAATATCTTCGTTCATTACCTCACTCACTTTTTAACTCCTTTTTTCCATTTCAAAACAAATTTATTGCTAAAACATATACTTACACTCTCAAGTCTCTTCTTCATACTCAGTAAGTAAGGCAGCTTTCTTTTAAAGTTAACAAGCGCAACATCAGGACATCCAAAACTATTTATACCAACCTTTAAGCCATTTACCAAATAAGCAATCTGATAACTATCTGACACAATCTCAATATAATTTATTTTTGCAATTTTGTCTAATTTTTCATAAAAAGCAATAACTGATTTTACTAACTTTTTATCATCAAGAAAAGTTTTGTTATTGATATATATCTTTGCTAAACCGGGCAGTTTTAAAAAGCTTGAATACCTACCTATAATATCTCCATTTTTATCAACAACAAAAATGCTTTTGTTTAGATAAACAAGCGCCTTTGGGCTTTTTTCAACAACATTTATAACAATAGAGTCTGGATAAACCTTTGCTACACTTGCCTTTTTAATCCAGGCAACAGACATAAGATTGGCGTAAATCCTGCTTTCACTATAGCTGCTTAAGGGTTTATAAAACTTGCCTATCCCAACACTTGCTAAATATTTGGCAGAAAGAACACTATTCCCATTTACATAAACATTCTTCAAAACTGCAAATCTATGTGAGAATTGAGTGTATCCATATATAAGGAAGAAAGCAACAACTCCAACAATAGAGCTTGCAAAGATAAGTTTGGCTATCTCAACAATTATGTCTGGCAGTTTTCTCTTTTTCTTATCACCCGATACCTGTTTGTAATCTAACATGCTTTCTCTATTAGAAGTCTAACGAGTTCTTCAAAACTCATGCCGTCTGCTGCTGCAGCCTTGGGAAGAAGACTTGTTGCTGTCATACCCGGTATAGAGTTTATCTCAAGAACATACGGTATGTTATTCTCAAGAATAAGGTCAACTCGAGCATAACTATCACATCCAACAGCTTTATAGGCTTCTGTTGCAACCTGTTTAACAAGCTCTGCTATTTCATTATCAATATCTGCCGGAACAATATACTCCGTTGCTCCCTTTGTGTATTTGTTCTTATAATCGTAAAAACCGCTCTTTGGTTTTATGTGAATAACGGGCAATGCTTTGCCAAACAGAACACCGACGGTAAGCTCTTTGCCTTTTAGCCTTTTCTCAACAAGGACTTCTCTATAATCTTTGAGCATCGCTTCAGCAATCCTTTTGGCATCTTCAATACTATCTGCAAAACTTACGCCAACAGATGAGCCTTCATTATTGGGCTTTATACAGACAGGAGCAAAATCTATTCTATTCAAATCGTTTTTATCCCTTATAAGCACAGCTTCGGCAGTTGGTATATTATTAGCCTTAAGAAGCATCTTAGTTAAAAACTTATTCATCGTTATGTTGCTTGGTGAAAATGTGCAGCCTGTATGCTTTATGCCAAATATCTCCAATGCTGCCTGAATCTGGCCATTTTCACCAAATCCACCGTGCAAAGCAATAAACACAACATCAGCTTTCGACTCTATAATTTTATTTAAACAATCCTTGCTATCATTACACTCAATACAAACAACATCATCGAAACTTTTCTTTGCCGCTTCAAATACGGCATGACCGGTTGATAAAGAGACTTCCCTTTCACTTGAATCACCACCACAGACAATAGCTACTTTCATATGATTACCACCTCTTCTTCAAGCTCAATGCCAAAAGTTTTTAACACCCTATCTTTTGCCTTCTCTATCAGAAACAGCACATCATCAGCAGAAGCATTACCGTTTGATACTATGTAGTTTGCATGTTTTTCAGAGAATCTTACACTTCCATATGTATAGCCTTTAAGCCCTACCCCTTCTAAAAGCCATCCTGCTGTTTTATCATTTGAAGGATTTTTAAACACGCTGCCAAATGTGTTTTTAATGTGGGCGTTTTTGACCCTTCTATTCACAAAATCCTTTAACTTCTTTTTTAAGCTTTCAATTTTATAGTCTCTACATTTGAGTGCAGCTTCGATAATTATACCTTTTATACCAGAGTCTCTATACGAGAAACCTTTAGCATCTGTCCTTTTTAGCTTACCATCTTCAACAAAAAGCACATACTCAACAATCTTAGACATATCTTCTCCAAACGCACCTGCATTCATATAAACAGCACCACCTACACTTGCAGGCACTCCACCCAAAAATTCAACGCAACCAAAACCATTATCAATACAAAATTTTATCAAATTCCTTATTGATGTCGCAGCACCAACTCTAATCAAACCACTCTCTTTTTCTATAAAACTAAAGTTATCCGACAATTTATATAACTTTTTTCTGTTCTTTACAAGTAAATTGCTCCCATTACCTATAACAAAATCAACACCTTCAAGTTCTTCTACGCTTTCTATAAATACAACTTCTACTTCGCCAGTTTGTCTTATGCTCGTTAACCTTTTAAGCGGCACTGTTTTTGTAATCATCTACCACTTTTCTAATAATCGAACTAACGCTTCCTGCACCCAAAGCCACAAGCACACCTTCATCTTCTATCTGATTTAAATGCTTCTTTAACTGCTCAATCTCGTTTACATATATGGCATTTGAAGATACCCTGTTTATCTTTTCAGCAAGTGTTAATGAGTCTATGCCTTCTATTGGCTTTTCACTTGCAGGATAAATATCCAAAATAAACACACGTCTTACATTCTTAAAACTCTTTGCAAAATCGTCCATTAGGTAAGCAGTTCTTGAAAATCTATGTGGTTGAAAAACCGCATACACATTATCGCTTAGAAGTCTTGCAGCAGATAGGGTTGCCTTTATCTCTGTTGGATGATGGGCATAATCGTCATACACCTTAAGCGAATTATAATTTCCTATGTATGTAAAGCGTCTATCGACGCCTTCAAATTCAAGCAAGGTTTTTCTTATTATCTCTTCGCTTATATTCAAAATCTCAGCTATACCAACAACAGCCAAAGCGTTTGATATGTTATGCATGCCTATTATCTTTATTTTCAAATCTTCTATCCTTCTTGTTGGTGTTTTGACACTAAATATGCTGCCTTCTTCACTCAAAACCATATCGTATGCGTATATGTCTGCCTTCTTTGTCTTCAAACTGTATGTTAAGATACTGTCACTTTTACCCAAACCACTCCACTGTCTTATAATAGCATCATCGTAATTCAAAATTTTAAAACTGCTGTTCTCCATAAAATCATAGAAGGCAACCTTCTCATTCTCAAAATTTCCATAAAAACCCAAATGGTCATTATCAATATTTGTAACGACACCTATATAGGGACTCAAAAGCAGAAAGCCACCATCACTCTCATCAGCTTCAACAATAAAATAATCACTCTTACCAACAATAACATTATTATTTATATTTCTCAATTTACCGCCTATTATGGCTGTTGGATCAAAACCTGCATTACTCAACAAGGAAGCACAGATTGATGTTGTCGTTGTTTTTCCGTGAGAACCAGCAACAGCTATAGACTTCTCTTCATTGACTATGTATGCAAGCAGTTGATATCTTTTTATATGCTGTATATTGCGCTTTTCTGCATGCACAACTTCCACATTGTCGCTTTTTACGGCAGATGATGAGACAACAAGAGCAACATCATCTTCTATATTTTCGATAGAGTGGCCTATATAAACTTCAACACCCATGGACTTTAGTTTTTCAATGTAAGCATTGGGCTTTAAATCCGAACCCGTTATCCTATACCCTTTACTCAGCAGGTATTGGGCAAGTGAGCTCATACCAACACCGCCAATACCGATAAAATGTATCTTTGAACCCTTCTGTATTATCTGCTCAAGCATTTAAGAGAACTCCCTTCTTCATATTCAAGCAACAAGACATCTTTATCTATCCCTATATTATCTTTAACTGCAATAGCTCTTACAAACTCCCAACTTGTTATCTTGCTTAAATCTTCTTCATCTTCAACAAGCGGTATGGGAAGCATACCCATAGATTCACAGATAAAAATAACCTTCTCTGTAAGTTTTGATGTTATTGGTTTTACAGGAAATAGAATGGCATCAGCACCGTATATCCTGTACATGTAAATCTGATACTCATCCAGTACCAAATCCTTAAACACTGTTATCATTGATGTGTTGTTCTGCTTTGCAAATCCGATACTATCCAATCTCTCATCATACGGCATATCCGTCAAATCCAAAAGAACGCTCTCAAACTCCTTCTCGTTGAGTTCTTCTATATCAACAGGCAATACAACGCCACTCTTTTTGAAAAACTCAGCCGCATCGTTAGGCTCAACAAAAAGCATGTTAAGACCCATCTCCAACACATGCGGTGGCACTTCGTTCTTTCTTCTCTTTATTAAATCTTTCTTAATCTTTATCTCCATATCTTCCCCACCTTAAATAGATTTCTATACCACCTATAATCATCATCGCAAGGCAGAGCCATTGACCCATTGTTAACCCATATATAAAGCCCAATTGTATATCTGGTTCCCTCGTAAACTCTATAAAAAACCTAAAAAAACCATACAAAAACACAAACATCCAAAATAGCAAACCCTTTCTATTAATAAACCTATCTCTCAAAACAAAAAGAGTGATAAAAAGTATAAGACCTTCAAACAGTGCTTCATACAACTGAGATGGGTGTCTTGGAAGATAACCACCGTTAGGAAAAGCAACAGCCCAAGGTAGGTTTGTAACCCTTCCCCACAGTTCATCATTTATAAAGTTCGCTACTCTTCCAAAAAACAGACCGACAGGCACAATAACCACAGCTTCATCCGCAAGGTCATAAAAACTCAGACCATACTTCTTTGCAAGCAAAACACCAGCAATTATAACGCCCACAAGCCCACCGTGAAAACTCATCCCACCCTTCCAGATATAAAGGGCTTCCAACGGATGCTGAATGTAATAGTGAAAATTGTAAATTAACACATACCCTATCCTTCCGCCCAAAATAACGCCCAAAATTGCATACAAAAATAAATCATCTGCAAGACCCTTTATGTTAAATCTTTTAAGTCTTTTTGAAAGATAGAGATAGCCTACAGTAAACCCTATTGCATAAGCTAATCCATACCACCTAAGATGAATTCCCTTATAGCTGAATATGTTAGGATTTATCTCAGGGTATTTTATCATACCTTTTTATTATCGGCATATACGAGAGTTTAAGCTGCTTCTTTATCTCTTTAGCTTCTGTTTTTGCAGCTTCATAGCCCTTTATAGGTCCAACATAGACCCTTGTGTATGTCTTGCCCTTTATATTTACTTCCTTAGAGAATGCATTATGGCCGCACTTTCTAAGTTTTAAAACTGTTACAAGGGCAAATTTTCTATTCTCGTTTGATGATACCCATATCACATACTTCTTCAGAGAAGCATAGCTCTTATGACTCTTTGGCTTTGTTATCTTGTGTTTTATCTCTTTTTTCGGCTTTGGTTTAGCTACTGCAACTGTGTGTTTTGGTTGCTTTTTTTCTTTCTTTTGCACAGTTGGAATTGTCTCTTTTTGGGTTGCCTCTGACTGCTTTTTTGGAGTTATAATCTGCGGGCCAGCTGGTTGTTGAGACTCGCTTTGAACTGCATACTCGTTGCTCTCTTGAGTATTAGGTGTTTGAGTTGTTTCAGACAGATTGCTCTCCTTCTGAGCCTGCTCGTTTTGTGTTGCCTGTGGAACAACGGGTTGCGGTGGTGGAGTTTCTTTTATTGGATTAGGCTGGACAACCTCGCTGCTTGGCGCTTGGTATTCAACAGGCGGAACAGATGGCGGCGCAAGAAGCTTAAAAATAGCATATCCAATACCAGCACCAACAAGCAGCACAACAACAATACCAACAATCAGCTCGACAGCAGTAAATTTCTTACTATGCCCTTCTAAAATTTCCTTTATTTTGTCCTTATCATTGTCAGCCATTTTTTTACCTCCTACATTCTTTTTTTGGCTTCTACACCTATTAAATCAAAGCCAAGCTTTAAGGCAGTTTTTACAGACTCAAGCAAAAATAGGCGAGAGAGCATTATCTTTTCTTCAGAGCCTATAACTCTATGCTTGTTGTAAAATTTGTGCAGTTTCTCGGCAATATTTAGCACTCCCTTTACCACAAAATAGGGCTCTATCTCATCATGTGCCTTTCTTATCAGCTCCTTAAACATAATAAGACTTTTGATTAAATCTATCTCTTCCTTCTCGTTAAGCTTAAGCTCTTCCAAAGAGCTTAAATCAAAATCATCAAGTTGTGAGAATATACTATTTATCCTTGCATAAGCATACTGAACATAATAAACAGGGTTTTCACTGCTCTCCTTTTTTACAAGCTCAAGGTCAAAATCAAGATGGGAATCCACGCTTCTTGAGATAAACATAAACCTTGCTGCATCAACACCCACTTCGTCAATTACATCTTCAAGCTCTACAAACTCGGCTTTTCTTGTTGACATGGAAACCTTTTTACCATCCCTTAGAAGGTTAACTATCTGGACAAGAACAACCCTTAATCTGTCGGGATTTACACCAAATGCTTCAATAGCCGATTTAACCCTTTTTACATACCCATGGTGGTCTGCTCCCCACACATCTATAACTTTATCAAATTTTCTCTTTAAAAACTTATTTCTATGATAAGCTATATCGCTTGCAAAATATGTAAAGGCACCATTGCTCCTTCTCACCACCCTATCCTTCTCATCACCAAACTGGGTGCTTTTAAACCACAACGCACCATCTTTTTCATAAATAAGACCTTTTTCTTTCAGGTAATCAAGACTCTCTTCCATCTCCTGTTTATAGAGTTTGGATTCGTTGAATATCTTATCAAACTTAACCCTAAACTTATCAAGAACAGCCATTATGTCTTTAAGTATAACATCTGCTGCCTTCTCTTTGCATATCTCAATAGCTTCATCTTCATCCTTAAACAACAGAGAATCTCCATACTGAACCATCAAATCCTTAGCTATATCAATTAGATACTCACCCTTATAACCATCTTCGGGCAAAGGTTCATCATAACCAAGAAGTTGTTTATATCTTACAAAGGTCGAAAGCCCGAGCAGATGCATCTGAAGTCCAGCATCGTTTATGTAATACTCCTTCTCAACTCTGTGATTGGAAAATTTAAGTATTCTTGCGATAGAATCGCCTATGGCTGCTCCTCTACCGTGTCCTATATGTAAAGGGCCTGTTGGATTGGCACTTACAAACTCAACCTGAACATATCTTTTTTCTACAGAAGGCCTAAAATAATCATCTCTTTTCTCGTATATTACCTTCAACTCTTTCAAAAATGCGTCTCTATTTATAAAAAAGTTTATAAAGCCAGCACCTGCTATCTCTATCTTCTCAAACAGCTCATTACAACCGATAAAATCTATTATCTCTTTTGCTATATTTTTTGGATTTTTCTTAAAAACAGAAGCCAAAGCCATAGCTATATTTGTCGCGTAGTCGCCAAACTTTTCAGACTTGGGATACTCCACAACATATTCTACTTTCACACCTTTATTTCTCAAAAAATCATCAAGTATTTGAGAAATTTTCTCTTTCATGATGGGCTTTACACCTCTTCTTTATCCGTTGTTTTCTCTTTTGTTTCCATATCAACTTCTTCTTTTTTATGTTCTACTGGTATTTTTTTATCATCTTCCTCATCAATATCTTTCATAGACTTTTTAAACTCCTTTATACCCTTACCCAAACCTGCACCTATTTCTGGCAACTTTCTTGCGCCGAAGATTATTAGAAGTAGTACCAAAATAGGCAACATCTCCTGCATGCTTGGCAACATTTCATCACCTCCACTCTTTTGCCACAGTGTAATTATCTTAAGCAAAAAAGTCAATAAATACACCTTGCATAGAAGCCCAAAACTAATGTAAAATTGTCTGATGCATGATTTCATCGTATCATCAGTAAGCATAGACTCAAACCTGTGCATAAGAGAAAGATTTCAAAAAAGCAACTGTGAAGATTGTAAAATCTGTCCTTTGGATGCAATATCGTTTTTTCCGCATCTTTCTATTGACAACTTAAAATGCATAGAGTGTGGCATATGTTATTCTGCCTGCAAGTTTCCTGCTATAACATTAAACAAAGACGATAGCTATATACTAAGCCACACCAAAGAGCTAAACAAAATTGAGATTGGCTGCATTTTTGCTCAATCAGATATAAAGGTGTCGTGCATAAGCAGAATAACAGAATCTCTACTCCTTTCTTGGATGATGAACAAAAAAACCATCACCATAAACAAGGGCAACTGCAAATCGTGTAAATTCAAAAAAACAAAAAAGCTATTCTTTTATAACCTAAAAAAAGCTGTTATATTGGCAAAATCATTCGGTATAGAAATCAATCTAAAAATAAAAACAGCCACATCAGATAAAAAATTTATACCAACTTTATCCGTATCAAGAAGGGACTTGCTAAGAATAACATCAAAAAGCAAGAAAAAATCAAAAAGAGAGGTAATCTTAACACAAATAAAAGAAAAAGAGTTAAAAAAAGACTTAGGATATCCAGAAATAGCAACAATCTCAATTGGAAGCAGCTGTAATTTATGCGGCATATGCGAGCATGTATGTCCCCAAGAAGCAATACTCATAGAGAAGAAAGAGATTGGAAGAGTGCTTTTCAACCCAAAGCTGTGCATAGGTTGTAAGGAGTGTACTGAAGCTTGCCTTTACGATGCAATTAAGATTAAGCCTGCAACCACAAAGAGTCTTACCTTGAAGCCGCTTATACTGATTGAGATAAAACAGAAAATATGTGAATCGTGTAAAAAACCGTTCTATTCAACTTCAAACGATAGATTATGTCCTGCCTGTAAATCAAGAGAGCAAAAGAAAAAAAGCTTAATAGACTTTATAAAAAATATTTAAACTATCTCTCTGCCTTCATCTTCATCTTCCTCAAGCTGTTCAAGCGCAAAAAGCACGGCTCTCTTCACATCTTCCTTATTAGTTGCATTAATCCTTAGAACAGGAACATCCTTAGGTAACTCTTTAAACACTTCATCTATCAAGGCATCATCAACGGCACTACCTAAGTCAACCTTTGTCAAAGCTATTACCGTCGGAAGTCTCTTTATGCTGTGAAACTTTTTATAGTAAGTTGGAACGGCTCTAATAGACTTCTCATCTGTTATATCCGCAAGTATGATAAGAGCCAATGCATTCTTTATTAGCAACGGATAGACAAAATCAAATCTCTCCTGCCCTGGCGTTGCATACAGATGAATTACTATATCTTCATCAACGGTTAATCTTCCAAAATCCATTGCAACGGTTGTAAATGCCTTTATCTCCTTGAGCTCTTTTTCTGATACAGGTTTATCTGTTGTTATAGGCTCAATCTCACTAATCTGTTTTATAAACTCCGTCTTACCAGCATTAAAACTCCCTGTAATGATTATCTTAAATACCATCACAAACCCCTTATCTTTTCGATTATTTTCTTAAGAAAACTCTTTTTTATTTTAACATCATATTTCTTCTTGGATATACTTATATCACCATCAATCATGTTAAGCAAATACATACAAGCAACAGCTCTTATTTTTGCTGTATCGTTTTTATCTGATAAAATATCACCAAAAGTTATATCCTTATTTCTTTCTATTAATTCATCTACATCTATGTTCTTATCTATCAACTCAATCTGTTTTAATATGTAAGCTGGTGCTTTTACAACAATAACAGCGCTCTCTTCTGGCAGAAAAGATAAAAGCTTTGCTCTATCATCTATATTCTCTATTGATTTAACTATAAAATCTCTTATGTTTATTTTAAAAGTATTACTATCTATAGGAAAATTAAGAAATTCATTTAAGTTTAAGGGTTCTGTTGCCACATTAACAGTCCCTATGGAAAGCAGGGAATAAGGATTCTCCAAGTCAGAATAAATAAGATAAAAGTCCGTTCCCATCGTAAAACCAACAACTTTCAAATCACCGGTCTTTATGGAGAACTTTATGTTTCCCTTTAATCCTCTAAAAAATTCATGGATAGGTTTTAAGTAGTAAGCGTTAGATTTAACAAAATCATTAATATCTATTTTAGTTGCCTGAAGGGGAAGAGACGGTTTAAGCCCTGCTTTATCCAAAGCATCTATCAAATCTTGATGGAATGTAGGTTTTGGCAAAATAGCAAGATAAGGCTCTTGGGGTATAATTTCCCCAGGCTCCTTGTAAATAATAATGTATGGCTTAGAGATGGCTTTTGTGTATAAAATATCTGCAAGCTTAGGCTTAACAATTGTGCCTTTATTTTTACCTACAATAACAACATCGTATTTTTCTGATTCAATTTTTGAAACTGCATCTTTTGGATTATCCACTACTTCTGCATCATATGATAGTTTTTCCAGCATAAACTCAACAAGCTCATTAATAATAACCTCTTCGCACACGATAAGGGCTTTTTTCTTTTCCATTTTACTCCATCTTTCTTAACTTCTCTAATTTTAAACATTAATATACCTTTATTATTTAGATAGTCAAGAAAAAAATGAAATGTGTTATATTAAAAACTTACCTTACTTCGGATACCTTTCTCAGAAAGATTGCAAAATAAAATCTGTTATTTTATAACTCTTGACAAAACCCCTATTGACACCTATTATTTACCACGCAATTAAAAAAATAGGAGGGTAAAATGGCAGAGATCCAATTAACCCAAAGCAATTGGGAAGATGAAGTTCTAAACAGCGATATTCCTGTTCTGGTAGACTTCTGGGCTCCATGGTGTGGTCCATGCAGAATGGTTGCACCTGTTGTTGCAGAGATAGCCGAAGAATACGCAGGTAAATTAAAGGTTGGCAAACTCAACACAGACGAAGAGCCAGAAATAGCCGTAAGATATGGAATCATGAGCATTCCAACTTTAATGATATTTAAAGACGGTGAAGTTGTTGACCAGATAATCGGCGCAGTTCCAAAGGAGTATATCACAGAGAAATTAGAACAGATTCTCTAACCAGTCCAATCAGGAGGGATACGATAAATGTATGATGTTGTAATAATAGGTGGCGGTCCAGCAGGGCTTGCCGCTGGAATTTATGCAGCAAGGGGCGGTCTAAAAACAATTATATGCGAAGAGAAGGTGTTTGGTGGTCAAATTGTTATGTCTTATGAAGTTGAAAACTACCCTGGATTTCCAAAAGGCATCAGTGGAATGGACTTAATGGATAATTTTATCAAACAGGCAGAAAAGTTTGATGTAGAGATGAACTATGACGGCGTAAAGAGTATAGAAGATGAAGGCAAAACAAAAAATGTAATCTTGTCAAACGGCACAAAACTCACAACAAAAACCATTATAATTGCGGCAGGTGCATCACCAAACAAGTTGGACTGTCCGGGTGAGAAGAAGTTTACAGGAAAGGGCGTCTCCTACTGTGCAACATGCGATGGTGCCTTTTTTAGGAATAGAACCGTTGCTGTAATAGGTGGTGGAGACTCAGCCTTAGAAGAAGCTCTTTATCTTGCAAATCTAGCAAGCAAAGTCTATATAATCCACAGAAGAGACCAACTAAGAGCTGTTAAGATTCTACAAGATAGGGCATTTGCAAACAAAAAGATAGAGTTTATCTTCAATCATGTGGTAAAGGAAATTCAAGGTGATAAGTTTGTAAATGGCATATTAATAGAGAATGTAAACACAAAAGAGTGCACAAGATTACAGGTTGATGGTGTATTTATATATGTAGGATTAACACCAAACACAAAGTTTGTAGAAGATTTAATAAAACTTGATGAAGAAGGTTATATAATAACAAACGAAAGAATGGAGACAAACATACCCGGCATTTTTGCAGCAGGAGATATCAGAGTTACACCATTAAGGCAGGTTTTAACTGCTGCAGCAGATGGAGCCATAGCTGCAAGCTGTGCTCAAAAATACATAGAGATGAACTGCTAATTCCTTCTAAAAGCAAAACTTAAAATCCACAAAGCAACAAAGAATAGAACAATTGTTGCACCAGCGGGTGTATTCAAAAAGTAAGACAAAAATACACCCGCTATTATGCTCATTGTAGAAGAGATAACACCAATTGATAAAACGCCCTTATAGCTCTTAGAAAGATTCAAACCCACGAGGGTTGGCAAAACCAAAAAAGCATTAACAAGTATAATTCCTATAAGTTTTATAGAGAAAACTATAACAACAGACAAAACAGCCCAAAACACATAATACAAAATATCTGTTTTTATTCCGTTTATCTTTGCAAGTTCTTCGTTGTAAGTAATTAGATTAAGATGGTCAAAGAAAAACCAGACAAACCCGCTACCTATCAAAAAAACAAAAAACACTGCGGCTAAGTCAGACGAAGCTATTGCCAGAATATCCCCAAACAGTATTCCAAGAATACCAGCATAATACTCCCTTGATATGCTCAAAATAAAAATCCCAAGCGCCATAGAAAAGACAAATATTACATCTATTATGCTATCTTCAGAAAATCCACCCTTTTTGAACATAAAACCTATAAATAAGGAAGCAAACAGACAAAAAACAACAGGAAACAGAAAACTATCAATACCAAGCAGAACGCCAAGCGCAATACCACCAAAAGCAGAATGCGCTATTCCAACGCCAGAAAATGTCATCTTTCTCATTACAACGAAGTATGACATAAAGGATAACGGTATAGCCACAAGAACACCAGCAACAATAGCCTTTAGAAGCAATCCTTCAATCATCTGCTCCCACCCATAGGACAGTTTTTGCACTGTTCACCATGCATAAGTATTTCAACACTTTCCCCATATACATTCTTTAGCATCTCAGAATAATTGATACTTGACGGACTCCCATGACAATACAACCTAACATTTAAGCACATAATCTTATCAACATAAGTCGTAACAGCGCCAATATCATGAGAAACCATAATAATGGTAAGATTTTTCTCCTTTGATAACTTCTTCAATGTCTCATACATTTTAAAGTTATACACGGCATCAACGGCCGTATTAGGCTCATCCAAAATCAGAATATCCGGTTCTTTTACCATACAACGAGCAAGAGATACCCTTTGCTGTTGACCACCGCTTAAATCTTTGATATACGAGTTCATCCTATCTTCTATACCAAACACTTCAAGCCAATATTTGGCTTTTTTTATATCTTCGTCGGAATACTTCCTAAATAAGCCAAAAAATCTCAAATCTTCAATCAAAACCACATCTATAACCTTAAGCGGCATATCCCAATTCACTATAGCCTTTTGCGGCAGATAGCTAATCTTCAAAATTTTATTCAATATCACATCTTCTGGCTTATGTCCGTTTATCTCAATACTGCCGACATAAGGCTTTTCAAGTCCCAAAACAGCCCTTATCAGCGTTGTCTTACCTGCACCATTTGGTCCTACTATTGCAACAAACTCACCTTTATCAACGGACATATTTATGCTATCAAGAACAACCTTATTGCCCTTTCTTATCGTTAAATCCTTTATCTTTATCATCTGAGTGCTTCTTGAAGTTTTTGAAGGTTATACTCTAACAGCTTCACATACTCATTCTCTTTTTTATTAGATGGATTACCCAAAGGATTCAACTGAATGGTTTTATAACCTTTAGCTTCGGCAACGCTTTTTGCAACATTTACATTGTTTATATAAATTACCACACCCTTTTTACACTTACATTTGTTAATCACTCCTCTTAAATCCTTAATAGACGGCATAGCAGAACCTTCTTTTATAACAACATCACAGCTCTTTAGATTAAAGCTTCTAAGAAAATACTCAAACGCTGGCTTGACATCTACGATGCAGTAATCTTTCTCTGCTAAATCCTTATATCTGCCTATTAAATCTTTAAGTCTGTTTTTTAGTCTTTCTGCATTTTTCTTAAAATATTCACAATCGTTTTTGTCAATCTTGCACATCTTCTCTGTTATCTTGTCAATCCCAACATTTTCCATAAACGCAGCATCAAGCCAGATATGTGGATTAAATCTTCTTTTGCTTCCAATAGGATTTTTGTAAAACTCAGACAGAAATAGAACAGGCTTTTCCTTTCTCATAAACCTTACTCTATTAAACCAGAACTCAAAATCATAACCCACACCAATAAACAGGTCTGCTTTTGAGAAACTCAATAAATCCTTAGGCGTTGGAGAGAATATATGCGGATTGGCAGAAGTAGGAATAACATAAGAGACTTTAACCTTATCTTTTCCTATATCCTTAACAACCGTTGAGAGTATAAATATGCTCGTTGACACGCTTAATCCTTTCGCCCAGCTCGATATACCAAAGATTAAAATAAATAGAAAGACAAAAACAGCCCTTCTAATCATTTTTCAACACCTTAATAACCTTATCTATCAACCTTTTATCCGGCACAGCTATAAAACTCTTACTCTTGTTTAACGATATAGAGTCGCTAAACTCTCTATCTTCCAACCACTCAAACAGTCCACCACCGGACTCTTCTATAATCACCTTTGCAGCAGCATAATCAATTATTCGAGCCTTATCCAAATGCAGAAACGCATCAAAGGCGCCAAGTGCCGTATAGCACATGTCAAGTGCCGTTGAGCCAACCTGTCTAACCCTGTAAAACTTCCTAAATATATCAGCAACCAAATCCTTAGGCGTTTCTCTTTTTAATCCTTCAACGGCAACAACTTTCACATCTTTAACATCAGGCTTTATCCTTAAACCGTTAAAAAACGCACCTTCACCTTCGATAGCCCAAAACTCATCCATCGTTGCAAGATTAACAACATAGCCACACTTTATATCCTTTATCCCTTCGCCAAAGGCAACACCAATAGATATTGAATAATATGGAATGCCCCTTTTTGCGTTTAGACTACCATCTATCGGGTCAACTATAAACTTCGGATAATCAGCGCCAAAATCAACAACGCCCTTCTCTTCGGTTAATACACAGCATTTACCTATTTTCTGCAAGCCTTCAAGAATCATATCTTCAGATATCTTGTCTATATATACAGTGTTATCACCAAACTCACCCTTGCCTATTATCTCTTTTGCCTTTTTCGAGCCGATTATGTCTATTGTATTCTTGTGTATCTCTTTTGCTATCTCTTTTAAAGACTCAACTATCTCTCTCATCCTAAACCCTTTATGTAATTATAAACCCGCTCAATAATGTAAGAAGGCGTCGATGCACCAGCTGTAATACCAACCTTCTCAGCATCTTTAAACCACTCTGGGTTTATCTCTTTTTCTGTTTCTATATGATAGGCATTTTTTGTCTCCGTCAAGCAGATTTCATACAGTTTTCTTGTATTTGCAGAGTTTTTACCACCTATAATAATCATCACATCTGACCTTCTTGCAAGCTCTCTTGCTGCCTTCTGTCTTTTTTCTGTTGCATCACATATCGTATTAAAAACCTTAAGCTCCCTTATTCTCTTTGCAAGCTCACCAATCGTCAATCCAAACCTTTCAACAGATTGGGTTGTCTGTGATATAACACCAACCCTTGTAGCTTTTATACTTCTGGCAAGCTCAGGTGAGTCTATAACATCTGCTTTATAATTCGTATATCCCAAGTGGGCTTTTACTTCTGGATGCTTCTTATCACCAAATATCACAACCTTATAACCATCTTCGTATAGCTGTTTTGCAAACTTTTGGGCTTCCTTAACAAACGGACATGTTGCATCTATGTATGTCAAACCCTTCTTTTTTATCTCTTCATACACATGTGGTGGAACACCGTGAGATCTAATCAAAACAGGCCCGTCTGCTTCATCTAAACTCTCTATCACCTTAAGACCCTTCTTCTCATACTCTTCAACAACCTGCGGATTATGTATTATAGGCCCAAAAGAGTATATCGTTTTATACTTTTTCAAAGCTTCATCGACTATCTCAATAGCACGCATAACGCCATAACAGAAACCTGCATTTTCAGCTATCTCTATTATCATTCTTTAAACCCCTCCAACAGTTGAACTATCCTTTTATAAACATCTTCTATGCTCAAATCCGTTGTATCGATTACTTCTGCTCCATCAGGCACAATAAGTGGCGCTATATCTCTGTTTTTATCCTGCTCATCCCTTTTTCTTATCTCTTCTTTTATCCTATCCAAATCTTCATTGGTTTGAGTAGCTCTCCTTTTTGCTCTCTCTTCCAACGACGCATCAAGGAAAACCTTAACCTGTGCATCGGGAAATATAACACTGCCGCAATCCCTTCCATCTATAACAAACCTTCCACTCTTAGCTGTATCCCTTATAAGCTTATTTACAAAATCTCTCACAAAGCTTTTCTTTGCTATCTTCGATGCTATCTTACCAACTTCTTCCCTTTGAAGCTTCTCATTCAACAGTTTGCCATTATAAACAAGCACCATCTCACCATCTTTAACATCAAAAGAGAACTTCAAGTTCAAAAGTTTCTCTTCTGATACATCTTCACCAAAAATAAAGGCAATAGCCCTATAAAACATACCGCTATTTATATGAATAAAACCTTCTCTTCTACTCAAGAGCTTTGCTATTGTGCTTTTGCCGCTACCTGCTGGCCCATCAATCGTCAAGACAAATCTATCCATACAGCTCCCTTTTCATTCTTCTTATGTTTCCAAGCTTCTCTTTTAAGGTGTTTTTATCTCCTTTTTCAATTAAATCCCTAAGGCTTCTCATATACTTAATAAACTCATCAATGGCAGAGACAACATTATCCTTATTCATAACAAATATATCACTCCACATCTCTTCACTTGATGCAGCTATGCGCGTAAAATCTCTAAAACCGCCGCCTATAAACTTAAAGTTTTCACCCTTAGACGCTGCAAGTTCAACAAGCTCATAAGCAACTGCATGCGGCATATGGCTTATAAAAGCAAAAATCCTATCGTGCTCATCAGCAGAAAGCTTCACAATTCTCATACCAATACTTTTGTAAAACTTCTCAACCATACTTAAAGTCTCAGAATCAACGCCATCAAACGGCGTAATAATACAGAAAGCGTTTTCAAATAAGCCGGTTTTTGCTGCTTCAGGCCCAAAGTTCTCCGTCCCTGCAATCGGATGAGCAGGAATAAAATTATAAAGCTTCAACTTCAGTGCTTTTTTCACTATCTTGCCTTTTATACTTCCAACATCACTAATTAAGCCATCGTATCCTGCAAAATAGAGTTTCTCTAAAATATCGCAGACATAACTTACCGGCACGGCAATAACAACCAAATCACAATCCAAAAGCTCATCTATACTATTAGCTACCTTATCTATAATGCCAATAGAATAAGCCTTATTTAAATTATCTCTATTAGCATCATATCCAATTATCTTCAAAGCTAAACCAAAACGGCGGGTATCTAAGGCTATTGAGCCACCAATAAGCCCTACGCCTATTATACCTATCCTTTTAAACATTCAAAATTTCTTTTAGCTTGGTTATAAAAACCTCATTCTCATGTGGCGTCCCAATGCTAACACGCAAAAATGTCTTATAACCGTATCCAGACATAGAGCGAACAATCACACCCTTCTTCAAAAGCTCATTATAAATCCTATCAGCATCATCACCTACATCAAATAGAATAAAGTTCGCATAAGTTTTTATATACTTTAAACCAAGCTTCTCAAATTCAGAGTATAAATACTCTTTGCCCTTCTGATTGTTCTCAACTGTATTTTTGATATGCTCATCATCATCCAAAGCAGCCAAAGCCGCATGCTGAGCAACTATATTCACATTGAACGGCGGTCTCGTTCTATTCAAATAGTCCACTATCTCTTTTGATGCAATACCGTATCCAATCCTTAAACCCGCAAGCCCATAAGCCTTTGAAAATGTCCTTAAAACAATTACATTGCCCTTTTTGTAAAGGTCTAAAATCTCATCGTAATCATCTTCAGCCTTTGCATACTCATAATATGCTTCATCTATAACAACAAGCACATCATCGCTTACGCCTTCAATAACCCTTTCTAAATCCTTTCTTTTTATCGCCGTTCCTGTTGGATTATTCGGTGTATTCAAAAAGACAATGCGCGTTTTTGGATTAACCGCATCAATAATCGCATCAATATCATAGGCAAAATCTTTAAGCGGCAACTCAACAAGTCTTTTATTAAAAGCCATACCTATTATCTTATACTCAATAAATGTTGGATAACAGTAAACAATCTCATCGTTAGTATCCGTTGCAAATGTCCTATAGATGAGCTCAATCAACTCATCCGAACCGTTGCCGAATATAAGATTATCCCTTGACACGCCCAACTTTTTAGCTAATTTCTCTTTAAGATAATAGGCATCACCATCTGGATAGAAGTTTACCTTATCTGCTATCTCTCTTATTGCATCAACAGCCTTTTCTGAAGGACCAAGTGGATTCTCATTTGATGCAAGCTTAATAATATCACCTTCTATGCCAAGCTCCCTTTTTAGCTCTTCAATCGGTTTTCCACCTTCATACGGTTTTAGCTTCTCTATATAATCTGCCACTCTCATTTATCTTCTCCTTCAAGAACGCTAATTTCACCCTTTTTTGTCTTCTTTGTCTCATACAGAGCTTTATCAACCCTTTCAAGCAAACTTTCGAGTGTATCTCCATCTCTAACTTGTGTAACTCCTATGGATGCGGTGCACTTAAACTCAACATTACCCTTCTTAAATGTTATAGAAGCGAGTTTATCTCTTAGCTTCCTCGCCACAACAATCGCATCTTCAAGTTTTGTCTCTGGAAGAATCACTATAAATTCATCTCCACCATATCTCACAGGAACATCGGTTTGGCGAGTATTTCTCATCAAAATAGCACCAACAGCCTTCAAAACTTCATCGCCAGCTAAATGACCGTATGTATCGTTTATCTTTTTAAAATCATCAAGGTCCATCATTATGATGCTAAAAACCTTTTTATACCTATTGAAATTATACAGACAATTCTGCAAAACCTCGTTCATATGGCGTCTTAAATAGAGACCTGTAAGATGGTCTTTCTTTGATAGCTCTCTGATGCTCTCTATAGCCTTTCTCTGTTTCTCTAATACCCTTCTTGCGGCTTCAAGCTCACTCTTCAAAGAAGAGTTAATATATTTAATCTTTTCAAGCTCTTCCATCAAACTATCGTCTATTCTTGAACCATAAATCGATATATTTTTAAGCGTGCTGTCGTATTTTGTTGAACTCTCAACCAGTGTTTTCTCAACATCAAGCGTGACATCTTTGACATTCGTCGCCACTTCTAAAATCTTCTTTTTAAGCTCTTCGAGTTCTTCGTTGTCAACATCTATGTTGCCGTATAACAATTTATGCAATTCAGATTCACTTAAACCATACTCTAAAGCGACTTCCGTAAAGACTTTATAATAGTTAAACGGCGTAAGAATCAAATCCCTTTTTGTTGCTCTGTAAAGTGCTTCCTTTATTATTGCGGATATCTTATCAGACTCATTCTTCATTGCCATTTAAAAACCTCACACTGTCGGCTGTTATAACCTTTTTCACATCATCCCCTGTGTCAACAAGCAAAAATCCATCCTTATCTATATCCTTTGCAATACCTTCGAACTCACCTTCATCTGTTATTATTCTCACCTTTCTCCCGAGTGTATTATTGTATTTTTTCCACAAATCAAATATGGCACTTTTACCGTTCTTATTAAATATATTTATTAAATTCTCCAAATAGTAAAGAATATTACACAACAGAGTTGCCCTATCTACACTCATACCCGTTTCTATCATCATACTTGTGGCTTTATCCTTCAACTCATCGGGCATACTCTCCATATTCACATTTATGCCAAACCCAATTATCGCATGAGTTAAAATACCTGATTCGCTCTTAGTCTCAAGCAGTACACCGGCTATTTTCTTGTCTTTTACCATAACATCGTTGGGCCACTTTATCTTTGCATCTTCTATGCCATAGTCGCTTAAAGCTTCCCTTATAGCAATTGATGTAGCAAACATTAAAGCAATAGAGTCTGCGACATTCATATTCTTTGGTGCATATATTAGAGAAACATAGATATTTTTTCCTCTTGGTGAAAGCCAACTTCTTTTCTGTCTCCCCCTACCACTTGTTTGCTCTTCTGCTACGATAATAGTTCCATTTGCATCCGACTCCCTCTCAAGTAAATACTCAGCTTCGTCCATTGTTGATGATGTAAGTCTAAAATACTCTATTCTCTTACCAAATATCTCCGTACTAAGTCTTCTTTTTATTTCATAAGGTATTAAGATATCTTTAGCCTCGCTTTTAAGCATATAACCCACACTTCTCTTTCCTTCTATCTCATACCCCAATTTTTGAAGGTTTTTTATTTTGTTCCAGATGGCTATCCGGCTTACACCAAGCTTTTTACACATTACCTCACTCGTTACATACTTCCCCAAATTCCTATACAGCTCATCCAATATTACTTCGTTCATAGCCCCTTCCTTAATGCTTTATTTAGGAGTTTTATTGCACAGAATTTCCCGCACATCGTGCAAACATCACTCTCCTCAGGTAGAGAAGACTCTCTCTCCTTTTTAACCAATTCCGGGTCTATGGCAAGCTCTATCATCCTCTTCCAATTTAGAGCCTTCCTTGCCTTGCTCATCTCAAGGTCCCACTCAATAGCATTCGGGATACCTTTGGCTATATCCGCAGCATGTGCAGCAATTCTTGTAACAATAACACCTTCCCTAACATCTTCCGGTGTCGGCAGTCTTACATGTTCGGCCCTTGTAACATAACATAAGAAATCAGCACCGTATGCTGCCATCAAAGCTCCACCAATAGCGCTTGTTATATGGTCATAGCCCGGCGCAATGTCTGTAACCACAGGCCCAAGTACATAAAATGGAGCACCTTCGCACAAGCTCTTCTCAATCTGGGCATTCGTTATAACCTGATTCAACGGCACATGACCTGGCCCTTCTATCATCGATTGAACACCAGCTTCTAAAGCCCTTTTGTGCAACTCACCCAGCAGAATCAACTCATGAATCTGAGCTCTATCCGTTGCATCAACAATAGCACCAGGCCTAAAACCATCGCCCAAAGATAAGGTTACATCATACTCCTTTGCTATCTCTAAGACTCTGTCAAAATGCTCAAATAGTGGATTCTGCTTTTTGTTGTGCAACATCCAAACGCTTAAGAAAGAACCGCCACGAGAGACAATATCTTCCACTCTGCCCTGCTTTATGAGTCTTTCCAATGTTTCGAGTGTAACACCGCAGTGAAGCGTCATGTAATCTATGCCATCTTTAGCCTGTTTCTCTATTGTTTTGAATATATCATCTTCCGTCATATAGACAATTGAACCCTTCTCTGTTGCGGCTTCCACGGCAGCCTGATAAATAGGCACATTACCAACGACAATAGGCGAACGCTCAAGTATTGTTCTTCGTATGTAATCCAAATCGCCGCCGGTGGACAAATCCATAACAGAGTCTGCCTTTGCTTCAACAGCAGCATCAAGCTTTTTCAATTCCATCTCAAGCTGGGCAATATCAGACGATGTACCTATGTTTGCATTAACCTTAGTCTTTAAACCTTCACCTATACCTACGGCTTCTATATCGTGATTCTTGTTTTTCGGTATTACAATGGTGCCCTTTTTCAGACCTTCCATTATAAACTCAACAGGCCTGTTCTCCTTTTTTGCCACCTGTTCCATCTCAGGCGTAATCTTGCCTGCCCGTGCAGCTTCTATCTGAGTCATCCTATTTCCCCTTTCTACCAAAATCTACTTGCAAACTATACAACAGAAAGGAAAAATAATCAATACCGATTGTTAACTTGGGTGGTTATAACTCTATAGCTTTTATACAAATTAGGGAACTACAAAAATGCGAATAGTTAACTCAAAAAGAACAATAAAATTATACTTTAGATTTTAATAGATTTTCCAACTCTTCTTTTGCCCTTAAAATTTTCTCTTTTGCCTTAGATTCACTCTCACCGTAAGCCGTAAACCTTACGCCCATGCTATCACTTTCAAACCCAACAGGTAGCGACTTGATATACACTTCACTCTTTCTCATCACTTTATCAATCAACTCTCCAAGCACGCTCTCATCGTTTATCTTAAACTCAAACTCCAAAGCAACAATAACACCATCACTTATCTCTTTCAAAATAGGCACAACTTCGTTCTCAAACATCGGTTTCATCTCTTTTGGAACACCAGGCAAAACAAAGATATGCTTACCTTGATATTTGATATAACAGCCATAAGCTGCACCTACACTGTTTTTTAAAGGCTTGCATCCTTCAATAAGATACGCCATTTTTCTTCTTTTCTCATTCAACCCAGGTTCATCTATCCTTCCCTGATTGTATAGCTTCGTATAAAATTCATCTATAAATTTCAGCGCATCTGCATCAAGATAGAGATTTAGCTTCAAAGCAGCAGCCACAGACTCCATTGTCTTATCATCAAATGTAGGACCAAGTCCACCCGTCGTTATTATAACATCAACCTTATTAAGCAAAAAGTTGATCGTCTCTATTATCTCTTCCTTCTCATCATCAACAGCTATGATATGACGATTATTGAAACCAAGACGCAGAAGATAGCCTGCAATAAAAAAAGAGTTAGTATCTAAAGTAATACCACCAACTATCTCTTTCCCAACCGATATAACCGCACTCTTTAACATTTTTAAAATAAAAAATGGCGGAGCCGACGAGACTTGAACTCGCGACCTCTGGCGTGACAGGCCAGCGTTCTAACCAGCTGAACTACGGCTCCGCTTGCATCAATGGTGGGCGCAGCAGGACTTGAACCTACGACCCCCTGCTTGTAAGGCAGGTGCTCTTCCAGCTGAGCTATGCGCCCTATTCTTCAGCTACTACTTGTTGACCTTTTCTTTAAAGATTCTTCCGCACTTAAAGCTCGGCAAGTTGAATGCTTCAATCTTCAGCTTCTCACCAGTTCTTGGGTTTCTACCCATTCTTGCAGACCTTTTGCTTATATAGAATGTTCCAAAGCCTGCAAAACCAACCTTCTCGCCCTCAGCCACGGCTTCCATGATAGTTTCAATTGTTGCGTCAATAATCTTCTTTGTCTGAGTCTTTGTTGCTCCAGTCTTCTGTGCAACCTTCTCTATTAACTCAGCCTTTGTCATAAAACTACCTCCACTTTAAAAAAGATGGCGTCCCCAGCGGGATTCGAACCCACGTTTTCGCCGTGAAAGGGCGATGTCCTTGGCCAGGCTAGACGATGGGGACACTCAAATCATGGTGGGCCGTGCAGGAATCGAACCTGCGGCCAATAGCTTAAAAGGCTACTGCTCTACCGACTGAGCTAACGGCCCACCGACCATGCCCGTATCGCTCGGGCGAAAGTGATATTACACATTTGACCCTAACTTGTCAACAAAAAATTTAATCATTCGTCAACTTTTCTTCAATAAATTTCTTAACTTCAGAGACGGAATTGTCAAGTATGCTGACTCTTTTTTCTTTACTTTCAAGTTCGGCTATCGCTTTAGGTTTTTCTGGCTCTTTTCCTATTGCATCAACGATAGCTTCTGGAAACTTCGCAGGGTGTGCAGTTGCAAGACAGATTACATCATTATAGCCACTCTGCCATGCAGCATATATGCCAGCTGCCGTATGCGGGTCAATTATATACCCTGTCTTTTTGTAAAACTCCCTAATCGTATTCAGCGTATCTTTAATGCTTACCCTAAATGAGTCAAACTCAGACTGAACCTTTTTGAGAACATCACCATCAAACTTTAAGCGTCTATTTGCGGCAAACTCTTCCATCAAGCTTTTAACTTTCTGTGTATCTTCGCCAAACAGATAGTAAAGATACCTTTCAAAATTGCTCGCAACCTGAATATCCATTGATGGAGACAGCGTCTTTACAACTTCTCCAACAGAGTAATCACCTTGATTGACAAAGCGATACAGGATGTCGTTTGAGTTTGTTGCAAGTATCAGCTTCTCTATAGGCAAGCCCATAAGTTTTGCCATATAGCCTGCAAATATATCTCCAAAATTGCCCGTTGGAACACTAAAATAGAGTTTTTCAGGTTTAGCCTTAAAATATGCATAGAAATAATAGACAATCTGGGCTAAAATCCTTGCCCAGTTTATGGAATTGACAGCACCAAGCCTATGCTTCTCCTTAAAGTCAAGGTCATTGAATATCGCCTTTACGATAGCCTGACAATCGTCAAATGTGCCTTTTATAGCTATATTAAACACATTCTTGTCTTCAACTGTCGTCATCTGAAGCTCTTGAACCCTACTGACCTTGCCATAAGGATGAAGTATAAATATGTTTATATTCTTTTTGCCTTTAAGCCCGTAAATTGCGGCAGAGCCCGTATCCCCACTTGTTGCACCAAGCACATTGACATAGCTATCTTTTTTATCGAGCACATATTCGAATAAATTACCCAAAAACTGAAGCGCTACATCTTTAAATGCAAATGTTGGCCCATGGAATAGTTCAAGTATAAATACACCATCTTTTTTAACAACAGGTGTTATCTTTTCTGTATCGAATGTGGAATAACTCTTCTCAACAAGCTTCTTTAAATCGTCTTCTGGTATATCATCTATAAATAGCTTAAAAATCTCAAATGCAAGCTCTGTGTAAGATAGAGATTGAAGTTTATCAAGCTCAACACTCGGTATCTCTTCTGGCACTATAAGGCCGCCATCATCAGCAAGACCCATCAGAAAGGCGTCAATAAAACTTAAACCTTCAACGCCACCACGACTGCTTCTGTATCTCATTTTTTCACCTTTTTAATAGCCTGATTGGCACAAACAAGAATTGGGTCCCACACCGGTGCAAACGGTGGAGAATAAGCCAAATCAAGTCCTTGCACATCTTTGATTGTCAAATTCGCATATAATACAGCTGCAACAACATCAATTCTCCAGACAGCTTCTGCATCGCCAAATATCTGAGCTCCAAGCAGCCTTCCAGAACCATGTTCAGCAACGAGTCTTACTGAAACTTTACCCTGATGATGAAAACCATGAGCTGTAATAGGTGCTTCAATCGTCGTCTCAAACGCATCAAAACTGTTATCTACAGCTTCCTTCAAAGATAAGCCGGTTTTTGCTATACCCTTCTCAAATACCTTAAAGATTATCGTTCCAACAATGCCGGCAAATTTTTCTCTTGCGCCTGCCATATTGGCACCGGCTATTCTACCGGCCTTATTTGCATTTGTTCCAAGAGGCATGTAAACATTTTTATCAAGTATTCTATGATAAATCAGGGCACAATCGCCGCCTGCATACACATCTTCAACATTCGTCTTAAAATACCTATCAACAACTATTGCGCCCTTTTCAAGCTCTATTTCTCCATCTTTCAAAAACTCGGTATTAGGCTTCACACCTGCAGCTATATTAACCAAATCAGCTTCAAAATCACCTTTATCGGTTTCTACTATTAGCCCATCTTCTATCTTCTCTATATTGACACCACAGATAATTTCAACGCCATTTCTCTTAAGCTCTTCTTTGACAAGCTCAGATACGCCTTCATCAAAATTTAACAGTACATCATCAAGCTTTTCTAATATAACAACATCCATGCCCAATCTTTTAAAATTCTCTGCAAGCTCAAGGTTTATAAACCCACCGCCTATCAAGACGGCTTTTTTAGGCTTCTTCTCTTCGATAAACTGCTTTATCTTTCGTGCATCATCTAAGATTTTAAGTGTAAATACACCTTCCCTGTCAACACCTTCAATCGGTGGAACAGAAGCGCTTGCACCACTGCCTATAAAGAGCTTATCGTATTTTAACTCATACTCTCTATCACTCGATAAACTCTTTACAAAGACCTTCTTACTCTTCGTATCAACACCAACAGCCTCACTCAAAAGTCTTACATCTATGCCTCTTTTTGTTTTAAAATCTTCAGCTGTTAGAACAACAAGGTCATCTATATCACCCTTATACCCTATATTGTAAGGCATTCCACAAGCACCGTAAGAGACATCAATACCTTTCTCCAAAACAACAACTTCGGCCGACTTTATCCTTCTTTTTATTTGACTTGCAGCACTCATACCTGCCGCATCACCGCCAATAACCACAACCTTTATAGGCAATTCCATTTTAGACTACTCCCCCTTTGAGACGAGCTCAGTCAAAATAATAGAAGATTTCGGATGAACAAATGCTATGTAAGTACCTGACGAACCTTTAACAGGCTCTTCGTTTATCAACTTTATCCCTTTCTCTTTAAATTTTTCCAACTCACCTTCTATATCGTCGGTAAAATAGGCAATATGATGCATACCTTCGCCCTTTTTTTCTATGTACTTGTAAATTGGACTATCTTCACTTGTTGGCTCTAAAAACTCAATATGCACACCATTAACATCAAATTTTGCCACCCTTACCTTTTGAGACGGGACATCTTCTATCTCAAGCAGCTCAAAACCAAACACATCTTTATAAAGCTCAATAGTTTTATCTAAATCTCTAACTGCAACACCTATATGGTCTATTCTCTTTATCATCGCTCTCTCCTTTTAATAGGTATTGGTCTCTTTGTATCCTTTACATACTTCTTTAATCTCATCTTTTATAACCTTACCGTTTCTAATCTCCCTTACATGAACCTTCTGGCACTTTGTATGCTCGTTTGGATTAACTGTAGGCTGACCAACAGGCTCTGCCTCAACCCTTTCCCAACCACCATTTGGTGTTGTTCTTTGATAAGCAACGGGCTTCTGCTGAGCTACCGCTTCGTTTATCGCCCTTTGCTGAATCTGATACATAGCTTCTCCAGCTACAGCACCCAAGATTCCACCTATAACCACACCTTTCCACTTATTTTTCGTTACTGCTGCACCTATCCCAGCACCAACTGCCGTTCCCAAAGCAACATTTTCACTCTCTGTTGTGCATGAAGTAACGCTAAAACCCAAAAAAACTGTAAGAATAAGACCCACAACCAACACCTTTAATCTATCCATGGGGCATCCCCCTTACATAAAGATTTTCTAAATCCTTCAAGTATATACTCAGCAGCAAGCGATGGCGTTGTTAACCTGTTTATCACAGCCTTCTCCATATCTTTTGATAATGCTGCAACCTTCTGATTATTCTCAAGCATACTCTTCAAACCTTCCATAACAACAGACCACATCCAATCTATCTCTTGTCTCTGTCTATTCTTTAAAAATTTACCGTTTTTCTTTTTTATCTCTATGTAATCAGAAATTGTTTTCCATACATCTTCCATCCCTTTCTTTTTCAAAGCACTAACAAGCAAAACGGGAACCTTCCAATCTTCGTCAACTCGCATGAATATACTCAGAGCGTTTTCAAGCTGCTTCTTGGCTAACTTTGCCTTTTCTAAATTATCGCCATCAGCCTTGTTTATTACTATAGCATTCGCAACTTCCATAACGCCACGCTTTATACCCTGCAGTTCATCACCAGCATTGGGCAGCTGCATCAAAAGAAAAAAGTCAACCATACCAGCAACTTTAACTTCCGACTGCCCAACTCCAACGGTTTCAACAATTATAACATCATACCCATTGGCTTCACACAAAAAAATACTCTCTCTCGTCCTTCTTGCAACACCACCCAAAGAACTGCCCGAAGGAGAAGGCCTAATAAAGGCTTCTTCCCTTCGGGACAACTCTTCCATTCGAGTCTTATCACCCAAAATAGAGCCACCTGTTATCTGAGAGCTCGGGTCGATAGCCAAAACAGCAACCTTATGCCCATTCTCTATCAGATAAAGGCCAAATGCTTCAATAAATGTGCTCTTACCAACACCGGGAACACCACTAATGCCTATCCTTACAGAGTTGCCCGTATGTGGCAAAATCATCTCAAGCAGCTTTTTGGCTTCTTCTTCGTGTTTCTTATTCTTACTTTCTATCAGCGTTATAGCCTTAGCAAGAGCCTTTCTTTTACCTTTGAGCAAATCTTCTGCTAACTTATCAACATCCACTCTACTCACCACTCAATATCCTTCTTGGCGTTCTTTTCTCCTTTATAGCCTTCAGAAGCTCTTTGGCAGATTTAAGAAGCGATGTTCCAGGTCCAAATATTGCTGCAACGCCGTGCTTATACAAGAAATCATAATCCTTCTTTGGTATAACACCGCCTACTGTAACAACAATATCATCATCCGCATCGAGCTTCTTCAACTCTTCAATAAGCTGTGGCACCAAGGTATTATGACCTGCCGCAAGACTCGATGCACCTATCGCATGAACATCGTTTTCAACTGCCATCTTTGCAGCTTCATCTGGCGTTTGGAACATTGGCCCTACATCAACATCAAATCCCATATCCGCATATGCCGATGCTACGACCTTTGCTCCCCTATCGTGTCCATCTTGACCCATCTTCACTATTAAAATCCTTGGTCTTCTTCCTTCTTCCTTCTCAAACTCTTCAATCTCTTTCTGAATCTCTTTGAACTCTTCTTCATTTTCAACCAATCCGCCATAAGCTCCACTTACAAGCCTTATCTCTGGCTGATATCTGCCAAATACCTTCTCCATCGCATAAGATATTTCACCCAACGTTGCCCTTAATCTTGCAGCTTCAACGGCAGCTTCAAGCAGATTGCCTCCTTCTTCTGCAATCTTTGTTATTTTATCTAACGCTTTTTGCACCTTATCGTTATCTCTTGTCTCCTTAATTTTTTTAATTCTTTGAATCTGCTTCTCTCTAACGGCTGTATTGTCTATATCAAGCACTTCAACCGGTTCGTCTTCTTCTTCGGGTATTGTGTATTTATTGACACCCACTATAACAAATTCACCCGTATCAATCAATGCCTGTCTCTTTGCTGCAGACTCTTCAATTCTTAGCTTCGGCATACCTGTCTCTATAGCCTTTGTCATTCCGCCCATCTCTTCTATTTCATCGATAATCCTTCGTGCTTCCCTTATTAGAGCATGCGTAAGAGACTCTATAAAGTAAGAACCTGCAAGCGGATCAACAGTTTTGCATACATTTGTCTCTTCCTGAATGATTATCTGCGTGTTTCTTGCGATGCGCGCAGAAAACTCCGTCGGCAATGCAATAGCTTCATCTAAGGCGTTTGTATGTAAGGATTGAGTTCCACCCAAAACAGCAGCCATTGCTTCAATTGTTGTTCTGATAATATTGTTGTAAGGCTGCTGAGCGGTCAAACTCCATCCAGAAGTCTGACAGTGAGTTCTTAAAGCCATCGAGCGTGGGTTCTTAGGATTGAACTGGCTCATAAGTTCAGCCCACAAGAATCTTGCAGCTCTGAGTTTTGCTATCTCCATAAAGAAGTTCATACCAATTCCAAAGAAGAACGAAAGCCTTGGAGCAAATGCGTCTATATCAAGACCACGTGCCAAAGCCGTTTTAACATACTCAAGACCATCAGCCAAAGTAAATGCAAGTTCCAAAACGGCGTTTGCTCCAGCTTCCTGAATGTGATAGCCGCTTATACTGATTGAGTTGAATTTTGGCATGTATTTGCTTGTATATTCAATAATATCTGCAACAATTCTCATTGACGGCTGTGGTGGATAGATATAGGTGTTCCTTACCATAAATTCTTTCAAAATATCGTTCTGAATCGTTCCTGAGAGTTGCTCTTGCTTTACACCCTGCTCTTCTGCCGCAACGATATAGAATGCCATAACAGGAATAACAGCACCGTTCATCGTCATGGAAACAGAAACCTTATCAAGCGGAATGCCGTCAAAAAGAATCTTCATATCTTCAACAGTATCGATTGCAACTCCAGCCTTACCGACATCACCAACAACTCGTGGATGGTCAGAATCATAGCCCCTGTGTGTTGCAAGGTCAAATGCAACAGATAAACCCTGCTGACCCAAAGCCAAAGCCTTCTTGTAAAATGCGTTTGATTCTTCAGCAGTCGAAAATCCAGCATACTGCCTTATTGTCCACGGTTTAACCGTATACATTGTTGCCCTTGGGCCACGGATAAACGGTGGAAAACCAGGAAAGGTGTTTAAGTATTCAAGCTTCTCCAAATCTTCAGCCGTATAGAGTGGCGAAATAGGTATTCCTTCTGGTGATTCCCAAGTTAAGCTTGATAATGGTTTTCCCTTTAGTTCCTTTTCTGCAAGCTTTTCCCAATCTGACCTTGAAACTTCCTTAAACTTCATGGCAATCCTCCTTACTTCCACCCCACTTTTATTTAAATGTTTAACCCACTATTTGTATTTAACAAAAAAAGGAGTAAATTACAACCTTAAATTAAACTTGTTTAGATATGTATTAACTTACTATTCAACTCAACAATAGACAAAATTAGAAATCGATTGTAAAATTAGCAAAAACAAAGAAGGGAGATAAAAAATGAAAGAGCAGTTTAACCTTGCAGAAAAGCTGCACAATTCAATGATATCATCACCAGACAAAGAGCTTATCTTTGAAGATAAGGTTTATACATTTTTAGAAGTTGATGAGATGATAAGAAAAACAGCAACATTTCTGGTTGATTTAGGCATTAAAAAAGGCGACAGAGTGGCTATACAGCTTCCTAAATCGATGGAGTTTGTCTATTTTCACCTTGCAAACCTGACAATCGGTGCAATCACACTGCCACTCAACACAGAATACTCAGAAGAAGAGATTGAATACTTCCTTGAAGATTCAGAAAGCTCTCTATTCATCAGCTATCCAGAAAAATACGAAAAACTAAAAAATATGCTCAACTCCCTAAAAACAGAGACAATTCTGGCAGAAGATGTAATGCAAAAGATTGAAAAACTAAAACCGTTTGAAGGCGAATATAAAGCAAAAGGAGACGATACGGCTATAATCGGATACACATCTGGCACAACAGGAAGAAGCAAAGGCGCAATGATAACACACAATAATCTCGTTTTAAATATGGAAGCATTGAAAAAGGCTTGGAGATGGACTCAAAACGATATCCTTCTTCATGTATTGCCGCTTTTTCACTTTCACGGACTCTGCGTTGCCTTGCATGGCGCGTTGAATGCAAAAAGTAAAATCATAATGCACAAAAAGTTTGACCCAATCAGAGTCTGGCAAACCATAGAAAAAGAGAAGATAACAATGTTTATGGGCGTTCCAACGCTCTATTACAGATTGATAGAAAGCTATAAAACATTAAAGAAAAAGCCGAATATAAGTTCGATGCGTGTATTTATCTCTGGCTCTGCACCGCTTTCAGAAAGACTCTTCTATGAGTTTGAGAAGCTAACAGGACACAGAATCCTTGAGCGATACGGCATGACAGAAGCCGGTATGATAGCATCAAACCCATACGAAGAAGACAAAAGAGTTCCAAAAAGCGTTGGTTATGCCTTGGAAGGCTGCTCGATAAAGATTGTAAAGAACGGCAAAGAAGCAAAGCCAAACGAAGTTGGAGAAGTCTATATCAAAGGCAACAATGTGTTTAAAGGCTATTGGAGAATGCCACAAAAAACAGAAGAGTCATTCAAGGACGGATGGTTTATAACTGGCGATATGGGATATATGGACGAAACAGGCAGGCTGTTTCTCGTTGGACGCTCAAAAAACATGATAATAAGCGGCGGATACAATGTTTACCCAAAGGAAGTTGAATATGCTTTAGAAGAGCATCCCTGCGTGGTTGAGTCGTTTGTATTTGGTATGGAAGATGAAGACTTTGGCGAAAGGGTCGAAGCATTAGTAAAACTAAAAGAGAAAGAGTGTGCCAAAGCAGATGAGATAATAAAGTTCTGCAAGGACAAGATAGCTCACTACAAATGCCCTAAAAGGGTTTACATTGTCGATGAGATACCAAAAAACACAATGGGCAAGGTTGTTCTTAAAAAAGTCAAAGAGATGATAAAAAACGGAGAAATATAAGCATCTAATTAGAAGATAATTTCTTATCTATCTCTTTTGAAAGGAGGTATGCAGCCAAAGCGTAATTCTTCGTGCCATTGTATCTAACCAACGCCCAGAAACTGCTATACACTCGATAATAAGCACATCTGCCATCTGAGAATTTAAAACACGCTATACGCCTGCTACTTTTACACGGCTTTTTATCCATCTTTACAAACTCAGCAATGGGTTTATCTTTTTTATACCCAAAATGAACAAGATAATTCGATATACTTGCGCAGGCATCTTCAACTTCATCAAGATTTAAACCATTATTATTAAAATCAACGCCGTATTTGTCTATGTTTGAAGGCATAAACTGCGGCAAACCCAAAGCGCCAGTGATGGAACCTTTAACCGAAAACGGGTCTATCTTATGCCTGTATGTGTATGCTATAAAATTCTCAAGCTCATACAAAAAATAATTCTTTCTTCTTGAGAATTGAGCAAGCGTATAGAGTGCATCAAGTGCATCCGTTTTTAGTTTTACCTTTCCAAAGTTTGTCTCTATGCTCAAGATAGCAGCAATAATAGAAGGCTTAACACCGTATTTTTCATAAATCATCCTGCAAAGCTTTTTGTGTTCTTTAATAAAAGATACTCCATCTCTCACCCTTTCCTGATTTACAAAAAGAACGACAAACTTATCAAAAGTAAAAACCTTTTCAGGAGAGTTGGCAACACGATTCACAAAGGCTTTAACATCAGGAAGCGTCTTTGCTCTTTTTAGAACATTTAAAGCATACTCCTTAGGAACATTATACTTTTTATGAATATCATTAGCCAATCTCTGCAAATCAAAAGCAAAAGATAAAGAAAAAGAACAAGAAAAAAACAAAACAATTAGCCCGACAAAACCACTAACCTTTTTCATAAAACTCATTATCTCAACAAATAATGGAGTTGTCAAAGCAAATAAAAAATATTTGACAAATCACGAGCTTTTTATATACTTAATCCCGCAAGTGTTGCTCCCCTGTAGCTCAGCCGGTAGAGCAGGTGGCTGTTAACCACCGGGTCGGGGGTTCGAGTCCCTCCGGGGGAGCCATTTTGATGGCTGTTTCAAACTCATTTAAAGTGTCCTTCCGCCTTGTCCTCACAAGGAAGAAAGCAGGAAAGATCAAACTCTCTCTTTTTTTCCTATTCTGGATTGACAATGAAGCCACCCATTCCGTCCAGAAAGAAAGATTTTTGAAAATGGATTTGACTTTTTGCTTTTCTTTGATATATATCATTATATGATGTTAAACGATGCCAAATTTTGGCAGGCTCAAAAGGAGTTAAACCTATGATAGAAGGTTTTGGAGAAATAATGACCCTTGAGGAGACCGCAAAATATTTAAAAATAGGAAAATCTACTCTTTATAAAATGGCAAGGGAAGGAAAAATCCCCGCCGTGAAAATTGCTATAAAAGAGAAGATACTATGGAAGCTTTAAAAAACAAGCGAAGAACATACGGAGAACATTTAACTTCCATTAGCATATTTAAAAAGTTTATTTTACCTGAGATAGAAAAAGAAATTTACAAATACCGATGGGTGGATCTCTTTTGTGGTGAAGGTAATCTTATTTTACCAATATTAGAGTTAGTGCATGAAGATAAGAGAATTGAATTTTTTAAAAAACATATATTCCTTTTTGATATTCAAAAAGAATTAGTAGAAAAGTCAATCTTAAATGCTCTTAAATATGGAATTCCTAAAGAAATAGCCCAAAGAAATATTATCCAAAGAGACACTATTAAAAATTACCCCACTTTTATTTTGGATAGTGATTTACCGGTCTATCATATCACTAATCCACCTTATCTTTATATAGGCTATATTGTAAAACATAAAGAGACACAAAAGCATTTAGAGTATTTTCAAGGACCAAATGAAGGATACCAGGATTTATATCAATTGGCTTCAATAAATGATCTTCGCAATGGCATCAAAAAGATGGTTTATATTATACCCTCTAATTTTCTTTTCGGATTTTCAGTATCAAATAAAATTAGAGATGATTTTCTTCAGTATTACAACATTAAAAAAGCATTTATTTTTGAAAAAAAGATTTTTGAATTCACAGGGACTAATGTTATCATTTGCTTTTTTGAAAGAAAAGAATTTCCCAAAAAAGAAAAGATAATTTTCGAAGGGACGAAGATAAACAAAGAAATTCAAAAAAAGGTCTATATCCTTGATCCTAAGAATCATTTTAGAGCAGGAAATGAATTTGAAGGATTTGTCAAACACTATAAAGCTCTTAAACCATTAAAAGTCTCTTATTACTTAACAATAGAAGAAGTTGAGAAAAATAAAGGAAATAACAAAATTGCGGTTATAGATGCTAATGCTTTTAATGGAAAAGAGTATGAGAAAAAAGTAATATATGTTAACACCAATCTTTATGAGAAAATCAAGTCAAATATCCTCTTTGTTAGAACTGTTGACACAGGGAGTTTTGACGGAAGAGTAGGATTATATTTAATCAAAGAAGCTTTTGGGGTAGATGGGATTTTGGTTTCAAAATCAAGATATAGAACACACCCGATCCAGATATTTTTAAATCCTCAAATATCAAAAAATGATCAAGTATTGTTAAAAGAGTATTTCAACTTAGTCTTGGAATATTTTAGAGAGAAAACCGATAGTGAATTCATGACAACTTATAAATATTCAAATAGCGAATACACAAGAAAGTATTTAGGACTTACACAGACGAAAGAACTAATAGAAACTTTCCCAATTTTGGCTCTAAAAGAGAATGAACAAGACGAATTTAAAGATTTAATTGAGAAAAAGGATGTTAAGGGTATAATTTCTTTTGTTAAATCTTTTAATCAATTAAAGGGGTTATCACTATGGCGTTAAAAAGAAATATAGAATATTGGCAAATATCTCTTAAAAATCCTGAGCCAGCAGCAGACGAGTATTACATATTTGATGAAGTAATTATTGAAGATAAAGAATTGATTCGGAAAGTAGAAAGATTAAGAGAACTGATCATAAGTTACCGTGTAATGCTTGATAAAGACAAAAAAGCCGCAGAAAAAATACTTGATGAAATTTATGAGATCATAACATCAATTGATAAAATACAATATACAGAATTTATTGCATTCTGGAAAGCTTTAGACATGTCATTTTCTGTATTTAAGAAATTACCAAACCAGAAACTTATTTTGGCTGAATTGTTAGAAAAGTATTGCTCACGCAGGAGACAATTATATGATAAATTGGGTTATTCAAATGTTACGGTTCAAGCTTTATATGATAGTGGAGCTTCCAGAAAGAAGGGGACAGCTGGAATAATAAAAGTATTAGATTTGGCAAGCAAAATACTTAGTTTAAAGAAAGATGAACATTTAAAAACTATTAAAGAAGTTGAAACCTGCAATAGGGGATATTTTTCACCTGATAAAGGGGATAAAAGACTTTTTAAGCTATTTTGTAAAAGATTCAATATTGTTTATCAATTTGGAAAGGATCATCAAGGGAAAGAACCAGACATTGTTTTGAAAATAGGTGATCATTTCTTCATAATAGAAGCAAAGCATATTAAAGAATCTGGAGGAGCTCAGGATAAGCAAATTGTTGAGACGATAGAGTTTATAAGATATTCAGAAAATTCAAAATTTATTCATTATCTTTCATTTATGGACGGTGTCTATTTTAATAATTTCATTTGGACTCCACTCGAGAACAACACAAAAGTAAACAGGCAAAAGGAAGATATTGAAAAATATTTAAAAGATAATCCTAACAATCTCTTTGTTAATACAGCTGGACTTAAAGAAATTTTTAAAGATCTATTAAAAAATAAAATTTAAGCGGCGGAGAAGCCCGCATCTTCATAAATACCAAAAAGTTCCCAGCCCTCAAACTTTCGGCTTTTAAAGAAGGAAGAAAGAGGACAAAACTAATTTTATTTTTCTTCATTGGAGAGAATTTCTTTATTTCTTATCTCCTGAAGCCACTTATCAATCTCTTCTTTTCTAAATCTCCATTGATTAGCAATTTTCACGGCGGGGATTTTTCCTTCCCTTGCCATTTTATAAAGAGTAGATTTTCCTATTTTTAAATATTTTGCGGTCTCCTCAAGGGTCATTATTTCTCCAAAACCTTCTATCATAGGTTTAACTCCTTTTGAGCCTGCCAAAATTTGGCATCGTTTAACATCATATAATGATATATATCAAAGAAAAGCAAAAAGTCAAATCCATTTTCAAAAATCTTTCTTTCTGGACGGAATGGGTGGCTTCATTGTCAATCCAGAATAGGAAAAAAAGAGAGAGTTTGATCTTTCCTGCTTTCTTCCTTGTGAGGACAAGGCGGAAGGACACTTTAAATGAGTTTGAAACAGCTGTCTATTAAGGGAGCCATTTTTTATTCATCCAATCACTCAAACCAAACTAACCGTAAACTTCATCACAACACAACAACAGCCAAACCGCCGCAGGATGTTTCCCTGTATTTTGGGTCCATGTCTTTACCTGTTAACTTCATTGCTTCTATTACTTCATCTAAGGAAACCTTGGCATTGGCAGGGTCTCTAACCAATGCCATAGCCGTTGAGTTTATTGCAGTTACTGCAGCTATAGCGTTTCTTTCGATGCAGGGAATTTGCACCTGTCCATTTACCGGGTCGCATGTCAAACCTAAATGATGCTCCATAGCTATCTCTGCAGCTATCAAGATATGCTCATTGCTTGCATTAAAAAGCTCTGTCAAGCCCGCTGCAGCCATAGAGCTTGCAACACCTATCTCTCCCTGACATCCAACTTCAGCACCGGCAATTGAAGCATTCATTTTAAACAAAGAACCGATGGCAGATGATATGACAAAGAAATGAACTAAATCATCGTCAGTCAACTTTTTTATAAATTTATCGTAATAAAGCAAAACAGCAGGCACAACACCACATGAGCCGTTTGTTGGTGCTGTAACAACCCTTCCGCCTGCTGCATTCTCTTCTGCCGTGCTTATGGCAAAAAGATTGACCCAGTTCATCTTTATCATCGCTATCTCTTGATTGAGTTTATCGCTATCCTTAAGAAAAGAATACAGACGCTTTGCCCTTCTTTTAACCGCTGTAGGTTTTGGCAGATAACCTTCCCTGTTCATGCCACGCTCAACTGTGTCTCTCATTGTATTCCATACTTTTAGAACATACCTTTTAAGGTTATCAATACTACCGTGAACGGCAATCTCATTTTCAATAAGCAATTCACTTATGCGTTTATCAGAGCAAAGTTTTAGCAAATCATCAGCATTCTTAAATTCATAGGGAACATGTCTATCTTCAATAGCTGGTTTTTCAAACTCTTCTTGACTCTTTACAAACCCACCGCCAACAGAGTAATACACCTTGTTTAGAAGCTCCTTCGAGCCAGAAAAAGCAGTAAATACTATGCCATTCTCATGCAGCGGAAGTTTCTCGTCTATAAACTCGATTTTAAATTTAAAAGATAAATCGTTGTATTCTATTTTCTTGCTCTCTTTTGCTTTAGACACAATGCTTTCAATCTCATCAACAGGCACACTTTCAGGATTATACCCACTTAAACCTAAAATAACGGCATAATCCGTAAGATGGCCTTTACCCGTAAGACTCAAAGAGCCATGCAGTTCAACCCTTATCTCTTTTACAGCGCTCAACAGGTCCAATCTTTTTAGCTCGTCTATAAATCTACCCGCTGCCACCATAGGCCCAAAGGTATGGGAACTTGAAGGGCCTATGCCAATCTTATACATATCAGCTATTCCAAAATACATAACCGTCACCTTACAGTTCTCTTATTATCTCAACAACTATGGCACTTAAGGCAAGGATTCCAAAAACAAGAATGAAGTATGTAGAAAAAGACCTATACTTCTCCAATGCTGGAATTTTAAATACAGAGACAGCAGGCATGATAAACAAAATCAAAGCTATAATAGGTCCTATTAAAAGCTCTATCATACTCAAAACATTAGGGTCAAAAATGGCAACAAGCCAACTTATCAAACCTATGGACATCAAAGCTATAAAATCAAGCTTTCTTTTTGATGTATTGGCTAAAGCCGGAATTCTCCTTACTATACCAACAAGCCCTTCCTTTGTTCCAAGATAATGGCCGAAAAATGATTTTGTTATAGCTATGATGGCAATTATTGGTGCAATATCTCTAAACATAACCGCATTAAAACTCTCTTCTATGTATGAGAGTATTGTATAATTGGCTTTTTGAGCCTTCACAAAATCAAGTGGCGTAAATGTCATGGCACAGCTAAAAACAAAAAATACGACAACTGCTACCATCAACACATGGGCAAAAAGCAAAATTTTTGAAATGTGATTTTTTGCATCTTCTTTGTAAGTCTTCTTTTGTGCAACAACCATTGAAGATATAATCGGCGAATGGTTAAAAGCAAAAACCATAACTGGAATAATAAAAAACATTGATTTAATCATTTTGAATATGTCGCCTTGATGCGTCATAAAAACGCCGCCGCTCCACTTCGGTATAAGATACAAACCAAGTAAAAGAATAGAAGCTATAAAAGGAAAAACTAAAAAACTCATAACCTTAACAACGAGCTCTTCGCCATATTGAGCAACAACCATAAGTATAAGCATAAGCAATCCAGAAAGCACAACACGAGAAGGTACAGATATATTCAGTGTTGAAACAATAAAAGCTTCAACAGTATTGGTTAGAGTAACTGCATAAACAAGTAATATAGACAAAAAAGCAAAAAAATACAGAAAAGTAACTAAAAATCCCAAACCCTTACCAAAAAATTCATCAGCAACAGCCGTTATATCTTTATCGTCTGAACCTTCATATACAAACATTGCAAGGCCTTTGTGTGAAAAATAGGTCATAGGAAAAGCAAGAACAAACATAAACAGAATCCCAGCAACGCCACCAACACCAGCACTTATGGGTAAAAATAGAATTCCAGCACCTATAGCCGTCCCAAACAAACCCAATGACCAGATAAAATCACGCTTATTCACATCCACACCTTTTAAAAACGCTAAATTTTCTCCATTTATTTTATTAACATTTACCATGAATAGATTGTTTATGTCAAATACTTATATATCCAAAATTAGTTTTTGTCTTGAAAAACATAACTTCTTTTTGTATAAATTTTACATCATGCTCGTACTAAGGTTTTTATTGGTTTTAAGCTTACTCACTTTTTCGCTTTCTGCTAAAGCTTATCAGATTTACACTGTCAAAAAGGGTGATACACTTATAAAAATAGCCCATAAGTTCGGCATAAAACCAGAATCTATAAAAAAAATCAATCCAAATATTGACTGGCTAAAAATAAAACCAAAAGACAAAATAAAAATACCTGACACGCGAACAAAAACAGCCAAAAAAACACAAAACAATACAAAAACAGCAAATGTTTACATAGTAAAAAAAGGCGATACTCTCATAAAAATAGCAAAAAAGCTCAACTACACCTATGAACAACTAAAAAACGCGAATCCAAATATAGATTGGTTAAGGATAAGACCAGGACAAAAAATTATTTTACCAAAAGAGCATGCAAAAGCACAAAACAGGCCAAAACCAGGAGATATAGGTGATGGCTATTATATAGTAGCAAAGGGTGATACCTTAAGAACCATAGCAAAAAGATTTGGCTTAACTCTTCAGAAATTAAGAGAACTAAACCCTAACTTAAAAGAGGTTATCCATCCTGGCGACTTAATAGTGTTGCCTAAAGATTTAACAGAAAAGATAAAAATAAGCAGAGAAGAAAATTTGTTCATACCACCAAAGTATTTGCTCTATTCCACTATATACAAGGTAAAAAAAGGCGATAGTTTGTGGAAAATAGCCAAAAAATTTAAAACAGATATTGGGGTTCTAAGAACATTAAATGATATATCTGGCAACAATATAAGAGTTGGTCAAATCATATTTGTGCCAAATCTAAATCTAAAAGAAAGTGAAAGATTAAAACTCAGATACTCAATATTAAACGAAGAGAGACATGCACTCGTAAAATACGCAGAAAGGTTCATTGGTGTTCCGTATAAATTTGGTGGCGATAGTCTAAAGCATGGTATAGACTGCTCTGGCTTTGTTCAAAAGATATACAAAAAATTCCACATCAATCTTCCAAGAACGGCAGAAGAGCAGTATTTGGCAGCTGGTGTGCCTGTTTCTGTAAAACATTTGCAGCCGGGTGATTTACTCTTCTTTCACACAATGAACTATGCAAGGGTAACTCATGTTGCAATTTACATAGGAAATGGCAAGTTTATCCATGCAGCAGGCAGAAAAAGTGGCGTTAAAATATCAAGATTCACGAAGTATTACTGGAAAAGGTTTGTCGGTGCAAAAAGGGTTCTTGGTGTAAATACCCAGTATGCTTATATTAGGGGTAGATCCGGGTAGTAAAATAACTGCCTGCGGTCTAATAGACTCATCTACAAAACACTCCTTTTGGGAAATAAAAAAAATAAACAACAGATTAAAGCAAACCGATAAAATATTCGAAGTATTCGAGTTTATCCTAAAAGTAATAGAAAAATATAAACCAGAAGAGTTAGCCGTAGAATCTCCATTTCACTCGGTCAATATAAAATCCGCCATGATACTAAGCGAGATAAAGGCAGCTGTAATCGTCGCTGCAAAATTTAAAAACATAAATGTATATCAATACTCACCACGAGAAGTAAAGCAGGCAATCTGCGGATATGGTGCAGCAGATAAAAATCAGATAAAATTTGTCGTTGAAAAAACTCTCAAGGTATCCCTAAAAGATGAGTTATTAGATGTCTCCGATGCTTTGGCTTTGGCTTTAACACACATATACACGCATAACTTATGAAACTTTTGTGGCGAGCATGCCACAGGCAGCATTAATATTCGAACCCTTGGACTTTCTTATAGTGACAAACATTCCCTTATTTCTCAAATAATCGGCAAACTTTTCAATTTTGTCCATAGGTGTTGGTTCAAACTTTGTTCCTAAAAGGTCATGCTTATTTAAAGGTATAATATTCAATTTACTCTTAAAATTGGACATAACCCTAAGAAGGGCTTTTGCATCGGCTTTAGAGTCGTTGATACCTTTAATCATCACATACTCAAATGTTATTCTCTTTCTTCTTGGCAGCGGGAAATCCTTTAAACTTTTAAGCACTTCGTCTATTGGATATTTCTCGTTTACAGGCATAATAAGAGTTCTTTTGTCAGATATAGCACTATGCAGCGAGATGGCAAGGTTTATATAAGGTAAATCCTTCTTCAATCTCTCTATCATCGGCGTTATTCCACATGTAGAAAGTGTTATTCTCCTTTTCGAGATGGCAAATGCCCTATCATCAATCAGAATCCTTATCGATTTAATAGAGTTTTCATAATTATCGAGCGGCTCTCCCATTCCCATATACACAACATTGGCCGTCTTTAGATTATTATCCTTTAAGATATATCTAACTTGATTTACTATTTCTGACACAGCCAAATCCCTTTTAAAACCCATCCTGCCAGTTGCACAAAACTTACATCCCATTCTACAGCCAACCTGAGTTGACACACAGATTGTAAACCTATCACGCTCCATAGGAATAAGCACACTCTCAACAAACAACCCATCGTCAAGCTCAAATAGATACTTCTTCGTTCCATCTTCGGCTTCAACACTTCTTGCAGATTTAAATTTATAGATGAAAAACTCTTTCTTTAGCTGCTCCCTTACACCCTTCTTTAAAACGGTAATTTCCGAAAAATCTTCTATTCTATGCTTATAAAGAAAGTTGAATATCTGCTCAGCCCTATATCTCTCATATCCAAGCTCAACGAGTTTATCTCTTAACTCTTCATAATCCAAAGAGAGTATATCAATCATATAGAAAACACCTTACGCATGAATTCTCAGATAATCTATACAACTGTGGCTTCTTATCCTTGCATTTATCCATTCTATAAGGACAAAAAGGATAAAAACTGCAACCATCATAAGATACATCACCAACCTTTGATTCACTAACTCTGCTCTCAAGTAAAGCCTTCGTGTATGGATGCTTTGACTCTTTTAGACTTACAAGCTTTTCAACAATCTCGCCCTTATATATCACATAAATCCTATCTGAGAGATAACCAATCAGCTTTACATCATGTGATACAAAGATAAATGCAAAATCCTTATCCCTATTCAAATCACAAATCATATTAACTATTTTGGCTTGGGTTGAAACATCTAAGGCACTTGTAAACTCATCAAACACAACATACTCAGCACCTGAGATAAGAGTCCTTGCTATGGCAACTCTCTGCTGCTGACCGCCACTCAACTCAGATGGCCTTCTCTTTAAAACACTCTCATCAAGTCCAACCTTCTCAAGCCACACCTTAAGCTCATCATTATCAAGCTTTTTCGCTTCTCTTAAAGTATCCCTTATACTCATCAAAGGGTCAAGGGATGTGGCAGGGTCTTGAAAAACCATGCCAACCATCCCTCTTTTTGCTTTTATGTTTTTCTTTGTGATTTTTTCATCTTCTAAGAAAACAGAGCCACTATCGGGAAGCTCAAGTAAGCTCAAAATCCTGCATAAAGTTGACTTGCCCGCACCAGACTCACCTATTATTCCAACATGTTCGCCTTTTTCTATTTTAAGTGATACATTTTTTAAAACATTGACAAACTCTCGCCCAAAAAACGAGCCCTTTTTGTATCTTTTGCTTACACTCTCAAGCCTTATCAATCCTTCAAACCCAATACCTGCTCTATCTTCTCTTTTAAAACCTGTGGCGTAAATGGTTTCACTATATAGTTATTAACTCCAGCTTTTAAAGCTGTGATAATATCTTCTTTTGCCGCTTCAGTTGTGACCATAATTATCGGCACATCGTCATATTTAGAGTCTGACCTAATCTTTTTAACAAATGTCAAACCGTCCATAACCGGCATATTCCAGTCTGTTATAATCAAATCAACCGGGTTATTTTCTAATATCTCTAATGCTTCCTTGCCGTTTTCTGCTTCTAATATCTCATCGCCATAACCTATTCTTTTAAGTGTATTCTTAATAATCCTTCTCATTGTAGAAGAATCGTCGATAGTAATTATTTTCATTTCACCTCACCTCTTTGCATTTGCTTTATTATTTCCTCAACTTCTTTATCAACTTTTTCCTTCTCTTTCTCATCAACAATTGTATGCGCCACCCTTGCCCGTGGCACATTGTCGTAAGATGACGCAAACCAGTTATTTAGATAATCCCTTAAAGCCTGAATCACACTTATCACACGCTCAATTTTCTGGCGTGTGATATCTTGAAACTGTAAAATCTCCATAGCCTCAAATGTATTGTCTCTTACACTGTTAACCTTATTCTCTATATCGTCAAGTATGTTCATTATGTTTTTAAAATACTCATAGTTGTTCTTTATGGAAGTCTTTGGGAAATGCTCTACAAAAAAGTCCATAAACTCCTTATGCTTTTTAACAAACGGCTTGATATTTTCTATTAAACTCTCTATCTCGTCAACTTCCGCTGAGATTGACTCAAGCTTCTCAAACAGTCTGTTTACCTTCTCTTCACTCTCTTTATTTATCTCGTCTAACTTATCAATTACCCTGTGTTCTTGTGGCGGTAGTCTTACACCTTTCAGCTTCTCTCCTTCAACATCTTCCACACTCTTCTCTGTTTTTACTTCTTTCTTTTTCTCAAGTTCTATCTTCTCGCCTTCCTGCTGCGCAAAATCGTCTATCAGAGAGTCAACCTCGTTCTTATCACTCTTTTGGAAATCAGCTATTAATGCATCAATCTCACTCTGTGGAGAACCCATATTTTACTCCTCCGACGGATTTGGAACTAAAGAGACCTGAATTGCAAAATTACCCTCTTCCGACTCAAACGGTATTATTATCGTAGGTGTTCCCTTAGGTGAAGATATCGTATGGTTTTTGCCTATAACAACATTAGGAACAGAGATTTTAAGTTTTATACCCTTGTCTGAGAATATCTTCTTTGCTCTTCCAGCAATCATGTTCGTAAGCTCACCTATAGCATCCGCCGTATCGGCATCAATCCCCACAACTTCTTCTCCCGTAAAGTTGCTAACTATTTTTATAGCAACCTTTCTGGGAAAGGATAAAGCTATAGAACCAATAGCTTCTCCTGTAATTCCTATAACACCGCTAACATCATATTCAACAGAATTATCCTTCTTTAGGGCAAGTTGCCCTCTTTTTGGTGTAATAAAAGCAACGGTTGAAAGTATCTCCTCGGTTGCTTCTATAAACGGATTTATCCACTCAACGCTTAACTTCGCAGCCATCGCAAAGCTCCTTTCATTTAGAGATGTCTTAAAACAGCCTGAGTAAACTCTTCAGCAACAAACTTGGTGCAGAAATCGTCAACTCCAACTTCTTTTGCCTTTTGTAGGTTTGCATTTCCAGACAGGGATGTATTCATTATCACAGGTATTTTCCTAAATCTATCGTCTTCTTTCACAAGCTTGGTAAACCTATATCCATCCATATTAGGCATCTCAACATCGGTAATAATTATGTCGAGCACTTTACTTATATCACCACCAGAATCTTCATAAAGCTTATTGAGAAGATCCCAAGCTTCCTGACCGTCTTTTGCTTCTATAATTTTTTCAGCCAACGGCTCAACTGCTGCTTTTATTATCTTTCTTGCTGTCGCAGAGTCATCGGCAATAAGAATCTTAGCCTTCTTAGGTTTCTCTTTTGCGCCTTGAAGAGCAACATCCCTAATTCTTTTTACATCATCTTCTGAGAATATACCAAGCTCTTCGCAGATGCTCTCAAAGTCAAGTATAATCATTACATGCTCTTCATCCAAGTTAATAGTGCCGACTATCTTATTTCCATACTGATGCACAAGTACTTCACTTGGTGGCTTAACAAAACGCCAAGATACCCTTCTAATTCTTTTAGCATCATGAACAATAAAACCAACAGTTATGTTGTTAAAAATTGTAATAATAACCTTTTTTGTTTTGATATCTGGTGGCTCATTGATGCCAAGCCACTTGGCAAGGCTTACGATTGGTATTACCTCTCCTCTCAAATTGTAAATACCCTCGATTAGCGAATCCTTTGATGGAATCTTTATTAAGTTAGGATATTTTATTATTTCCTTTACCTTTGCAATATTTATTCCGTAAATACCTTCATAAATCTTGCCATCTTCCCTAAGCTCATACATCCTGAAATCAACCAGCTCCATCTGGTTGGTGCCGACTTGGAGTATATCAATCTTATCTTCGTTTCTCTCACTCATTCTTGGCTACCTCCGTCGAACCGCTTTTTGAATAGAGACTGCCACCCTCTTTAAGCAGCTCTTCGATGTTAAGCAATGTTATAATTTTCTTCGGCATTTTTCCAACACCTTTTACATACTTCTCTATGTTTGCTGGAATATTGGGCGGCGTGGGTTCTATATTCTTCTTCTCAACATAGTAAACCTTCTCTATTTTATCAACTAAAAAGCCAACATTAAACTCATCGTGGTTTATTATGACAATTCTTGTCTGCTCTGTTATGGGTTTTGCAACAAAGCCAAACTTAACCCTCAAATCAACAACGGGTATAACCTTACCTCTTAGGTTTATAACACCCATAACATACGGACGGGTATTCGGAACATAAGTGTAATCAACAGGCTTTATTATCTCTTCAACATCCAGTATGTCTATGCCATAAAGCTCCTTGTTTAAAATAAAACCCACAACTTGCTCATACTCGTCTTTCATTATTATGGTGCCGGTCTTTTTACCCTTTTTGGCAAGCTCTTCTTCTAACTCTTCGTTTAAAGCCAAGCTTTTATCAAACAGGTCAACATCTTTTGCGTTCATTTACACCCCCTTAAGCAACCAATATATTTTTCTTTGATGCCGCTTCAAGCGCTTGATTGAGCTCTTCTTCTTCAATCGGAGCAAACACAACCTTGCTTATTCTTGCTTCCTTGATTTTTTCTCTATCAAATGTTCCGTCAGTCGATATACCTATTATAGGAACAGTCTTATACGCAGGCATACTTCTTAAAGCTTTTGCAAGATTGTATCCATCATTTATGTAAATACCCAAATCAACAAACACCAAATCCGCTATATGTTCGCATGCAACATCAAGTGCTTCTTTATCCGTATGAGCAAAAATCACCTTATAACCCTTCTCTTCAAGCTGCGGAGCAAGCTGTTCTCTTATCTCTTCTTTTCTTGCAGCTATCAAAGCTATAGGCTTATCCTTCTCATACAGCTCTATAAGATGGTCTTCAATATTGGTCGATATAATGGCAGCTTCGTTTACAACATTTGCAACATCAAGTATTAGGGTAACCGAACCATCACCCATTATTGTCGCACCAGATATACCTTTGATATTTGTTAGGTAATTACCCAGCGATTTTATGACAATCTCTTCCCTGCCTATCAACTCATCAACTATAAGGCCGATTCTCTTTTCTGCAACGGCAACAACGACAACATATATCTCTTTTCCATCAAGGGTTCTCTTATTGTTGCCTATTCCGAGTGTATCGCCAAGATATACAAGCGGAATAATATTATCTCTCAGTCTCAAAACATCTTTGTTCTCAACCTTATCTATATCGTCTTTTGTAATCCTTACAGTCTCAACAACACTAACAAGCGGTATTGCATAATACTCTTTCGTAACTTTAACAAGCAGAGCTTGAATAATTGCAAGTGTCAATGGAATCTTTAAAATTATCGTTGTTCCTTTGCCGAGTTCAGACTTAACTTCTATAATACCGTTGAGTTTTTCAACATTTGTCTTTACGACATCCATTCCAACGCCACGACCTGATATGTTCGTAACCCTTTCTGCTGTTGAAAAGCCCGGTTTGAATATTAAGGCATAGGCTTCTTCTTTGCTCATTTGTCTTGCTTCAGTCTCGGTTATAAGACCCTTCTCTAATGCTTTCTGCTTTAATTTTTCAGGGTCCATTCCACGACCGTCGTCGGTTGTTTCAATAACTATATAGTTCCCTTCGTGATATGCAGACAGAATAATAGTTCCCTTTCTCGGTTTACCAAGCTTTTCTCTCTCTTCCGGCGGTTCTATACCATGGTCGATTGCATTTCTAACGATGTGGACGAGTGGGTCATTTATCTCCTCAACAACACTTTTATCAAGTTCCGTCTCTGCACCTTTTATAACAAGTTCAACTTCCTTATTTAGCTCCTTTGAGATATCCCTGACGACTCTTGGGAATTTATTGAACACTTTGCCTATTTGAACCATTCTTGTCTTCATTACACCCATCTGCAAGTCGGTCGTAACAAGCGTAATCTGATTCGCTACTTCGCTTAGTTCTTCAACCACTTCATCGCCATTAAACTTCTCTTCAGCTTTAGCTGCAACACTTACAAGCCTATTCTTACCTAAAACAAGCTCACCAACCAAATTCATCAAATCGTCAAGACGCTCAACATCAACCCTAATTGTTTGCTCAACAAGTGGTTTTGTTTTCTTTTGTGCTACAGCAGTAGGCTTCTTTGCTGCTGCTTTAGGTTGTTCTTTATGCTCTCTATCTTCCTTTTTCTCTTCTTGCTGCTTATCTTCTGCGGCCTGTTGTTGCTGTTGCAGTTTCTTTTGCATTCTTCTTTTTCTGTCCTCTTCCATTCTTTGCTTGAGTAATCTCTCTATCTCCGCATCAATATCGTCTATTTTCTTTTCTCCTTCTGATTCTTCCTTCTGCTCTTCCATAAGCTTCTCTTCTTCTTTTATCTCTTCTTCTTGAGCTTTTATCAGTTCCTCTTCCGTCAACTCTTCTTCTTGCTCATCTTCTGAAACACTGGTTTTTGAAGTATCCGATTGATAATTCTCATCTAAAAATCTCGCAAGCTCTTTTATGTTGTCCTCTATATCAACAGCTTCTGGGTCTTCACCTTCTTTAATTGCTTCTATTATCGCTTTAGCCTTGTCAACACCGGCTAAGATGGCATCCATCATGTCGCTATCAAGCTTTATCTCAAACTTCCTTAACCTATTAAGCACATCTTCAAGTTTGTGCGTTAGCTCCGTCAGCTTCTCAAACCCCAAAAAGCTTGCAGAACCCTTAATCGTATGAAATGCCCTGAATATCTTATTTAAAAGTTCTTCGTCTTCACTTTCACTCTCAAGTCTAACAAGGTCCTCATCTAACTCTTCCAACAGCTCATCAGCTTCAATCAAAAAATCCTGTATTATTTCTTGCATCTCTTCCATATTTTCACTCATTTTCTCCCTCCTTCATTTTTTTCACTGTTTTATCAAAATACTCAACGAGTTTATTTACAACATCTGCAAGCTCATCTAACTCAACTATACCTACTTTCGGCAACCTCTTTGAGTAATCTCCCTTTAATATTGCTTCAACAGCTTCAACTGTCCTATTTATAGGGACAATAATTCTTCTTGATACCGTGAGTGTAATAACAATAGATGCAAGAACGATAAACGAGCTAAACAAACCAAAAAGGGCGAGAGTGTAAATAGTTTTCTCTGTTATATCATTACTCAAATCTTTTATGGGCTTATAAAAAATAACCGTAGGTAATGTTAGGCCAAGCCCCCATCCATATTTCTCAACATAAGTGTATCCCACGAATTTATCCACCCCCCTAAACACATACCGTGCAACTCCCGTCTTACCTTTCAAAATATCCTGTTTTACTATTTTTGCAAGTGCTTTTCCATTAGCCGGGTCAGTTAAATCAACATGGTCAATGAGAGTTATGAGTGGATGCTCCTTTGTTGGCGGGTCATAAATCAGAATCCCTTTTTTATTTATAACCCACAAATACTTCTGAGAATAAGGATAAAGTTGAGCAGTTTTCACAAGAGAGTAGAAAGCGTAAGGATTGTAATCAAATGCTATATACACAGGCTGTTTTTTACTGTCTCTCCCTAAATAAACAAATGAAAACGATACACTGCCGTCTCCATTTATGTGAAAATCGTAATAGACTATCTTTTTATGCATTGTTTCTACTGATAACTTCTTCACTGCCTTTCTTAAAAAGTCAAATCTCTCAAACGAAGGATATTTTATAATCAAGTTAGCTTTGTGGTCAAAAACAGCAATAGCTTTTATATCCAAAACATTGCTCATCTCTCTATAGACACTTTCAAGCTGCTCAATGTCTAACTTTCCCTGTCTAAGTTTTTTCTCTAACACTTCACCAAACATGTAAGAGACGCCTTCTTTTGCATCCATATCACCTTTCAGTATCTGAGCGTAAGATACGACTTCCTTTTCTAAGTTTTCATCGGCATTCTCTTTAAATACAGTTTCAACTTTATGGACACTGTATTTTTTCAAAGCCATAATAGTAAACATGGCACTCATGCTAAAGACAACAACCGTCATTAAGACAAGCAATGTTGTATAAACAACTATTCTTGTTGAAAGTTTTTTAATCATTTAACTCTTTAATCCTTATATCGGCTCTTTTCTCAACGGGTATAACTATTACAACTTCCGTCCCTTCTCCCTTCTCGGACTTAAGCGTTATATTGCCAGCATACCCTTCTATTAAAAACTTGGCAAGCGAAAGTCCTATACCCATATTAGAAGGTTTTGTAGAGTAAAATGGTATGGTTGTTAAAGGAAGCTCGTCTTCATCTATGCCTCTGCCGTTATCCTTAATCGATATGACAGCGTTTTTACCTTCCCTTGAAATCCTAACAATAACCTTTGGGTTGTTCATACCTTCTGTTGCATCCAACGCATTTTTCAATATCTCATCTATAATAAAAGAGAGATGCATTTTATTTATATAGACAAAAACCTTATCTCTCTCTTCAATAACAAACTCAAGTTTATCTTCATAGTTCTTCTTCAAGTCCATTACAACTTCACCAACCTCAACCCTTTCAAGCTCAACAGGCAAAGAATTGCTCACAACTTCAAGGTTTGCTATTATACTGATAATCCTGTAAAGGCTCTTCTCTACAACTTCAATATATTGAATGAGCTTATCTTTTTCATTGTCTTTCTGAAGTTTAGCCTTGATGCGTGATAACATACCACCTGCCGACATTATTGGGTTCCTTATAGAGTGTGAGATACCTTCAGACATATATTTTAGTATCTTTATATAACTTGAATCAGATATTGTTGTTGTCCTATTCTCAACAGGTGTAAGGTCAAATATCTCAAATACATACTTATTCTCATAACAAAACGCATTAAGCCAACAGAAAACCAAATTCCCTTCCTTATTAACAAATCTCATAAAATTGGAATACTCTTTACCCTTATCAAGCAGCTTTATCACATTTTTAAAAAATATATCCTTATCATCGCTTTTTAAAATAGACCTGACATCACTTTCTTTTTCAAGACCAAACACATCTTTTACAGCTCTATTAACAAACTCAACCTTGCCGTTTCTATCAAACAAAACAATGCCATCAGCAAGTTTATCTAAAAAATTTCTTATTTTTTCCATAACTCTAACTTAGTTCCCCTTCCATTCAAGCTTTAAAATTTAATTGTTGGATAAAATTTTACTAAATTAAAAATTAATCGTCAAAAACTCTTTTGAATATATCATTCATTCTCCTTATGTAATAGCGTGGATTAAAGCACTCATCTATGTCAGAAGAAGTTAAATATTTTTTAACGAAACTATCATTAGCAATCAACTCTTTAAAATCCTTCTCATTTTCCCACGAATCCATAGCATTCTTCTGCACGGCTTCGTATGCTTCAATCTTATCTGCACCTTTTTCAACAAGTCTTAACATTATCCTTTGTGAGTATATAACACCCCTTGTCAAGTTCAGGTTTTTAATCATATTGTCTTTGTAAATTACAAGATTTTTTAACACATTATTGAGTCTAAAAAGCATAAAATCAAGCGCTATGTTCGAGTCTGGCAAAATTATTCTCTCGTTCGACGAGTGGCTTATATCCCTTTCATGCCACAAAGCGACATTCTCAAGGGCAGCAATACTGTTTGACCTAACAAGCCTTGAAAGACCACATAAATTCTCACTCAACACAGGGTTTCTCTTATGTGGCATGGAAGAAGAACCCTTCTGTCCTTTGTGAAAAAACTCTTCAGCTTCTCTAACTTCTGTTCTCTGATAGTGCCTTATCTGGGTTGCTATCTTCTCTATCGTTGAAGCGATAATAGCAAGAGTCGTCATGTATTGAGCGTATCTATCACGCTGAATTATCTGACTTGAAACTGGAGCTGGCTTAAGCCCGAGCTTTTTACATGCATACTCTTCGACTTCAATCGGCACATTGGCAAATGTTCCCATAGAACCTGATATCTTGCCGTATGAGATAATCTCTTTTGCCTCTTCCATTCTCTTTAGGTTACGTTTCATCTCAGCATACCAAAGTGCAAGAACAAAGCCAAAACTGATAGGTTCACCATGAATGCCGTGAGACCTACCTATCATCAGAGTATCCTTAAACTCAAAAGCCCTTTCCTTTAAGGTTTTCAGTACCTCTTTAATATCATCAATCAGAATCTCTGCCGAGCGCTTCAAAGCCAAAGCCATTGCGGTATCTATCGTGTCTGACGATGTTATACCGAAATGCAGATAATCACCTTCTTCACCAAGACTCTCTTTAACATTTTCCAAAAAAGCCACAACATCGTGTCTTGTTGTCTTCTCTATCTCGTCAATCCTATTTATATCAAATTTTGCGTTTTTCCTAATTTTATCAGCTGTTCCTTTTGGAATAGCACCTATGTGCTCCCAACCTTCACACACAGCTATCTCAACTTCAAGCCATCGAGAAAACTTAGCTTCTTCAGTCCACAGTTTTCCCATCTCTTCTCTTGTATACCTTCTTATCATGGCAACACCTCTAAAGTATAGTCTTCAACATTACAGCTGTGAGTTGTTATAAACTCTATATGCTTATTCCAATTAGGCATATAAGCCTTAAAATGCTCAACGACGCTTAACGGTGCCTTTAGTCTAAATCTCTTCTTGTTTGAATATTTAATTTTTTCGTAAATTTCAGAACAGACAAGCGGAATACTTTTAACCAATCCACCGTTATAGCAGTCTGGGCATTTATCGAACATCTCATCGAATATGTCTGTATTACTTTTTCTTCTCGATATTTCAATTACTCCAAGCTCACTCATTTTACTCACATAGGTCTTTCTTTTGTCGTTTTTTGCAAGTTTAAATAGAACATCTTGAAGCCTCTCTATATGTTCTTTACTTGACATGTCTATAAAATCAACAATAATCAAACCACCCAAATCACGCAAGTTAATCTGCTTGAATATTTCATAAGCCGCTTCAAGATTTATCCTGAATATAGACTCTTCTGGTTCATCTGTATGATAATGATAACTGCCAGAGTTCACATCAATTGCGAAAAATGCTTCGGTTTTTTCTATAATCAGATAACCACCGCTTTTAAGATGAACAACATTGCTTTGTAAATTTTTTATCTCGTCCATTATGCCAAAATATTCAAATATAGGCTTATCACCTTCATATAAAGCAACCCTATCAGCACATCTGTTCGATGTTATGTTCAGGTAATCCTTTGTTTTCTTATAGACATCAGCATCATCAAAAACAATCTCATCAGTTGTATAATCGCAATACTCACGAATAACCCTTATAGGAAGCTGCGGCTCTTCGTAAATCAAAGCAGGTGCCTTGGCAGTTGCAAACTTTTGACTAATCTCTCTATTTATAGACTTTAAATACTCAGCTTCTCTTACAAGCTCATCTTCTGCTGCAAATCTTGATGCCGTTCTTGCTATAAAACCAATATTATCTTCCCTTAAATTAGACAGAAAATTTCTTAGCCACTTAGATTTAGCCTTGTCTTCTATATGCTTAGATACACCTATAAAATTGCTGTTTCTTAAAAGAACAAGATAGTTGCCAGCAATGGTAATGTTTGGCGTAACCTTTGCTCCCTTGCTTGAAACTATAGGCTTATAAACCTGAACAAGGACTTCTTCTCCTTCTTTTATGTTTATACCGTTGCTTCTTATGTTATCAATGCAGTGCGAATCTATACACATAAAAGCCTTTTTATCCAATCCTATCTCAACAAATGCAGCTCCAATATTGGGAACAACATCTTTAATAATTCCTTTATACACATTTCCCACAACGGCGTCGTTTGAATATGTTTTTCTCTTTATGACAAGGGTTGCAAGTTTACCATTCTCAATAAGTGCAGCTTTAACAACAAATGGGTCAGAAGAGATTACCAACCGTTTCATAGCTTGTTTTTATACCTTATTGCAAGCAAAATTCCAATGGCAAAATAGGCTGTAATCATAGAACTTCCACCATAACTAAAAAACACGAGTGGAACACCAACAACAGGTAAAAGCCCAACCGTCATTCCAATGTTGAATACAACCGAAATCCACAGGTATGTTATTATACCCAATGCCGCTATTCTATCAAAATCATTTGTTGAATGCTTAACGATAGCAATAGCCCTAAAAAACACAACGGCATAAAGAAAAAGCAGAACGATATCACCAACAAACCCCCACTGCTCACTAAAAACAGAGAAGATAAAGTCTGTATGACTTTCTGGAATAAAGCTCAACTGACTCTTACCGACATTTTCAACACCAAGACCTATAAGTTTGCCAGAACCTATGGCTATCTCAGACTGAATTGTGTTGTACCCATAAGTCGTAGGTGCACTGTATGGGTCTAAAAATCCCATTATCCTATCCTTTTGATAAGGCTTCAAATTAGACCAGGCAAACGGAATTAGAATCAAAGCCAAAGCAAACCCTTTAACAATCAGCGATTTTCTCAATCCAACGCTCAAAAATATAACAACAGCTATAACTGCAACGATAACAGAAGTCCCAAGGTCTGGCTGTTTAAGAATAAAAATAGCCGGCAGTGCAACAATTAAAGCAGGATATATAAGGTCTTTAAACTCATAACGACCCGGTTTGGGATTCTCATCAAAATAAGAAGCTAACATCAGCACTACAGCTATTTTTATAAATTCAGAAGGCTGAAGGTGAACCCAACCTATGGCTATCCACCTTCTCGCTCCATGACTTAAAACGCCATTTACAAAAACAAGAACAAGTAAAAACAGAGAAAATAGATATATAATCGTTGCACTTCTTTTGACATATCGCGTATCTATATGAGAAACAACAAGCGAAACAATTATGCCTGATAAAACCCAAATGGATTGCTTTATTGCAAAAGCATCACCCTTTGTCGTTGTCGAGATAGTCAAAATCCCAACAAGAGAAATAAAAACAACGCTCAAGAATAGCGGATAATCAAAGTATTTAAACCGTTTAGGATTTATTTGAAAAATCATTTTTTGAGCTTTTCTCCGATAACCGTAAACGAAATAACAGTAAGAAATATCACAACACCTGCAAAGAAGCTCATCCACCAGGCAACCTGAATAACATCTTTACCTTCAGATAGAATAGAGCCCCAGCTTGCCGTTGGTGGCTGAACTCCAAGCCCTAAGAAAGACAGGGCAGATTCAGAAAGAATAGCAGAACCGACACCAAGCGTGGCATAGACTATAACTGGTGATATGGCATTTGGTATGATATGCCTAAACAGAATATACAAATCACTTTTTCCGAGCAACTTGGCAGCTTTTACATAACCAAACTCCCTAATCTTTAAAGCTTCAGCTCTTACAATTCGTGCTATACCCATCCAACCCGTCAAACCTATAACAATCATAACATTAAATATGTTTGGACCTAAGACCACAACAATGGCCAAAATAAGAAAAAATACAGGGAATGTCAGCATTATATCGACAAATCGCATCATTATTGTATCAATCAATCCGCCAAAATACCCGCTTACCGCACCATAAATCACGCCTATACTTGTTGAAATAACAACAGCTATGAGCGACACAGATATAGAGATTCTGCTTGCATAAATAACCCTTGAAAACACATCCCTTCCAATTCTGTCAGTTCCAAACAAATGATGCCAGCTCGGTGGCTTTAAAATGGCGTTTGGGTCTATAGCATAAGGACTGTAAGGTGCTATATAGTTGGCAAAAATAGCACTCAGAAACACAATCAATATAAACGATAAACTAAACCAGAAAAGAACATCCCTTTTTGCTTTCACAGTTTAAAAATTATCAAAAAGAGTGAGCTTTTTCAAAGGAATATGATAATGTTCACATTTGTTTCATATATTGAACTTTTAGGATTTTAGAGAAAATAAAGTAAAATTCACTATCTCTAAAAAACTCATCACCAAACCAAAGCCAGCTAATTTCATAAGTTTTTTAAAATTTTTTCATAAAAATACTTGACTTTTCAGTTCTTTTTATTAAACTTTCCCGTCGAGTGTGGGGGTGGAAGCCTGCCTTCATAGGGCCGTAAGGCCAACTGCCTCACCTTTTCAACTTTCCTCTCTTTTGGCCTCCTTTTGAGCCCGCTTCAACAAGCCCACGACAAGGAGAGGCCCACACTCATTTTTATTTATTTGATAAAACTCAACTCCAATGATAATATTTTTTTAAAATTAAAAAAGAAGGAGGTGAATATGTCCGAAGCAATAAGCCTAAGTAGGTTTATCTTGGAAGAGCAGAGAAAACACCCAGAAGCTGTTGGTGATTTCACACTAATCTTGGAACAGATAGCATTTGCAGCAAAAATCATATCAAGAGAAGTAAACAAAGCAGGGCTTGTAAACATACTTGGCGCAGTTGGAACAGAAAATGTGCACGGAGAAAAGCAGCAGAAGTTGGATGTGTATTCGAACGAACAGATTGTAAGCGCACTCGACCCGACAGGTAAAGTGTGTGCAATGGCAAGTGAAGAGATAGAAGATATGCTGCCTGTAAGTGATAAAAGTTTAGAAGGAAAATACGCTGTCGTATTCGATCCACTTGACGGTTCAAGCAACATCGATGTCAATGTAAGCATCGGAACGATATTTGGCATATACAAAAGGCTTGATGATTCAGACTGCAAGAAGTCGCTTATGCAGGCAGGCAAAAACCTTGTATGTGCAGGATATGTAATCTATGGTTCAAGCACAATGTTTGTCTATACAACAGGACACGGCGTAAACGGATTTACACTCGACCCAAGTGTTGGTGAGTTCTTGCTTTCCCATCCAAATATTAAAATACCCGAATACGGAAAGATTTACAGCATAAACGAGTCGAACTATTTCAGATGGGCAAAGGGCATTCAGGAGTTTGTAAACTTCATAAAACAGCACCCAGACAGACAATACACGCTCAGATGGATTGGCTCTCTTGTTGCAGACTTCCACAGAAACCTTCTCAAAGGCGGTATCTTCTTATACCCTGAAGACTCAAAAAACAAAAACGGCAAATTAAGACTCCTATACGAAGCAAACCCGATGGCATTCATAATAGAAAATGCAGGTGGTATGGCAACAGATGGAAAACAGAGAATTTTAGAGATACAGCCAGAGAGCTTACACCAAAGGGTTCCGTTGATAATCGGCTCCAAATATGAAGTTGAAAAATACTTAGAGTTTAGAGAAAAATACGGATAAATGAATGTTGTAATAGCAGGTGCAGGCGGAGTTGGTTTTCATATAGCCAAACAGCTAAGCGAAGAGAAAAAGAATGTCTCAATCATAGAGAAAGATGCCGATAAAGCTGCATTTGCCAACGAGCATTTGGACTGTCTCGTTCTTCAGGGTGAAGCAACAGATATAGAGACATTAAAAAAAGCAGGCTGCGACAGAGCAGACATGTTCATAGCCGTAACAAACTCAGACGAAGTAAACATGATCAGCTGCTTTGTCGTAGCCCAACACTTCAATGTCTCTAAAAAGATTGTCAGATTAAGAAACATACAATATTCAGAAAGCCAAATGCCGTCATTCAAGAAGATAGGCATAGACTTTGTCATAAACCCTGAAGTTGAAGCTGCAAAATCCATTGTAAACACGGTTAACTTTGGTGCTTCAAGCGATGTTATAATATTCGGCATAGACATACAGATGCGTGGAATTCACATCGACGACAACTCACCATTAAAGGACAAATCAATTTTTGAGATAAAAAACTCAATTAACAGAAACTTCATAATAGCCGGAATAAAGCGTGAAAACGAAGAGCTGATAATACCGGGCGGTCAGACTGTCGTCAAAGAAGGCGACTATGTCTATATTGTGGCAAAACAAGAGACCATAAACGATATAGTTGAGATAGCAGGAAAAGGTGCAATCAAGATAAAAGACATAGCCATTTTCGGCGCAGGAGACATAGGCTTAATGGCTGCAAAGGGACTAAAAGGCAAAAAGAGAAACATAAAGATAATAGATAAGGATTATGAAAGATGCAAGGTCGTATCAAACTTATGTCCAAAGGCAACCGTAATTCACGGATATGCAGACGATGCAGAACTGTTTGAAGAAGAAAACATAGGCGATTTTGATGTTGTAATAACAACAACAGACAACGAAGAAGTAAACCTTCTATCGGCAATTTATGCAAAAAACATAGGGACAAAAAGGTCAATTGCTCTGCTTGATAAGACAAACTATATTTTGATGGCAAACAAACTCAATGTTGACGCCGTTATAAGTCCAAAACTAACGACAGTAAACAGCATTTTAAGATTTATAAGAAAGGGCAAAATATTGGGTGTGTATTCAATCTTTGGCGGAGAAGCCGAAGCATTGGAGTTTTCCGTGTCTGAACACTCAAAGCTTTCAAACAGGGCAATAAAGGATGTAAAACTCCCAAAGGGAAGCCTAATCATCGCAGTAAACAGAGACAACCAGAACATAATCCCAGACGGCAGTTTCATAATAAAAGAGAACGACAGAATGGTTATTTTTACAAAGAAAGAGCACATCCCGCAGATTGAACAGATAATATGAGAATCAAGCTTATTATTCGCTTTTTGAGTATATTGATAAGTCTCACAAGTATCTTTATGCTTTCATCTGTGGCTTTCTCGTTTTATTACAAAGACAACCAGTGGCCTAAGTTTTTAGAAATTATAGCATTTGGTGTTATTTTAGGCTTCACTGGAATTATCTTAACCAAAGATGCACCAAAAGAGCTAAACAGAAAGGAAGGATTTTTGCTTGTTACATTAAGCTGGATAGTCGTATCGGCTTTCGGCAGTCTTCCATACATGCTTATAGGCCACTTAGACTTCACAGATGCGTTTTTTGAAACTATGTCTGGGTTTACAACCACAGGTGCATCGATCTTAGAAGACATAGAAGCTTTACCTAAATCTCTTCTCTTCTGGCGTTCTTTAACACATTGGCTTGGTGGAATGGGAATTGTTGTATTGACAGTTGCCATACTGCCAATCTTAGGCGTTGGCGGTATGAAACTGATAAAAGCTGAAGCACCTGGCCCTTCTGTTGAAAAAATATCACCACGCATAACTGAGACGGCAAAGTATCTATGGTTTACATATATCTTGCTGAGTGCTATCGAGACGGTTCTTCTGCTTGCTGGTGGAATGGACTTATTTGATGCATTAACCCACACATTTGGAACAATGGCAACAGGTGGATTCTCACCAAAAAACTCAAGTGTCGCATTTTTTCATTCAGCTTACATAGATTGGGTTATAACGATTTTTATGTTTATTGCTGGTGCAAACTTTGCCATACACTTCAAGCTTCTAACAGGAAAGTTCAGCTCATTGAAAGATGAAGAGCTTAAAGCTTATACGCTCATCATAATCATTGCTGTTTTTATTGTGACTATATTCAACTTGCCTATTTACAAAGACTTCTTCAACTCTTTAAGATTCAGTGCATTTCAGGTTGTTTCAATTATGACAACAACGGGCTATGTAACGGCAGATTACGAGAAGTGGAAACCAGCAGCACAGATGATTTTATTTCTGCTTATGTTTATCGGTGGATGTGCAGGCTCAACAGGTGGAAGTATAAAAGTTATAAGGGTATATACGCTTACAAAACAGGCAATAAACGAGCTTAAATACAATATTCACCCAAAAGGAGTATTTACACTGAGATTAAACGGGCAACACATAAGAAAAAACATGATTTACTCAACAGCCGGTTTTTTCTTTCTTTATATGGCAACATTTTTAACAATTGCTTTAGCCGTATCACTTTTTGGTGTTGATATCTTGACATCTCTTTCTGCATCTGCGGCAACACTCGGCAACATAGGGCCTGGCTTTGGAATGGTTGGTCCAACAGATAACTATGCTTGGCTTCCGTCGATTGTGAAGTGGATTTTAAGCTTTGCGATGCTTGTGGGAAGGCTTGAGATTTACACCGTGTTTGTTCTTTTTTCAACAGCCTTTTGGAAAAAATAGAGCAGACCGAAAACTCGGCCTGCGGGATTACTCTTCCTCTTTATCTTTCATAAGTGGAAATAGAATAACATCCCTGATTGAAGGATTACCTGTTAGAAGCATAACAACCCTGTCTATTCCTATACCTTCACCAGCTGTTGGCGGCAAACCATACTCAAGTGCTCTGATGTAATCAGCATCATACATTGATGCTTCTTCATCACCCTTTTTTCTCTCTTCGAGCTGTTTTAAAAATCTCTCTTTCTGGTCAAATGGGTCGTTAAGCTCGCTAAATGCGTTTGCAACTTCCATCGCTCCAATAAACAGCTCAAACCTATCGGTTATATTTGGATTTTCCCTATTTCTTTTTGCAAGTGGTGATATAGCAACAGGATAGCCATAAACAAATGTTGGATTGATAAGCTTAGGTTCAACCAAAGCATCGAATATCTCAGCCAAAATCTTCTCATGAGATGTATTCTCATCAACCTTTTTCTCAAGTTCTTTGGCAAGCTTGAATGCTTTTTTTCTATCGTTTATTATCTCATCTGATACACCGCCAATCTCTTTTAAACCTTCATAGAAATCTATGCGTTTCCAGGGCCTTGAGAAATCAATTACATTGCCGTCATATTCAATCTTTCTATCTTCAATACCAATTTTATCTAAAACATAATCAAACAACTCTTCAGTAAAGTCCATCAAAAATTTATAGTCCTTGTAAGCAATATAGAACTCCATCATCGTAAACTCTGGATTATGCTTTAAATCCATGCCTTCGTTTCTAAAATTTCTGTTTATCTCAAACACTCGCTCAAGTCCGCCAACAACCAACCTTTTCAAATAAAGCTCAGGTGCTATTCTTAAATAAAGCGTCATATCAAGTGCATTAAGATGCGTAATAAACGGCTTTGCAGCAGCACCACCTACGAGTTTATGCAGCATCGGTGTCTCAACTTCAATAAACCTTTTAGACTGCATAAACTCCCTAATCGCATTGATTATTTTAAATCTCTTTATAATCGTCTCTTTCGTCGAATCGTTAACAATTAAGTCAAGGTATCTCTGTCTATATCTTAACTCTTTATCCTTCAAGCCGTGCCACTTCTCAGGCAATGGCCTTAAAGATTTTGTTAAGAATACTATTTTTGTTGCTCTTACTGTAAGTTCTCCTGTTTTTGTTTTAAACAAAACACCTTCAACGCCGATTATGTCGCCTATATCAAGTTTTTTATAGAGCTTAAACTCATCTTCTGGCAAGCTTTTCTTTTCAGCATAAACCTGAATGTATCCTGTAAAATCCTTTAATTTTAAAAAACCAGCCTTACCGAAGCTCCTGTATGCCATTATCCTGCCTGCAACCTTCACAGGCTTATTTATTTTTTCGAGTTCTTCCTGTTCTTTTTCGTCAAACTCATCATGCAAATCCTGAGCAAAGCTGTCAGGCTCAAACCCGTTAAAGTAAGGGTCTATACCGCTCTTTTTTAACTCTTCAAGTTTTTCAATCCTTCTTTGGATAAGCTTGTTCTCAGTTTCTGCCATTTTATTCCTCCGTATTTTTACATAAAGGTTCAACAACAAATTCATCAATATAATCAAAGTCTGCCGGATTATTTGTTAATATTGTAGATACACCAAAAGAAATTCCAATACTTGCTATCTCTACATCATGGATTCTTAACCCTTTTGGTTCATATTTTTCAGTTAATTCTTTAAATATAGAGAGAGAAAAACGAAAAAGGTAAAGAATCGTAAAGTTTTTGAGCAAAGAATTCAAAACTCTCCAGCACTCATTTACGGACAAAGATAACTCTCTATTTCTTGTCAAGACAACCAAAAACTCCGATATGTTCTTAGATGTAGTAAAAAGAGAAATAGAACTATTAGACAAAAATTTCACCGCACAACTATGAAACCTTGATTCTAAATCGATAGCATATATCAGGACATTAGTGTCAACAAGAACCGTCTTGCTGCTCATAAGCTAAACTTCTAATATCAACATCATCAAACTTGCCTTTAAGATTAAGAGTCTCAAACTCTCTTTTTCCTTTTAAACTCTCAGATTTTAAAGCTTTTATATACTTCTCTACTTCCAACAATAAATCTTCATTCAGAGAGTCTATATCTCTCTTTATCTTATCTCTTAATTCCATACTACTCCACCACTTTCTCTTTCAAAGCTTCTCTTATAAAATCATCAATTTCACCATCAAGCACAGACAAAGCAGCCATATCCTTCTTCTCAACACCCGTTCTATGGTCTTTAACCATCTTATACGGATGCAGAACATAAGACCTAATCTGACTGCCCCACTCTATCTTTTTCTTTTCGCCTTCCAACTGTTCAAGCTCTTTTCTCTTTTTCTCCTGCTCAAGTTGATACAGTTTAGATTTTAATATCTTCAATGCAAAAGCCTTATTCTTATGCTGACTTCTCTCATTCTGACAGCTGACAACAATACCCGTTGGAATATGTGTAATCCTTACCGCAGAGTCTGTTCTGTTTACATGTTGGCCACCAGCACCGCTTGCCCTAAATGTGTCAATCTTCAAATCGGCTGGATTTATTTCAATCTCAGTATCGTCTTCTGCTATCTCTGGTAAAACAGAAACAGATGCAAAGCTTGTATGTCTTCTTTTATTGGCATCAAACGGTGAAATTCTCACAAGTCTATGAACACCATGCTCTGTTTTTAGATAACCGTAAGCCTTATCTCCTTCAACCAAAAATGTTATGCTCTTGTATCCGGCTTCATCACCTGGCTGTAAATCCATTATTTCAAGCTTATAACCATTTTTATCGCACCACATCGAATACATCCTAAAAAGCATCGAAACCCAATCGCAGGCTTCTGTCCCACCAGCGCCAGAATGAATCGTTATAATAGCGTTAGACGAGTCATGTTTGCCACTTAAAAATGCTTCAACTTCAGCAGCATCAACCTTTTTTCTTAAATTTTCAATATTCTCCTTTAACTCATCTGCAAGACTCTCATCGCCTTCTGCCAATTCGCTCAACTCAAGCAGCATCTCAACATCATCTTCCAACTCTCTAATTGTATCAAGCTGCTTTTCTATGGTATTTTGCTTTTTCTTTAACGACTGAAGAAGCTGATAGTCGTTCCAGTTGCTGCTGTTTTCTAATTCTTCTTGAATCTTTTTAAGCTCCTTCTCCTTAGCAGGAGGGTCAAAGATACTCCTTTAGCTTCTCTATTTTGCTCTTCAACTCAACGATCTCTTCTCTCATTTTACCCTCCCTATAAATCGAAAAGTTTTCTTAAAACACTCTTCGCCTTTTTTATATCTTCTTCGTCAAGACTGCTTATCTTCTTTTTTATATCCCTTCTATTGAGTGTTGCAATCTTCGAAAGTCTTACATAACTCTTTCTCAAAAGCCCTTTGTTCTGCCAGTTTGTTATGTCCATATCCGTGTCAACATCACGCTTCTGAGAAGTTATCTTGCTTACTATAACATCTTCATCACCCGTATCAACAAGCACAACAGCAGGCCTCATAACAGCACTATTCATATTTGTATATGGAAAGCCAATTATTACTATATCACCGAACGAGTACTTCGTCATTTATAATCAAATCTTCGTCTTCTCCTTCATCAAAGAATCGATTATACATGATAATATCCCAACAATCCTTGGAATCGTTTATAACAATTTCCCACCCACCGTTGAGATTTTTAAGCTCATAAACAAACGCTTCAAGCTCGCTCTTATCACCACAGAAGAACACTTCAACCTTACAGTTGTATTTGTCCATCATCTCCTTCTTTTTAAGGTTTTATACCAACATGAATAAATGAGACGCCAAAAGTGAGTGGAAAGTAATTAACATTCTCAAAACCAACCCTTCTCATCATACCAGCTAAAAACTCAACATCAGGAAAACGCCTAATTGACGATGGCAAATACCTATAGGCGTTTTCATGACCAGAAATAATCCTACCCAAAAACGGCATAAATGTAAAGGAGTAAAACTCATACAACGCACCAAAAATCCTATTAACAGGCCTGTTAAACTCTAAAATCACAAGTTTGCCACCGCTTCTTAAAACCCGTTTAAACTCAAACAACGCATTCACCCTATCAACAACATTTCTAAAACCAAAAGCTATCGTAATACCATCGAACATGTTATCCTTAAAAGGCAGCTTTTCAGCAGGAGCACAGACAAACTCAATATTTTTAGCCTTCTTCCTTGCTATCTTCAGCATCTCAAAGCTCAAATCAACACCGTAAACTTCAGAATCTTTTATCTGTTTTTTTATCTGAATGGCAACATCACCCGTTCCTGTTGCAACATCTAAAAACATACTGCCTTCAAGCTCATTAATTGCTTTTTTTCTCCAGATTTTGTCAATATTAAAGCTCAACAGGTGATTGAGAAGGTCATAAGTCGGTGCAATCGATGAGAACATATCGGCAATCTGCTTGTTTTTCTCACTCAAATACATAGGTTATTTTTTTAACAGATAAGATTTAATAAAGCAAGCAAAACTCAGTTAAAACTCACTTTGAACTCATCCAATGTCTCATATATTTCAATTAGCTCAAGTGTCTTTTTGTCGATAAACTCACAATTTCTCAAAGCAAGGTAGGGTTTGCCAATAAGGCAAACCCTTACATCCATGCCAAGAGAGTATTTAAACACCCAGACTAAAAATAGCTCGTTTAATGTTCCTATGCTGCCCTGTTGAACAACAAATAATTCTGAATCTTTAGTAAGCAACTCAAGCCTTTCAAATATTGTCCTTGCAACAATCTTTTCTGTTAGATACGGATTTTGTGGCCTTTGTTTTTCGAAATACTCAAGTCCAACACCAACAACAGTTCCGCCTGCTTCTTTTACGCCTCTACTTACGGCTTCCATCAAGCCTTGATATCCGCCGCATTTGACAGCATAGCCTTGACTTACAAGAAACTTTCCAAGCTCGACACCTTCTTCGTATAGCTTTTTATCGTTTACTTTTGATGCTCCAAATGTCGTTGCCCACTTCATTTTTTACCCTTAATTCAAATTTATCATCACCATCTTTATATTCGTCATCTCTTCAATTGCAAAACGCACGCCTTCCCTACCTATACCGCTCATCTTATTGCCGCCATACGGCATATGGTCAACCCTGAATATTGATGTGTCGTTTATCATTACACCGCCAACATCAAGGTTATCTATTGCATAATGAATCTTTCTTATGTCGTTTGTATAAATTCCAGCCTGAAGACCATAATCGGAATCATTCACATGCTGAATGGCATCTTCAAATGTATCATACTCAACAATCGAGACAATAGGGGCAAACACTTCCATACACATAACTCTCATATCCTTGGTTGTATTTCTCAAGACCGTTGGCTGTAAAACCCTACCCTCTCTCTTCCCGCCTACAACAAGCTCAGCACCCATATTTACCGCTTCTTTTATCCACTCTTCAGCCCTTTTTGCTTCATTCTCATCAATCATAGGGCCTAAGTCTGTATCTTTTTCAACAGGATTGCCAACCTTAAGTTTTTTCGTTGCTTCTGCAAACTTTTCAGTAAACTCATCTGCTATATCTTTATGCACATAGATCCTTTGAAGAGAGATACAAACCTGACCGGAGTTTGCAAATGCGGAATCGACGCATCTCGGTATAGCCTTATCTATATCAGCATCCTTTTCAATGATTGTTGCAGAGTTATTGCCAAGCTCAAGTGTAATTCTTTTAATGCCTGCAATCTGGGTGAGCCTGTGTCCAACCTTTGCAGAGCCTGTGAATGTTATTTTTCTTACCTTATCGTTTGTAACCAACGATTCACCAACCTCTCCCCCAGGCCCTATAACAACATTAAACACACCCTTAGGCAAGCCTGCTTCTTCTAAAATCTCAGCCAAGATAAGAGCCGTTATGGGTGTGCTTGATGCTGGTTTTAGAACAATTGTATTGCCACTTGCTATGGCTGGTGCAACCTTGTGGGCAACGAGATTCAACGGAAAGTTAAACGGTGTTATAGCGCCTAAGACACCCATCGGCACTCTAATGTAATAACCAACTCTGCCCACACCACCTGCACTTGCATCCATAGGCACGGTCTCACCGTGAATCCTTTTTGCTTCTTCACTTGCAAACTTGAATGTCTCAAATCCCCTGTTTACTTCTCCGACAGAGTATTTCCATGCTTTACCTGCTTCTCTGCAGATTGTCTCTGCTATCTCATCAGACCTTTCTTTTATCAAATCAGCAGCTTTCTCTAAGATTTCACTGCGCTGGTATGCTGGCATTTTTTTGAACTCTTCAAATGCTTCAGCTGCAGCATCAACAGCCTTATCAACCAGCTTCTTATCTGCTTTTGGCACTTTTGCTATCACTTCACCTGAATATTTGTCTATAACATCAATTGTTTTATTGGTTGACACCCATTCACCGCCAATGTAAGTCTTAAACTCTTTCATTATGGCACCTCCAAACGGTTATTTTTGCTTAATTTTAACATTCAAACACTAAATTGCAACTTGAAAAACTCAAAAAAATCGATATAAAAGGTAGGCATACTAAAAAGGAGTGAGAAAAATGGCAAAAAAGTTGAGTAAAGTTGAAATTGACGGTATTGAAGCCCTTTTTTACGATGAGATAATGCAACTTATAAGCGGGTTTACATATCAGAAGTTTATAGAAAAAGTCATAAGAGATATGAACATCTCTATAAATGATACGATCTTGGATTTCGGGTCTGGAACAGCTAAGAATATTTGCCTGATGAAGAATTACACGGATGGACTAATTGTTGGTTTTGATACGAGCAAAAATATGATAAGACAGGCGAAGAAAAGATGTAAAGGAAAAAATGTCAAAATATTTTACCACGACATACGAAAGCCACATCCATTCAAAAACCAGTTTGATATCGTATTTGTCTCATTTGTCTTGCACGGATTTATAGACTCAGACAGAAACAGAATCATAAAAAACGCATACGAGAGTTTAAAAGAAGGCGGAAAATTTTGTATTCTTGATTACAACGAGTTCGACTTAGAAAGCAAAAATATTTTTGTCAAAGCCGTCTTCAAATATGGAGAGTGTCCTTTAGCAAGTGAGTTTATAAAAATAGACTTAAAAAGGAAGCTAAAGGATTTTGGATTTAAAACCTTTGAAGAGCATCTATATTACTCATCACTTGTGAGGTTGCTCATTGCAAACAAGTGAACTTGCCGTTTTGCTCTCTGGTTTAACCATAAGAGACCCAAGCGAGTATAAAGATTTAAACGACATATACAGTAAACTGAAATTTAAGATAAAAAAGAGAAATATAGAAAAGGAGCTCGAATATATAGAAAAAAACAACATTCGAGTAATAAGCTTTTTTGATGAAAATTATCCAGAAAGCTTAAGGCAAATTTATTACCCGCCGATTGTGCTTTATGTAAAAGGAGAGTTAAAAGAAAACCCGCTAACAATTGCTATAGTTGGAACAAGATACCCTTCAGGATATGGGCAAAGGGTTGCAAAGTATCTTACATCTTACCTTGTAAACAGTGGATTTAGTATCGTAAGCGGACTTGCATTAGGAATAGACGCTTTAGCACACAAAACAACACTTGAAAACAACGGATACACAATAGCCGTTTTAGGCAATGGTTTAAGCATAAGATACCCAGAGAAAAATAGAGAACTTTACGAGCAGATAGAGAAAAAGGGTTGTCTTGTAAGTGAGTTTGGTGTATTTGAACCACCAAATAGATACAATTTCCCTGCAAGAAACAGAATAATAGCAGGATTATCAAAGGCGACAGCCGTTATAGAAGCAGACATCAAAAGTGGTTCTCTCATTACGGCAAGATTAACCATAGAGCAAGGCAAAACCGTATTTTCAGTGCCAGGTGAGATATTCTCAAAGAGAAGTAAAGGCACAAACAAACTAATAAGCGAAGGTGCTATTCCTGTTATCGATGTAAACACGATTTTAGAACACTTCTATATAGAGCTGAAAGAAGAGCTAAAAGAAGCAGAAAATCCAGCAAACTTAAACGAAGATGAGAAAATTGTGCTTGAGCTTATGGAAGGCAGCACAACAGAAGATGAGTTAGCCATAAAAAGCAATATGGAGATAGGCAAGATAAGTGAAATTCTATTTGATTTGGAGCTAAAGGGTTTGATAAAACGCAACGATTACGGAGAGTATGAAAAAATTTAAAACAAGGTGGTGGATAAATGAATCTTGTAGTGGTTGAATCACCAGCCAAAGCAAAAACCATAGGCAAGTTTTTAGGTAAAGATTACAATGTTGTGGCATCTTATGGCCATATCAGGGATTTACCTAAAAGTTCATTTGGCGTCGATATAGAGCACAACTTCAAACCAAAGTATGTTGTTCCCAAGGAGAAAAAACCCATAGTTGACACCTTAAAGAAACTTTCAAAAGAGTCAGAACTCGTTTATATAGCAACAGACGAAGATAGAGAAGGCGAAGCTATAGGATGGCATATAACACAAGCCACAAAAATTAGCGAAGATAAGGTAAAACGCATTGCATTTCACGAGATAACAAAAAAAGCAATATTAGAAGCCATCAAGAACCCACGAAAAATAGACATGGACATGGTCAATTCCCAAGAAGCACGAAGGATTTTAGACCGCATAGTAGGTTATAAACTTTCTCCACTCTTAGCAAAAAAAATTAGAAGAGGTTTGAGCGCTGGAAGGGTTCAATCCGTTGCATTAAAACTCATCGTCGAGCGAGAAGAAGAGATAGAAAACTTCAAACCACAAGAATACTGGAGCATTCATCCTGTTTTTGAAAATGCGATAGAGTCAACTCTAACAAAAGTAAACGGCAAAAAGTTAGACAAGTTTGACATAGACTCAGAGAAAAAAGCTAAAGAGATTACTGAAAAAATAAAAAAAGAGAGCTTTATCGTCTCGTCTATTTCGCGCTCAAAAACAACGAAAAAACCCGACCCACCTTTTATAACGAGCACAATGCAGATGGCAGCATCAAACATATTAGGATTCTCAGCTCAAAGAACAATGCGTATAGCACAATCCCTATACGAAGGTGTCGATATAAAAAACCAGAGAGTTGGTCTTATCACATACATGAGAACAGACTCATTACACATAGCAGATGAAGCAAAAAAAGCAGCAAGAGACTTGATAAAAAAGCTCTTAGGAGATGAGTATTTGCCAGACAAACCCGTTGAATACAAAACAAAATCAAGATTAGCTCAAGAAGCCCACGAAGCCATAAGACCAACAGACCCATCCCTTTTGCCCGAGACGATGAAACCATACTTAACAGAAGAGCAGTTCAAGTTATATGACCTGATATGGCGCAGATTTATGGCAAGCCAGATGAAGCCAGCAGAGTTTAAAAACACATCTATTACATTTTTATCTGACAGCTTTGAAGCAAAAGCGTCGTTTAAAGAGTTAACATTTGAAGGATTTTTAAGAATATGGACTTTTTCAAAGGTTCAGCAGCAACAAGCTCCGCAACTTAAGAAGAATCAGAGTGTAAAACTCACAGACATAAAAGCAAAACAGCATTTTACAGAACCGCCGCCACGATACACAGAAGCAACACTAATAAAAGAACTTGAAAAACACGGCATAGGAAGACCATCAACATACGCAACAATAATCGATACCATCCAGAAAAGGGGATATGTAATTTTAAAGGATAAAAAGTTTTATCCGCAGGAGATAGGCATAATAACAAGCAAGATGCTTGATAAATTCTTCTCAGACATCATAAATGTAAAATTTACAGCTAAAATGGAAGAAGGCTTAGATAAAATCGCAAAAAAAGAGTTAGACAAGGTTGAGCTTTTGAAAAAGTTTTACGATAAATTCAAAGAACTGCTTGATTATGCTTATCAAAACATGGAACGCATAAAGCCTGAAGACGAAAAAACGGATATTGTGTGTGAGCTGTGTGGTGCACCAATGGTCATACGAGAAGGAAGATACGGTAAATTTTTGGCATGCTCCAACTATCCAAAGTGCAAAAATACAAAGCCATTAAACGAAGAGATAACAGACATAAAGTGTGATAAGTGCGGTGCTCCAATGGTTGTTAAATACTCAAAGAAAGGGACAAAATTTTTAGCATGTTCTAACTACCCAAAATGCAAAAATACAAAGCCATTTCCAACGGGTTTGAAATGTCCAGAGTGTGGTGTCGATTTGATAGAGTTTTCATCAAAAAAGGGCAAGTTTTACGGATGCTCAAACTATCCAGAGTGTAAGTTCACCATTCGCGGAGAGCTCAAAAACCAAACCTGTCCAGAGTGTGGTTATACGCTTTTTGTAAAGAAAAAAGGCAAGTGGTGTTGTGCAAGAAAGGGATGTAATTACTGCGAAGAAGAAAGCACAGGTGAATAAAAAAGGGGGAGACTTTGCTCCCCCTTTTTGTCTTTTGAGTCAAAATTAGATGTGGAATGGGTTCGTATAGAAGATAATAAGAACGATAACGAGCATGTAGATAACTAAGGACTCAATCATAGCAAGACCAATCATCATAACGGTAAGCAGTTTACCGGAAAGAGCCGGATTTCTTGCAGTTCCAAGAACTGTTCCGTTAACTGCATGACCCTGACCGATTCCACCACCGCCAGCTGCCAAGCCCAAACCGATAGCGCCACCCATAGCAACAAACATGTAATACTTCTTCAGAACAAGGTTGGCAGCAGCAGAAGCAGTAGCAGCATCACCAGCAGCTAAAGCTGGCAAAGCAACAAGCACTGCAAGTGCACTCAACATAAGAACCTTACCCTTCATAACTCCACCTCCTCACAATAAAATCAAAACATTACACTCTTAATGTTCTGGCTCACTTACTGCATCTGCAATGTATAGAGTCGTAAGCAAGAAAAAGATGAACGCCTGCAGACTTGCAGCAAATAGAACAAGTCCCATTATTGGCAATGGAACAAGCCAAGGAGCCAAGAAAAATATAATAGCAAGCAACAGATCATCGCCAAAGATATTACCAAACAACCTGACGGATAACGATATAATTCTCGCAAAATGGCCGATAATCTCAATAGGCAACATAAGTGGCACAAGCCACCATACAGGACCCATAAAGTGTTTTATATACTTAAAACCGTGCTTCTTAATACCCAAAAATTGATAATAGACAAATACGATTAGAGCCATAGAAAGCGTTGTGTTTAAGTTTGATGTCGGCGGAGCAAAATACGGTATAAGCTCTGTTATATTGGCAAAAAATATAAAAATAGCTAAGGTTGCTATCAAAGGAAAATGTTTTGGCGTCTCTTCCTTTCCAAGTATGTCTTCAACAAAACTGTAAACACCATATACTACACTCTCTGCAACATTTTGTATGCCTTCAGGCACAAGCTTTAGAGAACTTCTAACGATCAATGCCAAAAGAAGAATTACCAACATTACAAACCAAGTAAATACCAAATAAGCAGGCAACCCTGTTGCATGAATAATAAAGTCTAAAAAGGTTGGTGCTTCCATATCCTTTCACCTCACACTGTAAGTTTTTTAAATAGGCTTACAACTCCGATACCCATCAAAGACAAGGGAATGATACTTATGCCCAATATCAATCCCGCTCCACCAAAACCAAGATTCAACAAAAACCAGATACTCAAACCCACAACAGCAAATCTAATCATCGAATCAAAGAGTGAATATCTACCTTTTTTTAACCACTTCTTTGCCATAAATTTTAAAAGATACCAGTCTCCTATTGAGACTAAAAATCCAGCCAGACTGTCCTTCAAACAGTCAGTTTTTAAAAAAAGAAAAAAGCAAATCGACGCTGCTAAAAAATATACTATTACAAAGATTATTTCAAGTCTTTTTATCGTTATCTTCATTCTTTGACTGCTTCTTAATGCCGTAAAACATATTCTTAAACCCTGCAGCTATACCGAAAAAGAGAAAAAGAAAAAAGAGCCAATGGTATGGCGAGTTGTATTTTCTATCAAGCCAATATCCCAAAGCACCGCCAATAAGAATGGCAAATACAACGCTAAAACCTACGGTTGTTGCATCGTAAAGCTCTCTGTAAAACTTTACTTTCTTTCTTCTCTCATCCCTTTTCATACATAAAATCTTCCACTTGAAAGCTCTCTAAACACTTCTTCAACAGCAACAAGCGTATTCTCTATATCCGCAAGCGAGTGTTTAATTGTTATAAAATTAGACTCAAACTGAGACGGTGGTATGTATATGCCGCGCTCAAGCAAACCTATAAAGTAGTTTGTAAACAGCCTTTGGTCGCTTTTTGAGACTTCGGAGTAATTCTTTGGCTTATCTTCCTTGAAAAATATACTAAACATCGAGCCAATTGCTTCACCACTTACAGGTATTCCATATTCTACACCCAGACCGATGATGCGAGATATGATTTTCTGGGTATTTTTATTCAACTCTTCGTATGGATTTTTTCTCTTTAATATGTCAAGTGTTGCTATTCCTGCAGCCATAGCAATAGGGTTGCCGCTTAATGTTCCTGCCTGATACACTTCTCCTTCTGGTGCCAAATATTCCATTATCTCTTTTCTCGCTCCAAAACACGCAGCCGGAAATCCACCACCAACAACCTTGCCCAAAATCGTTATATCGGGTTTTACATTGTAAATATGCTGAGCACCACCATAGGTCAGCCTGAAACCCGTCATTACTTCATCAAAAATCAAAATCGCACCATAATCATCGCACACTCTTCTTAAACCTTCCAAAAAGCCTTCGACTGGCCTTATAACACCCATATTGCCAGCAACAGGCTCAACAATCACAGCAGCAATGCTGTTTCCATACTTTTTGAATATGTCTTCAACAGCATCCAAATCGTTAAACTCGGCAAGCAGTGTATGTTTTGCAAAATCAATTGGAACACCTTTACTTGAAGGAACACCAAATGTGCTTGAGCCAGAACCAGCACCAACAAGCAGACTATCCGAATGCCCGTGATAACACCCTGTAAACTTCAAGATATTGTCTCTTCCTGTCACGCCACGAGCAAGCCTTATAGCACTCATTGCCGCTTCTGTTCCAGAACTTACAAACCTTACAAGCTCTATAGAGTCAAATGCATTTACAATGCGCTTTGCAATCTCCGTTTCGAGTATAGTGGGAGCACCAAACGAAAAACCCTTCTCCAAAACTTCTTCTATCTTATCTATCACTTCATCATCTGCATGGCCTAAGATAGCAGGTCCCCAGCTATTTACATAGTCGATAAATTCGTTGCCATCTTCATCGTAAATCTTAGAACCTTTAGCCTTTGCTATAAAAAGTGGCGTTCTTCCAACATTCTTAAAAGCCCTAACAGGACTGTTAACACCACCAACTATGTATCTCTTTGCTTCTTCAAACAGCCTTCTGCTCTTTTCAAACATTGATGCCCCCTATAGGAATCGTTCAAAAATCTTCTCGCCATCCTTACCCAAATCACCCACAGCCCTTTCAGGATGCGGCATCAAGCCAAATACATTACCACTCTCGTTGCAAATTCCAGCTATATTGTAAACAGAGCCATTAGGATTGCACTCATCCTTTACATCGCCGGACTCATTTGAGTATCTCAAAACAATCATCTCGTTGTCCTGCAAATACTTCAGATAATCATCACTGCAGAAATAGTTGCCTTCACCGTGAGCTATAGGCATTCTAAGAACTTCACCTTCAAGGCCTTTAGTAAACCTGCATCTGCTCTTTTCAACCTTCAAATACACATCTTTATGTATAAAACGAAGGTTTTTATTCTTCAAAAGAGCACCTTTGAGCAATCCCACTTCAATTAAAATCTGAAAACCGTTGCAGATGCCAATAACCTTACCGCCCTTTTTGGAAAAATCGGCAACTGCCTTCATGACAGGTGAGAACTTTGCTAATGCCCCACTCCTTAAATAATCTCCGTATGAGAAACCACCGGGCAAGATAATAACATCAAACCCTTCAACATCAGCTTGACTATACCAGATAAACTCACTTTCAAATCCTAAACAGTCGCATGCGTATTTACAGTCATAATCGCAGTTTGTCCCAAGAAACTGAACTATGCCAACTCTCATACCTTCTTCACCAGATAGTCTTCTATCACTTCATTTGATAGGATATTCTTTGCAAGCTTCTCAACAAGCTCATCATCTTCTCTGTCAAGCTCTATCTCAAAGTATTTTCCAACCCTTATATCTTTAATAGACTTATTCAGATAATCTTCAGCAACCTGCTTTATCGCCTTTCCCTGCGGGTCAAGTATCGCTTTCTTAGGCATAACAATTACCACATACTTCATTTTTAGACCCTTGATATCTTCATCAAAATCTTCTCATACCCTTCTATCAAATCGCCTAAATCTCTCCTAAATCTATCCTTATCCAAAACTTCGCCTGTCTCTTTGTCCCATAGCCTTGAGCCATCCGGTGTAAACTCATCGCCCAGCACAAGGTTGCCTTCGTTGTCGAAGCCAAACTCAAGTTTAAAGTCAACAAGTATAATACCAGCCTTATCAAACTTCTCCCTCAAACACTCATTAACCTTAAAAGCTATCTCTCTAATCTTTTTTAGAGTCTCTTCATCAGCCCAACCGAAAGCTGTAATGTGGTCTTCGTTAATCCACGGGTCATCTAACTCATCGCTTTTGTAATAATATTCAAGAATTGGTCTTGGCAATTTCTCACCCTGCTTAAGTCCAAGCCTTTTTGCAATGGAGCCCGCAGCAATATTTCTAACCACAACTTCAACAGGTATCATCTTAAGTCTTTTAACAACTATCTCTCTTCCAGAATTCTCTTCAACAAAATGTGTCTTTATTCCACACTCTTCAAGCCACTGAAATACCTTAGTTGTAATAGCCTTATTTAAAGCGCCCTTTTCGTCTATAATTTCGTGTTTTTTACCGTTAAAAGCTGTTGCATCATCTTTGAAATAGATAATAAGCAGATTTGGGTCATTTGTTTCATAAACCTTTTTAGCCTTACCTTCATACAAAAGCTTTGTCTCTTCAACCATATCTTCTCTCCTCTTCCTTTTATTATCTCTGTTTTGAGTTTAACCCTAAACCCAAAACAGAAAGGGGGACAACCCCCCTACTCTTTTTAGAAGCTTGTCAGAACTATCAAAATAGCGATTATGTTTATAATCTTAATCATCGGGTTAATAGCAGGACCAGCCGTATCCTTCAGTGGGTCTCCAACCGTATCACCTGTTACTGCAGCCTTATGAGCTTCGCTACCTTTACCACCGAAATTACCATCTTCTATGTATTTTTTGGCATTATCCCATGCACCACCGCCGCTTGTCATTGCAACTGCAAGGAAGAATCCCGTTATAATCGAACCCATAGAGAGTGCGCCAAGTGCAATCTTACCAAACAGAGCATAAACAATAATCGGGCCTAAAACAGGTATCAGACCCGGTGCTATCATCTTTTTCAAGGACTCCCTTGTAACAATATCAACGCAAGCCGCATAATCTGGCTTTGCCTTTCCTTCCAATATGCCTTTTATCTCTCTAAACTGTCTTCTAACTTCTTCAACCATCATTCCGCCTGCAACACCGACAGCTTCCATACTCATAGCGCCAAAATAGAATGGCAAAAGGCCACCAAGAAGCAGTCCAACGAGAACAAGCGGATTGCTTAAGTCAAAGGAGTGAGAACCTGCACCGATGGAGCGAGTATATTCAGCAAACAGAACTAAAGCAGCCAAAGCAGCAGAACCTATAGCAAATCCCTTTGTAACGGCTTTTGTTGTATTTCCAACAGCATCTAATGGGTCGGTAACAGCCCTTACAGTCTCATCGAGCTCTGCCATTTCTGCAATTCCACCAGCGTTATCTGTAATAGGACCGTATGAGTCGATAGAGATTACCATTCCTGTCAATGATAACATAGCTGCTGCAGCAATTGCTATACCGTAAAGACCGGCAAGTTTGTATGAGAAGAACATGCCCAGAGCAATAACAATTGCTGGCAAAGCAGGAGCTTTGAGCATTACAGCCATACCCTGAATAATGTTTGTTGCATGACCTGTAACAGAAGCTTTAGCTATGGATTTAACAGGTGGATACTCATAAGAAGTGTAAAACTCTGTTATAAACATCAACAGACCCGTTATAGCCATACCTATTAAAGATGAGAAGAATACGCCATTTGCCGTTACTTCGCCCCAGGAATACTTAATCGGTGTGCCAAAGAACTTTTGAGATGCAAAGTATATGATAACAAGAGCAATTATAGCTGTAACAAACATACCTTTATAGAAAGCACCCATAATATTGTTTGACCTGCCAAGCCTTACAAAAAACGCTCCAACAATTGCAGAGACAGAAGCGATAGCGCCAATCAGAAGCGGGAACATTGCAGCTATCCCAATTGAACCAGGTTTGTCAAACAGTGTATGGCCCAAAACCATTGCTGCAACAGTCGTAACAGTGAATGTTTCAAAAACATCAGCAGCCATTCCAGCACAGTCACCAACATTATCACCCACATTGTCAGCTATAACCGCTGGGTTTCTCGGGTCGTCTTCAGGAATTCCAGCTTCAACCTTACCCACAAGGTCAGCACCGACATCTGCGGCTTTAGTGTAAATTCCACCACCAAGACGAGCAAAAACACTGATTAAGCTTGTACCGAATGCAAGACCTATCAAAGCTTTAATCGTATGCTCAACAGGCTGTTTAAAGATGTACACAGAAACATAATAGAAACCAGAAATAGCAAGAAGACCAAAGCCCGTCACAAGGAATCCCGTAACAGAACCACCTTTGAATGCCAAATCTAAAGCTCTTGCAAGACCGTTTTTAGCCATCTGGGCTGTCTTAACATTCGTTCTAACGGCAACAAACATACCGATATAACCTGCAAGACCAGAAAGAATTGCACCCGTCAAATATCCCAAAGCCGTCAAAAGTCCAAAATGCTCACTCTTTGCACCCAAAGCCCACAAAATGGCGAATATAACGATGGCAACTATTGCTATACTCTTATACTCTCTCGCCAAGAAAGCCCCTGCACCTTCTTGAATGGCTTTGGCAATCTCCTTCATTCTTTCGTTGCCATCTTCCTTTGAAAGGACATAATACGCTGCAAATAATGCATAACCAATCGACAAAAACGACGCAATGAATGTAAGATACAAAGCTGTTGTTGCGTTTACCATAGAATACCTCCTACCCCTTTAAGAATTTATTACTCTTTTAAGCTCTTCTGAAAGGTCTGACGAGTTCATCTCCCATACAGAACATATCCACTCAAGGCTCTCCATATCTTCATCAACCACATTTTCTGTCAGAAACTTAGTATTTACTATTATACCAGCAGCAAGCAATAGAGACGATGTCTTTGATGGTTTTATACGATTTTTCTTAAACTCATCAACTATTATTGATGCTGTTGCCCCCCACGGCTCTATTCTGTATCTTGTTCTAAAACCAGTCTGGATATCACCTAATCTATGATGGTCTATAATCTCAAGAATATTGCACTCAAATATTCCATCTGGTGCATCTATACTTGAAGAGTGGTCTATTAAGATTACATTTCTTCTGTCGTATTTTATAATATCTGTTCTTGTTATGATGCCTTTAACCCTTTTCTTTGTATCAACAACGACAACAGCTCTATTATTTGAAGTATAAACTACTTCCTTTATATCTTTAATCAAATCCAAAGGGTTAACCATAGTTTCACTCTTCTCACAAACACTCTCGACAGGAATACCCCATTCTATCAAACCAACCGTCGCAAACGCGTCATATTCTGACGATATAACAGCAACACCGTTTTCTTCTGCTAATTTCTTCAACTCATCACTTATGTCGTATCCGTGAGAGATAACTATACACCTAACACCAACTTCGATTGCAGCTCTTTGTAAATCTTCTCTATTTCCTACAACCATTATAACGCTTTCCGGCTCAATCCTTTCAATTATGTTCATCAAACCTTCTCTATCGACAACACCCATAATAATCGTTGCTATAAATTCATCATCTTCTCTTTCTGTTTCAACTATCGTCTCGCCATCAACAGCCCTTTTTATTATAGAGATACTTGTCTTTATCTTCCTGAATATATCCGGCATAACCGACGAAATACTCTTTTTTGCTATATCTATCATACCAAAATAGCCAACAAACTCACCATTCTCCTTAACGACGGGCACAACCCTTAAGTCGTTTTTCAACATTAGCCTAAATATCTCAGTAACCGGCTCGTCCCTTCTAACCGTTATTGTGTTCTGTGTCATAACATCTTCAACACGAAGACTCAAATCAGCTATATACTTAGGGAAAGGGATGTTGTAATAACCAAAAACTTTCTGCGTTGTCTCGTCTATCCCGCCGCAAACAGTCGCCACATAGTTTGTTTCTGCATCTAAGGTATTCTTAAGCTCTGCATAAGCAACGGCACTGGCAACGCTGTCTAAATCAGGATTTTTCCTTCCAACCACATAAATGTTTTTTATCCCTCTCATTTTTCTCCTCCAAAAGTGAGCAACTTATACAATATTACGCTTACTTTTTCAACACACTTGACAAACAAAACCTTTTCACTAAAATCCTTAAACGGTGCCAGCGTAGCTCAGGTGGTAGAGCAGCTGATTCGTAATCAGCAGGTCGTAGGTTCGAGTCCTATCGCTGGCTCCATTTTATTTTTGTATTATAAACCCTGCCGCAAGCTAAAGCAACCTGTAAAACGAGAAAAAGGAGAGAGAAGATGGCTTTATTGGTTCTTTTAAGACACGGCAAGTCGATGTGGAACAAGCTCAATCTCTTTACAGGCTGGGTGGATGTCCCACTCGCAAAAGAAGGCATCGATGAAGCACTAAAAGCAGGAGAAAAGCTCAAAGACATATGCTTTGACGAAGTCTATACATCTGCACTGATAAGGTCAATCCAGACGGCAATGATAGCACTATCTGTAAACAACTGTGGCAAAGTTCCAATAATTCAGCATTCAGAAGGCAGAATGAAAGAGTGGGCAAATATGCCTGATACTATAAATGTCTTACCCGTCTATGAGACGGAAGCGCTAAACGAAAGATATTATGGCGACCTGCAAGGATTAAACAAACAAGAAACAGCAGAAAAATACGGAGCAGATACAGTCCACAAGTGGAGAAGAAGCTATGACATAAATCCACCGGGTGGTGAGTCTTTGAAAGACAATTATCACAGAACAATACCATTCTTCGAAAGCACAATAATACCAAAACTAAAAGAAGGCAAAAATATCCTAATCAGTGCGCATGGAAACAGCCTAAGGGCAATTGTCAAATACCTTGAAAATATATCAGATGAAGATATACCAAAATTTGAGATACCAACGGGAAAACCACTGTTTTATGAATATAAAGAAACAAAATTCATAAAGAAGTTAGAAGATGAAGAGTAGTAATTTAGAAGAGTTCATAGAAAAGGCTCATCTAAACGGTATAGAAGTTGTGGGCTTTAAAGAGATAGAAAGCATACTAAAAGACAATGGATACAAAGATGAAGATTATTTCAAAAACAACGAAATAGGCGTTATAAAGGCTATTTCTGCAAACTCAAAGGAAGCAAATGCATTAATAGATGTATCAGACAAAGATAAACTAACTGCGGCTTTAGATATAGAAATCCTTTACATCATTATTGAAGAGAAAAACATAAAAGACAGCATGTTCGAAGCATATAAACTTGCAACACCACAGAGCGATTATCTCATCTTTATAGGCGCAGAGAGTAAAACAGCAGACATAGAAAAGCAGCTTGTAAGCGGCGTTCAGGGAGCAAAAAAAATTATCTTCGTTATAAAATGATAGCAGACGGCTTTGCGTTTAGGGTTGAAAATAGGACGATAAAGCCAATAATCAACTTCTCAACGGCAAGATTAGAAAATCTAATAGGCATAGACGCACAGATTAAGCAGCTCAAAATCAACACAGAAGCATTTTTATCCAACAAACCATTCTTAGATGTCCTTCTATGGGGTGAAAGGGGCTGTGGCAAGTCATCAGTCGTAAAGGCACTAATCAACCATTACAGAGAAAAAGGATTAAAGATTATCCAGATACCAACAGACGAAGCAACATTTATCTATGACATATACGAGCTCATCTCGGCATACAAAACATCTAAGTTTATACTGTTCTTTGATGATATCTCTTTCGATGAACAAAACGACGAATATAGAAAATTCAAGTCTTCAATAGAAGGTGGTTTAGAAGAGAAACCAACAAATGCGATGATTATAGCCACATCAAACAAAAGACATCTAATAAAAGATGAAGTTCTAAAGACAGATTCCATATACAGCGCTGATGAGATAAGTGAGCAGATGTCTCTTTATGCCAGGTTTGGACTCACAATCTCATTTAGAATGCCAGACAAAGATACATATTTAAAAATCGTTGAATATTACCTAAAGCAATACAGCTTAAACAAGTTTCCCAACTGGAACAAAGAAGCCCTATCATTTGCCATATCAAAAGGTGCAAGAAGCGGAAGGGTTGCAAAGCAGTTTGTTATATCAAAACTTCTAAGACTTTAAGAGACTAAAAAAATCTGCCGCTATACTGTAAAAATTCCTGAATAATTCAATTGAAAATAGAAAAAAGATAATTGAAGAGATGGTGTTTATGGCAGCCGATACCTTAGGATTGAGCAGATTTTTCCTGAAAAATTCAGTCAAAAATGTAGCCGTTAAAAATGCAAGTAGAATACCTAAAAACAGACTCAATAGATTTAAAGCAAGGGAACCTTTGTCTAAGAATGGCGCAAGAATGGCACTAAAAAAGATAATAGCCTTCGGGTTTGACAGATTCACGGTTAAACCCTTAAAGTAAAATGTTTTCGCCTTAGTCTGTGCAGCCCTAACTTGCTCTTTTCTGTGCCTAAAAATCTCAAAAGCAACATATAGCAGGTAAAAGCCACCAAATAGGGATATAAACATTTGAAACGGTGCACTCTTGCCAACAGACGACAAACCAACAAGAAGTATCAAAATCATCACGATATTGCCCGTAAGTATGCCACTTACAACCTTCAAACCTTCTTTAAATGAGTGGTTCAGGGTTGTCTGTATCGTAAGCAGAATGTCAGGGCCTGGCGTTAGGGCTGCAATAAAACCTATAAGAAACAGCTCTATGTTCATAGTTTCGCCGCTTTAGAAGAGAACAGTAAAGCCTTCTCAACTCCCTTTATATTAACTCTTTTTCGCATAATATTCACATACTCGCCAAAGTCGTAAACATCGCCAACAAACACAAAACCATCAAGCATGCCGTCTTTGAACAGAATTCTTCTCAAACCGTCGCTATAATCTTCTAAAATGCCATCATACTCTTCAAGCTTGGAGACACCTGCCGTAAATATATTCATACCAAAAACAGGCAACACATTTCTTGTTATCTGCGGCTCTTCGGTCATATCAAATCCTAAAACATTCCTTGCCGCTATTTCTGCTTCTTCTATCGCAACAGGCCAGATGGCATGTGAAATCTTCTTGTTAACCACAGCATCATAGCTCTTTGCCACATCTCCAACAGCATAGACATCTCTAAACCCTGTTTTTAAAAACTCATCAACTTCCACGCCATCACTAAAATCTCCACTCAAAAATGAGACATTCGGACTAACGCCACGACCAACAACAACAAAATCACACTCTATCTCTTTTGAGCTTTTCAACTTAACAATAAGTCCATCGTTATAACTATTTATTGTCTCAATACCATCCTGTTTATAAAACTCAACCCTGTGGTTATCCGTTATGATTTTCTCAACAAAATCGGCAGAAGATTTATTGAGTATCTGAGATAAGATTCTGTTTGAACCAACGACAAAACGCACATCAAAGCCAGCCATGGACAAAGCATGTCCCATCTCCATACTAACAAGACCTGCACCAACTATAACCACTCGCCTAAAAGAAGCCTGCCTTATCAAGTCCCGAATCTTATAGATGTCATTTAAATACCTTATGGTTATAATTTTATCGGCATCGTAATCACCTTCAAACGAAGGTTTTTTGGCATCAGCACCCGTTGCGATTATGAGCTTGTCGTAATAATATTTCCAATTACTCTTATCCTTTATGTATTTCTCATCTGCATCAAGCTCAACAATCTCCTTCTCCAAAAACAAGTCGTCTCCTATTGGGTAAAACATATTGGCTTCAACATTGCTTGTAAGTATATAAGGAAGAAGCATTTTTGAGTAAGGTATCACACTCTCTTTTGAAAACACCTTTACATCGGCATCGGGTTGATACTTTTTTATCGTTCTATAAGCAACAAAGGCGGCTATAGAGCCGCCGACTATTGCTATCATAGTAAGTCCTCTATGCCTAATTCTTGGAGTTTCTCTTTTGTTGGGACGCCGTTTTTATCCCAGCCTCTCAGTTCGTAATACTCATCAAGCACACCACTCAAATCTGCCACCATACCCTTTGAAGGTCCACTTTTTATTGGCTCTTTCTCCATTCTCTCTGGTAGTCTATCATCATCCCTTCCAAAACCGGCTTTGATGTTGAATATTCTCTCTATATTCCAAATTCTTTCGCCTTTCTTCAAAAACTCGCTCTCATCACACTCAAATCCCGTGGCAGCAGCAAACAGCTCTGAAATCTCTTTGCCCGCAATCGCAAAAGTAGTAAATAGGCAGATTCCTGTTGAGTCTAACGCAGCTGTCAAATCCTGAAGCGTCTTTGTAAGCTTTGCTTTGCCTTCGTAAGTATTTTTATCCATCTTGCCTAAGACTTCAGCTGCTATTGTATAACCCCTTACATGGCAGGCTCCTCTGTTGCTGGTTGCATACTCAAGGCCTATGCCCTTAATAGCTCGTGGGTCGTATGCTGGGAATTCCTGCTTCTTAACGCTCATGGAGAACTCTGGATGTCCATAATACTCAGCAAGCCTATAAGAGCCTTTTGCAAGAAGCTTACCAAACTCTGTTTCCTGCTTACCCATAAGCTCTATAGCCTTAACGAGTGCGTCAGCATCTCCAAATCTGAGTTCAAATCCTACATCATCCTTTGGTATATACCCAGCTTCGTATAGGTCCATAGCACATGCAACCGTTGCACCAGCAGAGATAGTATCCAATCCATAATCATCACACAGATAACCTGCCATAACAACAGCGTCTAAATCGTCAACGCCGCATGCAGCACCAAGCGCCCAAATAGACTCATACTCAGGTCCAACACCCTTTTTACCCTTATACTTACCTTTTCTTATTTCTGTAACCCTTCCACATGCTATAGGACAGCTATCACAACCTTCAGCCCTTACAAGATTATCCTTTGCAAGTGTCTCTCCGCTAATTTTCTCGGCTCTTTCAAAATAGGCATCGTGGCCATTGTAAGATGGTAAACCACCAACGCCATTTATCACATTAACCAAAACAGCCGTTCCATACTTTGCAGCTCCTTTGCCGGTGAATGCATCCTTTGAAAGCATATCCCTTGCGTTATATACAGCCTTAGCAAATCTCTCTCTATCCGCAACAGCAATGCTTAAGTTTCCTTTCGCCGCTATAGCCTTTAGATTCTTACTTCCAAAAACAGCGCCAACACCCGTTCTTCCTGCCATTCTATGTCCATCAAATGTCGCATTGGCTATTAGAGAGAGCTTTTCTCCTGCTGGACCTATCTGGAATGTCCCAGCTTCTGGATGCGTTAATCTCTTCAAAATCTTATCCGTCTCTTTGGTATTCTTACCAACAAGCATAGATGCATCTCTTATTTCAACCTTGCCCTTATAAATCCATAAATAAACGGGTTTTTCGGCTTTTCCTTCAATTACTAAGAAATCATACCCTGCCCTTTTGAGCTCAGGCCCAAAATGACCGCCAGAGTTAGAACAGGCTATAGCTCCATTCAATGCACCTTTTGTTATAACCATAACCCTTCCGGATGATGGTGCATAGGTTGAACCCAAAGGACCAGTCGCTATGATAATTTTATTTTCTTCACTTAAAGGGTCTATTTTTGGGTCTATCTCATCAAGCAGCATTCTTGTTGCATACCCTCTGCCGCCGATAAAATCTTCAGCCCACTTTTCGTTTATATCTTCAACACTTATCTTGTTCTCGCTCAAATTAACCCTTAATATCCTGCCAACATAACCACCCTTTAACATATCACACCCCCTGCTGGGCTATATCTTTATAATAAATGGCACTCCTATGCTGTTTATCTAAAACAGCATCTTCCACTTCAACAAACTGCAAAGCAGAAGCATGACAAACCTTCACGCATTCTGGGCCTCCGCCACAGTAATCACATTTGATTATTCTTTTTGCTTCAACATCAAGCTTTATATTGCCCCACGGACAGGCAATGGTGCACTGTTTACAGCCTATGCACTTGTTATAATCAAGCTCAACAACGCCCGTCTCTTCGTTTTTACTTAAAGCACCCGTAGGACAAACCTTTACACAGTAAGCATCTTCACACTGGGTGCACATCGCAGGAACAAAGACAAAATCGTCCAAAAACTCGCTAATGTGAATCCTTGAGTTCAAGGGATTAAACAAACCATCATGAGCAAAAGAGCAAGCGTATTCACAAGCCCTACATCCTGTGCACTTTGACACATCTACATATAGGATTTTCATTGAAAGCCTCCTGCCTTCTAAACTAAAAAATGTTAAACATAAAACCTATCTTTAGAATTTTAACTAACTTTTCTCACACTTTCAACCCTATAAATGATTTCATTCAATGTTCTACCATCAAAAGGATATCTGGCAAATGTAACTTCAAAGTCAAGGTAGTCTTCTATTCCTTCAATTCTAAAATTAATTCTACTATCTTCAAAAAGATATGAGAATACTTCCTCCATTAGATAGCTCTTTATCGTCGAAGATTCCTCTTCAAAAGAAGGCATAAGCTCGTTCTTTTTTATCCTTCTTGCCATAAAAAAGACATCTGCATACGCTCTACAGATTAAATCTTGAGAAAACATCTCTTCTGCTTTCTTAAATTTCTTTAAAGCTTCTGCGGTTTTCACTATAACTTCATCACCAATATCTTCACCAAATCTGTAATTTATCCTGCTTATGTTTTTTATATTTACCCTATACACAACGAATGGAGCATCAACATTTATAAAATCTTGAAGCGTCTTCCTAAATGATAACCAAACCTTTAATCCTGTCATAAAATCATAATTAAACAACTCATTTCTTATCCTATCCAACTGCTCAGACATAAACTCAACTTCAACATCGCCAACCTCTTTTATGGCATCGATAAGAACGCCTTTAGCTACAGAAAAAATCTCTTTATCAATCTTCTCATTACTTAGTATCTCCACGGCTTTCTCAACACTAAAAGCTTTTCTGTATGGTCTTGTTGTTGTTAGAGCGTCAAATATATCTGCAATTTCTATTATCCTTGCTTCTTCTGTAATGGCACTACATTTCAAACCATCAGGATAACCACTGCCATCGCACTTTTCGTGGTGCTGCCTTGCCCATAGAGCAAGATGTTTAAATCTCTGCGAACGGGCGAGAATCTCATACGATATTATTGGATGCTGCTGCATTATTCTGTATTCGTTATCTGTCAGTTTGCCGGGCTTAAGCAAAACAGCATCTGGTATCCCAACCTTGCCTATATCGTGCAGAAGACCAGCTCTATAAATCTCATCTTGATGCTTCTCGTCATAACCCAACTTCTTTGCTATCATCTTCGAATAAAAGGCAACACGCTGCGAATGTCCCTTCGTATATACATCTCGAGCTTCCAATATACTAACGAAAGCTTTTAAAAAATCATTTTCATATGTATTTATCCTGTCGAGTGCTTCAGAGAAGTAATTGATAATTATCTCAAACTCTTTAAAAACGGGCTCATCAAATTTTAACGGCTCGCCCTTGCTCAATGACTCATTTAAAAGTTTAAGTATCCCGTATGTTTTTCTTCTTGAAAATTCAACAAAAGCAAAAGATACGGCGATTATAACTATACCAACGCCAAACAAAAATACCGTTAAATCCTCAATATTAGAGCCCATACCAAAAATTATCTTCTCTTTTTGCCTTCCAACGGCTAAAGATACACTTCTAAGCGTTATACCCGAACCAACAATCCAATTCCAACTCTTCACATACCTGAAAAAAACGAGCCTATCCCTATTATTTTTACCATCCATAATGAACATAGAACCTTCGCTAAGAAGTTTTTTAACACTCAAACCATTAAAAAGTCTCTCCAAATCCACACATCTATCACTTGCAGTCAAGGAGCTTGCAATCATCTTAAATCTACATCGGCTATTTTTACCTATGGATATAGCAAACATATATCCTTCGTTGTTCCTCCCAAATCTATAACTCTTAATCAAATCTATAAAATTAAACTGAATAGCCCTTTTTATCTCTCCTGTTTTCAAGACAGTAATAAACAGCCACTTAAAATAGGGAAATTTTCTTACATAAACTTCGCTCTCCTCGCCGTCTATCCATCTTAGCTTAACAAACTTACCGCTCTCATCATAAGAAACATCAGACATCTTTTTAAACAATCCTTTAGGAATCTGTTTACCCGTAATTAAATCTTCACCACTACTATTAAGAATAAAATATGAGATAAAAGGACTCTTGTCTGATATAGACCTTAGCTTTTTCACAATATTTTGTTTAGCTAAATTTCTATTTTTCATCTCAGCAAACTCACTTGCAGCTATTCTATAGAGCAAGTCCTCGCTTTTTATATGTTTCTCAAACTCAGACACAACACTTTTTTGCTGACTAAGTATAGAATTCACAAGACTATCGGTAGTTGACTGAAGAAAATATTTCGTTTCTGTCGTATATATGTTTTTTATCTGATTTATGTTTGAATTAACTATCCTTACAAGGTCAACTTTCCAATAGTCGAAAACAAAGAGTAAAACAGCAAGAACAAGTGTTGCTATAAAAAGACCAATAAAATAGAAAAACGAAGGCCTGCGTTTCATGCTGCAAATTTTAACACTTAATGTGAACTGTATCAATAACCTTGAAAAAACAAACAAAAAACCGTAAAGTCTTAATAACAATGAAAAAAGCAAAACTGATTATTGACACTGTTATTATAGGCTTGATAGGTGCTGCAAGTGCCCAAATATTTGTCTTTTTACTTAAACTTATAAGCGATAATTCCCTAAAAGCCTTGGCAAAATATACTCCGCCCGATGTATTATACATACTAAAAAATTCAGCAATTCCATCATACTCTCATCCGTGGATAGCACTGTTTGTCCTAATTACTGGCGGGCTTATATCAGGCATACTGGTGTATTCAACAGCTCCAGAAGCAGAAGGACACGGCACAGACACAGCCGTAAGGAGCTTTCATAGAACGGGTGGATACATAAGACCGATTGTAACACCAATAAAAATATTAGCATCGGCTATAACCATAGGAACAGGTGGTTCAGCAGGAAGAGAAGGCCCAACAGCTCTGTTCAGCTCAGGTGTCGGCTCAATATATGCAACCATTAAAAAAGCAACAAGTCAAGAGAGAAGGTTGTTCGTTTTAATAGGAATGGCAAGTGGACTCTCTGCTATATTCAGAGCCCCTATCGGAACATCTATATTTGCCATAGAAGTGCTATATAGCGACATGGAATTCGAAGCGGAAGCATTAGTTTATACCCTTCTTGGTTCTTTAATAGCATACATGACAACAGGATTTCTTATGGGATGGCAACCAATATTCACAGTTCCGCAAAACCTTCAAATAGATACCATAAACACATACTTCTACTTAGCCCTGCTTGGACTAATAAGCGGAATAACAGGCGTTATACTGCCTAACGTTTTTTATTATGTAAGGGATGGATTTAGACTCATAAAAATACCACCACATTTTAAGCCTGCTATAGGTGCTGCAATCGTTGGTTTAATAGCCTTCAAGTTTCCACAGGTGCTTGGTGGCGGATACGGCTGGATTCAAGAAGCCATATACGGAAAAATAGCCGTATCAATTGCGCTCTTTTTAATAGTAGCAAAGATGCTTGCGTTTACATTTACCGTATCAAGCGGCGGTTCTGGTGGCGTATTTGCACCAACACTCTTTATTGGTGCAATGCTCGGTTGTGCATTTGCTCATCTTTTACATCAAAATCCATCAATATTTGCCGTAATAGGCATGGCTGCTGTATTTGGTTCTGCCGCACGAGCTCCACTTGCAACAACGATAATGGTAACAGAAATGACTGGTGGATACAATCTCCTTGCTGCTGCTGCCCTAAGTGTTTTGCTTGCCTATCTCGTTCAGGTCGAGATATCAAGAAGAGTTAAAGCTAAGTATTTCAGTCTATATGAAGCCCAAGTCCCAGATAAAAACTACTCACCCGTTCATCAACTTAGCATACTTAAAAACATTATCATGTGTAATTTACCTTCATTCTCCATCTCTCCGAAAGAGATAGAAGACAAAAAGATACTAAATCTATTAGAAACAGGCATGCCAATAAGACTACCAAACGATAAGGTGCTGTTTTTTGGGACACTGCTAAAGAGTCTTGCACCGGAAAGGGAAAATGAGTTCTTAAAATACAAAAATGTAAAAATAATCTATATCTTCAGAGACGGCAAATGGCTCCATCCGGCTGAGATAGACGAGTTAACAAAGGGTGATGAAATCCTTATCTGTGGAAAACCTGGAGATGTGCTTCAAATAAAGGATGTATTTAAGAAAGTACCTGAATCTTTTTCTAAACTAAAAAAACAACAAATTAACCTTCAAAGACATACAAAGAAAAAGGTGCCAGTATAGTGGCACCTTATAGCTCGAAACCCTTTTCTGTATGGATTGCAACATCTAACCCTTTAACCTCGTCTTCTTCGTCAACTCTTATATTCCCCATAACCACAGATATCGCCTTTGCTATAAGGTATGTCATAATGGCGGTATATACTATCACTACAATAATACTCTCAACTTGAACTAGAAACTGATGGAAATTTCCGTAAAATAGTCCTTTAGCTCCATTTATAGAAGGGTCAGCAAATAAACCTGTAGCCAAAGCACCCCATATACCGTTTAAACCGTGCACACCAAAAGCATCAAGCGAATCATCGTAGTCAAAAACAAATTTTAGATACGAAGCACCTAAGAAACCCAAAACGCCAGAAACAGCACCTATAATCAAAGCACCCAAGCTATTAACAAAACCAGCAGCGGGAGTAATAGCGACAAGACCTGCAACAGCACCACTTGCAGCACCAAGCACAGTTGGGTGCTTATGGACAATCCATTCAACACCCATCCAACTTATAGCTCCTATTGCAGCAGCGATATTCGTAACAAAAAACGCACTTGCAGCAGACCCATCAGCAGCCAAAGCACTTCCAGCATTAAATCCAAACCAACCAAACCAGAGCATAGCAGCACCCAAAGCTGTTAAAGTTATAGAAGAAGGCGGCATGGCTGTTCTTCTAAAACCTTTTCTTTTACCAACAAACAGTGCAAGAACAAGACCGCCAACGCCAGCATTTATATGAACGACTGTTCCACCTGCAAAATCCAAGACCCCAAGCTTTGATAAAAATCCACCTCCCCACACCCAATGTGCAATGGGAGAATAAACAAAACTCACCCATAGCACGCTAAAAACAAGCCAAAAAGAGAACTTCAATCTCTCTACCACACTACCACTAATTAATGCCACTGTAATAGCTGCAAATGTCATTTGAAAAGCAGCAAATAGAAAGGCGGGAATAGTCCCTTCAACTGAAGAAGGAGTTATACCATTCATAAGAAAATATTTAAAATCCCCTATAATTCCACCAATATCTGGCCCAAAAGAGAGAGTGTATCCCCACAAAACCCATACAACACTCACTATGCAATAACTCAAAAAAGACATAGCTATCGTGTTTAAAATATTTTTCGACCTTACCATACCACCGTAAAACAGAGCAAGACCAGCAGGAGTCATAAACATAACAAAAGCTGTTGATGTAAGCATCCATGCTGTATCCCCGCTGTTCACCTTACCAACAGAAGCAAAAGACAAAGACCCAAAAGAAAAAAACAGCAAAAAAACCATAAAAACCAATTTCACACCCATCAACTTCTTCATAAAGAACACCCCCATTCTCTTAATCAAGCTAAGCTTTGTTTAGCAAGATATATTCCTTTTTTATTATAACAAGCAATATATTTGTTGCTGACCCCAAATTGCAATTTAAAAATGAATATTTTTGTATTTTAATTTACATTTTTGTCATTATATTATTTCCATTTTATTAAAATTATCATCAGAAAAATATTATATTTGACTGAAAAAGAAATATAAATTATAATCAAAAAAAATTCTTTAAAGAAGGAGTGGAAAGATGAAAAAAGCGCTAAAAATAGGTATAGCCTTAACAGTAAGTGTTGGAATGATGTCAAACTTAGCAATTGCATACGGTGGTCCAAGATACAACAAAGGCAACAGACAGACAATAACAATCAATCAAAAAATCACCGAAGCCGACAGAGTTGGGCTGATACACATGGTTGAAGAAGAAAAACTCGCTCACGATGTTTACACATACCTTTACAAGAAATGGAACATGCCTGTATTTGAAAGGATTGCAAGAAGCGAAAGTAATCACATAAGGGCAATAAGAAGACTCCTGTCTGTTTATGGAATCACCGACCCAACAACAGGCAAAGAGAACGGTAAATTCAAATCTCAAAAGATGCAAAAATTATACGAACAATTAACAAAAGATGGGTCAAAAAGCAGAATAGATGCACTCAAAATTGGAGCGACGATAGAAGATTTAGACATCTACGACTTAGAAAAATACATAAAAAACACAGATAATAGTGCAATAAAGCGAGTGTATTCCAATTTAACGAGAGGCTCAAGAAATCACCTGCGCATATTTATATCGGAACTCAAAAATCTTGGTGCAACATACACACCACAATACATAAGCAAAGAAGAATTCGACAAAATTTTATCTTCACCTATAGAAAAAGGAAACCATCAAACAAGGGGTAAATTAGGCTTTCAATAAATCAAACAAAAACACTTGACTTTTTAAAATAAATGATTATAAATAAAGGCGTCGCTTGACGCGGGGTGGAGCAGTCTGGTAGCTCGTCGGGCTCATAACCCGAAGGTCGGAGGTTCAAATCCTCCCCCCGCTACCAATTATTAGAGAGAAAGTTATCAAGCCAATCTGGGTGGCATGCTCAGATTGGCTTTTTTTGTTATCCCTCATCTTTATAAACCTATATAAACCTAAAATATTTAGTTAAGCTTCACATGCTTTTAAGAAAATCCCTAAACCAACAATTTCCCCTTGACATCACCCCCCGAGTTAGAATGCCAAAAAATAATTAAGGGAGAAGGAGAGAAAGATGAAAAAGGAAAGGAGAAGTTCTTTTTCATTTGCAGGGAAGAAGTTGTTGTTTTCTGTCTCTGTTGTTGCAGTGTTAGGAATTGGTGTATCAAAGGCTAATGCAGGAGACATTTATGCAGTTTTTCCTAATGGAAAAAAGGTAGATGTTTCTAAAATTGTTAAAAATTACACAGCAGAAGTAGATATGCCAACTTTTGTTTACATGTCAAATTATGACGGTAAAGATATTAGGGAGTTTAATGAAAAATTTGGAGATTTAGGAAATCCATTTATTTTTGGTATAGATTCATACTTTGGTGGTGTAACTTACAACCAAAATGCAATTAATAAGATTGTATTCTGTGGTGGTGCAAATTGTTACTTTGTAAAAGATGGAAAAGTTATAAATAAAAATTACCCAAGAATGTTTGAGAATTCTGTTTTAGGTTACATTATAGACAATGGTAATAAAGACATGAACTTAAAACCATTAACAGATGTATTATTTAGATTTGTTCAAAACCACCAATACGGCGGTGGAGGAGTAGGTACTAATAAGTTCCTCTTCTTCCGCAAGTTCCTCCTCTGGTTCTGCTGGCGGAAGTAGTGGTGGTGGAGTATCTGGTGGTGCTATTTGAATAATTTATTTATTAATTATTTTATTCTGTATTATGCCACTTTTCCAATATGGGAGAGAGGGTGATAAACAGTCAATAATTCTTAGTTATTTTCCCTTCTCTTGCAAAAGCATAAATGGTAGAATTGGAAAAATCTTATGAAGGTGGTGATGTATGAACTCTATTATAGAAAAAGCTTTTAATGAAATAAAGAAATTGCCAGAAGAACAGCAAAAGGCATACGCAGAGTGGATATTGGAAGAGATAAAAGCAGAAAAAGAATGGGATAAGCTTTTTGAGAAATCTCAAGATATACTGAGTAAAATGGCAGAAAAAGCATTAAAAGAACATTCTGAAGGAAAAACTTCAGACCTAAATCTCGACAAATTATGATTTCAAAAACCACATCAGAGTTTTGGAAACTTTACGAAAAATTACCAGACGAGTTGAAAAAAGAAGCTAAAAAGGCTTTCACTTTATTTCAAGAAAATCCTTTTTATCCAAGTTTAAGATTCAAAAAGATTTACTCAAAAGAGCCTATATATTCTATCAGAATCACAAAAGATTATAGAGCTGTCGGTGTTAAAAAGAGTGAAGAAATCATCTGGTTTTGGATTGGCAAACACTCAGATTACGAAAAGCTTATAAGCTCATAAGGCAAAGTTCTCTAATATGGATAGTGCATACTTACTTGATTAGCAAACTTCCTATGGATAGGTGATATTAGTTAGATTTCTCAAAATGAGTATAACTCTTTAAGGTTTCCTCGCTTTAACCTTCTAAAAACTTTATGCTTCTGTAGAGAAACTCATTGAAAGGCGTATCTATGCCCTTATCCTTGGCAAGTTTTACGACAACGCCGTTTAGGGATTCTATTTCTGTTTTTCTGCCGTTTTCTATATCTTGAAGCATCGAAGAGCGGTGTTCGGCTGTTATAGGAACAAGTTTTGAATAAAAAATCTTTTTGTAGCTCTCTTTGGTTTCCCAAAATGTCGAATAACCATAAGACTCCATCACATCGTAAATCTCATCTATAACTCTATCCATTATGTTCCTTGAGTGTTCGGATTCCGCAAGTTTGCCATACTCAACACCAAAAATAGCACCAAGAGGATTTAAGGCGCAGTTATAGAGCATCTTAGCCCAGAGATGCTTATCCACTTCGCATGAAACTTTTGCTTCAAACCCACCGTTATTCAACGCTTCAACTAAATCTTCAACATCAAAAGAAAGCATCTTATCAAAGATATTACCTATAACCATCTGATCAGCATGGACGGTTATCTTTACAAGATTGGGTTTTTCCCTTTCAAAACCTGTGATTATCCTTGCCGTGTATATCTTTTCTTTGCCAAAAAACTCTTTGAAAATCTCGCTATTTCCCCATCCGTTTTGAATGACAACAATCTTTGAATTCTCTATCTTATCCCTTGTCCTATCCAAAGACTCTGCTATTTCTCTATTTGCATAGCTTTTTGCCGTAATCAGGATATAGTCACATCCTTCGCAAGAAGCATAATCTTCAGATACGCAGTACTCAGAAGCCAAAAATTCAAAATCACCGAACAGACCATAAACCCTAAAGCCCCTCTTCAAATCCTCGGTCTTTCCTTTTTTCGTAATAAAACAAACACTCCAGCCAGCATTTAAAAGAAAAGCGGCAAGGCCAAGACCAACACTGCCTGCGCCGATTATACACACTCTCATATCTCTATCTCCAGAAGCGGAATATAGTAATTTGCACCAAGGCAGTCAGTATCATCGACAGAACCAGCAGCGGCATCCCTTAAAAACGACACCTTTAAGGTGTTTATATTGTCGCATTCAAAGTATCTAACTTCCCTTTTGTAAATCTTTTCAAAAATCTCCTTGTTTAACTTCCCTTTCGCACTTTTATACAGGCTTTCATCTTTAAACACGATATCTATGGTTATATGCCAAACTCCAGCGTTTTTGCTCCTTAAAATCTTGACAGCTTCTTTTAGCTTCAAAGCTCAAACTCCTTTAGCTTAAATTTCTCCTCTAACCTCTCATCTTCAACAATGTGATACACACTAAACTCATACACTTCACCCACATCAATCTCAGCAGGCGAATAAGGGAATGCAAGGTTGGCTCCTGTTGCTATTCTGCCTTTGTAATCGTAATGCTGCAAAAACGCCTTAACCACCGAGCAGACTCTATGTGCAAACTTCTGAGACTCTGCAACAACATCAACAATCAAACCTATCTCATGCAAGTTTTTATCAAACTCCATACTGCCCAAAACGGCATCTCTTCCATACAGCCTAAAATTCAACCTAAAGCCATCTTTAAACTGCCTATAGGCTTCTTCTTTTGCAACATTGAGAATATCGTCAATCTGGGCTATCATGTCAGGGTTTCTTATGCCTGCAACAGCTATCGTTCTATAACCTGAGAATTTAGCACCTTCAATCTTGAATGTCTTTTTCTCTCTTTCAATCCATTTTGCGCCTTTAACCTTTACCGTTCTTTCGTCATGTTGAAGATAAACAGCATCGTGAAGCAGAAGCGTGCCGTCTGGTTCTTCAATAACATACGGGTCGGTATTCTCATACAAAGCATGAGCCATAGCAGAATCGGGCGTGCATCTTCTTGAAGGGTTAGGCGGTTTTAGATAAAAAAACTCATCATCAACAAAGCCAAGCAGTGCATCAGACGGACTTGCAGGCTTTGCGCACAACGCACCACACTCTATAATCTTTGACATGTGCCATACCAAAGCAGGCTCATAGCCTTTAAGCAACGGATAGGCAGCATATATTGATGCATCTGTAATCCTGCCTGCAATAACAAGGTCTGCACCATTTTTCAAGACTTCGACAACCTTAGATACGCCCATCTGTGCAACGATGTGATTTGACGATAATATATCACTCTCTTTAAGCTCGGGATTGCCTTCATAACTCTTTACTTTGCCCTGTTTTAAAAGCCCAATGAGATACTCTTTTTCAATCTCAGAATATATAACGGCAACTTTAAAATGGATATTGTTATCCCTTGCTATATCTTCAACAATCTCAAGAAACCTATCAACATGAATGTTGCCGCCTGCATAACCAGCTGAGCCAACAATAAATGGAATATTTCTCTTTACAGCTTCAACCAACGGCAACTCAAGGTCGTTTCGCGTTGCATCGTAATTAGCCTTCATATTGCCAGAGCCCAAAAAGTATGGGCCTGAATCAATCGAACCCGCATCAACGCCGATATAGTCAACACCATCTTCCATCGCTCTCAAAAAAGAGTCCTTGTTATAACCATAACCCAGCTGTCCCATCAAGGAGAGTGCCTTTATCATTTACATCCCTTTATGCTCTTCAACGATTTTATTGTTATCGTCAACAATAACCACCCTTGGTTTATAACCTTCAAGTTCCTTCTCATCAATCATGCCAAATGCAGCGATTATCACCTTATCACCCACTGCAACCTTCCTTGCTGCAGCACCATTTAGACAGATTACACCACTGCCTCTTTTTCCTTTGATTGTATAGGTTTGAAAACGCTCGCCATTGTCAATGTTCCAGACATGGACAAGCTCAAACTCCTTCATTCCCGCTGCTTCCATCAACTCTTCATCAATCGTTATGCTGCCAACATAGTGAAGGTCGGCTTCCGTAACCGTTGCCCTGTGAATCTTGCCAATCAAGACTTCCCTTAACATTTTTCTCTATAACCTCCAAACTTTTCAATTATTTTCAAAACCACATATTGTCTATAAGCCTTGTCTGGCCTATTCTAACGGCTAAAGAGACAAGCGTATTGCCCTTTTCGATAGTCTTTAACTCTTCTAAATCGCTCAATCTATTTATGCTAATATAATCAATCTCAGCCAAAGGATATGATTTTATCACTTTTTTCATCTCATCAATTATCTCTTTTGCATCTGTCTCGCCGCTATTTATCAGCTCTTCTGCCTTTTTAAGAGACTTATACAAACATACTGCTTGTTTTCTCTCTTCTTCGTTCAAATATTTGTTTCTTGAACTCATGGCAAGCCCGTCTTCTTCTCTGACAATGGGCATACCGACAACATCTATATCAAGGTTTAAATCCTTAACCATCCTTCTTATGACAAGAAGCTGCTGTGCATCCTTTTTGCCAAAATACGCCCTGTGCGGCTTTGTAATATTGAACAGTTTAAGCACAACCGTTGTTACGCCTTTAAAGTGCGTTGGCCTGCTTTTCCCTTCAAGCACTTTTGTGAGCTTTTCAACTTCAACATAGGTTTGAAATCCATCTGGATACATCTTTTCAACTGCAGGATAGAACAAAAAATCAACACCTTCCTCCTTCAAAAGCTCTTCATCCCTTCTTAAATCTCTTGGATATTTATCTAAATCTTCGTTGGGTGCAAACTGAAGTGGGTTTACAAAAATACTCACAAACACGACATCATTATCTTCTTTAGCTTTTCTTACTAAAGACAAATGTCCCTCGTGCAAATAACCCATAGTGGGTACAAAGCCTATTTTCTTGCCCAACTCTCTGTATTTATTTGCTATCTGCTGCATCTCATCAGCTGAATAGATTATTCTCATTTATGCCTCCCTTAATCGTAAGAGTGCTCATCTGTTGGGAATTTGCCTTCTTTAACTTCACTGATATAATTTTTTATACCTTCAATAGCATCTTTTTTAAGATGAGCATATCTTTTTACAAACTTCGGTTTGAAGTCGTCAAACAGACCAAGCATATCGTGATAAACCAAAACCTGACCATCAGTATGCATACCAGCGCCAATGCCTATGGTTGGAATAGAGATGGATTCGGTTATCTCTTTTGCAAGCTGCTTTGGAACAGACTCAAGCACTAAAGCAAACACACCCACTTCTGCCAAAAACTTCGCATCTTCTTTTATCTTTTTTGCTTCTTCTGGCTCTTTACCACGAGCTTTATAAGAACCAAAGATATTTATAGACTGTGGCGTCAAACCAAGATGACCCATTACAGGAATTCCAGCGGCAATAATGTTGTTTATCGTTGGAACAAACTCACGCCCACCTTCAAGCTTAACGGCATCACAGCCAGTCTCTTTCAATATTCTTCCAGCGTTTCTCACGGCTTCAACATAATCAGCCTGATAACTCATAAACGGCATATCAACAACAATTAGAGCATTCTTTACACCCTGTCTAACCATTTTTGCATGATAAATAACTTCATCAACAGTAACGGGAATTGTTGAGCTTTTGCCCTGCATAACCATAGCCAAAGAATCACCAACAAGTATTATGTCAATTCCAGCTTCATCAGCTATACGAGCAGAAGTGTAATCATAAGCCGTAATCATGCTGATCTTCTCTTTACCCTTCATTGCCTTGATTTTTGGGACAGTAATAGCCATTTCTCAAACCTCCTTAAAATAAAAAAGCCTGAATACACCCACGCTGGGCATATTCAGGCTCGATTTTGGTTTATATAGACGGTTCAAAGCCCTTTCAACGGGTCTTTTACCTATTTTTAAAATCAAACTAACTCCTTTTTGCAGGTCTTTAGAGCCTTAACGCCCTTCAAGCCTGCTTTTGTGCTCTTCTAAAGTAAAACCTTCAAACTTTAGCTTCGCATCAAGCTCCATCAAAGGTTCAATCACAAACAGTCTTTGATGAGCGTGCCTATGCGGAAGCCATAACCTTTTCCTTTTAAGGATTATATTTTTAAAGGCAACTATGTCAACATCGACGGTTCTGGGACCCCACTTAAATTTCTTAACTCTTCTAAGTTTTCTTTCTATGTTTTTACAAAACTTAAGCAATTCAAAAGGTTTTAATTTACAGTCAACCTTTAACGCACAGTTTAAAAATTTTTTCTGTTTCTTATAGCCCCACGCTTCGGTTTCTATGATGCTTGACTTTGAGATCACATTAACTCTCTTTGAAAGATACACAACAGCCCAGTTTATATTCCTTCTCCTATTCCCAACATTACTGCCAAGAGATAAATAAACCCACCTGTTATACAACGGCGCTTTTTATCCTTTCCACAGCTTCTTCAATTCTTGGGTTTGTTATACTAATTCTAAAATAACCTTCACCTGTATCGCCAAAGCCATTGCCCGGTGTTACAACAATACCCTTCTCTTTCAAAAGTTTTTTCGTAAATTCGGCAGATGTATAACCTTCTGGCACTTTAACCCAAAAATAGAATGTTGCTTTGGGCAAATTAAACTCAAACCCTGCTTTCTTCAGAGCTTCGGCCATTTTATCTCTTCTCTCTTGAAACACCTTTATAATTTTTCCGTTTAGCTCTTCTGCGTTGTTTAAAGCGTATGTTCCAGCTTCCTGAACAGCCTGAAAGATGCCAGAATCTATATTTGTCTTAACCTTACCCAAAGCAGCTATAACATCTCTATTGCCGACAGCAAAGCCGATTCTCCATCCTGTCATGTTAAATGTTTTGGATAAAGAGTGAAACTCTATACCCACATCCTTTGCACCTTCAACTTCAAGAAAGCTTATAGGCTTATACCCATCATAGCAGATTTCTGAGTATGCATTATCACTTGCAACGATAAAATCATACTCCTTAGCCAAAGCAACGACCTTCTCGTAAAACTCCTTCTCAGCAATAGCAGATGTTGGATTGTTCGGGTATCCGATAAACATAAGCTTTGCCTTTTCGAGTATATCCTTATCAATCGAGTCCAAATCTGGCAAAAAACCATTCTCTTCTTTTAGCGGCATTTTTACAGCTTCACCACCTGCAAACATAACGGCAACAGGATAAACAGGATAACCAGGGTCTGGAACAAGTGCATAATCGCCTTTGTCTATATAAGCAAGTGGCAGATGGGCTATACCTTCCTTCGAACCGATAAGACTAACAACTTCTGTCTCTGGGTCAAGCTCAACATTAAACCTTCTCTTATACCAATCGGCAACTGCCTTTCTAAAAGAGAGCATTCCAACATAACTCGGATATCTGTGATTCTCTTGATTTTCTAAAGCCTTTTTTGCAACTTCGACAATCTCCTTAGGCGTTGGAATATCCGGGTCTCCAACACCAAGATCAATCACATCAACACCTTCTTTAATCACCTCTTCCTTTAGTCTGTCAATCTCAGCAAACAGATAAGGCGGTAATTTTTTTATCCTTTCTGCCAATTCAATCATCGATAACCTCCCTGATTTTTTCTATATTAAATCCTTCTCTCAAAACTTTAACGCTTTTTTTATTTATCTCAATAACCGTCGAAGGCAGACCAATGACGCTATCGACTATTATACCATCAACCACGCTGGAAAACATTTTAATCATCTTTGGAACAGAATTTATCTCTTTTGACCCAGATATGTTTATACTTGTTGAAGTAATTGGTGATATCTCAACAAACTCATTCAAAATATCCGTATTTGCAACCCTAAAGGCTGTCTTACCATTAGACGAAGCATAAGACGGCATCTCAATCTTTGTTTTTACAACAACGGTTATAGCATTATCAAGAAGAAAATCAACAATGTCTAAATCAGCATCTGCAATGCATTTTTTTATATAATCCTTAGACGCAATCACTATAAACGGCTTTTTGGTTTCTCTTCTTTTTATTCGATATATTTTTAGATTGGCCTTTATATCAAAAAGAAAGGCAGAAAAACCATAAATTGTGAAAGCTGGGCAGATGATAACACCAGAGTTTTTTAATTTTGCCTTAGCTAAATTTATAGCCTTTCTGCCCTTTCCTATAAACATAAGATTATTCCTTAAAAAATGGGGTGAGTAGTGGGACTTGAACCCACGACCCCCAGGGCCACAACCTGGTGCTCTGCCAACTGAGCTATACTCACCACAAGATAACAGATTACGGGAGATACTCCCATAATCAGACGAGCACTTTATAGCATTAGCAATATATTTTGTCAAGTATTCAACCTAAGATAAAATTTGCATTAAATCCTAAATCATCCTATAATAATCTAACTTTGAAAATTCAGGAGAGAAAGATGAAAAAATTAATCATTGGTGTATTTTCGTTTATTATTCTCATATTCATTTTAGCATACGGCGTTCTATTTACACAACCAGGCAATAATTTACTCAAACCTACTGTCGAATCCAAAATAAACAAAGCCCTAAAGACAAATATGAAGCTTGAAGAGTTCAGCATGCGTCCATCGTATGTATTTTTAAAACTCAAAACAGTAAAAGGTTCTATATTTACAGTCAAAGGAAAATTCAGCCTATTTTCAAAAAATTTAAACTTAGAGTATAATCTTGATGTAAACAAAGATGAAGACAAGCTGAAATTTGATAATTTTATCATAAAAGGTCCATTTTGGGCTAAAGGTTTAATAAAAGGCTCAGCTAATTCAACGCTTATCTTAGGCAAAAGCAACTTCGCAGACTCAAACATAGAGTATGAGATAAAGCTAAAGAACAACAAACCATCTTCTGTTTTGATAAACATAGACAAGCTTTGGCTTAAAAAACTCCTTGAAGTGCTAAACAAACCAGCCGTTGCTGATGCTAAAATAAAGGCAAACATAAACTTAAGTAGTTTTGAGAAAAATGCTTTAAAAGGAAACGGAATAATAAACATAACAGACGGAACACTGAATAGAGAAACAATAAAAAAGTTATTCAACATCAACCTTCCAAATACCCAATTCAAAGCAAAAGCCACGGTAAATTTAGACGGTTCTATCGTAAAATTTGATGCAAACTTAGACTCTAACATAGCAAAAAGCAAAATTATAGGAACATTTAACCAAAAATCAGAAAATATCAAAGCAAAATACAAGCTCGATATAAACAGACTCTCTCTTTTAAAACCTATAATAAACATAAATTTAAAAGGCAGATTTTCAACTGATGGCGTTGCAAATGGAACAAAAAACCTACTTACAATAAAAGGAAAGAGCAATATAGCGGATTCAAACACACATTACGAGATAGAATTAACCAATTTCAAAGCAAAAAATATAAACATAACTTCACAAAATGCAAAACTTGACAAGGTTTTAGCACTATTTGATAAACCAAAATACGCATTCGGCACGATAAACACAAGCCTAACAATTACAAATTTAGAAAAGCTCTCAGGTAAGCTCAATCTATCGATAAACAAAGGAACCATAAACGCAACTGTTGTCAATAAGCTTCTAAAAACAAAAGTGCCACAAACATCATTTAAAGCTAATGTCTTATCTATCATAAAAGACGACATAGCAAACTCGAAAATAACAATTAACTCATCGATAGCATCAATTAAAGCAAAGAAGTGTATATTCAATATAAAAGAGTTGTCCTTTGACTCTGACTATTTGCTTAAAATACCTAATCTCGATAAGCTATATTTTTTAGTTGGAAGACATCTTTCTGGCTCAACAATAGCAAACGGCAACATCCACTTCTCAAACGGCAATATCAAAGCTGATGCATCCTCCAAGATGTGGAACGGAGAACTAAAGATAAACCTTGTTAACAACGACATAACAGGCAAAGCAAAGGGTGTCAGCATGGTAAAAATTATGGAGATGATGAGATACAAAAAGATATTCGATTCAAAAGGTGATATAGACTTTAAATACAACCTATTTACGAAAAAAGGAACCGCACATGCAATTTTTAAGGATGGTCATATACTGCCAACCAGATTTACAGCGCTTTTATACGGCATAACCAGATTTGACATAACAAGAGAGCTTTACAAAACAACAACAATAGACACAAAGATAGACAACAAAAAGCTCTACACAAACCTTGACATGGTAAGCAAAAGAACACGCATAAGCTCAAAAAATGCACTCATAGACTTAAACAGGGATTATATCGATGCAAAGGTCAAGGTTGAAATAAAAAAGAAACATGTATATGTAAAACTCAAAGGTAATCTAAAACATCCAAAAATAAAAATAAACGCATCAGACCTAATAAAACAGCAGCTTGAGAAAAAAGCAGGTAAACTGCTTGAGAAGATGTTTAGGTAAAAATAGGCAAAGATAATTATATCCTAAATAATTATATCCTAAATCTAAAAATTAACCGTTTTATCTCAAAAAGGAGACATTCTAAAGAATTTGACTTTTGACTTTTTAAAAAATGAAAAGTAATGTTAAGTAAAAAAGGAGGAAAACATGATGAAAAATAACATTTTCCCACTTGGAAATTATAAAGAGAAAGAGATGGAATTTATAAAACCGCGACAACCCTTCATCAGTTCTTTTTTCGATGCTTTCCAAAGTAAAATTTATTTCATATTTTTATTCATTACTCAAGAAACACTTAAAAGGGAAAGCAATAGAAAACTATTTGCAGTTATGCTTTGTGATATAAAAAGAATATTGGGCTCACATAATACTACTTCACATAATGAAACTTATTACAAAGAAAAGATAAGAGAAATTAGCAATAAAAACATACTGTACAGGCCAAATTTAGATGATGACAATTATAATTATACAAAAATACCTGCTTTAAAATCTGTTCAATTCCATAAAAAACAAGAAGGAGAAATTGTGTGTCTTTTTGAACTTCCTGACAGTATCATAGAACTTTTGCTTATATAAATAAGAAGGAACCTTTTGACTTTCCCTTTTTAATACAATACAGTTGTGAACCGTGAGAGCTTCTTTAAATTAAAGATGGACAACTCCAAAGGTATAAAATACTCAAATACATCTTAGAGCAGTGAAACATAATTAATTAAAGATAATAGCGTATCATGCTTGTAATTCTTTCAACATTCACCATTAAAAAATAGAAAAAAACAACCACGACAAACCACCACTTTAAGTATAATTGCTGTTTTAAGTAAAGCAATTTACAAGAAACCAAACAACCATTCACTATTTTAAAGTATCTATATAGTTCATTAGTCTTTGAAAAAAACAAAAAGCCACTTAAGGCATTTACCCTAAGCGGCTTCCTTACGAGCTTTTTAATGGTGAGCCGCGCAGGGATCGAACCTGCGACCGACGGATTAAGAGTCCGTTGCTCTACCAGCTGAGCTAGCGGCCCACCTGCCACAACGAATATACTAACATTAAATTAATTAGTCAAGAGTTTTTGTCTAACCCTAACTCCTTAGAAAGTTTATAGCCTCATTTATAAAACCTATAATATCTGTTGGCGTTAAACTCTCATAGGTTATACCAGCTTCAACAGCCAAATCGGCTGCAAGTCCATGCAGATAAACACCATTTATTGCCGCCTGAAGCGTATCGTATCCTTCGGCTAAAAATGCACCTATCATGCCACTCAGCACATCTCCACTGCCACCCGTTGCAAGACCCTGATTGCCTGTCGTATTTATGTAAATCTTTCCATCAGGTGTTGCAATAAGTGTGTCTGCCATTTTTAAAACAAGTATAACACCATACTCTTTGGCAAAATCTTTAACTATATTCAACCTGTCGGCTAAAACATCCTTTGTAGGTTTGCCCGTAAGTCGTGAAAACTCCTTCGGGTGCGGCGTTAGGACAGTCGGTGCTTTTCTGTTCTTCAACTCATCAACAAAAAAGCTTAAACAATTTAAACCATCGGCATCTATAATTAGTGGTTTGTTTATCTGAAGAATCGCCCTTGTTAAAGCCTTCGTGCTTTCTGTTATACCAAGACCCATACCGAAACATATAGCTGTCTTATCAGCAACAAACTCAAGCACCTTATCTATGTACTCATCAGAGAAAAACCCATCAACATCCTTTATCGGATAACTCATAGCTTCAAGTATGCTGGACTCAAAAGCTGTATTTATACTTTCTGGGATAACGGCACTTGCAAGTCCAACACCCATCTTAAGGGCGGCCTTTGAAGCCATTATAACAGCACCAGATTTTCCTTTAGAACCACCCACTATTGCAAGATGTCCAAAGTTACCCTTATGGGCCGTTGCATCTCTGTAGGTTAAAATAATCTCCTGCTCATCAATAGCAATAAAATCAGGTTCAAAATCATCTACCACATATCTCGGTGTTGATATGTCAACAACTTCAACATTGCCTGCATACTCTCTTCCTGGATATAAGAAATGGCCAGGTTTCGCCAAAGCGAATGTTGGTGTTAAGTCAGCTTCAACAGCAACACCCATAATCTCGCCAGTATCTGCCCTTATACCTGATGGAATATCAACAGCCACAACAAAGGCAGGTGAAGAGTTTATAAGTTCAATGGCCTTTTTAAATTTTCCACCAACTTCTCTTGAAAGGCCTGTTCCAAATATACCATCTATGATTATATCTGCTTCTCTTACCAGCTCTTCGTTAAAATCATCTTCATTTTCAACAAGCTTATACTCAATGCCCATATTCTTGATTATTTCAAAATTAGTCTTAGGTGAAGGATTGAGCTTATCTTCTTCCACAAGCATATAAACAAACACACTTGCACCGTTGTTGTAAAGGTGTCTTGAGATGGCAAGTGCATCACCACCATTATTACCAGCACCAACAAAGGCAACAGCCAAAGCACCATTAACTTCACCGTAATACTCAAGAATCTTGTAAAATGATTTAATAGATGCATTTTCCATAAGGACAATGTCTGGAATACCTGTTTCTATAGCCTTTCTATCCATCTGTCTCATCTGCTCTGCAACTGAAAGTTTCATTCTTCAACCCTCCTTTGGGAACATTTTTTGCTAACTAATTCTCAGCACAAAAGTGCGAGGTGAATTAATGATAAAAGTAGCTTTAATAAAGAGTATATCACCAAAAGATGTTTCATCAAGCAAAAAAGAGAGTACAAAAGAAAAACCAAAGTTTGAAGAGATATTAAGCAGTATCAAAAACACAAAAGCGCCAAAAGAAGTAAAAGAGAAGAAAAAACCAGAAAATAGCCAATCTAATAAAACAAAAGAACCAAACAAAAAAACAGAACTGAGTGAAGAAAAAAAACAAAAAAAGACAAAAAACAAAAATCCTGCTTCAATATCTGTCTTTAACATACACACAGAACAAAAAATAGAGACGACAAAAGAGAAAGAAAAAAATAATCAAGAAGAAAAACATTCAATCAAAATAGCAAACCTAACAATTAAAGAAAAAGCAGATGAAGATAAAAAACTCAGTCAAGTCAAAATAAACATAAAAGAATACACCCATAGAAAAAAAGAGACAGAATCTAAAGAAACAGACAAGAAACAATCCGCAGGTGTGAAACCAGATGCAACAGAAGAAAAAACAGACAAAAAGGTTAAAAAAATCTCATTTGCAAACATAGAACAGAAAAAGGACGATAAAACCCAAAAAACAGAGATAAATATAAAAACAGAAAAAGAAGAAAAAAGAAAAATAGACAAACAAAAGAGCCAAACCAAAAAAACATACACAAAAGAAAACAAAAATATTGAAGAAGAACACACAAAGAAGATAGAAAAAGTTAAAATCCAAGATATTCAAAACAGTGCAAAAGAAAAGACTAAAGCCACAATACAAAAGACAACTCAAACCAAACAGCAAGCTTTTAGTGAAAAATCCAATGTAAAAGAAATTAAAACAGAAGAAATCAAAGAAAAACCTAAAAATGTAAATGTATCGGTCAAATCAAAAAAAGAAAAAATATTTAAAATAACAGACAAAAACAAAAACACAAAACTCAATACAGAAAAAATAGAGGTAAACTCAGAAGAAAACAAAAATATTAAAGAGAAACACATAAAGAAAATAGAAAAAGTTAAAGCTCAAGATATCCAAAACAGTTCAAAAGAAGAGACTAAAGCCACAATACAAAAGACAACTCAAACCAAACAGCAAGCTTTTGGTGATAAACTTAAGACAAGCTCAACAATTGAAGTAAACGATGTAAAAAAACAGAAAAAAATAGAAGAGAATAAAAATACAAACAATCCAAAAACAAAAACACAGATAAACCCAACAACAACGGAAAATATTAAACAAAAGAAACAAAAATCAAAGACAACCATCTCAGAAGCCCAAAAGAAAGAAAATGAGATAACAACAAAAGAAACAGAAACAAAACAGACTTTAAACGAGAAAACAAAGAACAGGGATTTTAAAATTATACAGCAAAAAGGGACAGAACATAGAAAAGAAAATAAAGACAATAAAGAAGAACAGCATACAGAGACACCAAATAGAAGCCAGCAAGCAGAGCCAAAACAAATCATACACCAAACACCACAAATGCACACAGAGCAAAACAATCAAAGCCAAGCCAAAGTTGAGCAAGCACCCTACCCTATGGATAAAGTCATAGAACAGATAGATAAACTAATTCAACAAAAACCGCCGTTTACAAAAAGCATTACAATAAACCTAAATCCACCGCAATTGGGAGAACTAAAGATAAAGGTTAGTCTTGAGAAAGACAAAAGTATAATGGCAACAATAACCGTTCATGATAAAGATACATTCAAAACTGTCTCTTCTCATATAGATACATTAAAAACATATCTTGTCTCAAATGGTATAAAGGTAAACAGTATAGATGTTCATAACTCGTTTAACGAAAATTTTATGAATCAGTTTAACAATAACTCTGGAGCAAATAGTGGATTTTCAGGGTTTAATCAACAGGAAAATTCGAATAATTACAGTTTCTCAAGTCATTTCAATACAGAAGAGCAGACAAACCAAAAAATCAACATGAGAAGAGCAGAGAAAGGTTTAGACATAATCGTATAAAAAGGAGGAAAAAATGGATGTAGCTCAAATAGCAAATGATATGAACATAGCAGAATCTATGAAATCAGACCAAGTCGCCAACCCAAAAGCAACTCTAAGTAAAGACGATTTTCTAAAGTTGCTGGTGGCACAACTCAAATATCAAGATCCCCTACACCCACTAAACAACGACCAGTTTATCCAGGAAAATACAATGTTTTCTCAGCTTGAGCAGCTGATGAATATGAGCAAGTCGATAAATTCAATGGTTGATAAATTCAAAAGTAATCCAAGACAGTATGCCGCAACATACTTAGGGAAATACATATCAACAGGAGAAAACGATATAAATGTATCAAATAGTAAGATAGACCCTATAGGATTTAACCTCTCAAAAGAGGCAAAGGTTGTAATACATATCTCAAACTCAAAAGGCGAAGATATAGCCGATATAGATTTAGGAAAACTTCAACCCGGTTCTCATACATACACATGGAATGGCAAAGATAATCAAGGAAATAGCGTTCCAAATGGAACATACAGCGTAAGGATTACAGCAGAATATGACGATGGAACACAAATAACCCTTTCAAAAAGCGTGGGCAAAGTGGTATCGGTAAGGTTTGAAGGAGATAAAACTATACTCATAACCGATAGCGGCAGAACAGTAAATCTATCAGATGTAGTAAGTGTGTCAGAGGGAGGCTAAACCATGATAAGGGCACTTTATACATCGAGTAATGCCCTATTTGACCAACAACAGGGAGTTGATAGCATCGCAAACAACATAGCAAATATCAACACTATAGGTTTTAAGAAAACACGGCCAACATTTGCATCTCTACTTTATCAAACACAACAGATAGGATTAGCAGGTCAAGACCCTATGCAGATAGGCCTTGGCTCAAAACTTGCATCAACAGATACCATAATGAGCGAAGGAACGATAATAACAGGAGAAAAAAACACAGATTTGGCAATAGAAGGAAAAGGATTTTTCACGCTACTTGACCCAAAAGGCGGATATCTCTTTACAAGAGCCGGTGATTTTTCGTTTGACGCAGATGGAAACTTAGTCAATCCAGAAGGATATAAAGTGGTTGGATGGCTTGCAGAGCAATCTCAAAGTGGTACAGGATACTACATACCAACAGACCCAACAACAGGTATGCCTACAGGCAACATAGAAGCGATAAACATATCAAATTATCAAAGTGTACCTGCTGTTGCATCAACATATATAAGATTTAAGGCTAACTTAAACTCTTCTGATAGTGTAGAAGAATACACTCCTCTTACCACATACACCAATTCAGAAACGAGAGTAAATTTTAACTCTATTTTTAATGACGATGGTAAACTATTGGATGTAAAAGATGGCGACAACTTTCAAATAAGTTTTGATGGTGGTAACACATGGCATACATACGAATACGACAGTGATGGGCAAGTATCCCAAGGAGCAGAAGGTTTCACAACCGTAGAAGATTTAATATCAGACATGCAAAACGACCTAAATTCCGAAAATATAAACGCCACTGTCAGTTTAGAAAATGGACAAATAGTCATAAAAAACAACGAAAATACTTCTATTAACATAAGGGTAAGACCAACAAGCGAAGACCCTAACTTTTCTACACCCAAAGAAAATCAAAAACTCACTACTATATTCGAAAATCTAAATCAAGTAGTGGATCCTAACAAAACAGCATCTACACAACCTATGGAAGTGGCAACCCATGTTGTACACTCTTTCTTTTACGATTCTACAGGAGATAAACATAAAATAGATATAACTTTCAAAAGAATAAATCAAAACCGGTGGTCTTATGAAATAACATTGCCAGATGGCGGTGGTACTTTAGCCAACAATACAGGAGTAATAAACTTTGATCAAAATGGTGGACTTGACCCAAACACTAAATCACCAATAGTTAACATAAATTTAAATAATGGAGCAGAGCCAAAGCAACTTTTGATAAATTTATGGAATACAGACAACGGAGAATATGATGGTAACCAGTTCACAGGACTCACTCAATTCGCACTGCCGTCAGACACAAGTTTTCAGACTCAAGATGGTTCGCCTTCTGGAATACTACAAAAAATAGATGTAGACAACAATGGAACACTTATTGGAGATTACTCAAACGGAAAATCCTATCCTATAGCCATAGTAGCAATATCAAAGTTTATGAACCCTCAAGGATTAAAAAGGGTAGGAAATACACTATTCAAAATAACTCAAAACGCAGATTCTGCTCAGGTAATTTCTTCAAATTCTTTTATAGGTGTCGCGGGAGAAGATGGAAGAGGAAAAATTTTACCACGCCATTTGGAAGAAAGCAATGTGGATTTAGGAGAAGCATTCGTGAATTTAATAGAATACCAAAGGGGATTTGAAGCAAACTCAAAGGGTGTAACAACAGCAGACCAAATGCTTCAAACAGCCATTCAACTAAAAAGATAATAGGAGGTAGTAACTATGCTTAGGTCCTTATGGAGCGGAGTTTCTGGATTAAAAGCAGAACAGGAAGCAATGGATGTCGTAGGAAACAATGTAGCCAATGTAAACACAATAGGATTCAAAAAAGGAAGAATAACATTTGTTGATGTTTTAAGTCAAACTATGGCAGCAGCTACAGGACCCGAAGGAGACATAGGAGGAAAAAACGCAGCTCAGATAGGACTTGGTGTAACAGTAGGAGCAATAAACAACATATTTTCTCAGGGAAGTTTACAGTCAACGAGTAAAATAACCGACCTTGCAATTCAAGGAGACGGATTCTTTATCGTAAGTGATGATGGTGGAAAAACTTACAGATACACAAGAGCTGGAGATTTCTCTTTTGACGCAAAAGGTAATTTAGTAAATCCTGAAGGGTTTATAGTCCAAGGTTGGATGGCAAATGATGAGACGCATAAAATAAATACCGCAGCTAGCATAGAAAATATCGTTGTTCCTCAGGACAAGACAGTCCCAGCAGGAGAAACAAAAAATATAACAATAAAAGCAAATTTAAATGGTGGTGACAAAATAGAAGAAATGGCACCTGCCCATGGAGATGTAGACTCTGATGGTAAAAAGGTAGAGCCTGATGATATGGCTGTACTATTTGATGTTAACGGAGAAGCACTTAACCTTGGTAAGGAATTAGCAACGTTTGCAGATGCTAATAGTTCATTCTCAATAACAAAAACTAACAATGGTATATATGACGTAAATGGGAACCAGATAAACCTGTCCAGCAACGCTACTTTGTCTATGGTAATAAAATACAACATATCTCCGAGCACAACCTCAACTGCGTATATAACTTTAAGCTATAGTAAATTCAGTACCCTCGGCAATTTAGCATCAAACCTAACAAAACAAGCATCCGCAGCTTTTGGAAGTCAAGTAATAAAATTTTACACAACCAGTGACGGAGAAATAAAAGCATCAATAACTGCGAACGCTACAAGCACTCAAACTATAACAATAGGTGGTATAAACACTACAGGAGACCTAAATAGTTATTTCAAACACGCCTTAATAAACCTAGAAGGAGGAGAAGGACAAACAGCTACCCTGAGTAGAAATGGAACGCAAAGTAGAACAAGCTTGACATTTTTATCAAAACCAGGTGATGTGATAGCATTAAGCTATGACAATGGAGCTAACTATTATTCTTACATATACTCTACAAATCCCCAAAACAGTAGTGAATTCCGCACCCTTCAAGATTTGGTAAATGATATAAACAGCGATATAGGTTGGGGAACAGCCACTATAGACCCACAAACGGGTGAGATAGTAATAAAAAACAACGACCCAAATAACAACCACACTATAGGAAAGGTGTATTCTAACAATATAAAATTTGCCACAATAATGGGAACATTATCAGGACTTGTAAATTCAGGGTCAACTGTTACATCACAGCCATTTGAAGCCGCCGTGCATGTAACATCCATAGATGTATATGACTCTTTAGGAAATAAACATACAGTAACATTTACATTTAGAAAAACTGGCTACGATAAGAGCACAGGATACACTACATGGACCTGGACAGCATCTGTACCACAACCGGGTGTCGTATCTAACGATTCGGGCATAGTAAAGTTCGACCAAACAGGAAAATTAGTATATCTCTCAAGCCCGTTAGCCATAACAGTAGATTGGAAAAACGGAACAGCAAAACAAGTAATAAATCTACACTTCGGAGACATAGGCACATTTGATGGCTTAACCCAATTTTCTTTGCCATCTCAAACAACCGCTCAATCCCAGGATGGATATCCAGGCGGAAGCCTACAAAGAATAATGATAAACCAAGACGGAGTAATAATTGGCATATTCTCAAATGGAAAATCCTACCCATTAGCTCAAGTTGCACTTGCAAAATTTGCAAACAACGAAGGCCTTATGAAAGAAGGAGAATCAATGTATTCGGAAACAGCAAACTCTGGAGCCCCACTCATCGGAACAGCTGGCACAGGTGGAAGAGGAACCTTCGCACCAAGTCATCTTGAAATGAGTAATGTAGATTTAGCTCAATCATTTACCAACATGATTATATACGAGAGAGCCTTCCAGGCAAACTCAAGAAGTATCACAACATCAGACCAGATGATTCAGGAACTTCTAAATCTCAAGCGTTAATTATAAGGGGGCCTTCCCCCTTTTCTTCTAAAATATAAGCAAGTGGTGAATATATCTTTGATGAAATAAATACGGGCTTGCAAAAAGCACCTTTATAAAATCCCCACTTTACACCCAAAGCCTTTGCACCACCAGATATAGACCATGAAAAAATCTTCTCCGGTTCAATAAGTGGAAAAGATTTATGGGTAAACCTTAACTCTTCAAGAAAATTTAGATTATCGTTGCTTGCAAGACTATCCGTTCCAAATGCTATATTTACACCACTTGCACAAATTCCATAAACATCAGGCAACTTCGAAGAGATAAACTCATTACTTTTCAAACACAAACAGACAGTGCCGTTGAGCTCTTTTATCCTTTCTAAATCATAGTTTTTTGCTTCAACGCAGTGAACGAAAATGGTATTTCTCTTTAAACATGAAGTATTTTCAAGAAAATCCCACACATCATCAAAGTAAAATCTATCAGATACAAGACCAACACCTTCAAGAAAATCAAACAGCTCTCCACTATTTCTCAAAAACTGATTCTCAAACTCACTCTCAAGAAAATGAATAGAGAATAAGGCATCATCAAGAGAGCAAACGAATTCTGCAAGACATGGATGCGTTGAATAGACAGCATGAATAACAACAGAGATATGAACGCTTTTTGATAGTAATCTTTTACTTCTTAGTTTTTCAACAACATCACAAGCCCTTTTTCTATTCAAAGAGTAATTCTCGTAAAAAACAACCGACTGCGGCATGTGTATATCAAGATACTCAACACTCAAAAGTGTGTTCGATATATCACCAACAAGACCAACACCGCTTTTTAGAAGTTCATCTATTCCGCTCTTTATCGACTCTCTAATCACATTTTCATCTTCACTTTTTGCTGCCATTATACTCTTTAGCCACTCAACAAACCCTTTGGATTTTTTTGTCTTACCCTTTAGATAACCAAGCTCAAGGTGAACATGAGCATTAACAAAACCAGGAAACAGTACACCGCCAAAAAACTCTTTAACTTCAACTTCAGGATAAGCTTTCCTTATAATTTTAAAGTTATCTATATCAACAACAACTCCACTGTTTACAACAACAGCCTTATCCCTAAGTAACCTTTCACCGTCGAATATGTAATCAGATAACAAAACCTTCATCTCTAACCCTTTTAAGATTAAAGATTAATATCATTCCATTTGCTATAAAAGATGTAAAATTCGATATAGCTATTGCAGACCAGATACCGTCAAGGCCATAAAACTTCTGCAGAATATAGGCAAGCGGCAGCATAAAAAACCATAAGTTTACAAGATTAACCATACTCGGTCTTTTCGTATCATGTAAAGCCATTGAAGACCTTGCGGCAATAGTTGATGCAACAACAAATGGATAACTGATAAAGTAAAAGAACATAACGCTCTCTGCTATTCTTTTGACTTCTGTGTTTTCAACAAACACAGATAAAATCGGCTCTTTAAACAGATATATCAAAACATTCAAGCCACCAACAAGCAAAATTCCAAACAGAATAACAGAGAAAGCACCACTCTTTGCTCTGTCATAATTTTTTGCTCCGTAATTCTGACCAACAATAACAAATGATGTGTTTGCAAGCCCAAAAACCATAAAAAGCAGTATCTGATATATCCTTATAACAACCGAATAACTCGAGATAGCTTCTTGTGAAATAGTGCCAACAAATTTTATCAAAACAAGCATACTTCCTATCCTATACAATAGATGCAAAGATGCAAAGATGCCCTTTTTTAAAACCTTCTTTATAACTTTTGCCTTCATTTTAAGTTTAACATAAAAACTATTCTTAGACAGATAGAAAAACTGAATTGCAATGCCAATAATAACCGAAACAATTGTTGAAAGAGCCGCTCCTTTTATGCCCATCTTAAAATAAAAGATAAACAAAGGGTCTAAAACAATATTCAACAGATTACTCAATATCATAATGCCAAGCACAACAGACGGAAGAGAAATGGACCTTAGGGTTGAATTGTTCAAATTAAAGACAAAATTAAAGATAAAACCAATACTTGCTACTGATAAATACTCCTTAGCATATTGAGCTGTTAAACCTTCAAGACCAACAAATCTTACTATGTCAGAAAGAAAAATATAAAACACGATACTTAAAAAAGCACCAAACAGAATCACAAACAGTATGACATTAGAGAAAAAGAGAGACGCTTTTTTAAACTCCTTTGCCCCCCAGAGTGATGCGACATACATACCCGTTGCTGTCGATATGCCCACGGATACAGAAAACAGAAGCATTATCGTAAGACTTGAGCTAACCAAAGCACCAATAGCCTGATAAGCAATACGGGACACAAAATACATATCGACAAGATTGAATATATTTTGAGCTACCATTTCTAATATCATCGGTATGGACAAAAAGAGAATGCTTTTGAAAATAGGGTCTTTTGTAGGGTCAACCCTTTTAAAAAGCATCTAAATCACTGATTTATAAGCGATAAACGGGTCTTTGATTCGTCAATTACACTCAATATATGAGTTTTTATCCAATGAGAATCCCACCATTCTATAGGATTCACATAATACCCATCAACAAGAACATCGAAATGTAAATGATCTCCGCCTGCAAGACCCGTTGTGTCTGTAATTGCTATAATTTGTCCTTTTCTTACAAATTCACCCTTTTTAGCCAAAAAACTTTGAAGATGACCGTAAAGAGTAAATACACCCATACCATGGTCTATTATCATAGCATTGCCATAAACACCTAAGTATCCTTCAAAAACAACAATACCAGAATTTGCAGCATTAACTTTTGCATTTCTTATACTTGCAAGGTCATATCCCTTGTGATACTTAATATCAACAAGTTTACCTTTGTAATAATACATCCTTTTGTCATTGAAAGTTGCAGTAACTTCTGAATTTCTAAGCTGTTCAAACCTACCTTTCCACAAAATCTTATCAACGGATTGAGAACATATTTCTCTTATTCTTTTTGTATTATTTGCCCTAACAACATCGTTAACATAAAGAAAATCAGATAAAAGGTTCTCCTTTAATGGTAAATTCTCTCTTTGTAAGATGGCAAAAACTTTATCCCTAATAAATGCATCTGTTATGTTTATCCTGCTAACCTTCTGTTTCCAAGAACTATAGTAAACCGGTATGTGAACAATGGTTAAATTGCCAGCCATATCTTCTGCATAGATATCCGTTGAATAGTCTTTAAGTTTTGAAAGTGGATATGTGAAAAAAGCCATATAGACATGCCTGTTTCCAAAGATGTTCTCTGCAGGATAAGCTTTAAACTTTTCCAACTTACCATCATGTCTAACACCCAAAAACACACTTTTTAAATCTTTATCCTTTGCATAAAACACAGCTAAAGCCGTTCCACCTATCGCAATCCTACCAGTTCCACTCAAAAGAATAACCTGTGGTGGTGTTGAATCCACAACAACAGGAAACTTAACAATCTTTTCAAAGCCATTAAGATAGTTGTTTTTGCTGTAATCTTTAACAATAACAACAAATGTCGCCCTTCCTTCAGGCACAACTTTATTTGTCTTAAAATTTAAGTCAAACTCCTTAACAAAATTGTCAGAAAACTCCTTCTTTGCAAGCTCAATAGTCGTATTCATAGCAACAAGCTTAACTTCGATGCTCTTAATTCCAGCGTTTCCATCTGAAACATGAATTTTTATCTCCTTATTCGCAGAGAAATAGCCCTTTGGACTATAAACAATCACGGAAATCCCATTCTTTTTAATTATAGGCGTATATTGATAAAGAGCATATCCCAAAGCAACAAGAAATATAAGAAGAACAAGAACCCTTCCTTTACGCATCTTTCTCCTCCACTATAAGCTCAAGGTTGCTTTTTGAACTTTTAAATCCTTTTATTTTTAAACCGTTTATAACTCTCATAACATCCGTTTTATCAACGATATTTCCCTTCACAAAGGCATAAATCTGTGAATCCTTCCTAAACTGCTCTCCAAAGCCCTTCAAAAACGGAAAACTCTCGCACAGAAACACCACAATAGCTATAAAAAACAAGGCTTTGGCAGAACCAAAGGCAAGGCCAAGCAGTCTATCAAGCCAACCCAACTCTATCTTTTTAAGGATTGAAGAGATAACATAACCAACAAGAAGAAGAACAAGATAAACCACAATAAACATAACAAAAAAACCAAAAGCATAAGCAACGGTAGGCGTAACAGTAAGATGAGTTGCTATGTAATGACCAAAACTCCTTCCAAACATATTAGAAGCAACAACACCCAAAATCAAAGCAGCAAGGCCGAACACTTCTCTAACGATACCTCTTATCATTCCCCTTATTGCCAAAACAAGTATAAAAATGCCAAGCGCTATATCAATTACACTCATTTTTCTCCACCGTTATGGTTTTAAAGTTCGTATAGATAACCATTCCCGTTTTAAAACCCTTAGGTTTCCTTAAATTCTTAACAAAAGTATAATCCACTTCTATCTTCTCTCCACTTGCAGCCTTTGTCCTGCATGCCACCTGCTTGGCTGCTTCGATTTTAACACTATCCGAAACATCTTTCAACTTTGACGGTAACTTTAGCACAAGGTGTGCCGAAGGTCTATTTTTTGCATGAAACCACAAGTCGTTTTTTGATGAGAGCTTCAAGGCAACTATATCGTTCCCCCTTGCATTCTTTCCCACATAGGCATCAAAACCTTCGACCTTTATATGCTCATACGGTTCAAACTTAGCCCTTCTTCTCTTCAGCTGCTCCCTTATTATTTTCTCTCCTATCGCTATATTTCTAACGTCTTCAAGCTCATCATAATTCGAAGCCCTTTCCAAGTCAAATATAAGCTGCTCAACAAACTCTATCTCAATCTGCGTCTCTTCTCTTCTCTTTTTGACTATCTCAACACTGTTTTTTGCCTTTTTATACTTTTTAAAATAGTGTTGAGCATTCTCAAACAAATCCAAATCAGGGTTTAGTGGAATCTTAAAAACAGAAGAGGTGTATATATCTCTAATTTCAACAAAATCTTTATACTTAACATTCAAGTTTGGATTGGCCATCAGATTCTCTGCATATATCCTGTATTTATCAAAATCTTCTGCAGTTTTCAGCTCTCTGTCAATCTTTTTAAGTCTCCTAATCAAAGAATTCAATCGCCTTTTTAAAATGCGCAGCAGATTATTCTTAGCATTCCCAAACTCCTGCTCTTCTGGTTTCAAAACAAATAGACCAAACAGAAAATTATCATCAACCCTTATTCCACCTTCAAAAAAGCAGAACGGATACACATCTTTGCCGTATTTACACAGTTCAAATCTTCCCTTTTTGAAAGCATCCCTTAATCTTATTACAAACTCAACAAACTCTTCTTTGGATTTAACAAGCCTTCTCAATCCAAGACCAAAACCCAAAATATCTTCGCCATGTCGATACCTTTTCAGCAGTATATCTATATCATCCTTAAGTAAATCAGGCATATCAACAGCAGGCATCTCATAGACCTTTTTTGCTTGAATCCTATCTGTCGATTTAAAGGCAAATAGAACAATACCATCATCATTTGTAATCACAGCATTTGTATTTCTATCCATTATCTCAAAAATCAAGTTAAATCTATTCACGATACTGCCACGCACATCTTCAAAAACAAACCGAGCAACACGCTCAGAGAAACTCTGCTCTATTTTCAAAAGCCTACAGCCTACAAGTTTCTTCTTCAGAAACGAAAAAAATGCAACTTCGTCCTTTTTTCTCTTCCCATACCTATTCTTAAACGGATAAATAAAACTGTTATTTGTCGAAAGATTGGCAAATAGAAAATAGTCGCTATCTTTAAAACCTATACTAAAAAGCGAAGATGTGTGAACGGTAATTGAACTTATGCGCTTATTTAAAAAAAGATTTTTGCTTTTCTCTATTGCGTATTTAAAAAGGTAATGATTCATGACAAGAAAAGAAAAGGCAGCTAAGCGCTACCTTTTCTTCATCATTTTAAGGCGTTTAAGAAGCTTCTTGCGTGCAGCTAATAGTTTCTTCTTCCTTCTCTCACTGGGTTTCTCATACCTTTCTCTCTTCTTAATCTCAGAGAGAATCCCAGCCCTTTCACACTGCTTCTTAAATCTTTTGAGAGCTTCTTCAAAACTCTCATTCTCACCGACGATAACGCCTGGCAATAAAATCACCCCGCTTTCAATAATTTTTATTTCAGCTTTTAATTCTATTAAAAAAAATTTACTGGGTCAACATCAAAATGGATGCCATCTTTAAAACCAATAATCTCCCTTAGAATGGATATATCCTTAAGAGCAGAGAAACTCTTTATCAACAGATGATACCTGTATCTGTTTCTCAACTTAAATATAGGACACCTTGTTGGGCCAACAACATTGAGCTTTCCTTCTATCTTTGACTTTACATCGCAGATTAGCTCATAAGCAGCATCCTTTTTTCTCTTCTCTGCAATAATTCTTATAATCCTGCTAAAAGGCGGATAAAGAAACGCTTTTCTTGTTGCAATCTCACTCTTCAAAAAAGATTCAAAATCGTGGTTTCTTATATACTCTTCAAAAGGCGGACTATCCGATACTGTTTGAATTATAACCTGTCCTGCTTCTCTCCTTCCGCTTCTACCAGCCGTTTGAATAATAAGCGATAAAGCTCTTTCTGTTGCCCTAAAATCCGGCATAACAAACAAAGACTCAAGCTCTGCTACAACAACAAGACCTATTTTAGATATATCATGACCTTTTGATAGCATCTGAGTTCCAACGAGTATATCTATCCTGCCTTCCCTTAAAGCTGTTATAATCCTTTCAAATTCACCTTTTTTGGAAGTTGAATCCCTATCGAAACGCTCTATTGTTTTGTCTGGAAAAATGGATTTTAAAGCTTCAACAACCTTCTCAGAACCGACACCACGAATAGATAGGTTGGCTGAGCCGCATTTAGGACAAACAGAAGGAATATCAAACCTTGCTTCACACCAGTGGCATCTTAGAGAATTATCTTCTTTGTGGTATGTCAAAGAGACGCTGCAGTTCGGACACAAAAAAACATAACCACAATCTTCACAAACCATATATTCGGCAAAGCCCCTTCTGTTGACTAAAACGGCAACGGTTTTGTTCTCTTTTAGCGTCTCTTTTATAGCTTCAATTGTGTAATCACTAAACATCTCTTTATCTTCCAACTTAACAAATTCAACCTTCGGCAATTCCAACTCCATCACCCGTTTTGTAAGCCTAAATAACCTAAATTTTCCTTCTTCTGCCTTATAGAAACTCTCAACCGAAGGCGTTGCTGAACTCAACACAACAGGAATATTAAGCTTTTTTGCCCTGTATATGGCAATATCCTTAGCGTTATATGTTGGCTCACTCTCCTGTTTATACGACTCGTCATTCTCTTCATCAACAACAACTATCCCGACATCGGAAAAATTAACAAATACGGCAGACCTTGTGCCTATAAGAATCCTTTTTCTTGAATTATTAAACTCTATCCAGTTTAAAAATCGCTGCCTTGGTGTCAATCTTGAATGAATAACACTTATTAAGCTTTCATCGAATCTCTCTTTAAAAATCTCAATATACTGCGGTGTTAAAGCTATCTCAGGCACAAGAACTATAGCCTTTTTGCCACTTTCTAAAACCTTATCAATAAGCCTTAAATAAACTTCTGTCTTACCAGAACCAGTAACACCAAAAATTAGATTAACACTGAAACTGTTAAGACTTATACTTTCAACAATCTTTTTCTGCTCTTCTGTAAGTTCAAAAGCAGAAGGGTTTATACTAACTTCAACACTCTCTTTTTTAAGCTCAATATCTTCAAATGTCGAAAAAATCCTTTTCGGAAGCGAACTTCTAAGAAGCAAACCTTCATAGCTTAAATAGTAAAATGAGAAAAACTTAAGCGTCTCAATGAATTCTTCGTTCAAAATCGCCCTATCATCGAGCAGACTAAGAATCTCTTTTGTCTCATATTCGGGTTTTTGGCTCTCCTTCCATACGATACCGATACGCTTCTTTGATTTAAAATCAACAACAACCCTTCTGCCGAGCTCTATCTCTTGTTTAGACTCATATACAAATCCACCATTTATAGCCAAAGGAAAAAGGACATAATAGTAAAACATCTACAGCATCTTCAATCTGCAAACCGTGCAAAGTTCACCAAATGTAGGATAACCGCAATTTTTACAGAAATTCACCACTTTTTCTCTCTTCTCTTCCAAAATCGGCAACATATTTTTAAAAAAACTCTGATAAAAGTCTATCTTTGTTCCTGGCGACTCATACTCTATGGCATTAAGATGCCTTTTATACTGGCTAAATGTTGCACCCTTGCTAAACGGACAACTCATCTCAAGATAATCTATCTTTCTAAAAAAAGCATAAACGGCAGTTTCAAACTCTGTCAATCTCCACATTGGCTTTGCCTTCCTCAATAGACCATTCTCACTTGGAAGTAAGGGTTTTTGGTCTTGCAGATACTCAATCTTCCAATGCAGCGTATTTGAAAAGAGCCTGCTTGTCTCATCGTCTAAATTGTGGCCTGTTATCAAAACATCAAACCCACCATCTAAACCAACTTTATTAAAATAATAACGCTTAATCTGACCACATATAGCACAAGGCACCTTTCTTGTCTTTTTGACAACTTCGGGTATCGGTATCCCTTCCTTTTTCAAATCGACAATATTGAGCTTTACACCCTTCGAGCTGGCAAATGCTTTAACCTTTTCTTCAGCTGCATCGCTAAATTTATCAATACCCAAGTTTATAAACAGGCCTTCAACATTATAACCAAGCTCAATTAAAGCATCCCAAAGTGCCATCGAATCCTTGCCACCCGATACAGCAACAAGAAGCCTATCCTTCTTTGAGAACATCTTAAACTGCTTTATGCCCTTTGTAATCTGCCTGTAAAAAAACTCAAGAAAACAGTCTCTGCAGAATGCTGCGTTATGACTCTTCAGTTCGACTTCGGCTTCTTTTTTACACCTTGTGCACTTCATCCCTTAGAATAGACCACCTTAATCGTTATCTTTTTATCTTCCCTTAACACCACATCTCGGGTAAGCAGTTTATCGTTATCTATAACAAGCACTTCCATCGGTAAAAAACCCAACTTCTTCAAAATCTTGCCAACAGAGATAGGTGTATCAAACTTAAATACTTTACCTTCAACGCTCACTTCAACCATAGCAGCAATAATTTTTCAAAAGCTTCCTGTAAAGTCAAATAGTTTTTGCTTGAATGTAAAAAATTAATATAATGTAAAAGATGTGTTCGTTTGTTGAAGTATTACTACTTCTTTCAATCATACTGGTTTTGGTTGAGTTTATACTAACAACCGGCGGTATATCGGCATTTGCCGGCCTTGTCTCTTTCTTCATGGCTTTGGCTTTAATATTTATTATGAAGCTCAACATACCGCCACTATTTTTGAAAATCACAATCCCAACATTCATTGTTCTTTTTATCCTAAGCATAGTCGTCATAATTCTTGCATACAAAGCCCACAAACAAAAACCCATCATATCAGACAAACCAATGGTTGATAAGATAGGCATCTGCACAAAGACAATAAAACCCAACAGATACGGCCAGGTTGAGATAGACGGTGAGATATGGGAAGCAACTTCAGATGAAGAGATAAAAAAGGGCGAAAGAATAAGGGTAATCGAACAGAACTCTTTAAAATTAACAGTAAAGAAAGGAGAATAAAAGATGTTTACATTTGTAATCGTCGCGATAGTGCTCGTCATTTTTTTGACATCAATAAGAATAGTAAAGGAGTATGAGAGAGCCGTAATATTCAGACTCGGCCGCGTCATAGGAGCAAAAGGGCCTGGCATATTCTTCTTATGGCCTATCATCGACACGATGATAAAGGTTAACCTAAGACTTATAACTGTCGAGATACAACCACAGGATGTAATAACAAAGGATAATGTAACGATAAAAATCAGTGCAGTTGTATATTTTAAGGTTATAGACCCGGTAAAAAGCGTCATTCAGGTAAATAACTATTTCTATGCAATCGAACAGCTCGCCCAAACGACACTCAGAAGCGTATGCGGTCAGATGGAACTTGACAGGCTTCTATCCGAAAGGGAGCATGTAAATGCAGAGATACAGTCAATCTTGGATAAACACTCAGACAGCTGGGGCGTCAAAGTCACACTCGTTGAGCTAAAGCAGATAGACTTACCACAGGATATGCAGCGTGCAATGGCAAGACAGGCAGAAGCAGAAAGAGATAGGAGAGCAAAAATAATCAGTGCAGAAGGTGAGTATCAGGCAGCACAAAAACTAAAAGAAGCAGCCCAAATTATCTCAGAATACCCACAAGCCCTGCAGCTTAGATATTTACAAACCCTAAATGAGATATCAGCCAAAAACAACACAACGACAATTCTACCTATACCTTTAGACCTGCTAAGAAGCATATCTCAGAAAGAGTAAATTTTACTTAACTTTTTAAAAAATTTTTATATAATCTGGCTATGGAAAACATAAGGGAAGACCCTTACATAGAGCAGCTGTATCTTACAGCTTCTAAACTCAACAGCAAAATATACTTAGTTGGCGGTGCAATAAGGGACATATTTTTAAACAGACAGGCAAACGATTACGATTTTGTCATTTTTGGGGATTTAAAAAGATTAGCCAAAGAAGTCTCATCTCGATTCTTGTGCAAATACATTCTGTATGAGAAAAAACTCAAAACTTACAGGGTTTTTTGCAGAGCAAAAACGATAGACCTATCCGAACCAAGAGCCCAAACCATAGAAGAAGACCTAAAAAAGAGAGACTTCACAATAAACTCAATGGCTGTCGATTTAGATTCTTTAAAACTGATAGACCCATTAAACGGCCGAAAGGATTTAAAAAAGGGCATAATCCGAATAAATACAGACAGAGCCATAGATGACGACCCTTTAAGGATACTGCGCGGATTTAGACTTGCAGCAACATTCAGATTTGACATAGAAGCAGAGACAATTACTCTCTTTAGAGATAAAGTTAAGCTCCTTAAAAAAATATCTCCAGAAAGAATAACCGAAGAGCTAAAGCTATTCTTCCTTTTGAATGAAACATTTACCTATCTTTTGATTATGGATAGGGTCGGCGTGATAGATACACTGTTTGACGACCTTGTTCTTACAAATGCGTGTATCCAAAGTTCAAGGCATCTATACGATGTAAAAACACACTCATTAAGTGTCTATAACTATATAGAATGGGCTTTAAATAGACTCGAAAGGGTGCTTGGCAAAGCTTTCAAAAAGTATCTTATACATTACACAATGGAAAAAGATATTCTGCTTGTTGCCTTTAAGCTTGCAGCCCTGTTCCACGATGCTGGAAAACCATTCTGTAAAATTGTTGTTGACGGTGATGCAAAATTCCCGATGCACGAGATAGAGAGCGCCAAGCTCTTCGAAAAATACGCAGAGATATACCCATTCGGAAAGAAAATAGCAAAATTGACAAAGTTCTTTATAGAAAAACACATAGAACCGGCAAACCTATACAAAGCATGGAGTTTAAACGAGTTGGAAGAACTAAACAAAGCAGATTTCTTCGTTAATTACGGTGAAAATGGTATAGACTTGCTCATATTCGCACTTGCAGATACACTTGCAAAAGGCAAAATAAGCGCGTCAAAAAGGGAAGTTTATATAATGTTCTTACAAGAGATGGCAAACTATTATTATTCCATAGAGAAAAAACTAAAAGAGAAACCCATCCTATCAGCCGAAGAGATACTAAACCTATACCCAACACTCGATAAGAAAAAACTCAAACCCATCCTAACAAACATCAAAAAACTACAAATAGCAAACGCCCTAAAAAGCAAAGAAGAAGCGATATCCATAGTAAAGAAGATGATTTAGCCTGCCTTTTTAGGAACGGGTTTTGCTAAAACTCATACAGAATGACTATGGAGGGCAAAAGATGAAAAAATGGCTCATTCCTACTTTGGCTTTGGTTTTAACATACGGATGCACGACATCAAGCGTTGAAAGAAGATATGCAATGATGCCAGAGTATGTAAAAGAGCAACCAGCAGTATATCAGCAGCCTGTTCATCATGAAGGCTCTTTGTGGAACAACACTTCAGACAATCTCTTTTCAGACATAAAGGCAAGACATGTTGGAGACATCTTGACTATAGTTGTTAGCGAAGAAGCAGCAAGTGCATATAGCTCTGATGTAAAAACTTCAAGAGAGTCATCAGCTTCAAGCGGTTTAAACAACATTCTTGGATTCCAGACAAAAATTCTGCCAAGACTTCACCTAACAACGGGCGAAGGTGGACTTTGGGATACATCATCTTCAAGCAGCTATGCAGGAAGTGGTGAAAACAAAGTAAACAATAAACTTACAGCAACAATAACAGCAAGGGTTATCAAAGTTCTTCCTAACCACAAACTCTTCATAAGAGGAGAAAAACAAATTTACACAAATGGTGAAGAGAATACGCTTATTATAACAGGTATTGTTGATGAGTATCAGATATCATCAGACAACACAATAGACTCCCAATACATATCTGATGCCAAAATATTCTACAACGGCAAAGGCATAGTAAGTTCAACAAGAAACGAAGGGTGGCTTGCAAAACTGTGGCAGCTTATAAGACCATTCTAAGGGAGAGAGAAAAGATGCTAAAGAAAACAGTTTTAACAATTCTTATGGTTGCGATACTAATGCCATCTGCATTAGCATTTGAAGTAAAGATAAGGGATTTAACCGATGTTGTCGGTGTGAGATACAATCAACTTGTTGGTTATGGACTTGTTGTTGGATTGGCAGGAACAGGAGACAGCTCAAGCGCATCATTTACCATTCAATCAATAGTAAATGCCCTAAAAAGATTCGGCATAACCCTACCGGCAAGTGCAACCCAAAATCTTCAGGTAAAAAACATAGCAGCCGTTATGGTTACAGCAAACCTACCACCATTCGCAAAACAGGGAGATACGATTGATGTTACGGTATCTTCTATAGGTGATGCAAAAAGCCTTCAGGGTGGAACACTTATAATGACACCACTTTTAGGCCCTGATGGCAAAGTATATGCAGTTGCTCAAGGACCCATATCCATAGGTGGATATAATGCAAGTGGTGGTGGAACAAAAGTAAGAAAAAACCACCCAACAGTTGGCAGAATTCCAAATGGAGCAATAGTTGAAAATCAAGTAAATGTTGACATAAACTCAAAGGATAGCTTCGTTCTTGCTTTAAAAAGTCCAAGCTTCATAATGGCAGAAAGAATTGCAAAGACGATAAACAGTTTCTATAGAAAGCAGATTGCATTTCCTATGGATGGTGGAAGCGTAAAAGTCATCGTTCCACCACTATACAAGGGCAATGTGGTTGAGCTAATCTCTCAGATAGACCAGCTCTCTGTAAACAAAGAGTCTGTGCCTGTAGTCGTTCTGGATGAAAAGACTGGAACGGTTGTCGTGGGTGGTGATGTAACAATAGAACCCATCAGCATCTCTCATGGAAATCTAACCGTAACAATAACAAGCACAAAAGAAGTATCCCAGCCAAACCCATTAGCAAAAGGTAAGACAACAACAATAACAAACAAAAAGATAACGGTAAGTGAAGGCAAAGGCAAGTTCATAACATTCCCGAAAGGAGCAACAGTGGCAGAGCTTATTCAGGCTCTAAACAAAGCTGGTGCAACACCAAGAGACATGATGGCAATCTTTCAGGCAATAAAAGCAGCAGGTGCATTAAACGCAAAGCTGGAGATGATGTGATGATAGCACTAAAAACAGATATGTTTATGCCAATAAAGAACAAGATAGAAGATGTCGAAAATCTCTATAGGCTTAAGAAAGCATGCAGGTCGTTCGAAGCTTTATTTATATCTCAATTACTTACCGAAATGGAAAAAACTGTGCCACAAGACCCAATCGTAAAAAACAATGCAGCAAACTCTATGTATAAATTCATGTATATAAATGCCTTAAGTCAAAAGATTTCAGAGACTTCACCGTTTTCAATAGCAACAACACTTTTTGACTCTTTGAAAGAGTATTTGACATATAAAACCCAGATTCCCAAGAAATTCAATAAAGAACCTATAAAATTAGACAACCAGATAAAATTTAAACCAATAAAGAGCGAAAAGTTTAAGCCACTCAAAGAGAAAACAGAAAAAATGGAACTAATAAAAAAGGCCGTAGATGAAGCATCAAAAAGATACCATATACCCAAAAAGTTGATATTCAGCATTATAAAAGCCGAATCATCGTTCAATCCAAAGGCAATATCAAAGGCAGGAGCAGTTGGCTTAATGCAGCTTATGCCACAGACGGCTTTAGAGATGGGTGTGAAAAATATCTGGGATATAAGAGAAAACATACTGGGCGGTGCAAAATACCTATCAAAACTCATAAACGAGTTTAAGGATTATAAAAAAGCTATAGCAGCCTACAATGCAGGACCTGGCAATGTTAAAAAATACAATGGTATTCCCCCGTTTAGGGAGACTCAAAATTATGTTAAAAAAGTTCTTGCTTACCTTAACTCAAAATACTAAAGTTTTAAGCGTTTTAGCCGATTAAGGTAAGTAAGAAGAAGTAGGGAGGTGTCGCAATGAAAATAGATGCATACCTAAGCGGGGTCTTAGACAAATACATCAAACAGTCAAAAACCGAGCAAGCAAAAAAGGTTGACATAAAGACAGAAGAGAGAAACGAACAGCAAGCTCAAACAGGTGAACTCGACAAGGTTGAGATATCTCCACAGGCAAAGCTATTGGCAGAGCTTCAAGATGATTCATCTTCCAAAGCAGAAAAGATAGCAAGAATTAAAGCTCAAATAGAAAACGGCACATACAAGCCAAACATCGATGAGATAGCAAAGTCAATCTTAAAGGAGTGGAAAGGTGAATGATGCTGTTTTATGCCAATTAAAAGAGATACTTTCAAACCTTATTAAAGGCTACGAGAAGATGATAGAGATTGCAGAAAAAGAGAGAAAACACCTTATAGAAGTTGACAGCGACAAAATGGTTGAAGTAATTCAAGAAAAAGAGAAACTCATCAACGAACTTATAAAAAGCGAAGAGAAGTTAAAGCAACTACTCGACATATACAATGTTGACAGCATAAATGAGTTTCTATTTTTTGCTTCAGAAAACAACTTTGTTGACGATTTAAGGGTTTTAAATGGCAAGCTTAAGGAAAAGATAAAAGAGTTTAAGATAAAAGAAGAAGTCAACAGAATGATAGCAACGGAACATCTAAGATTCTTCAGTGGACTTTTAAATGTTTATGCAAACCTTTTAACGGGTGAAAATTACGATAAAAACGCAACAAGAAATATAAAAACAAACATTATGAGCGTAAGGGTTTAAGATGCCTACGATTTTTGATGCTTTAAACATTGGCGTAAGCGGACTATATGTCAGCAAAGCAGCAGTAAATGTAATAGGCAACAATGTCGCAAATGTAAACACACCCGGATACAGCAGAGAGAGGGTCGATATTCTCCCATCTATGCCATTGGTTTCATATGCAGGTGTATTTGGAACTGGTGCTGAAGTTAGTCAAGTCATAAGCCTAAGAAACGATTTAATAGACAAAAGAGTTAGAACAGCCGATCAAGAGATGAACTATTATGACAAACTAAATTCAACTTTGGACGAAGTGCAAAGTATCTTTAACGAAGAAAATGGCGTAGGATTAAAGGGTGCAATGGAACAGTTTTTTAACGCATGGCATGCTTTAAGTCTAAATCCAGATTTAGAAACCGCAAGACAGCAGGTTATAGAGAAAGGTTTAACACTATCAAAGGCATTAAAAGATGCAGATTTCTCTCTAAATCAGATAAGAAACAACTTAGATGACCAGGTTCAATCAACAGTTACAGAGATAAACTCACTATCGAAGAGGATAGCCCAATTAAATTATGAGATTAAAAAGGCAGAGCTTGGAGACAAAGACCACGCAAACACATTAAGAGACGAAAGAAGTGTTTTGTTAGAAAAACTTTCAAATCTTGCAAATGTTACAATTTTGGATAATCCATCTCCTGATGACAACACAAAGCCAGAAATGACCATTTTACTTGGTGGAATGCCAATTGTATCAGGCAAAGACTACAATGAAATCAGTGCAGAAAAGCTAAACGGAGCTCAATACTACAGAGTGTATTTTGTTGACGCTTCTGGCTCAAAAACCGATATAACGAACAGAATAACCAATGGAACATTAGGTGCAACCTTATACTTGAGAGATAAAGTTATTCCAGAGTATCAAGATAAAGTTAACAATATAGCAAAAACACTCATTCAGGAAGTCAACAAAATACACTCACAAGGAGCTGGTCTTACGGCATACTCGCAAGTTGAAGGCATATATACAGCAGACCCATATGCTTCTTTGAATATACCAGAAGCAACAGGACTTGATATGGCGGTAAAAACAGGTTCTTTCAAAATTAAAGTAATAGACTCCCAAGGTAACGATGTAGGAACCTTTACAATACCAGTAAACGCTGATGACCATATAGCACAAAAAGACCCATCCGATACACACTCAATAATAGAAAAATTTAATAAAGTAATGCAAGGATACGCTCAAATGAGTATTTCGCCTGCCGGCAATGTTCAAATAACGGCAGAAAACGGTTACAAATTTGCATTTACATACGATTCATCTAATTTTCTTGCAGCCGTTGGCATAAATACATTTTTTACAGGTCATGGAGCATCCGACATTGGAGTAAATTCCGTATTACAAAATGACCCGAGTAAAATAGCAGCAGGAAAAACACTCGACCCAGGCGACAGCTCAAATGCCGAAGCAATAGCCCAGGTTCAACTTGACAAAGTTATGGTAAACAACACTCAGACAATAGATGAATACTACAATGCATTCTTAGGAACAATAGGTTCAACAAAACAAAGATACGATGAAATATATAAAGCAAAACAAGCTATATATCAGCAACTTAAAACAACCCAGCAATCTCAAGAAGGTGTATCCTTAGACGAAGAAGCAGCCAATTTAATTAAGTTTCAAAGGGCTTATCAGGCAAATGCACGATTCATATCTGTTGTTGACCAGATGACAGAAACATTAATAAACATGGTATAAGGTGAAAGATGAGAATAACAGATAATATTCTGTTTAACAATTTTCTATACAACATCAATAAGATAAATGAGAAAACATACATAAACAACGAGAAGATGGCAAGCGGCAAAAGGCTTCTAAATCTTGATAGCGACCCAATATCCTTATCTAAGGTATTATCATTAAAAGATATAAATCTTAGATTCGAGCAATACACGACCAATATAAATTCTGCCACAGCATACCTAAACGCAGAAGATACAGCCCTTTCAACGGCAGACGACCTTTTGCACAAAGCAGGTTCACTGTTGGTTGACGGTGCAAACAGCATAAACAACGACCTTGCAAGCAGAACAGCTATAGCAGAAAATTTAGACTCAATAAAGGACGAACTTGTAGATGCAGCAAATACTATATTCCAAGGAAAATATCTCTTTTCTGGCACAAAAACAGACACAAAACCAATTCAAAACATACAAAACGAAGCTACCATAGTCAATATAACAAAAGACAACAACATTGAAAACATAAAAGTAGCGGCGGGAGAGAACTTTACCGACATAAATCAACTGGATAGCGGAAACTATCAAGTTTCTATTGAAAATGGAAAGCTAATGGTATGTAAAGGAGATTGCTCAAATCCAGCAAATGTCATACCAATAGATGCAGATTCATCTGATGAATCAGATGTGGGTGGTAATAAAGTATCAAATTTTATCGACTTAAATAACCCCAGAGTAAAAGAGAAAATTCTAAACGGAGAATGGATAGATACAGGTAGAGGTTTAAAAATAAAAATAGAGCTTTCAAATCCAAATACAGCACTAAGTTCCATTAATGCATCACTTACAGTAAACTATAAAGCAGGCGGTATAGATATCTATCAGGGAAATGAAGGCAAAAGAAACATAGAATACTCAGACAAACTAACAAGTCCAATAAACATAACAGCCAAAGATATCTTTAAACCAACAAATCAGACTCTAACGAGCAATAACGAGTTAATAGACGACACGACTGAAGACCCCATTACTGGTAGCTCAAAACTCATAAATATAGACTTACCACCAGATTTAAAAGAAGCTATACAGAAAGCAGCAGATGAAACAGGTTATAAACTAAATGCCAAAGATGTTATAAAAATAACAGGAACAGACCACGATGGTAATTTGGTAAAAGGTTCATACACGGTGTCATCCAATGCTACTATTAACAATCTTCTAAGTTTTATAAAAACGCTTGATTCAACAGAAATTTTGGACACAAACAAAACCTTTAAAACATATACTGATAGCCCTATAACATCATCAACAACAATAGGAGAAATAAACGACCCCAATATACACAACGCCATAGGTTCAACTTTAATAATTAAGGGTTTTAAACACGATGGGACATCTGAAGCAACAAGCATAGCAATTCACTCAACAACAACTATCTCATCTATTGCAAATCTAATTTCATCCACTTTCAATGTAAATACATATACAAATCACGGAAAAATAGAAATAGAAGACAAATTATCAGGAGACAGTAAATTAGAGATATATGCGTACACAAAAAATAGCAACATACCAATTTTTGGAAGTTTCGTAGAAACATCGCACGGAGGAAGCGGAGGATTTAAAGATGTTGAAGCAAAAGTAGAGAATGGAAAAATAGAGCTAATAGACAAAAGACCTTCTAACAGCAAATTCAACATATCCTTCTCAATAGAAGACCCTTCAAAAAACCCAAAACCCAACATTTTCGGGGTATTTAACACAACAACCTTAGGAAAAGGCGTGGATGCGTTTAGAGCGTTAAGAGATGCAAGCTATGATTTAAAAAATCCCTATTCTTTAAGTCAAATATCAAAACCAACCAACTGGAAAGACATATCAACATTTACACCGACATTAAGCGGCAAATATCTTGGAGACAAAGATGATACATGGACGCTCACAGTTGCAAAAGTAGGTAACGACTCCAAATATACTGCTATATCAAAAGAACAAATAGAGAGTATAGCATCAACACTCTCAGACGGAGAATCAAAAACGGTCGGAATATTTCAAATAACAAATAAGGAAGGTAAAACTATAGCTCTTATAGGTTTAAAAGTGAGTAAAAGTTCAACAGGATACTATTCCTATTCTATTCAAACAAAAACCCCTTCTGATCCTGACAAGAAAATAGATTTTTCTGGCATAGAATCTCTTCAACAAATTAATGGAACTGTAATATACTCAACTTCATCTTCCGGATTTTCAACTGCATCGGATGTATCAAAAGCATTAATAAACAATTTAACTAACATAGTTATCCAAACAAAAGACCCTATAACAGACGGTAGTTTTTCAGGCACTGTAAACGGAACACCTGGTGTCAGAATAAACCTTATACCACCATCCAACAATGACATACCTGCAAGACTACAAAAAGGTGACAGTTTTTCATTTAATCTTTCAAACGCTATTCAGCAATCACTGGGCAAAGTAAAGGAAGCCCTTGACCAGGTTTTAGCAAACCGCTCAATCATAGGTGCAAGGACAAACAGATTCCAGCTTGCAAAAGAGAGAATAAGCTATATAAAGCTCTCGAACGACAAGACAATCTCAGAGCTTGAAGATGCAAACATAGCCGATGTATTCTCAGAGTTCAAACGTAATCAGATAGTAATGCAGGCAACATTGGAAGTTGGCGCAAAACTGACAAGTCAAAATCTATTCGACTATTTGAGATAAGTTATCCTTGACTTTATCGGCAAATAATCTTACAAAATAGTTATGATTACCTTTAAAGAATTTCAGGACTTCATAAGCCAAACACTGCTTGGCATATCTGTAAAGAATCTTCTAATAGCCCTTCTTGTTCTGTTCGTACTTCTTTTCACAAAAAAGATATTAACAAAAACCATATTAAAAACAGCCAAAGCATTTACAAAGAAGACAAAAACCAAAATAGACGATGAGATTTTAAACATCATAGAGCCGCCACTAAACTCTTTTCTTACCGTTCTCTGCTTCTATGTATCATTTCTTGTCTTGAGTCTGCCTTACGAATACAACATCATAGCATCAAAAATATTCTTCTCGTTTGCCATATTCTTTGCAAGCTGGGCTTTTTACAGGGCAGAAGTAATCTTTTCGCGCAGCATGGAAGCCTTCTTTAAAAAGAAAAATTCGGAGATAGGTTTAAGTTTTGTTCCATTCTTCAATAAATTCATAAAAACAACCATTGTTGTTGTTGGATTTATTTTAATCGTCCAACTGTGGGGATACAACATAGGAGCAATCATAACAGGATTGGGTATTGGTGGTTTGGCTGTTGCTCTGGCTGCCAAAGATACACTTGCAAACATGTTTGGTGGATTAACGATTATTTTAGACAGGCCATTCAAATTGGGCGATTGGGTAAAGATAGGTGATATTGAAGGCATTGTTGAAGATATAGGATTCAGAAGCACACGCATCAGGACATTTGAAAAATCTTTAATAAGCATGCCAAACTCCGTCATTGCAAATACAGCTATTGAAAACTTCTCAAGAAGAGGCATAAGAAGAATCACATACAAAATCGGCATAACATACGATACACCGCCAGATAAAGTAAAAGAAGCCGTTGATAAAATAAGAGAGATGCTCATAAATCATCCAAACATCTCAAAAGAAGCAACTCTGCTTGTCTATTTTACAGAGTTTGCAGACAGCTCTTTAAACATATTCGTTTACTGCTTCACAAACACGGCTGTCTGGGATAGCTACTTAAAGATTAGAGAAGATGTAAACCTAAGAATAATGAAGATAATGGAAGAGCTGGGTATAGAGTTTGCATTCCCGTCAATGTCCGTCTATATAGAAAAGAATGTTAAGCCAAGCTAAAGAGAACATTATAAATGGCACAAAAAACGGATTTAAAGTCTCAATAAAGCTCATAAAGGTTATTATTCCATTCTACATAATCGTTGACCTTGTTGCACACACTCAAGCAGCAAACACCATAGGCAACTTTTTGGCTCCTTTTATGAAACCGTTTGGATTAACAGGCAAAATGGCCGTTGCTCTAATTAGTGGATACCTTGTAAACATATATGCGGCGATAGCTTCTTTAGTTCCGCTGCATCCCAACTGGCAGCAGGTAACCATAATAGGCTTAATGACAGGGATATCACACAACCTTATAATTGAAGGTGCAATCCTGCACAAAACCGGTACAAACGTAGCCTTCACCATAACATTTAGGGTTATCGTATCACTAATAGCAGGATTGCTTCTAAACCTGTTTTTTAAGGCAGTCTATGGATAGTGCTTTAATTCATGCCGTTTTAGGAAGCCTAAAGCTTTCGGTTAAGCTTATTCTTATAATTGTCCCATTGATGATAGCCTACGAGTTTTTAGAAAACAGCAAAACATTTAAAAAAATTCTTGATACTTTGCACATTTTACTTAAACCACTCGGATTTTCAAAAGATGCAAGCGTCTCAATGCTTGTTGGAATATTCTTAGGTATAACTTATGGTTCAGGTATACTGCTTGCACAAAGCGAAAAAAACAGACTCACAAAGCTTGATATACTGCTTACGGCTGTTTATCTCTCAATGTGTCATGCCGTAATCGAAGATACACTTCTATTCGTTGCAATAGGCGGAAACGGCTTTTACATACTCGGAACACGAATAATCATCGCAACTATAATCACTTATCTATTTTTTATATACTTTAAGAACAAGCTTAGATAAAGCCGAGCTTTTTTCTATTCTCTTCAGAAAGCCTATCAGGACTCCACGGCGGGTCGAAGGTTAGCTCAACTTCAATTTCACCAATACCTTCAATCTCTTTCAGCTTATCCTTAACCATTTTCACCATCTTCAAACCGGCCGGACAGTGCGGAGTTGAGAATGTCATCAATATACTAACATTGTTGTTATCGATTTTTACATCGTATATCAAACCCATCTCAACGATATTTATAATCGGTGCGCAAGGTTCATAAATCTCAGAGAGCTTATCCAAAACCGTCTTCTCATCAATCATCTTTTGCACCACTTCTCAGCCTTTTTCAAAGCAACGCTTAGCGATTTAGATTTTGATGAGAGCATATATTTTGCGACTGAGTTTTTCTCATCATAAGCATAGGCAAGCTCAAAATAGTCCTTAGAACCTTTTTTCTCTTTAAACCTTATCAAACCAGCTATAGCATAAACCTTTGCATACTCTTTAAACGACAAGCTCTTCTTCTCAAGCGAAGATACGATAGACCTTGCTTTATAAATCTTACCAGCTTTCAAATAATAAACTGCAAGACAGATTTGAGAGTTTATATCACCTTTTAATGAGTAAAATCTTATTGCTTCTGATACGCTTTTAAACTCTGATTCTTTTACAACAGGCTTGGGTTTGGGTTTTTCTGTCTGCTTATAGATGGGCTTTGTCTTGTGTGTTCTTAAAGCAGAAGGGGCAGGATACTTAACACCCTGCCCACTACAGCTTGCAAGCGCAAAAACAACAAGCAGGATTAGAAAATTATAAAGCATCCTTGAAAATCTTATACATATTCTCAAGTGCCGTTTTAATCCAGTCGTAAGCATCGTTGATGTATTCTTCAAGCACATCTTTCTGTTTTTTCTCTTTGTCATCATAGAAATTAGAGTAAACTACACCACTTGCCAAAGCCAAAGCAAACGCAGGTAAAACCCTAACCTTTTTGGTAAGCAACTTACTTATAAGACCTGTTGCAACAAGAACCCCAGCACCAAGATAAGTTGGTGTTATCTTAGTTTGTTCTTTCAATATATCAACTGGTGCAACATAAAGACCATACTCTGTTAAAGCTTCAGCTCTATCCAACATATCCTGCCACTTTTCCTTGTTGTTCTCTATAAATTCAGGCTTATTTCTTTCTATGTAACCCTTAAGTTCCATAAAAAACATAGATAAAAGATTTTTTCCGATAGCACTCAGGTCATCTCTAACTTTGTCTAAAATTCCTTCGAAATCCCTTGAGAGTCTGACTTCCGCCTTCTTTTTTGAAATCTCATCCATAAGTTTGTCAAGATAAGCTTTTAAAACCTTTTCCATTACAAAACCTCCTCAATTTTCTTTTCTACAACTCTTCCATTGGGTTCCTCTTCTTCAAAAATCTGGCCTGTAAAACTGTAAAATGTGCAGGCATCATCTTCATAGCAGGTGTAATTCAAGCCAGCCTTATGACACACATTGGCAAGGAATGCTTCCTCATCCCAACCCCACTCAACAGGCACCTGTGGAAGAAGCAAACCAGAGTTTGCACCGCAGACAACATACAGGCCGTCTCTTCCAACCTTAATCTGCTCTGCATAAGGTTTTGTTCTGTCGAGCATCTTCATTGGAGAGAGAACAGTCACTTCAACAACAACCTTATCGAGTTCTGGCATCTCAAGTGGCTGAAATCTCGGGTCGCCAAATGCAGCGGATATGGCAGAAGATATTGTTCCCTTTATAACAGGCTCTATCGGTAAAGGATAGCCTATACACCCCCTTAAATTCTTCTCTGGGTATGTGTTTAATGTTACAAAAACCCCTCTTTTTTGATTTAAGATTTCAGGATACTCATCAGGCAGCGGCATTATATCTTTATGCTCAAAGAAATACGCTATAGCTTCCCTTGCAAGCCTAACTAAAAACTCACCTTCCTTTATTGACAAATCCATCTCTCACTCCTTATGCACAACGCCATAACACCTTGCACAAATCTCTTCATTTGTCGGATTATCTCCAACCGTTTCAGAATACTTCCAGCACCTTAGACACTTCTTGCCCGGTGCTTTTATCACACTAACTTCAATACCCGTTTCTTCATCATAATATTTAACCAAAGAATCGTCAAGTGAGCCAAAATCAAAATATGAAACGATGCAGATATCAGCAAGCTCGTCCTTATCAAACCCTTCAATAACCTTCTGCATCTTATCGCTCTTTATATTAACAACAACACCAGCTTCTAAAGAGTTTCCTATCTGCTTGTTGCTTCGGGCTAACTCAAGTGCTTTATCCGTTGCAGATTTAAGCTTTCTTAAATTATTCCACTTCTCAATGAGAGCATCATCTCTATACTCTTCCTTTAACGGCACAAACTCTTCCATATGGACGCTCTCTTTTGAACCATTCATGTAAGAGTATGCTTCTTCTGCTGTAAAGGAAAGAATGGGAGCCATATAGAAAACAATCACCTTTAAAATCTCATTCATTGCTGTCTGTGCAGAGAGCCTTTTCTTTGAATCCTTCGCTTCGCAGTAAAGCCTATCCTTAAGAATATCCAAATAGAACTGAGAAAGTACAAGTATGCAGAAGTTTGTCATATTTCTGTAAATCACATGAAACTCGTAATCTTCATAAGCTTTCAAAAGCTTCTCCTTCAAAAGCTCAGTCTCTGCAAGCACCCACTTATCTATCTCTTCAAGTTCATCGTATTTTAAAGCCTTAGACTCATCAAAATCGTTCAAATTGCCAAGCAGGAATCTAATCGTGTTTCTTATTTTTCTATAGTTATCAACCAATCTTCTCATTATCTCATCAGAAAGCCTAACATCTTCCTTATAATCAGTCGCAGATGCCCAGAGTCTTAAAAGCTCAGCACCGTATTTTTTAATTATCTTCTCTGGCTGTATGACATTGCCTAAGGATTTAGACATCTTCCTGCCCTTTGAGTCAACAACAAACCCATGCGTTAGCACTTCGTTGTAGGGTGCCCTGTCTCTTGTTCCTATCGATTCAAGCAACGAAGAATGGAACCAACCGCGATGTTGGTCACTTCCTTCAAGATACATATCAGCAGGCCATCTCAAATCGTCTCTTCTCTCTAAAACTGCAGCATGAGAAACACCCGAATCGAACCAGACATCAAGTATGTCGTTCTCCTTCTCAAACTCATCACTTCCGCATTTACACTTATACCCTTCAGGCAAGAAGTATTCAGCGTCTTTTTCAAACCAGATATCAGCACCATGTTTTTCTATCTCATCGGCAACCCTATCTATTAGCTCTTTATCAAACTGAACCCTTCCGCATTTTTTACACTTGAACAGAGCTATAGGAACACCCCATGCCCTTTGGCGCGATATACACCAGTCTGGGCGTGTCTCCATCATTGAGTAAATCCTGTTTCTTCCCCATGATGGAATCCACTTTGTCTCATCTATAGCCTTTAAAGCCTTCTTTCTTAAATTATCCTTATCAACACTGATAAACCACTGCTCGGTGGCTCTAAAGATTATCGGGCTTTTACATCTCCAGCAATGCGGATAAGAGTGAGTAATCTTTTCTTCTTTTACTAACATCTCTTTCTGTTTTAGAAGCTCTATAACCTTAGGGTTGGCTTCAAACACATGCATTCCGCCAAAATACTCAACATTTGGCAAGAACTTGCCATCATCATCAACCGGCGAATATATCGAAAGGTGATACTTCATACCAACAACATAGTCTTCTTCACCATGACCGGGAGCAGTATGAACAAGGCCTGTTCCAGCATCAAGCGTAACATGTTCACCCAGAATTATCCTTGACTCCCTATCGTAAAACGGATGGGCAAGTATATAGCCTTCAAGTTCTTTGCCTTTTACCGTCTTTATGATTTCGTAATTCTCTATCTCAAACTTCTTCATTAACGGCTCGACCAACTCTTTTGCAACAAGATAGACATGTCTTGGTTGAATCTGAACAAACGCATACTCAAACTCTGGATTTACTGCAACGGCTAAGTTTGCAGGCAGAGTCCAGGGAGTTGTTGTCCAGATAATAGCAGACACTCCTTTGCCTAAAAACCTTCTATCTTCGCTTGCTAAATCGTCTATAAAATCAAACCTAACATAGATGGAGTCGCTCTCATCATCCTGATACTCAACTTCAGCCATAGCAAGAGCGGTTTTACAAGAAGAACACCAGTAAACAGGTTTCTTTTGTTTGTAAAGCAAATCCTTCTCAACAAACTTGCCAAGCTCTCTTAATGTATCTGCTTCGTATTTAAAATCCATTGTAAGATAGGGATTCTCCCAATCACCAAATACACCAAGCCTTTTAAACTCTTCTTTTTGTATCTCTATATACTTCTTTGCGTAATCTCTGCATAGTTTTCTAAACTCAGACTTAGGCATTGAGTTCTTTTTACCCTTACCTATCTCTTTTTCGATGTTATGTTCAATAGGTAAACCATGACAATCCCATCCGGGCACATAGGGGCATTTATAACCCATCATTGTTTTCGATTTTATCACTATGTCTTTTAGCACCTTATTCAAAACATGTCCCATGTGAATATGGCCGTTTGCATAAGGCGGACCATCATGAAGAATGAAAACCTCTCTGCCTTCCCTATCCTTTAAAATTTTATGATAAATGTCTTTTTCATCCCACTCTTTGAGCATCTGTGGTTCTTTCTGAACCAGATTGGCCTTCATAGGAAAATCTGTTTTTGGCAGAAGAAGTGTATCTTTGTAATCCATCTTCTATTCCCCCCTGAGTTTGGCAGAAAATTTATCTTTTAATCTTGTATATATTTCGCTCACAATACTTTCAATCTCATCGTCTGTAAATGTCTTCTCATCGTTTCTCAGCACAACCCTAAAGGCAAGACTTACTTTATCTTCATCTTCAAGCTTATCATAGACATCAAACAAGCCAACCTTATAGACAAACTCAGTCTTTAAAATCTCCTTCTCTATATCAGCCCATCTAACATCTTTTGATACAACAACAGCCAAATCTCTATAAACAGTTGGAAGAGTCGGTATGGATGAGTATTTAACCGTTTCGGTTTTAAGCTCTGTAAGATGTGTTAAATCTATCTCTCCAACAACTATTCTTGATTTCTTTTCAAACTTTAAATCATAAAATGGGTAAATATCTGGATGAACTTCACCAACAAAGCCTATTTTATCGCCTTTATAAAAGACATCCGCACTGCGTTTAGGATGCAGAAACTCCCTGTTTGATGGCTCAAAATCAAACTCAGCATTTACAAGAGAAGCTATAAGTTCGACAACACCCTTAGCATCATAGAAGTCAAAAAACCTACCCTTCTCATACCAGCTAAAATTGGAAACACCATACAGCAAAAATCCAACATTAACACTTTCTTTGGCAAAATCATTATCTTTAAAAAATACCCTTCCCACTTCAAAGATAGGTATGCTTCTTACACCTTTATTCACATTAAAGACAAGAGCATCCATCAAAGAGACAACAAGTGTTGTTCTCATCACATCTTGCAAATCTATTAAAGGATTTTTAAGATAAACAAAGCTATTCTCATCTTTATCAAAAAGCTTCAATTTTCTGCTATCAACAAATGAGTAATTCTTTGTCTCAAAAAGGCCAGAATCGGCAAGCAGCCTTGTAATATCCTTTGCCAACTTTTCAGTTTTATCTTCAGATTTTATTTTTGTTTCAACAACAGGAAAAGTCGGCTCTATCGTTTCATAACCCTTGATGCGTGCAATCTCTTCTGCTATATCATGCTCGCCTTCAATATCAAACCTGTATGTTGGCGCTGTTATCTCTATGGTGTTTTTTTCAACCTGCTCAACATCAAAACCAAGGCCAACCAGCACTTCAACCATCTCAGATGATGAGTAATTACTGCCAAGAAGAGCGTTTATATTGTCAAAGTTTGCAATTATCTTTTTGGGCTTAAACTCCTTCTCTTTAACATCAATAATGCCTTTGTATATCTTGCCATCTCCATATTTTTCAATTAAGCTTAAAGCGTATCTGCTTGCCACAAGTGGCAGATTAGGGTCAACTCCCCTTTCAAACCTGTGGGATGATTCTGTATGAAGCTTGAGCCTTCTTGCTGTAAGCCTTACACTAACAGGATTAAAGAATGCACTCTCAAGTGCTATCGTTTTTGTTGAGTTATCAACACTTGAAAATTCACCACCCATAACACCGGCAATAGCAATAGGGCCTTTCTCATCAGTTATCGCAAGCATCGTCTCATCAAGTTTGTACTCTTTGCCGTCAAGTGCAACGATTTTTTCACCATTTCTTGCTTTTCTTACAAGAATGCCGCCGTTGAGCTTGTTTATATCGAATGCGTGCATCGGCTGACCCAAAGCCAAAAGCACATAGTTTGTTATATCGACTATGTTGTTTATAGCTCTAACACCGCATTTCAAAAGCCTGATTCTCATAAAGAACGGCGAGCGTTTAACTAAGACATCTGCAGCAGCAAGTGTATATCGTGGACAATTTTCAAAATCTTCAACTTTGACACTTATCAAATCCTCAACGCTTTTATCTGTCTGATTAAACTCTATCTCTGGCATTTTTACCTTTTTAGAATACAAAGCAGCTACATCCCTTGCTACACCAAGAATGCTCAAAGCATCGGCTCTGTTTGGCGTAAGCTCTATCTCGATTATGGAGTCGTCAAACTCATCAAGTTCAACAAGTGGCGTTCCATTTTTAAACGACTCATCAAGCCTAAACAGCTCAGATGATGCATCTTCAAGCCCAAGCTCTTCGGCACTTAAAAACATACCTTCACTAATAAAATCACCAAACTTTCTCTTTTCTATCTTCCTATCACCAACAACACCACCAGCCAAAACCAATGGAAATTTCTCGCCAACTTCAACCGTGCTGTCGGCTGTTGCAACATTTACAGTTCTATCGCCTATGTCAGCCTTACATAAGAGAAGCTTCCCATCTCTTTTTATATCCACAACTTTAGAAACTAAAGCACCATAAGTATCAATCTTCTCAACTGAATCAACTTCAAGACCAGCCATTGTTATTCTATCGGCTAACTCTTCAGCCGAAACATCTATATCAACAAACTCTTTAAGCCACCTGTAAGATATTCTCATAGCACCCTACCCTTCGCAAAAGAGAATTGTTCAAGAAACCTGATATCGTTTTCAAAAAAGAGCCTTATATTGTCTATGCCGTACTTCAGCATTGCAAAGCGCTCAACACCAAGCCCAAAGGCAAACCCATTAAACCTATCTGTATCGTATCCCACATTCTTCAAAACATTTGGATGCACCATTCCGCATCCCAACACTTCAAGATAGCCAGTATATGAACAGACTCTGCAACCTTTACCGCCACAAATAACGCAGCCTATATCAACTTCCGCTGATGGCTCTGTAAATGGGAAATAACTCGGCCTAAACCTTACGGGCACATCTCCAAAAAACTTTCTTAGAAACTCTATCAAAACGCCTTTCAAATCAGAAAATCTTACATTTCTATCAACGAGCAAGCCTTCAACCTGATGAAACATCGGAGAGTGTGTTAAGTCTGAGTCTCTTCTATAGACCCTGCCCGGTGAGATAAACATAACGGGTGGTTTTTCTCTTTTCATTACGCGAATCTGCGTTGGCGAAGTATGAGTCCTTAAAACTACATTGTCATTTATATAAAATGTATCCTGCATATCTCGTGCAGGATGTTCCTTTGGAATGTTCAAAAGCTCAAAATTGAACAAATCAAGCTCTATTTCAGGGCCAACTTCAACAGAAAAACCCATAGACCTGAATATATCTTCAATCTCCATTATCGTCTTGGTTATTGGATGAATACCGCCACCAAAAGGTGTTCTGCCTGGCAGCGTTATGTCTATTGCTTCTTTCTGCAAAGACTCAAGTTTTGCTTTCCTAAAAAGCTCGTCCTGTTTCTCTTTTACCTTCTCTTCAACGAACTCTTTAAGCTCGTTAATCCTTTTGCCAAACTCTTTCTTCTCATCGTCTGATAGCTCTTTTAACTTTTTAAACAGAGCAGTTATCTTACCCTTCTTACCAACAAATGCGGCTTTAAGTTGCTTTAGCTCTTCCTGATTGCTTATCCTTTTTAGCGCTTCTTCAAACTCTTTTTTTAGCTCTTCCATTGCTCTCTCCCAATATTAAAAAAATGCGGAAGAATGCCCTTTTAGGACATTTTTCCGCATCTATACAGGCCTTTTGGTTTTTTACTCTTAAGCCTTTACAGACTCGACAAGCTTTTTGAAGCTCTCTGGCTCTCTAATTGCAAGCTCACTTAACATCTTCCTGTTTAAATCGATACCTTTTTCCTTCAACAGATGCATAAACTTACTATAACTCAAACCATACTCTCTAACAGCAGCATTTATCCTTGCAATCCACAATCTTCTAAACTCTCTTTTCCTTACCTTTCTATCCCTATATGCATACTGAAGTGCCCTTCTTACACTCTCTTCAGCATTCTTGTATGTCGAGTGTCTTCTCTGATAATAGCCTTTTGCAAGTTTTAAAATCTTCTTATGTCTTCTTCTTCTTGTGTATCCTGTCTTTACTCTCATTTTTCCTCCCTAATTAACCCCACGGCATCAGCTCTTTTAGATTGTGATGAACTGCTCCGCTTTTTACATAATGAGCTCTCTTCAGATTTCTCTTTCTCTTTCTCGGTTTATCAAACAACAAGTGGCTTTTGTTTGCCCTTGCATGCTTAAAATAGCCCTTCTCTGTTTTTTTGTAAAACCTTTTAGCTGCTGCCCTTCTTGTCTTTAGTTTCATTTAATTACTCCTCCTAACTGTGCGGAATAAAAGATACAGACACCCTTCTTCCTTGATAGTCTGGCTTGCCTTCAATCTGACCCAGATCAGCCAAATCAAGCTTCAATCTTTCTATCAGCTCTTCCACGAGCTCTTTTTTGTCTATCTCTCTTCCCCTTAAAAAGATATTGAACTTTACCTTATTCTTATCTTCAAGAAAGCTTCGCGCCATTTTTAATTTTGTCTGATAATCGTTGTCTGCAATCCTCGGCCTTAACTTAAGCTCCTTAACCTTAATCGTTTTTTGAGATTTCTTGCTCTTCTGCTGCTTTTTCTTCTTTTCATAATTATACTTGCCGTAATCCATTATACGGCAAACAACAGGGTCACTGTTAGGACTTACCAACACAAGGTCAAGTCCAACATCTTGAGCCCTTCTTAATGCTTCAGCCAAAGGAACTATTCCCACCTGCTTACCATTCTCATCAACAAGCCTAACCTTATCGGCTTTAATATTCTCGTTTATTGGCGGGATATCCTTTTTTCTAAAATCGCCTCTTATAGCATCACCTCCTGTCTGCTATTTCCTTATTCCATTTCTCTACAAGCGAATCTATATCCATACAGCCCAGATCGCCTTCTTTTCTTCTCCTTACAGAGACCGTGTTGCTTTCAACTTCCTTATCTCCAACAATCAAAGCATAAGGAATCTTCTCCGTTTCTGCAAACCTTATCTTCTTACCAACAGTTTCATTTCTCTCTTCAAGCTCAATCCTAAATCCTTTATCCTTCAGTTCTTCATAAAGCCTATGTGCATAGTCAAGATGCTTCTCTGAAACTGGTATTATCCTGCCCTGCACTGGTGCAATCCAGAGTGGAAAATCACCTTCATAATTCTCAATCAGAATAGCAATAAAGCGCTCAATCGAGCCTAAAATAACCCTATGCACCATAACGGGTTGCTTCTCTTTGCCATCTTCATCTATATATGTCAACTCAAACCTTTCAGGCAATGTAAAATCACACTGAATCGTTGCACACTGCCACTTTCTCCCTATGGCATCTTTCAGCTTAACATCAATCTTAGGCCCATAAAACGCACCATCGCCTTCGTTTATCTCATACTTTCTTCCTGTATTCTCAAGTGCATTTATCAAAGCATTGGTTGCAAGCTCCCACTGCTCATCCGTTCCTATGGAGTTCTCAGGCCTTGTTGAAATCTCAAGCTCATACTCAAAACCAAATATATCCATAACATCTTGAACAAACTCAAGAACGCCTATTATCTCATCGTTCAACTGGTCAGGCCTGCAGAAGATATGGGCATCATCCTGTGTAAACTCCCTAACTCTTAAAAGCCCGTGCAATACACCGCTCTTTTCGTGTCTATGAACAACGCCAAGTTCAAAATAACGCTTTGGCAACTCTCTATAGCTTCTCTTTTTCGACTTGTAAACCTGAATATGCCCCAGACAGTTCATCGGCTTTATGCCAAAGCTCTGCCCGTCTATCTCGGTAAAATACATATTCTCTCTGTAATGGTCAAAATGGCCGCTTCTCTTCCATAGCTCCGTTCTCAATATCTCAGGACCTTTGACAAACTCATAACCTCTCTTTAGATGCTCTTTTCTTTCAAACTCCTCTATTAGATACCTGAGCATAGCACCTTTTGGATGCCATATGATAAGTCCGGGTCCGACTTCATCGTTTATACTGAATAAATCGAGCTGTCTACCCAGCTTTCTGTGGTCTCTTTTTTTGACTTCTTCCAAAAACTTAAGATACTTGTCCAAATCTTCTTTTGTTGCAAAAGCCGCACCATAAATGCGCTGAAGCATTGGGCGAGTCTCATCACCCTTAAAATAAGCACCCGCAACACTCAGAAGCTTAAAGTGTTTAAGATAACCCGTTGAAGGTATGTGTGGGCCTCTACATAAATCAACAAAATCGCCCTGCTGATACAGGCTCACAACATCTTCATCTATATCCTTCAAAATCTCAACTTTATACTCATCGCCCTTCTCTTCAAAGAGCTTAATCGCTTCTTCCTTTGGCATCTCGGTGCGCTCAAACTTGTAATTCGCACCGACTATCTTTTTCATCTCTTTTTCTATCTTCTTCAAATCTTCATCGGTTATAGTCCTGCCCACATCCATATCGTAATAAAAGCCGTTTTCAATTGCAGGACCTATGGCAAACTTGGCATTACCGAAAACATGCTGGACAGCCTGAGCCATTATATGAGCTGCAGAGTGTCTCAAAATCTCAAGGCCCTCTTCGGAATTTACACTTATAAACTCAACTTCTTTATCTTCATCAAGCGTACTATCAAGGTCTATTATCTTGCCGTCTATTTTAGCCGCAATAATATCCTTTAATTTATTCTTTTTAACATACTCCAAAAGATTGGTGCCTTTTTCTATTTTCATTATTTTCTCCAAAAATAAAAAATGGTGGGCGCAAGTGGTTTCGAACCACTGACCTCTTGCGCGTCAAGCAAGCGCTCTCCCCCTGAGCTATGCGCCCACATCATCCAAAAATCTGGCTTTTTGTTATCATTTTAGTCTTTCTTTGTCAAGAGAATATAGAAGCATAAATACCTTTACTTACGCTCAAAAACTTGTAATAATTGTAAAAAATCTCCGAGCCTTTTGGCCTAAGGCAAGAAGCTACGGCTAAAGGCCGATAGGGTATAAGTGGAAACGCTTATGCCTCCCGTGATTGGAAAGGAGTGCTGATTATGTATATCTCGCCTTCTTCTTAAAAATCACTAACATATCCAGACTAAAACCATCAAAGGAGAAAAAGTGATTTCTATCAACATCAAAAAGAGACTTGGGAATTTTAATCTATCGTTAAAGTTTGAGCTAAAAGCTTTCAAAAATATCATCTTTGGAGCATCTGGAAGCGGCAAATCATCGCTGCTTAAAATGATAGCAGGATTTTACGACCCGGATGATGGTCATATCATAATAAACAACAAAACCTTTTTCTCAAAAAAAGATAAGATTTCTCTGTCTATTCAGGCAAGAAGTGTCGGTTATCTGCCGCAAGAATATACACTATTTCCAAACATGAGCATAAGGGAAAACATAGAGTATGGATTAAAAAAACGCAAAATTAAAGACGAAATTGGTATCGAACAGATTGCTAAAAAGTTTGGAATTTTTGACTGTTTAAACAAATATCCTTACCAAATCTCTGGTGGTCAAAAACAGAGAACTGCTTTAGCGCGAGCGTTAATTGCAAAACCAAACCTGCTTCTGCTTGACGAACCATTCAGTGCACTTGATAAACCTACAAGAGAAGAGTTAAGAGAGCTCGTTTCTGAAATAGCCGATAGTTTCTCAATCCCTGTTCTATTCGTAACTCACGATTCCGAAGAAGCATTCGTCTTTGGCGACGAAGTGGTGGTTATAAAAGATGGAAAAGTTATAGAGTATGGAAAAAAGAACAAAATCTTTAATGAGCCTTTATTCATTGATACGGCAGAGCTATTGGACTTTTCAAACATATGGAAAATCAAAAGAATAGACAGCTCAACCGTAAGACTTGAAAACAACCTTAAACTTGTATGCAATCCAATTAAAAAAGCAGAGTTCTGTTGCATAAAACCAGAAAATGTAATGATTTTAAGAAAGGATATAGATACAAGCAACAAAGAAAACAGAATTGATGTCATTATAGAAAAAATCAATTTCAGGGGCCGATACATAAACCTTACCACAAAAACAGAAAACGGCTTTAAAATAAAAATTAACATACCGCCACATGTCTTGGATAAGATGAAATTAAAAAAGGGTGATTCTATAACGGTATCTTTAAAAAAAGATTCCCTAATCTTCTGCAGGAGGTTTAACGATGCTTAAACAAACTCTAAAAATCCTAACTGTTTTACTTTTTACCTTTTTAATAGCTAAAACATCAGCTTTAGCCGAGACACTTTACTGGTTTACAGGTGCTGCAGTTAAAAAACCAACGCTCGAGATAGCAGACATGTTTAACAAAACACGCAAAAACAAGGTTATCGTCATAGCTGGCGGGACAGGACAAGTCCTTCAGCAGATGATACTCTCAAACAAAGGCGATGTCTATGGTTGCATGGACCCTAAATTCTTTCAGATTGCAAAATCAAAAGGGCTCGTGGTTAAATATAAGAAATTTTTAAAGCTCATCCCTGTATTCGGAGTATCAGAAAAAGCCAAAGACAAAATACACACATTTTATGACCTGTTTAAAAACGACATAAAAATAGCAGCAGGAAACCCAAAGACTATGGCATTAGGAAAAACATATCTGTTTATATTGAACAGATTACCAGAGAATTTAAGAGAAAGGATGAAACAGAATGTAAAAATAGAAGCAGTCAATATATCTCAAATCATCAACTACATAAAGATGGGTATCGTCGATGCAGGCATACTGTTTAGGGCAACAGCCAAAGTAAACCATATCAAATATGTAAACATACCTTCAGAATACAACAAGATAAAAACGGCTTATCTTGCAGAGATGGTGTTTGGCAAAAACAAAAAGGCAAAAGATGAGCTATTTAACTTCATCTTGAAACATTTATATGTATTTGAAAAATACGGATACAAGGTAATCTTGCAATGAGATTGACGCAGATATCCTTTGTTTTTACCATAATTCTAACACTGTTTCTTGTAAGCATAATTGCTTATGGTTTTATTAAGGTTAATCCAAAAGATATTGTTGCGCTGTTTGGCGATGGAGAATTTCTAAGTGCAGTATGGTTTGGATTGAAAACTTCTTCAATGGCGACAATGCTCTCTGCTGTTTTCGGCATACCTTCTGGCTTCTTTTTAGCAAGAAGCAACAGCATGTTTTCTCGCATATTGGACTCGTTTTTTGATATACCACTTATAATTCCGCCTTTAATCGTTGGAACCTTACTTCTTACACTCTTCAACGCACCATTCATTAAATCCTTTTACTCTTTTATATTTACAACGGCTGGTGCAACTATAGCTCAATTCTTCGTCGCTTTTCCATTCAGTGTTAAAGCATCAAAAAATGCCTTTGAACTCATACCACCAACATACGAAAGAATTGCTATGACTCTTGGCGCTTCAAACTTCTCTTCCTTTTACGACACAACTTTCAAGCTCGCCTTTAGCAGTATTATGTCTGGGCTAATGTTAACATGGCTTAGAAGCTTAGGTGAATTCGGAGCAACATTAATGGTTGGTGGCGGTATAGCTTACAAGACGGCAAACATACCGATAAACATTTATCTTAAAATGACAGAAGGCAACTTTAACGAAGGACTCGCAGCAAGTATTTTAATCGTGGTAGTATCTTTTGTAGCCGTTATAGTTATAAAATCACTCTTTAGAAGGAGATGGTTTATCGACTAAACCTATATACTTCAAAGCAAGCATCGTTATATCATCGTATTGATTCACACCTTGAGCAAATTCGTTTATTCTGTTTAATATATCTTTTACCATCCCTTGAGTATCTTTGGAGCAATTTTCAGACAAAGCTTTAATCAATCTATCTTTACCAAACTGCTCACTGTTCTTATTTATCGCTTCTGTTACGCCATCTGTATATAAAAAGATTGTGTCGTTCTTGTTAAGCTTAATCGACTGGTTCTCAAAGTGTGCTTCTTTCATCACTCCAACAACAAATCCGTTTTTAACTTTAATAAAACCCGTAGATTCAGAATAGCATACAACAGGTGGCAAATGCCCTGCGTTGGCAAACTCTATTTCGCCATTTTCGGTATTTAAAATACCCATAAAAACAGTCGCAAACATACACCTTTCGTTATCTTGAGCTATGATTCTGTTTACTCGGGTTAAGGTTTCTGCTGGTGAGAGCCCTCTTAACGCATCCGTTTTTATTAGATACCTTATTATTGCCATAAACAAAGAAGCAGGAACGCCTTTACCCGATACATCGCCTATAAGAAAACAGAGTTTATTCTTTTCCACAAAGAAAAAATCATAAAAATCACCACCAACCTTTCTTGCTGGTTTCATCACAGCGTATATGTCGAACTCTTTTATGTCTGGAAGGAATGAGCATGGCAACATGCTTGACTGTATTTTTGAGGCTATGTCGAGCTCGCTTTCTATTCTTTCTTTTGCGGCTGTTGTTTCTTTTAAGTTTTCTATATAGAGCTTTAAGGATTTTTTCATCTGTTCGAAGGATTTTGCAAGCCCGCCGATTTCGTCTTTTAAATGTGTGTATGGAATCTCTATGTCGAGCCTGCCTTTTGATACATCTTTTGTTATTTCACCTAAAGCCACGATGGGTTTTGTTATTGAGCGGGATATTATAAAGATTAACATAACCAGCATTCCAAAGCCAAATACACCAAGAAGCAGAAGGTTTATGTTGAGCTTTTTTATAGGCAAAAGGAGCTCTTGTTTTGGGAACATGACTCCCACTGACCAGCCGTTTGATGAGATTGGAGCAAAAGAGAGCCAACACTCTTTGCCTGTTAAGATGCTTTTTGTAAGAACGAGACCAGTTTTGCCGTGTATCATCATCATTCCGATTTTTCTGATATGGGGATTGTTGTATTCTTCTGCCACTGTGAAGATTGTTTCGTTCATTATGAATCTCTTTTTTGGATAGGTTATGAACCTTCCGTATTTTGAGATTAAAAAAGCATAGCCACTCTCTCCTATTTTTATTGAAGATATCATCTTTTTTAGCCAATCCAACGATACATCAACTGCAACAACACCCATAAAAATCTTTTTCCCATTTTCAACCTTATAAAAGGGAACGGAATATGTTGACATTATACTTTGACTACCCTTGCCATAGTATGGTTCACTCCACACGGCTTTACCGAGCTCTTTGGGTATTTGATACCAATCCCAGTAAAAGTACCTGTAAGAGCTGCTTCCTACATATTTGAACTTTATTTTATTGCCCGACCTGTAGTAGTATGGTGCAAAATAGAGCTTTGCTCTATCGAATTTATACGGCTCAAATGCAACCGTGCATCCGTATATGTCTGGATTGTTTTCAACCGTCTCTTTTATAAGCTTTAATAACTCTTTCTCCGACAAATCAGAGTTTTCAAGAAATATGGCAAGAGAGCTTGGAATCTTTTGAATAGGAAGCAGAATGGCATCTATTTTGTTTACAACGGATTGAGTCAAGTTTTTAGCATTCTCTTCTATTTTTTCCTTTATTATTCTTGTCGAATAGATATAGCTATATGTAAACATTAACGCAAGAATTAGAGATGTTGTAGCTATAATGTAAGATGCAAATTTAAACGCAATGCTTTTATTTCCCATAACAGCCTTTATAAAACGAGTCGAAAGGCGGAATTTTATCTATTAAACCCTGTCTCTTTAAAGTCTTTGCCACAAACTCATACTCTTTTTTATTTAAAATCCCTATCTTACCACCATAAAAGAATGCTTTTTTCACACTTTTTAACATCCACTCTTGATGAGCTCTATTTGTTGGAACATGAGCTTTAAACATATATTTCATTACTATTCTCACTGCTTCTTCTGGATGCTTAAACGCATACAGCCATCCTTCTATACTTGCCTTTACAAAAGCCCTGCACTGCGTAGGGTATCTATCATAAGTCTTTCTCAACACATATATGCCATCTTCAGGAAAATTTAAACCATACTTGTAAAACATAAAAATCGTCAGCTGGTCTGGTTGAACTCCTGAGTTTATAATCTCGTTGTATTCGTTATACCACATGGCAGTTGCAGCATCTACACCGCCCATCAAAAACAGGTTTATAGAGCTCATTTTTGGAACTATCTTACACTTTATCTTGTATTTGTTTAGAAATGCTCTAAAAGGGACCATAAAGGATGAGCCCCATACGCCTATCTTTTTTCCATTTAAATCTCTTATTGATTTAACCTTGTTTTTCCATGCAACCAAAACAAGCGATGAGCGTTGAAAGATTTGAGCTATATTTACAAGGTCAACACCGTTGGCTTTAAGTTTTATTGCTGTCGAAAGCCACATTGTGGCAAAATCAGCTTTACCTTCTTTTAGATACTCTTCAGAAGGTGCATCAGGCCCACCTGATAAAAATTTAACATCTATACCATATTTTTTATAAAAGCCCTTATCGTAAGCAACATAAAATCCTGCAAACTGTGCCTGTGGACGCCACTGTGGAATAAAAGTAAAAACTCTCTCAGAAAAAGCAGTTTGCCAAAACCCGAAAAAAAATAATATAATAATGCCCCACACAATCTTTGATTTCACTTTTAAATTATATCATTTTCGTTTTGATTTTATCAATATCCAAGCAGTAAATTTTCAACGAATGCCTAAAGAAAGAGCAAAATCCCTTTTTATCTATCCTTGAAAATAAAAAATAAAGCTAATTACAAAACTCTATCCTTGTATCCCACAAAAAGAAAAATGGTGCCGAGAGACGGAATCGAACCGCCGACACAGGGATTTTCAGTCCCTTCCGCACTATTTCTGCTCTCTTCCCCACTTTTCCTTGACTTTCATTTTTCCTTGTTATATAAGTAATTATGAAGATTTCAATGTTCCTTGGATTTCCCTTAAAATCTCTAATTTTTCCACATTTATGGACTAATAGTGGACTAATCATGGCACACGGATTTGTTGTTTTATTAATAAAAAGGAGGAGTTATGGCTAAATTTTTTAGCATGAAGAAGTATCCTGGAGTGACATATTACGAAAGCAGTGAGAGAAGATTTAACGGAAAACCAGATAGGTGTTACTACATCAGATATGTTGATCCTTCTGGTAAGCGCATAAGGGAGAAAATAGGATGGGAAAGCGAAGGTATAACTGCCAAATATGCCTTTGAGATAAGAAACGAAAGGCTAAGAAATATAAGACTTGGAGAAGAAGTAATACCTATCCAAAAGAAGAAAAAACAAAAAATTACATTTGATGAGTTTATGAGTGAGAAGTATCTGCCCTACTCTAAAGACAACAAAAACAGCTCAAGCTATCAAAGGGAGTATCAGTTATACAACGCATGGATTAAGCCAATTATAGGAGAAAAAACTCTGAAGGATATATCTCCCTTTGACCTTGAGAAAGTAAAAAAAGAAATGAAAGAAGAAGGTAAAGCTCCAAGAACAATAGAGTATGCTTTAGCTGTTGTCAGACAGGCATTCAATATGGCAATAAACTGGGGAATATATTCAGGGATAAACCCAGCAACTAAGGTTAAAAAACCAAAAGAAGACAATAAAAGAATTAGATTTTTATCACCTGAAGAAGCAGGCAATTTGCTTGAAGAGCTAAAGAAACATAGCAAACAGACCTACGAAATGGCGTATTTGAGCCTATACACTGGCATGAGAGCAGGTGAGATATTCAATCTCAAGTGGGAAGATATAGATTTTGATAATGGGATAATATACATAAAAAACTCTAAAAACAAAACCGACAGGGTTGCATATATGACAGATGGCGTTAAAGAAATGCTGCTTGATAAAAAGAGAGACTTAAAAGAAGAGAGTGGCCTTGTATTTAAAAGCTCCAAGGGTGAAAAGATAACCAAAATATCACACTCATTCTTTAGAGCAGTCAATGCTTTAGGGTTGAATGATAATGTAGTTGATAGAAAAGATAGAGTTGTTTTCCACACCCTTAGGCACACTTTTGCTTCCTGGCTTGCCATAAAAGGAACACCTATCTATACAATTAAAGAGCTTATGGGACACAAAACCTTAGCTATGACAGAGCGCTACTCTCACCTTATACCGGATATAAAAAGGAAAGCCGTAGAAGACCTTGAAAATGTAAGCAGAGATTTAAATTCCAAAACAGAAGACAAAATAAAATCAAATAAAAGTAGCTAAAACATGAAAAATAAGCATTACAGCTACTACTTACAATTATAAGATAGATTTCTTGCGTAAAATGGTATAGCATTTTAAAGCTAAGAATAAAAACTGTATGTTTGAATTTATGTCAAAGGTTTGGAGTTAAAAAGCAATGAAACCTGACCCCAATAAGCCTTTTAATAATTTACCTTTCCTGCCACCTAAGGATTTTTCAGAAACTGATGTAATTTTAAAACAGTTAATAAAAACACATAAAGCTTTGGCTGAGTTAAAAGGTTATTCAGAGCTTTTGCCTAACAAGGATATAATATTAAGCTCAATAACGATAAAGGAAGCCAAAGACAGCTCTGAGATTGAAAATATAATAACAACTCACGATGAACTTTATAAATCCCTTATTTTGAGGAAAAATATCACAAAACCTGAAGTTAAAGAAGTAATCAACTACAGAAAAGCCATTTACAAAGGGTATAACTTGATTAAAAAGCATTGGCTGTTAACCACGAATATCATTATAGAAATTCAGAAAGAGATAGAAGGCAATAGCGCCGGCATTAGAAAACTCCCTGGAACAAAGCTTATCAACGATAAAACAAATGAAGTGTACTATACACCACCAGATAGAGAAGAGATTATTTTGAATCTTTTAAAGAACTTGGAAGAGTTTATAAACTCTGACGAAGATGGATTCGACCCTTTAACCAAACTCGCATTAATACATTATCAGTTTGAGGCAATTCAGCCATTCTATGATGCAAATGGCAGAACAGGCAGGATTATAAATGTTTTATATTTAGTGTTAAAAAACCTTTTAAGCGAACCCTTTTTATACTTGAGTGGGTATTTAACAGAACATAAAAGCGAATATTACAGATTGTTGAGAAATGTTACCTACAAAAACGAATGGGAAGAGTGGGTTGTCTTTATGCTGAAGGCTATAGAAGAGACATCTTTTAGAACGCTGAATTTAAGCAAAAAGATTGTGGAAGCTATGAACGAGACTTCAGAAAAGATAAAATCTCAGATACCCAAGATATATTCAAAAGAACTTGTCGAGATTTTATATTCCAATGTATATACAAAAATCTCTATGCTTGTTGACAATAAGATAGCATCAAGAAATATAGCTGCCAGATACTTAAAAGAACTTGAAAAAATTGGCATAGTTAAAAGTGAGAAGGTTGGCAAAGAAAAGATTTTTATTAACAGTAGACTTTTTGAGATACTTAAGAGTCAATAACATGCACTAAGTCAGTGCATGTTTTAGAAATGTGCACTAAAAACAGAAATATTAGTGCATTGGCTTAAAAATAACCCAGTTATTCAGAAAAAACAAGAAATCCAAATTCGTTTGCCAGAAAGTCAATTCCGCTTGAATAAAAAGGGTTAAATATGGGATATCTGAATTAGTTTGTTCTCACGAAACTAAGCATTTTCTCAAGTTTATTACCTGTTAAAATAAATCATAAAACATACCGTCACAATCGTCATATCGTCACACACTAATATTAACTTGATTCATAGGCTTAATAGCATATATTTGTTGGTATAGATAAGCCAAGAAAGGACTAGCATGGATACTGCAAAAATCTTTACTAACGGCTTTTTTAAGGGTTTACACAGTTTTTTGAGGTGAGCCGTTTCTAAAACTTTTACTTTTTGTCTTCCATTGCGCCTACATTCCATTTATTCTTTCTTGCTCTAACTCATTCTCAAAAGGTCTCAGTTATAAACTTTTCAATTCTCCAAAAAATAAGTCAAATATCTGAAACCTCTAAAATTTTTAATAAATGTTATATATGTTCTTCTATCTTTCAGTATTATATTAAATTTAAATGGTTTTCTACCATATCTTACAATTAATGAATTTATTTTCTTTTTATTTTCTTTCCATAAAATATCTTCATCAGTAATCAAAATAGCATTATTTCTATCATTTTTTAAAAATAAAGTTGTTATATCATACATTTCTTTTGAAAAATCAGTTCCACCACCCCAATTTGTTGCATCAAAGAAATGTATTAATGGATAAGGTTTTTTATTTGCTTTTGTAAATACTTGAGGATTCCATTTAGATTTCATCTTCTTTATAAAAGTCATTATTTGTGGAATTTCAAAAATTTTATTTTCTTGAAAATCAACTTGATAAAAACTAAATTCATTATCAAATTTAATAAGATAAAATTCATCAAAATATTTTTGCATATCTTTGGTAAGTAATTTTTTTATCTCAGCATTGATAATTCCAAAAACATTACTCATTGAATCACTTCTATCAAGAATAAATAGCACACTCCCTTTCCCAACATCTTCTTCTTTAGTACCCGGTCTTATTAATAATGCCACTCCCGTTTGTTTTGTCTGCAATAATCTTGCGGCAGATTTCCTTGAAATTCTTGAATAGGTTTCTTCTTCTTTCTTTTCAGAAGGTTTCATTTTTTTCAAAAGAATTTTCCAATTATATTTTGGTCTTACATTTTCAAAATTAACACCTTCTTCAGAAGATTCCATTTCTTTTTTTATTTTATCTGCAATTCTTTTTAATGCTTCCCTATCTAATTTTTTTTGATTTTTCATTTCTTCTTTTGCTCTTTCAATTTCATCTTTTGACATTTTTTTAGTAATTGCATCTTTTGCACTTTCATCAATATCTATTTGAATTTCTTCTCTTTTTTGGTCTAATTTACCTGAAACATCTGCTTGCGGTGTATTTTGCGCAGATAAGGAGTTATTATTTTCTCCTTGATTTTCTCCGGATGATTTTTTTTCGGTTCCTTGTTGATTTTGTGGTTGATTTCTTACATTTTCATTTGAATCCATATGATTATCTTGTTGATTCATCATTTGATCAATTTGTTCTTGTGTCATATTATCCATTTCTTTTAACACTTCATCATACATCATATGCTTGTTCATAAGTCATATGTTCTAAATTTATTTCATTTGAAAATAAACCAATTGGTAATGCTGGAAGTCCTAATCTGCAGATATTATAATTATTAAAATAATCTGCAACTATATTTTGAATTTGATTTGCAATTTGAAGAGTAAGAGGATTATTTTCACAGTTTGTTTTTGGAATATTTTTAGTTGCTTTATATTTTTCTTTATTTTTACAAATATATTGAATTGCTCTTTTATCTAAATATTCAACATCTGATTGTACTAAATGGAACAATTCATGTATTATTAAAAATGCTACATATACATATTTATCTTGAATTTTCCCACCATTAGATTCAAATATTTTCGATTTTATCTTGATGATTTTATATTTTAACTCTAATTCAGCAATATAAACCAATTTTTTTATAAAATTCACATTAAAGATTAAATCTCCATTTGGTGATGCAGAACCAGTTGTAACTGAATTGAAGGATGAATTTTCATCTAATAAAGGATTAGGAACAAATATTACAACAGGTCTGATAATTTTACCTGAAAATATGTCTCTAATTCTTCTAAACATTTGTATGTAAATTCTAATGTAATTATAAACTTTATCGATTTCATCTAAGGAAATTTCAATTGGTATTTTATCAGGTGGTAATAAATCTATTAATTGAAAAACAGAACTTCTTAATGGAAATGCAATACCAGGATTGCTTTTTGCTTTAGTATAAATTTTATCAAATAATTTTTCAATTTCTTCTTTTGGTTTATTAGTTTCTTTTGCAACTAAATTAATTACTTCATCTAATATTGGTTTATATTGTTTTGAAGATGGATCTTTAAAATTTATATCCGCTGATACTATTTTTGAAGGGATGCTCATTCTTATTTTACCTCCTAAATCAGTTGCTCAATTTCTCAAACCTAAGCTCCATATACTTCAGTAAACAAGAATAGTTTACACTGAGATTTCCAATATAGTCAATATTAATTAAAATATTAAGCCTTAACAAACCATAGCAATGTCAGGAAATGTCAACTTTTTTGTGTATTCTGTATTTCCAATTAACCCATAAATACCTACCAAAAGTTTAAGCATGGTCCGTTGTAAGCTTTTTATTTAAGTCGCCGATTGGTGTATACCCAGAGTATTTTAGGTTAAGCAAAAGAGATAATTTGCCCTTTTCTTAATTAAGCCTTATTAAATCTTCTCTCTCAAAATCACCGTCAACATCAAAAAACCTAATATAAAGTTTTTTATTATCTGTTCCGCAAAATTCAAAATCGTCTATTTTCAAATCTTGTATTTTAGGATATATTAAATATACTTTATGACTGTTGTATCTCATGGCATAGGTAAACATCTGATATAAATCATCTTGAGAGATGTCTTTCTCTTCCTTAATAATTTTCCATTTCGTATCGAGTATGATATTTTCGTCTTCCATGTATATATCAGGTCTGAGATTAAAGAATTTTTCGCCTCCCTGTCTTAGAAGATGATATTCTCTGTGTTGGAGCACTACGTTTTTATAATGCTTCTTGAAATAACTACCTACATAATCTTCAAATAATCTATTCATATCAAAAAGCAAAGCAAAAGCCACACTATCGCCCTTATATGGAGAAAAAGATCTATTTAACAAAAAGATTTTGCAAAAGATTAACACATTTTCATAATATTTTATAGTTCTATCTAAGCTTATTTTTGCAAACGCAGACTTTACATCATATATTTCGTCAACATCATCAAACACAAACAGATACTTTCTTATCAGTTTTTGAAACCTTTTAGTTTTTTTCTGTAGGAAGAGAAGTGTGGTTTTAATGATTTGATTTTCAACCCTATTTTGCATATATTCATTATATTCCACAAAAAATTTCTCTTTGTGAATTAAATTTTTAATAATGTGTTCTGATATCTTTAACTTACCTTTCAAATAAGGCAGATTCTCTTCTTGTAAGACATAATCATTTTTTATGCCTTTTCTTATTAAAATGCCCAGCTCGTCCAAAAACATCTTAATAAAAATTTCAAAAATCGGTAATTTTTCTATTTTTAAGTTGGCCATTTGATAATTTCTAAACGGGCTATCCCTTAAAGTTTTTAACATTCTCAAAAGCACTGCTTTTGATTTATCTTTATCTTCTTCGTCGGAAATTTTGGGCAAAATTTCTAAAACAAATCCCAATTTTGTTTGAATAATTCCTACATAGTTTTGGGACTTCAAGTTGCCGTTTCTTGTAAAACTCAAGACGGTCGGATTTTGCTTGGCGAATTCTTCTAACTCTTTAAACGGATCGCCAATTTCAGAAGGTTTAATCTCTTCGTATTCAATTACCGTTTTCAATTGTTGATTCTTCATTGTTTTCCTGTTTTTCTTCTTCTTTTTTTATTTCATATATCTGTCTATAACTTTCAGGTTTATCAAAGGCACTTTCGTTTATCTCATAAACTTCATTCTCAAAATCAATATCTTCTCCAAAAAGATTTTCAGCCGATAGTTCTTTAATTTTAACAAACCGATAATCTTTATTTTCCTTTCTATTATCTCCCAAAACAAGTCTAATTTTCTTCCAATCATCATAAAAATACTCTGCAAGAAGTGGAATTATTTTATTTCTGAATATATTTTTTAAATCATCAAAACTTTTAATACTCAAAAAATATGCATGTCCTATTGTATGGTCTCTATCATAAAGATACTCAATCCTGTCATTTATTGTTTTAAGCAGCTTTTCTAAATTAATATCACCTTCTATTTTTATATCTCTCAAAAGTTCGGGTTTTGGCATCATTTCGATAAATGTAAATCTCCTTCTTAAAGCCGTATCAAGCAAAGCAATACTTCTATCTGCCGTATTCATCGTTCCTATGATGTAAAGATTCTTCGGCACACCAAAAGGCTCTTTGCTGTAAGGCAAGGTTACGATTGTTTCTTCTTCGTTTCCAATTCTTTTGCTCTCTTCAACAAGCGTAATCAACTCGCCAAAGATTTTTGATATATTTCCGCGGTTTATCTCGTCGATTATTAGGATGAAGTTTTCTAACTCTTCGTTGATTTCTATTTCTGAGCCTTCTTTTAAATAATCAAATAATCCTCGATAATATGGTTCTAACCCTCCTGTTATTCTTGATTTTACATCTTCTGAATCATAAATCTCTTTTAAAGTTTTTATTGACAGAGTATGGCTTTTATCACCACTCTCCTTCTCAAATTTGACGCTTCTATCTGTAACTTCATATATATAAATATTCTTTCTTTTCAAAGGAATTGTTATCTTTTCGCTTTCTTCTAATTTATCAAGAATTTTTCTTTTAAACACATCTTCAAAAGACATTTTCATCTTTTTACTTTGAGACACATCCAAGTTTTTCTTTGCCTTATTGCAAATTTCTTTAAATATTCCGTTTTCTATTTCATAAAAAATGTTTCCTTCTGCATCTGTTCTAGCTTTTAATCCTTCCACAAACTCTTCATAAGAATAATTTTGATGAAAGGTGATAAATTCAATTTGCCCATTGTCTCTATATTCTTTAAACTTTTTCTGTAACTCTTCCCTGCTTGGATTTTGACTCAAAAAATCCCTCAATTTTTCATCTTTCATTGCAATAATCTGCAAGCTTTTTTCAATTACGCTATATGTCTTCCCTGTCCCAGGTGGACCGTATAGGATTTGATTTAAAGGATTTATGTGTTGATTGTATTGATTATCATTAATTTCTACAAGATTTTCTTCGCGGTTACTATAGAATGTTTCTATTGTTTTTTTATAAATTTCCTTTAAATTTTTTATGATGCAATCCAGATTTAATTCATCTATTCTTTCAATAGGAACCTTAAATGAATGCTTATTGGAACCTAATTTGTAATTCTTGCATTCATCAGTTTTTTGTATAATTTTTAATTCTTTCTCTAAAAAATTGTAGATTTTTTTACTATTTTTTTTCTCAAATTCGTCTAACTTATCGTCTATTAAGCCTATACCAATTATCAAACCTTCTTCATTGTTATAAATAGTGACATAAATAACCAAATGTGTATTGTTTTCAAATGGTTTATATCTGTTCCAAATATAATTAGGTATTCTGCCTGAAATTTGCCAGCGCCCTTTACCGACAGATTCACATTCATGACAAACATCATCTGAAAATTCTCCAAATAGCTTCCAAAACTCCTTTAATTTTTCTCTAGTTTCATTATCACCTTTGGGGTATCTCTGCCTGTATTTGCTTTTGTAAAATTCATACAATTCCAAGAATCTTTCTAAATCAATTTTTACATTCATACACATCTCCCACACTTTTTACTTTATCTCCACCACCATCAAAAATGACACACCCAATCCACTCGATATTCCCACGTCTGTTTGAAGCAACGGTAAAAGTTTAATCATATCCCTACCGGCAAATTCGACATAGCTTTCGATTTCTACCAAATCGGCTGAGTTCATCTTTCTAAACATTGTTTGAGTGTCTGCTTGAGATAAAACATATTTGCTCACCTGAGCTGGCCTTTGGGTTATGACGATAAGACCAAGGTTGAATTTTCTCCTGTTTGATTAGCTTTTCGGTTTCTTTATGAATGCTATTGCTATTTATAAACTTCATTTGAGCCTCCATAGAAAATATCCCTCATTATATGTTTTATATTACCTTCACTTTTTATGTCAAATCCGATTTAGATAAGTTTATAATATTCCAAACTTCTAAATATAGGGTTTAAAATTTGTGTCTACTCTAAAAACTTTCTATATTTAACAAAAGGAAGAAATCGATAAACAGGGGATATAAAAAGAATCTCGTTTAGCATTTATCTGTTCATGTTGGGACAACCTCCTTTGCTAACTGAGTTTGTTTCACTATTCCATTGATCACAGGGTTAGACACAAGATTGTTTTAAATTTTTCTTTTTCTGTTAATTCTTTAGGATGATAAATATGTGTATACCTATCTAGAGACAAAATCTGAAAAATGCTTGACAAGAGGGGTAGTACAAATTAAACTTTCAATAAGACATTCAATTAGAAAAACAATCTAAAGAGGAGGAATTGGTTTATGGCAAGATATAAACTTGAGTTTGTAGGCAATGGTGGAGAGCTTTTAGTAGGGACTATTCCAGATAGTTTATACGAGAAGATTAAATCTCATGGTTGTGAAGATTATTTGGCGGATGAAATCCCGTTGGATGAAGATTCGGATGAGTATCCTTATTACGAAAACAACGATTTAGTATCTTGCAATGTTCCTTATGGAGACTACAGTGGATTAGAGGTGAAGATTGTTAGGTTAGATAAAAATAACAGGGAAATTGAGAATATAGCAACCATTCCGTATGATGACTTAAATGTAGTCACCGTTGCATGTGATTCTGCGCTTATATTTGACAAACTTCACAAAAAAGATGAGTCCTCTTACAAGGAAAATATCATAGCTGTATTCTCAGAAGAAAAAGGATTCTGGAGCAGTGAACCCTTTGAGTTGGATGAGAAATTTGATGTAAATAAATTGGTTGTTATGTCTGCGTTTTTTCCAGAGATGATATTCGGAGAAGACGGAATTTCTCTGGTGCTGGGAGCTTTCTACTGTAAAAACGATGAAGCTAAAGAATACTTAGAAGACTTGGAAGAAATGGATATAGATAAAAATCTACTACCTGAACACGAACTGGATAAAAGGAAGGTTTTTGGATTAGCCAGCAATAATCCCAACATGATAGCTGTTAACTTCGGTGATGAGATAGAAACAGAAGGAAAAGATATGTATTGTAATGTGTTAACAGAAAATGGTTGGGAGGAAATATAGAAAAGAGGGGTATCTATGCCAAAGTACACGCTTGAAATTGAAGGTAGAGGGGCTGAGTTCCATATTGGTGCTGTGAGCGAAAAACTCTTTCAGCAGATCAAAGAAAGAGGTGTCGAGGCTTACATAGACGACGAACTGGAGCTAGGAGAGAACGATGTGGGTTGGCATGACTTGGACTTGTTTTCCTGCTACGCACCGTCTTTGTATGACAGTTCTATCACAGTTTATGATGAGAATTACAATGTAGTAGATGAGTTTTCTGGAGAGGATGTCCAATCTTTTACTGTTTCCTCGCTTCGTCCTGCTTGTTCTCCGAAGAGTAGAGTAGACAAGGTCCCTGCTGGCAAAAAACTCATAGCCGTTGTGTCAATCTACGATGGTAGGTGGGGGTCCTTGGAACTGGAGATCAATAAGAAATTCTATAGGGATAATTTCTACTTTGTCAACTGCGATTTGACAAGCATGGAAATACTTGAGAGTGATTTAACTTTCATTATTGGTGCAGTATACTGCAACTCTTGCTCAGATGAGGATTTGGACACGATATATGAACAGATTGAGAGCGATGAAGCCAAAAAAAACCATTGATAAAAGATTGCTGGGTAAACAGCAATAATAAACTTCTCAAAAACTTCATCGTTGTAGAGGAAATAGACAAAAACGAACTCTCTCTGGATCACTATGGTGTGATGGGTTTTGTGTTAAGTGAAGACTTGGTTTGGGAAGAGCTCTGAGGGAATATCTATGCAAGCCGTGTTTGCAGCTAAGCCAGTTGACCTTATCGAAAGGAATTTTTCAGAAACGCTCTACAAACACATAGAAGATTTCCTTGTTAACCAACAAGACTTCTATGTAAGGTTGGTGAATGACACCAACCGCCCTTTCCAAAGGAGTTTTGCTTTCCGCTGAGGATATAGGATGAAGAGAGGAAGATAGAGAAGGAGGGCGGTGTGCAGTGCGTTATTCAGAGCCACCTTATCTGGTAAGGGTGCTCCCTGAGAAGCTGCCAGATGGGTAAATAGCTATTGTTCTGGTTTCTACAGGTAACAGTTGTGTTATCAGAGTAGAAAAAAGGGAAATGCCCCTAACCCCCAGACGTGGATGTGGTTGCTTTAGAGGAAAGGTTGGAAAAGGGGAAGAAAAGATAGAGGAGGTGTAGTATGGCGACCTTTTTACCACACAATCACCAGTGTGCAACTTGTGAGTTTTGGGATGGACAAAGAAAGGTTTCAACCGACAGAAAAGAGGTTATAGTGGAACCTAGTGGTTTTTACGGAAAATGTATGGTAAATCCAAAGATAACTCCCCCTAAAAAACCAGCGGGTGGCTCTTGTAGTAAATGGCAGAAGTGGGGATTCTTAGCCTAATTTTTAACTATTAAAGTTTTTCAGAAAACCCTTAAACCCCTTCATCTCAATCACAAGTAATTTGAAATTGCTGATTGAAATGATAAATTTACATATTCTTTGTGGGGTTTAAGGGTTAAGTTTTTTGGTTTAATACACATTTAGCCTAAAAGTTTTTTTCTTTTTGCGCACATCATGATTTACTCAAACACATTTTTGTTATTGTTGGTTAAATTTATGTGTTGCTCCTGCACTTAAGAGATTTGTTTATCTTGTTTTATGATAGTGAAACATTTATATTTTAGTAAATTTTCTTCTACATGTCTTTATATATCATTGTCATAGACCAACAACATTATGTCCGTTTTGTATCTTGTCAATAGCCATTCCACTAAATTTATATGATCTTACTCTGTAAATTCACGCTGATGGGCCTTTGGGTCTGATTACTGTTAGGAAGGCATGAAGAGCCCAAGTAGAGAGAAGTAAAGAGATTCACCTTTTTTCTTATCGTTATGTTTTTTCATACAATTTTTCCAATGTAAATGTTCAACTTACAAACTCATTATTTGATGTAAATCAGGTCATAGATAAACACTTTAATACCTTAATGACATATTAGCACTCATAGTTTTAGACTATAACTTCAGCTACTTCATCGCCCAAGATAGACATACGCATAACTATAAACCACTTATATTTCTCGAGAGTAAGAAATTAAGCAAACTAATTTGTAAAAACTTACTGAATTTTTCTTCATTCCTTAAAACTCTAAGAATTAACTAACTCTCTGTCTATATCGTTGCAAACTTCAAGTCCGGACGTTTTTTGAAAAAAGTAAACTTGCTGACCCACCAAAATTTCACAGTGGTATTTGTAAGTCGGCATATAATTTAAAAGCTTAGACCTAAGAGATAGATTTCCTCTGTATCAGTCAACAGAAGATTTTGTTCTTGCAAGCTTTCCTTTTCGTAACTAATAGTTACATCACACAGAATAAAACATTTTTTATTTTGTAGTTGATCGCGCTTTTTTATTTATCTTTTATAGTATTCACTCCACTTCCAGAACTTCTATATCCACAATTTCATAAATTTTTCCGTCAACCGTTATAAATTTCATTCCGTATTTTTCCACTATTTCGACATCAAAATAAGAACCTTCGTCATTTATACCACCTGAATCTTCATCAACAATAATGGTTTTCGGTCTGTGTATTTTCGTTTTAGGGTATATCTCAAAAGTATCATCGCTGAAAAATAGATTTACTAAATAGGTTTTCACATCTTCAGAACCTGGCAGTGAATTGTCGTCGTATAAACTGTCCATGCCGTTTATGCTTTTTAGATATTTTCCTGGTGGCAAAATGAGTTTTAGTGAGATATATTTGTCAAGATCCGATGTAAACTCAACCAGAACGCCTTGGTTAAACTCTTTTGAATAGATGAGATAAGTTTCTGAGTTGTTACAATAAAGAACGTCTGAAAGCATTTTGTCTATTGCTCTTTTGAGAATGGTTTTAAGTGTGTCTTCTGGGATTTTAAAGTAGTCTATGGTTTCTATATGTTGTTCGGTGTGGACAATATTTTTTCCTTTGTAAACCAAAAAACTACTACTTCCTAAACAATTGTTACTCATCCGACTCTAATAGCAGATTAATACCCATCAAACAAAAATACCTTAAATATGTACTATTATACATATTTAAAGATTGCAGCACAAGAACAAAGTGAATACAGTTTGGATATACACATGCTTAATTCTCTTAAAAAGAAAAGTAAAAATTTACTAACACTAACTTATCCTTAAAAAATGTGTTTTCATGATCAGTTTTGTAAGATTGAGACACTAAAAAAACTTTTATCTAGACGATTAAGAAAAAGGCGTTAGGAAACCTAACGCCTTTTTCTTAAAAAGTAACCTTTCTTTGTAACATGATCGTAGATATAGGTATGCAAAGGGTTCTCTTCACATTCAGCAACAACCAAATCTCCCATGTTCTTTAATTTGAACTTACTTTCTATCCCAGCAGTTTTACATATAGGGCATTGCTCATTTATTTCTGCCACAACCAAACTATTTTTGTTTGTAATGTATAAAACGATATTCTCTACTGTAGGGCTTATAAATTTTTCCCTTTTTATTAAGGCAAAAATAAAGAAAAATGGTATGAGCAAAAACTTTGTCAGCTTGGATGGCACTCTCTGTTTATTTTTATTTAACTTTTTAAAATCAAACCCATTTTCAAGGTAAAGAACTACTATCAATACAGAGAAGAGTAAAGCACCGATGGCAATTATATTGATTTTGTGGATAGTAGATGGATTAGTTATAAATTGTTGTAAAAATCCAGTCATTATCAGTACAGCCAAACCTACAGGAATTCCCCACATCAGGCCTAATAAGCATTCATACAAGGTCATATATTTTCTATTGAAATCTTTTAATACACGATCTGGAAGAGGGATTTCTTCCAGCTTATGATGTTGAACAAGGTTTTTTATATCAACTTTGGCTTCGCTAACAATTTCAGAAAGACTACCAACTTTATCACTGATTGTATCTTTTATATCGTCTTTAGCTTCAACTACAACAGTAGAAAGCTTGTTGACTTTTTTATTTATCATTTCCGGTGAGCTTTCTGAGAACTTTATGTCTAAGCATAACTCGCTGTTAGAATCTTTAGAGCATTTAGCAAAATCTAATATCTTACGAGAGAATGGATTTATAGCGTAATACTCGTCTATAGATTCTTTAACGCCCACTTTTATCATCTTCTTTATTCTGTCATTTATAGGTTTTTTGTTCTCTTTTTTAATTTCTTCAGATATCTCTTCTTCTTTCGCAGCTATGCTATAAAAATCTTGATAGGAAACCGAACATTTATTTTTGGGATTCTCCATGCATTTTCTGTAGATGCTTCTGTAAACTTTGAGGTAGCTTATTCTTTTTCGTTTTTTGCTTGCTTTGCTGTAATACTTCTCCAGGAATGTTATGATTTTGTCCAGTTCATCCACAATTTCCCCATACTTCCTTTCCAAAACCAAAGCTTCAGCCTCTACAGCCATGCTACCTCCCAAAAAATAATTTTTTTTAGAAGCATCCACCCTTTACTTAACGACGCAAGATGCACCTCACGATGCTTTCCATGGATGTTTCTGGCATTATTTTATCAAAGATATTAATTTTAATTAATGTCAATAATTTTATAAAATCCATCTATTTATATCATTTATGGATAAAAGCATTTCATATTTCATAGAATAAGCAAAACAGTATCAGCTTTTTTGTATGGATATATAACGCTTGGTTATGGTCATCCAAAGATATTCTGGTTGAGTTAATTATTGTTGGTAATAATGATATCTTTAGCGTATCTATAATCTATATTTTTGTAGTCTTCTGTCTCTTTATATGCTTTTTCTTTATGAGAAAGGTCTGACAGTTCAGACGCTTTTTTGCTTCCTATTGTTTTTACTACAGAATCTATAAACTCTTTTTCCTGTTGGCTTAATGATATCTCTCTTTTTGATGCAGGTGTATAAAGTCTACTCTCTGCAATCTCTTCATTTCCTATAGGATGGTAGAACTCTTTAACTACTATAATATTTTCTTTTTCCATTAAGTCTAATAGGTGTTGGAAATCATCAGGGCATGGTCCATAAGGTAATTTTGCATAGGCTGCACCTGTTAAAGATACTCCAAATTTTCTAAAATATAAAAAATCAGCGTAAAATAGAAGTTTGTTAAGTTTGGTTTTATTTACTACATAGTTCATCTGCTCCATTTTGTTTATTATGTAATAGACAATATCTTTAAATCTCTCTACAGAGAATTTTCTGTTTCCACGAAATGTTTCACTCTTTATGTTGTGTCTTTCTTCTATCTCTTTCTCTTTTTCCTTGTTGTTAATTTTATTCAGAAGGATTTCTCTAAGAGCCATTATCTTTTTTTCTTTTAAAAGTTCTTTATTTTTATTGAGTATTTCAAGCATATTCTCAGGCTTTTTTAGCATTTGAAGTAAATAATCATGGGCTGGCTCTTGTAGTCCACCTGTTTCGTATCTGCTCAAGGTTGCTGGACTTAATCCCAGTATTTTTGCCAATTCTCTTTGGCTTAAGCCATACTGTTTTCTTAATTGGGTAATTTCTTCTGGTTGAAGCATACCATGTCTCTTTCTATATTCTCTATAAGCAAGGTCAAGCTCATCAATCGGATTTTCCCTATCTTCTATTTCATCATATCCGCACTCTTTGCACTTGAAAAAGGTGACAGGTATCTCTATGTTTTCTTTTCTAACTTTTACAGTAATTGTTTTCTTTATAGGTTCAACTTCTACTTCTTTCTCGCATACAGGGCAAATTGCCTTTTTCATATTGCACCTCCATGTTATTTGTGAAAGCTTATGCATTTTGCATAATATTTACCGTTTATGCTGTAAAGCTTAACCTTCACATAAATATCTCTTATATCATGTATGTTTATTTTAAATTCCCAAACATCCCCTTTTCTATCTCTGTCTTTCTTTGGACCAGAACGATAATTCTCTGCAGACAAACCACACAGAGCCTTAATTGCTTGGTTTTTAGTCAATTTATACATACTCAGAAACTCCCTGTTTTTACTACGGGGAACAAAGTCTATTCCGTTCTTGCATGCTTCTCTCCATAGCTCAATAAATATTTCTACCATTCCATCATTCATTGCTGTCCTCCTTATTATATATCAATTGATATGAAAAATAAAGAGAATAATTCAAATTTGATACTAAAAACCTTGGTATCAGGTAATAAAAACTCTCTAACATGGTTTTTATAGTATCCTATATTCAACAAGATTGCCAAAAATAGGATAATGGAATAAATACAATAAAACTACACTTTTAACTTTTCATCTCGAAATCCCCAAGCTCACCTCTTCTGATTCTTCTTTGCTTTCTGTTTTTTCTATTGCATCAGCCTTTTCTTCGTTAGATAGGTGCATTTTTTCTTTTTCTTCTATCTCTTCTTTTCTTTCCAAAATCAATCGTGCTCAACTTCTCCTGTTCCATCTGGGATTGTTCTTTTAGAATTTCTTTGTTGTCTGTAAAGATAACAGTCTCTTCTTTAGCCCTTGTGGCTGCCACATAGAAAGACTCCTGATTTGAGATTGTCTCAGAGCTGTGAGAATATATTGTTACATTCGTTGTTTGTCCCTGGCTTTTGTAGGTCGTTATTGCATAGGCGTGGTCGATGTAGTTATAGACATCTTTTGAGTTTTGATTGGTGTTTATGGTTACATTTTCTCTATTTTGCTTTATTATGCCTATTCTGTCCTTTTCAATGCTCTCTATTTTGCCTATCTCTCCATTGGCTATATTTAAGCCCTTATCGTTCTTTAAAAAGATAATCGTATCACCAACAGAGAAGTTTCTATAATTCTGTTTAAATAAAGCTGCATCCTTTAAATCCTGCGGAGTAAATTCGTATATCCTGTTATTATGCTCTATTCTTATAGTATTTTTATCTTTATCGACATCTATAATATTTGCTTCACCAACAAGGCCTGTTCTGCTTTGGCTTGTGAAGATAAGTTTGTCTGTCTTTCGGTAGCTTTCTATGAAGTTCCTCTCGGCAGGATCTAAATTCTTGGGTGAATAGGCTAAAACCTTATAGTCTTTTTTATCTACTAAGCCTTCTTCTTTGAGCTTTTCCCTTATTGTCTCATTGAGTATTTCCCTTTCCTTATTTGTATTTGTTATTAAAAGGACATCTCTGTTGTTTTTGATATTTTCAATATAGCACTCCTTGATTTTCTCGATCTTTTCATTTTTATCCTCTATCTCTTTTATACTACCGTTTCTATCAAGCAAGTCTATAGCTTCTGCAAATCTCTTCTGGTTCATAAGATTAGCTGTTTGTTTTTGTTCTTGAGTCTTGAATCTAACGGTCTGTTGCATATCTACATAGTTCTCAGGTTTTATGTGTTTCTGTATATCTTCAAAGACTTTTCCCTGCTCTATGGGTTTAAACTGCTTTATATCGCCAACAAGAATAGTTTTAGCTGTTTCTTGCTTAATCAAAAAGTGCATATCAGAGCTTGAAATCATACTGGATTCATCCACAATCAGTACGGTTTTTGAGTTGTTGAGATTGATATTGCCGTTTTGGATCTCGTTCTTTAGTTTTGCTATTGTAAATACATTCTCAATGCCTGATTCCTTTAGTAGGTTTGCAGCCTTACCGGTTGGAGCAACGCCAATAACTTTGCATTCTTCCTGAGTATAAGCCCTGTTTATAAGTTTAATTGAAGCTGTTTTTCCACTTCCTGCGTTACCCTGAACGATAAGATACCTTTTATTTTGAGTTAGGGCTTTTTCCATAAACTCCTTTTGTCCATCTGTATATTTAAAGTTTTGATATCTTTCTTGGAGCTCTATTAACTCCTTAGCTTGCTGCTTATCGTATATTCCTGTTGTTTGAACATTATGCTCTATTATGCTTACGGTTTCTTTTTCTATACTCTGTATAGCCCTTGTTGTTAGATATTTATCATCAAGGGCTAAGATATTTCCGTTTTTTATCTCTTTTTCTATAGCTTCGTCTATCTGTTTTAAAGTGATGTTTTCACCAAGCGTCTGTTTTAGAATAAGATTTTCAATCTGTTCTTTTGTAAAAACGGATTGAGCTTTGGTTAAATCTTCCAATGCAGTATCGAGAGATTTATCTATAGTGGCTTCTGATTGTTCTTTTGCTGTTTTTGCTTGCAGGGTCACGCTGTTTTGCCTTGCTAATTCTACTGCCTGTTTTTTGAACTGCTTCAGGTTTATTCCAAAATGCTCTTTTAGCTCCAGATTAACCTTATTCTTCATTTCCTTGTATGAGAAGTTGTGGTCCTTCTCTTGTCTTGTATCCCAGCTTGCCTTCTGCTTTGCGTCTCTTTCATATTCAAACCTATCTTTGTTTTTCTCATACTCTTCTTTTATCTGCTGAGAGCGTTTTGAGAAAAATTCCTTTACATCTTGTCTTGCTGTCTTTATATCAACCATACCGTTTTTTCTGTCTATCTCAAGCTCATAGCCAAGACTCTTTAGCTCTTGGGCTAAAATATGCTCCTGAATCTGACCTATATGCTTGTAGAGTGAGTAAAGCTCTCTGTTATCAAGGCTTCTCCATTTGCCATCTATTCCTAAGGTGGTATTGACAATAAACACATGCTCATGAATCTGTGGGTCATTGGCTCTTGAGTTGTAGTGTGTAAAACGCGCATATAAAAGGTTGCCTGTGTGCTCTTTGTTTATACCGGCATGGCCTGTTCTTGTTAGAGCGTATCTCTCTTGGGCTATAGACAAAGCTTCATCAATGCTTTTATGAAATGCCTTTTCTATTCTTCTGTCTGCTAAAGCTAAAATGGATGCATTCTTGGAGAGTGAGAATGTAAAATCCCATCCGGCTATAGCATTCTCCTTATTGGCATTCTGTCTTAGTTTCTCATCCCTATAGGGATGAAAACCATCCAAGACTCTTTGAAACTGCTCAAGTTTCACTTTATCCCTTAATCCGAGCTCTTCTGCTGCTTTGCCTCCCCATAGGCTGTTTGTCTTGTTTTCTGTTTGATAATAATAGGCAGAAGCCCCAGAGGGGCTTCTTGAGATTGGCTTTGATAACATAGTCTACTCCATAAATTTATCTGCTATATCAAGCGGGTTTTGGTTTAGTTTCTTTGAGTCCTTGTTTTCATCTTTTGGGTTGTCTTTCTCTTTTGATATTTTGTTGTCATCTGAATGAGTTGTAAGTGGCTTCGGATCTCCGTTGTTCTCATTCTTTTTATTATGGTTACGGCTGTCTGCATTTAGGTTGAATGAGGTATTTTTTATGAAGAACTCTATATCATTTTTTGGAATATTTATGTATTTTAGTTTACCTTTATACCATCTTCTTGAGAATTTGGCATAAAACTCAAGATCTTTTAAAGCCATAATCTCTGAAGGCAAAACGGCCACTTCTGTTGTTCTCTCCTTATGAAGGTTTATACCATCAATTTTAGAGATTTTAGGGCTTGAGAAATTATTCTTACTGGGCAGCTCTATCTGGGTTTGGCCTATCAGTTTTGAAATGGTTTCTGCCGTGAATGAATCGTTGGCAGCAAAGGAGATTATTGTGTTGCAGTTGTTAAGTATATCTGCAATTTCAAAAGTCTTATATCTTCTTTTAAGACCTTCAAGGCTTTGGGTGGACAAATAAAACGCTACTCCTTTACTCCTTACATAAGATAGAGCTTCTCCAAGATTTGGTATTGTTGGAAGATTTGCAAGTTCATCTATCCAGATTCTTATCTTTGAGCCGTTTGCGCTGTTTATATCCGGCATAGATGATAAACGAAGCAGAAGCATATTTAAGAATGCGGAGTAGAAGCCTTCTGTTATAGGCGATTTGCTAAAATCGTAGGTTATGTACACATTTCTGTTCTCATGAGAGCTTATCCACTCTTTTATATGAAACTTTGGATTAACATCGGGCTCATAACCTATAGCCCTTGCAAAGGAGAGATGTACCCTGAGTGTGGATAATGTATCTGCAAGCGATACATTGCTGCCAAGATTCAGATCCTTTTTAAAACCAGAAAGCAAAGATGAATCTGTTTTGTAGAATATCTCATTTAGTATGGCTTCTCTAACTTTGCTGTTGTCTAATACGCCTTTTTCCAGTAGCTGTTGAAGGAGCATAAACAGTATCTGTTGCGCATTCTTGATAAAATAATCCGATGTATGGTTTATGCTTCCCTTTGGTTTCTGGATAAGAGATTGGGAGAGAGTTTCAAGATCTGCTATATCTTCAATTTCTTCCAAAAAGTTCCATCTATGGCTCCTTATGTCCAGGGGATTTAGAATAATGTCTACTCCCTTTCTAAAAAACCTGGATAAGAAATCTCCTTTTGCATCAAAAATGACATTTTTGCCTTCAGTGATTTTTTCTTTCATTAGATTCAGTAAGGACTGTGTCTTGCCTGAGCCTGTCGTTCCTATCACAATAGTGTGCTTTACTTCATCTTTCGGTCTTATGAACTTGGAGAGCTCTTTAACTTTGCCCAGATTTTTAATCTTTGTGCCTCTTACTATGCGCTTATCTGATAACTTCTTTGTATATCTGTAGACTAAAAAGAAGGTGATAAGGAAAATGAGTACAGAAATACCAATAGCATAATAAAAGGCATGGGTGTGGAGTATAAGGGAGAAGTATTTTCTGTATATATTTTGAGCAAAGCCGTAATCAAAAGGTAGCTTTTGATTTTTAACAAGTCCTTCAAAGAACCATAGTTTTAGATTGTAAAAGCCGTATTTTATGCTGTATTTGAGAATAAATATTATGTTGGAATCCTTCTGCGCAAAATAGAAAAAGGATACTAAAAAGGCAATGATAGTTAGGCCTATATTGTATATAAGAAAGTATGCAATGTATCTAATCCTGTTGACAAACAGATCAAATCCTTCACCTATACCTAAAACGGATCTGCTCATAACTCCTCCTTGTTATCTTTATTTTCGAGCATAACTGCTTTGATTTTTTCATCCGATACTTCACACTTTTCCGATATCAGAAGCAGCAATGCAAATATGCGCTTCTGGTTGTTTTTTACTGCTGACAAATGATCTAAAATGCTGTTTATCTCTTTTTTGTGATCCAGAAGTTCTTCAATAAACGCACTCCTTGTCTTTTTTGCTCTCATTTTCTCCATAAGGGAGAAATAAGAGCTATCCAGACTAATATGCATATCAATCTTTGACATAGATGCTCTCCTTTCCAAGATTCTTTAAAAATGTTTCATCCATCTTTCCATCCCGGGTTAGGTAAGCCATAAAAAACCTCCTTCAAAGAGCTTTACATTAAACATCAATCCATTTTCCTGACCAGGAAAAACTCCAACCTTGATCAAGCTTCACGCCTAAAGTCTAATGCAAGCAAAAGAGTGAATAAACAGACTCACGTAAAAAACGAGAGTTTTAAAAAACCTTATAGTAATAGGGATTTGTTGATCAAAAGGGTGAGTCACCTTAGGAAAAATAATAAATTATTCTAAAAAAATTGATTTTTTTATGGGTTATTTTATACTTAGGAAAGGGTAAAATGGAGGTTTAAGATGATAGATATAAAGATTGAAGATGAGAATGTTGTCATATCTTTTCCAAAAGAGCTTCTATCCATAGATTACTTCTCTAATATCATTAAAGCTCTTGAGATTGAAAAGACTGTAGCTAAAAGTAAGCTTACAGAAGAAAAGGCTTTTGAAATGGCCGAAGAACTGAAAAGGAAGTGGTGGGAAGAGAACAGGGAGAATTTTGTAGCTAAGCAATGAAAAAGGTTGTTGTTGATACAAATATAATTTTTTCAATCTTATTGAAGGATAAAAATAAAGAAAGGGATTTTCTATTTCTTTCTAGTGGCATTAAATTTTTCACCTGCCGTTTTATGTTTGTTGAACTGTTTAAATATAAAGAAAAGATTGTTAAATATTCGCATTTAAAAGAGAATGAAGTTTTGTCAGTTCTTTATGATGTCTCAAAAATAATAGAGTTTTACAATGAGGACTTGATTTCTTATAGCTCAAAGGTAAAGGCTTTTGATCTGTGTAAAGATATAGATGAGAAAGACACTCCTTTTGTAGCTCTATCACTGGAATTAAATGCCTATCTGTGGACAGGAGATAAAAAGCTAATAAATGGTCTGAAAAATAAAGGTTTTAATAGATTCATATTGATTTAACTTTTTATGAGTAATCCATCTCAATAATTGGTGTTTTGTATCTAGAGGTTAAAACTCCAAATTCATGCCGAAGGTAAAAATAATTGGATAATTTTTTATCTGTCAAAATATCCATGGATAGAGTACAATTAACTGAGTAATGTTAAAAAGCTTCTTGAAAATAAACCTGATCATTATAAAGCATCCTGTTTCACCCTGAATTGGATTTTTCTCTTCCAAGATAAGAGGCTTTTTCTTCCATTCCTGAGCCTTTAATAACTAACAGTTAATATCAGAAAAGAAGAACCTTTTGGCAAATAGATAGTTAAAGAAAAGCGTAATACCAAGAGAATGATAATTTTTGCCTTAACATAGGGAGATCAGTGCATGTTCAAATTTGAGAATTCTGTTAAGGCTAATCTTCTATACCATATTAATTGTATTGCAGTGCAATAAAAAGATGTAAGAATTTGCATTCTAATACAAATCTTCAAACCCACATAATCAAGTAGGTTATTTACATCTTGTATGTTTTGTTTCCTTTTTGACCTTAAGTTTTAATATGAACAGATTGAGGATTACTTGGGTAAATTTTATCATTGATTGACTATACCTTGCAGATACGACTTCAATATCCTAAAATTCGCATCGTTGTAATATTTGCGTTTCTCTGGCTCCAAAATAGAACCAAGTTTTATTTTATAGTCATTCTTTGTTAGATTGTTTATCCCTTTAACAATCTTCTCGGCCGTGTTTTTATCAATGTTGAGTTTTATGCCCTTCTTAAACAAAAATTCAATGTCATACACATCTCTTATTTCTCTCCTATTTAAGAATGCTTCTATCTTTGCTTTCATTATCTCATCAAGTGTTATTGAGTTTAGCATAACCTGTATATTAGAGCTCGGGCTGTATGCTATACTCTTTTCAAACTTAATCTTTTTCGGCTCTTTTCTTATCTCAATCTTTAGTTTCTGAAGGTATGAGTCAGATTTAATCTCAAAAACTATTGTGTAATGCTTATTTTGAGAGTCCAAAATTTTATAATTTTCTTCGAATAGATTTTTTAAGTCAGAAAACAGTTTAGTCTCATCAATCTTATCTACAGTCCAGAAATCAAGATCCATTGAATACCTATCCAATCCATGACATAGCCTGAGCATTGTTCCACCAACAAATATTAACTTATTAAGCAATTTCGCATTATGCATCTTTTGCAATACTTCAAGTTCGAACTGCTCGTGTTTCTCTAAATGTTCCATAATTTCTCCAGTGACTTTATAGTTTTTTTAGGAAAGTTTTCAGCGATAGAAAACACCTTATCTTTGTTTAGTTTTGAATAATCAATAGCACTGTTGTCAAATTTATACTTTCCAAAAGAGAACAGATATACGCTATCAACAAAAGCCTTCTCTTTAGTAGCAATAAAATATCCGTCTTTTCTAATGTAGCTATTGAAGAATCTATCATTAACTTTGTAATACTTGAAAACCGCACCTTTTACTTCGTAGTATCTGCTGCTCTTTGTTGTTATGCTTTCAAAATAGTTGTTATACATCTGCGTTGTAACTCCGTAATAACTCAAGGCTGTCATCAGGGAAATATATGATGGAACTCTTAAGAATGATGAGATTTTAAAGAAATCTTCAATAGTCAAGCTCTTCCATTTAAAACTTGTAATATACATATCTTTTCTGAGTCTAATAAACAATCCATTCTTTACGTATCTACTGCAGAACACTCTTGCTGACTCAATCGTATAGTTAAACAAGTTGGCAACATCTATGGTTGTAAAAAACAGCTTATCGAATAGAACTTCGAGTTTTTCTGTATTCATTTTTTCATCCTAATTACTAAACAAACATCATTAACAATATAATTTATAATATGTTTTTAGTAGAATGTCAAAATATACATTTCCGAAAGTAGAAATTAACACGATGACCCTTGTTTTTTCCTTGCAAAAGATAACAATATTTAATAATATTTCCCTATGAAAAAGAAAGAAGTTTTAAAATCAATCATAGTAGAGTTTCACTCCTGGAATTTGCCATCAGTTATTGAGAGAAACATAAAACTACCTGTGGATTCTAATAAGATTGTATCTGTTATAGGCTCAAGGAGAGCTGGAAAGACTTACCTGCTTTTTAGAACAATAAGTGAGCTGATAAGTGATGGAATAGACAAAAGAAGATGTGTTTACATCAATTTTGAAGATGAGAGAATGGATTTAACAAAGGAAGATTTAAATCTATTGCTTCAGGCATACTCAGAGCTATATCCTGATATAGATTTAAAGGATATATATCTTTTCTTCGATGAGATTCAAAATGTAAACGGTTGGGAGAGATTTGTAAGAAGGGTATACGAAACTATAACAAAGAACATCTTTATAACCGGCTCAAATTCCAAACTGCTTGGTGATGAGATTGCAACATCCCTAAGGGGAAGAACTTTAACATACGAAGTCAGCCCTTTAACATTTGAAGAGTTTTTAAGGTTTAAAGACTTCAAGTTTGATTTTAATGTGGATATATACGATACAAACAAAAAAGCAAAATTAATCAAGCTATTCAACGAGTTTCTTGTATACGGCGGTTTTCCAGAGATTCCGTTAATGAGAAAAGAGCTAAAACTTCTTGCTCTGCAGGAGTATTTTAATGTTATGATATATAGGGATATAGTGGAAAGATATAGCATAAAAGAGCCTTTTGTCTTGAAATACTTCATAAAAAGGGTTGCAGAAAACATAACAAGCAGCTTTTCTACAAATAAGATTTACAATGAGCTTAAGTCTCAAGGCATAAAGGTAAGCAAAAATACTTTGTATAACTATCTGTATTATATGGAGACTTCATTTTTGATAGGACTCGTTAAGAAACATCATCACTCTGTTTTAAAATCTGAGCTTTCAGAGAAGAAAGTTTACTTTGTGGATAATGGCCTTTTGAATGCCATACGCTCATTTGGTGAGACCAGCCGTGGAGCATTGCTTGAAAACTTAATCTGGCATGAGCTTAAAACAAAATATAACAGTATAAAATTCTTTAAAGGCAAAAGAGAGTGTGATTTTGTTGTTGATGAAAGAATGGCCATTCAGGTCTGCTATGAGTTCTCATCAGAAGCAACAAGAAAAAGGGAAATTGAAGGGCTTATAGAGTGTTGTAAATACTTTAATCTTAAAGAAGGGTTTATTGTAACCTTTGATGATGAAGAAGAGATTGTTGAAGAAGGTGTGAGAATCAAGGTTATTCCGGCTTATAGGTTTGTAGTTACTGATATCTGAGCCAACCTACCTTTTTCCAAAATCAGGACTTTCATTTTACAGTCTTATAGTAGAAAAAAATCGATAAAAAATCAGCATTTGAAAAATTTTCACAGCGTGACTCACCCAAGAAGCTAAAAAATTCCCATTCCTATAAGGTTTTATAAAAATCAATATTCTGCGTGAGTCTGTTTCTTTAGGATCTTTCTTGCTCTAAACTTTTAGGGAAAATGAAAGAATGAGAAGGAGGTCTGAAGCATGAGGCAAAACAGAGAGAAAAAGTTTGCGGAAGGAGGAAAGGAGAAAATGAAAAAGTATTTGACTCCCAAAGAAGTTGAAGAAATTTACGGCCTTTCCCAGAAATGGCTTGCCAATATGCGCTGGGAAAAGAAATGGATACCGTATTTGAAGGTAGGTGGAAAGATCCTTTATAGGCCGGAAGACATAGAAAATTTCATAGAGAAACATCAGGTTAAAGTTATATCCGAATAAGGAGGCAGAATGATAGAAGAGTTAAAGCCATATATTATCGATATCGTTAAAGATATATTGCCAAATGGCACAATTAAAACAACATCAGGCAAAAAAGAATACTGGCATAGATGCCCTTTTCATGAGGATAAAAACCCATCTTTTTCCATAAACCTTGAAAATGGGTTATCTTATTGTTTTGGATGTGGGTATTCAGGAGATATAATAGATGTATATGCAAAAGTTAAAGGTTTAAATGCAAAAGAGGCAGTAAAAGAACTCTTTAAATCCTATTTGCCTCAAAATATTGGAACTAAAGAAAATCAATCAACTATAGAAAAAGCTACTTATATGTGGAATAACTCAGTAAAAAATTCCGAAACAATAAAAAAATATTTGAAATCAAGGGGTGTTACTAAAAGCTACGACCTAAGACTTTACAAAGATAATATAATGTTAGCAAGAGTCGTTGATATCCATGACAATCTAAAAACGCTCCATATGACTATTTTAGAAAACACCAACGATGGAAAAGTAGTCAAAAAAGAGAAAAAATTCCTAAAAGGCTTACCTTCAAAGGGTTATAGCGTCCACTTTGGAGAACCTCTGGATAGTTTAGCCTTAGTTGAAGGTATAGAGACAGCATTGAGTATAAAGGAAGCTTTACCTATTCTACCCATTTGGGCAACTCTTTCTGCTTCAAATATGCCTGATGTTGAAATACCTTTAGGTATAAGGAATGTTTATATTTTCTACGATAAAGATAAAAGTGACACGGGATACAAAGCAGCTTTGGAAAATGCAAAGAAACTCTTGAAGGAAAATAAAGGTATACATGTCTATCTAATCCCACCACCTATGGATATACCTGAAAACTCAAAAGGAGTAGATTTTAATGATGTCTTACTCAAGAAAGGTAAGGAAGCTGTAGTTTTATCCTTTAAGGAAGCAAAGGAGTTTGAAGATAAAGATTCAGATAAGATTTCACCCATCGATCTGGCTTTAAGCCTTGTTAAAGAAAAAACAAAATTCTTCCGCTCAAAAGATGGAGAATCCTATGCAAAGGTAAAAATAAAAAAGGATAGAGACAAAGATAAGGATGACCAAAAAAACGAAAGCCATATTGAAATAATGCAGATTAGAAGTAAAGAGTTTAAGAAGTTTATCTCTTCTATCTACTACAGAACAACAAAAAAGGTTTTATATCCTAAGGTGGCAGATAATGTAATATTTACTCTTGACAGCATTATCTCAAATGAGTCAAAAGAGGAGGATGTATTTTACAGAGTGGCTTATTATAACGGCAATATCTATATAGATTTAGCAGACGAGAAATGGCGTGTTATTGAAATCACACCAAACAGCTGGAGAATCTTGGATAAAAGCCCTGTTAATTTTATAAGATATGCAAGCACCCTTTCTTTACCGGAACCAAAAGAAAGTGGAAATGTAAATAGATTGAAAGAGTTTTTAAATATCGATGATGAAGGCTTTAATGTAATTGTTGGTTTTTTGCTAAATGTCCTAAGTCCGAATGAGAACCATATAGGCATGATTTTAACAGGTGAGCAGGGCAGCACAAAATCAACAATGGCTAAAATGATTAAATCCGTAGTTGATCCTGATATAAAACAGAAACTCTCAACACTAAAAAGCGAAGAGGATTTAATTATTGCAGCATCAAGAAGCAAGGTTGTTGTTGTGGATAATATCTCAAAGTGCTCTCAGAATTTTTCAGATAGCTTATGCAGATTATTGGATAGCAGCAGTATATCCAAAAGAAGATTGTTTACAGATTATGAAGAAGCTATTCTAACTGCTGCATCATCCGTGATACTCACAGCTATAAGCAATGTATTTGTTTATCAAGACTTGCTTGATAGGGTTGTAATGATAAACCTAAAACCAGTCGATCCTAAGCAAAGAAAAGAAGAAAAGAAATTATTTGAAGATTTTGAAAAAGAGCACCCATATATTCTGGGAGCATTGTGCGATATGGTATCCGAAGGATTAAGAAATATAAACAGAGTAAACCTAAAAGAGAAACCACGAAGGGCTGATTTTGCCGTATGGCTTGCAGCTTGTGAATATGAGAGCAAAGAAAAAAGGCTTTTAAATTCCTACCTAAAAAACATAGAGAAAATAATAGACGCTTCTTTGGCTGATGATGCCCTTGTCTCAACATTCATGAGTTGGTTTGAAGATAAAGATAGTTGGAAGGGCAGTGCAACAGAGCTTATGAATATCTTAATTAACTTTGCAGATAAGGAAGTAAAAGCAGAGCTTCCCAAAGCGTCCAATAAATTTAGTCAAAGGCTTATGATGGCTGCAAGCTTTTTAAGAAGAAAGAAGATAGATATAAAAAAGAGAACATACCAGAAAGGGAAGTTTGATAACTATCAAAAGACTGACTGAAAAGTGAATAAGATGAAAAACAGCAGTAACTCCATAAATCTCTATATAATAAATCCATTCAGTAAAAATCACTCTCAAGTAAAAATACATCTATCGTCACATAAAGAGATACCAACCGTCACATATCGTCACTTGAATTTCCCCACAGCAAAAGTAAAAATCCAACATTTTGTCTGTTGTGATGATTGTGACAATAAAAAAGGTAAATAGAAAAAAATAAAAAGCAAAAGAAACAGACTGAAAAATAATAAAGCATACCAGGATGAAAAGTCTCATTAAAACAGAAGAGGGTCGGAAGCAAAACAGCCGCTCAGAACATGAAAGTTGTGGACTAATAGTGGACTAATTTGGGTAGAAATTAAAAAAGCCGTTTAAGGCTTGTTGCCCTAAACGGCTTCATAAAAGGCTTTTCATGGTGCCGAGACGTGGAATCGAACCACGGACACAGGGATTTTCAGTCCCTTGCTCTACCAACTGAGCTATCTCGGCACGCACGATTTATATACACAAAGAGTAATCAAAAGTCAACACTTTTTAAACACTCAAAACTTTAAACATTTTCAAATTTTTTTCAAAGTAAGAATCCAAAAAAGAATTCAAATTTCCTGTATCCATCCTCTTTTCAATTGTAATTATATAAAATTCTAAACAAAAATAAACTAAAGAAGAAAAAATAACCTATTACCATGAACTTCCATAAAAATTTCTTACTCTCTTCAACATGGGAGACATAAATGCGATAAGCGATTAAGTTGGCTAAAGAACCTATCAAATTACCATAACCACCTACGCTTACACCCCATAAAAGGGCTTTCCAGTTGTTTGTAAAATCTGCAAAAAACAGAGCAGAAGGCACATTGCTTATCAACTGACTAAATAGAGCAGAAAAAACAAATACACTGTCGCCTTTCGTAAAACTAAATCTCAAGATATGAGCTAAATTATCCGTAAAGCCAAAAAACATAAAGAATATACCAAGCAGAAAATAGTCTATCTTTAAAGCATCTCTATCAAACAAAACTGCATAGAAAACAACAATCAAGCCAGTCCATATAGGAACAAACTTCAATATCACAGCTATCATCAAAACAAGCAGAATAAGATAAAGTTTATAATTAGGCTCAACAGAGAATGATAAATTCAAAGATTTGCCTTCAAACTTAAATAATAGAGCAAAAATTACAAGAAGAACAACAGAGACAAGACAGAAGGGATATATAGCCTTAACAAACTCAAAAAGATTCAAACTGTAAAACCAGTAAATAAACATATTCTGTGGGTTTCCACTCGGCAGGAGAGCACTTGAAGCATTAGCGGCAATAGCTTCCAAAATCACAAGCATATCTTTATTCTCAACATCCATTAAAATCGTTATAGGAACAACAAGCAGAAGTGATATGTCATTGGTTAAAAACATGGCAAGAATAAGCGTAAGAAAAATGAGCTTTAGACCGACAAATCTTCCCAAGCCAATCTTAGCTGCAACAAAATACAAAGCCTTACTATTCTGAAGTCCTTTTAAAACAACAAGAAAGCTAAATATGATAAACAGAACATTAAAATCACTCACACTGTAATGCGGAATGCGTTTTAAATATATGCTCGTTATAATAGCGCCTATTGTGGAAAACAGAAACAGCCACTCTTTAAGGAGTTTTCTTAGCCAGAAATTCACCTTTAACATAATGAAAAATTGTAAAACAATTGACAAAGCAAATCAAATTTTGTAAAAGCTTTTGGCAAAACGAAAGGGAAAAGGGGTGTTTGAGATGTTCGCAGTCATAGAAACGGGCGGCAAACAATACATCGTAAAAGAAGGCGATGTGATAAGAGTTGAAAAGCTTGATGCCGAACCAAAAAGCGAGATAAGTTTTGACAAAGTGTTAATGGTTGGAGATAAGGTTGGAAACCCTTATGTAGAGAACGCAAAGGTTGAAGCAAAGGTAATAAGAACAGCTAAGGCAAAAAAGATTATCGTGTTTAAGTTTAAAAGGAGAAAGGGATACAAAAGGAAGAAGGGTCATAGGCAGTATTTCACCGAAGTAAAAATCACAAAGATAGTATCATAAGGGGGAAATAGATGGCTCACAAAAAAGGTCTTGGCTCAACCAAAAACGGAAGAGATAGTATAGGCAAGCGCTTAGGCGTAAAAAGGGCTGATGGGCAAAGAGTAAAGGCTGGAGAAATTTTGGTAAGACAGCGTGGAACAAAGTGGCATCCGGGCAAAAATACAGGCAAGGGCAAAGACGATACGCTCTTTGCTTTAGTAAGCGGAACGGTAAAGTTTGAAGAAAAACTCGGCAAGAAGTTTGTTAGTGTTTATCCTTAAATGTTCATAGATTATGCTGAAATCTATGTAAAAGCAGGAGACGGCGGCAGAGGAATAGTAAGCTTCAGGCGAGAGAAATATGTCCCAAAGGGCGGTCCCGACGGTGGGGACGGCGGCAGAGGTGGCGATGTAATTTTAGAAGCCTCAAAGGATGAAAACACTTTGAGGCTTTTTCGTTTCCAGAGACACTTCAAAGCAGAAAACGGCAAACCCGGCGGTTCAAACAACAAAACCGGCAGAAGCGGTGAAGATTTAATAATCAAAGTTCCTATAGGTTGCATAGTAAAAGATGAAGAAGGCAACATAATCGCTGACTTAACAGAAGATGGACAGCGTATCGTCGTTGCAAAAGGCGGTAAAGGTGGTAAAGGCAATGCAGCTTTTGCCACACCAACAAACAGAGCACCACGCATAGCCTATCCCGGCAAAAAAGGCGAAGAGAAAAAGATAAAGCTTGAGTTAAAACTGCTTGCAGATGTTGGCCTTGTAGGTTTTCCAAATGCAGGCAAGTCATCACTCATCAGAGCCGTCTCAGATGCAAAACCAGAAGTTGCCAATTATCCTTTCACAACTCTAACACCGCATCTCGGATATGTCTATTTCAACGATAAAGATTTCATAATCGCAGACATACCGGGCATTATAGAAGGAGCAAGCAAAGGCAAAGGTTTGGGTTTAAGATTTTTAAAACACATAGAAAGAACAACAATTTTACTCTTTGTCTTAGATATAACAGACGAGCCAAAAGAGAAGTTTTCAAAACTAATAGAAGAGTTAAAAAATTATAATCCAGAGATGCTAAACAGAAAAAGGGCTGTCGTTTTGAATAAGATAGATTTACTTGAACAGATAGATGAAAATTCGTATAAAGAGATGTTCAAAGGCGAGAATGTTTTTCTTATAAGTGCTTTAAAGAGAGAAAACCTTAAACCACTATTGAAATGGATAAGCGAGAATTTAGAGAGAAGCTAAAACAGGCAAAAAGGGTTGTAATAAAAATAGGAAGCGGTGTAATAGCCGAAGAAGACGGCATAAATATAGAGATACTCGAAAACATCACAAACAGCATAAACGAGCTTATAAATCAGGGTAAGGAGATTATAATCGTATCAAGCGGTGCTGTAGCCTGCGGCATGAACATATTAAACCTAAAGAAACGCCCAGATAACATCGTAAGCCTGCAAGCTTTAGCAGGCATAGGCCAACCAAAACTGATAGACATTTACGAGAAGCTATTTGAGAAATACGGTTTAAAAATAGCACAGCTTCTCATTACAATTGACGACATTCAAAACAGAAGAAGGTTTATAAACGCAAAAAACGCCCTGCTTACGCTCATAAAATGGAAAATTATACCAATAATCAACGAAAATGACACGGTTGTGATAAAGGAGTTGAGATTTGGAGACAACGATAATCTATCGTTTCACATTCTCAATCTTGCAGAAGCAGATGCCCTAATAATCTTAAGCAACATAGACGGTGTCTATTCAAAAAAACCGACAGATAAAGATGCCGTTTTAATAGAGAAGATAACAAAAGAGACAGACATAGAGATAGGAGAAAATAGTAAACTTGGCAGCGGCGGTATAAAAACAAAGATAGAAGCAGGCCTAAACTCAGCAGAAACGGGCAAATTAGCATGCATAATCAACGGTAAGAGAAAAGACAGCTTAAGAAAATTATTTGAAGAAGATGAATTTGAGTTTACATTCTTTGAACCGACAAAAAACCCTTTAAAATCAAGAAAATCTTGGATATTAAACTGTTCACCAAGCGGCGTTGTTGTAATAGACGATGGTGCAAAAGAGAGTATAAGAAAGCACAAAAGCCTTCTGCCAAGTGGTGTCGTTAAGGTGTTTGGCGGCTTCGGTAGGGGTGACATAATAAACATCGAAGATAAGGAAGGCAGACTTATAGCTAAAGGCATAACGAATTACGACTCAAGCGAGATAGAGAAAATCAAAGGCAAGCACTCAAAAGAGATAGTAAACATCTTAGGTTATAAATACTCAGACGACATAATACACACAGACAATATGTCGGTGGTTGAAGATGGCTGATGAGTTTGACGAGTTGATTGAGTTTTACAAAACAAAGTTAAACTCTATTGTCTATACGGGCGAGTGGTTCAAGATAACTCAGGAGTTGATAGATAGATTCGCTGAGATAACTTCCGATAAACAGTGGATACACACAGACCCACACAAAGCGGCAGTTGACTCACCTTACAAAACAACTATAGCCCACGGATTTTTAACCCTATCTCTCATACCATTTTTGACAAAGAGCAACGACCCTGTATTTTTTGAAGAGCATTACCCAAAGATGAAGTATCGCCTAAACTATGGACTTAACAAGGTAAGGTTTCCAAACGCCGTCAAAGTAAACTCTTACATCAGAGCAAAGCTTATACCCTTATCGATAGAAAACTTGGGCGATTCCGTTGAGATAATCTATAAAATAATTGTTGAAATAAAAGGCGAAGATAAACCTGCCGTTGTTGCTGAGCAGGTCTTCAGACTATACAAATGAGGTGCAAAAATGCTCAAAGAGAAAATAGAAAGTCTATGTAAAAAAGCTCATCAATCATTTTTTAGCCTATCAAAAATAGGCGAAGATAGGATAAACGCAACACTTGAAGGGCTAAAGGCTTTAATCGACAAAAACAGAGAAAAGATAAAAGAGTTCAACGAAATAGACATCAAAAAGGCAAAGGAGAACAATCTAAAAAGCGCTCTAATCGATAGACTGCTTCTAAACGACAAACGCATAGACGGAATAATCGAAGCTGTTGAAACTGTAAAAAAACTCAAAAGCCCTGTTGGTGAAGTGATAGACGGCTGGAGATTGGAAAATGGGCTTAAGATAGAAAAGGTAAGAGTCCCAATTGGGACAATAGGCATAATTTACGAGTCAAGACCCAATGTAACCGTAGATGCGGCGATATTGTGCTTAAAATCATTCAACAGCACCGTTTTAAAAGGCGGAAAAGAAGCAATAAACTCAAATAAATTTCTGGTTGAGTTAGTAAAAGAAGCTTTAATAAAAAATAAAATAGACGAAAATGCTGTAAGCTTCATCGATGAGACAGACAGAAACGCAGTCTTGTATATGCTAAAGCTGGATAAATACATAGACACAATCGTGCCAAGAGGCGGCGAAGGCCTAATAAAATTCGTCTCAGAAAACGCAACAATGCCCGTTATAAAGCACGACAAGGGCTTATGCCACACCTATATAGACAAAGATGCAGACATGGAAAAAGCCTTAAATATTTCATACAATGCCAAGGTTCAGCGCCCGGGCGTTTGCAACGCTATGGAAACGCTACTTGTTCATGAAAGCATTGCAGAGCAGTTTTTACCAAAATTCAAACAGATGATGGATGAAGCAAAAGTTGAGTTAAGGGGATGTCCCAAAACGCTTAAAATCCTGCCCGATATAAAAGTAGCAACAGATAAGGATTGGGACGAAGAGTATTTAGATTTAATACTATCAATCAAAGTTGTCGAAAGCTTAGATGAAGCAATAGAACACATAAACAGGCATGGCTCAAAACACTCAGAAGCCATCATCACAGAGAATTTTACAAATGCAGAGAGATTTTTAGATGAAGTGGATGCAAGCTGTGTCTATGTAAACGCATCAACACGCTTCACAGATGGCGGTGTATTCGGGTTTGGTGCAGAGATAGGCATAAGCACAAACAAGCTGCATGCTCGTGGGCCAGCAGGACTAAAGGAGCTTACAACATACAAATACAAAATAATAGGAAACGGACAGATAAGAGAGTGAGAATAGCCATCTTTGGCGGGACATTTAATCCCGTTCACATAGGCCACATAAGAGGGGCAATAAGTGTCTATGAGACATTTAAATTAGACAAGGTAATATTCTTGCCAACAGGCATACCACCACACAAAAAAGACAATGTGGCAAATGCAGAGTATAGATATACAATGCTCAAACTTGCAATCGAAGGACTAAAGTTTTGTGAAATCTCAAGGCTTGAAATAGACTCAAACAGGGTTAATTATACGATCGACACGATTGGTGAGCTAAAAAAAGAACTAAAAGAAGATAACCTGTTCTTTGTGGTTGGAACAGACGCTTTTTACTATCTAAATTTATGGAAGGATTATAAAAGATTGGTTGATGAGATAACATTTATCGTGATAAGAAGGCCAGAGTACGACACAAAAATTATTTTAAACAAATATGCAGAGCTTGTGGATTTTGAAGAGATACACGAAAACGGAAAATACCCAACACAAAAAAGAAAGGTTTATATTTACACACCACCTGCCTTTGATGTATCATCAAGTATGATTAGAAGAAAAATAAGAAACGGTGAATGTATAAAATACCTTGTGCCAGAGAAGGTTGAAAATTTCATAAAAGAGAAGAGGTTATACCAGTGAAAGAGAAACTCATTCAGATTTTAAACGATAAGAAGGTTGAAGAGATTGTTAGCATAGACTTAAGGAATCAGTCTTCCATTTTCGATTTCTTCATTATCGGAACAGTCAGTTCAAACAAACAGGTCTATGCCATTTACGACGAAATTAAAAAGAGCGGCATAGATATTCATCACATTGAAGAGACTCAGGATGGCAGTTGGACTTTAATAGACTGCTATGATGTTGTTATTCATCTGTTTACGGAAGACAAAAGAAAAGAGTATGACCTTGAGTCTTTGTGGGAAAAGGCGATAAAACATAGAGAGAGTAATGAATCTTAACAACCCAATAGAGATAGCAGAAGAGATATATTGGGTTGGTTCAGAATTAAAAAACGACAAATTTCAGTGTCATGTCTATTTTATTAACAACGATGACGAATCTATACTATTAGACCCGGGTTCAAGATTAACCTATCCTATTGTAAAGTCAAAGATAAAGAAAATAACAAACTTAAAAAATATAAAATACCTTATTTGTCATCACCAAGACCCTGACATAGTCGCATGTGTTGACGATTTAATAGAAGACATAAACAGGGATGATTTAACAATAATTACGCACTGGCGAGCATGGGCTCTGCTTAAACATTACGACTGGAAGATAAAACTATACGAAGTAGAAGAGAATGGCTGGAAACTAAAGGCTCTAAACAGAAGGCTTGAATTTATCTTCACTCCTTACCTTCATTTTCCCGGAGCATTCTGCACATACGACACAAAGACAGAGACGCTTTTTTCAAGTGATTTATTCGGTGGCTTTACTGAAGAGTTTGAGCTGTTTGCAAAAAGTGCAGAAGACTATTACGAAAAGCTGAAGGTTTTTCATCAACATTACATGCCCAGCTCAACAATACTCAATCACGGCCTTGATAACATAGAAAAATACCCGCTAAAGCTTATAGCACCACAACACGGCTCTATAATCAAAGAAGAGTTTATAAAACCAATAATTAAGAAAATGAGAAATATGGAATGCGGCATATTCCAAAACTTTAAATACACGCAAAACATAGTAAAACTTTCAAAACTCAATTCAGCATTAGAAGAAGCAATAAAAATCATAGCTTTACAGGAGAGCTTTTTCAATGTCGTGCACAAGATAACAAAGGCACTAAATCAGTTTTACAGAATAGAGTCAATAAAGGTGTTTCTATCCGATGACTATGAACAAAATATTATCGTTTTAGACTCAGAAACAGATAGGGTTGATTTTATTGAAGACAAAGACAAAGTGAGAATGCTTCTAAACTCGTCAAGTTATCTGAAGGAAGGTGCAGTATTCTATGAGCCATCAATTCTACATTCTTTACTCAATATAAAAGACCCAGCTTACATATTTCCTATTCTTGATTCAGACGAAAAATATTTAGGCGTCTGTTTTATGATTTTAAACCCCACACAGATAAAGATATCAGAAGACCTTGAGATTTTATCAAAGTTTGAAACACCCATTGCAATGGCATCTCTAAAAGAGAGACAGCTCTTATGTCTCAAGAAGAAAAACATAGAGCTGTTTAAAGAAACCATTACAGACCCACTAACAGAACTCTTCAACAGGCGATATATAGAGCTGTTCCTATGCAGGGAGTTTAAAAGAGCTCACAGATTCAGACATGGATTATCCCTTTTAATGATAGACATAGATGATTTTAAAAAGGTAAACGACACATACGGACACGACACAGGCGACAGGGTGTTAAAAAAGATTGCAGAAACCATAAAAGACAACATAAGAAGTGTGGATATAGCTGTAAGATTTGGTGGTGAAGAGTTCCTTGTTATACTTCCAAATACAAACAAAAACGAAGCATATCATGTTGCAAAAAGGATAAAAGAGAGTATAGAAAACGGCAAGATTTTATACGATGCCAAAAAAGACTTTTCACTTTGCTGCACTGTAAGTATCGGCGTATCGTCAATTGAAGACAATCCAAAAGATATAGAAGAGCTTATCAGAATAGCAGACAAAAGAATGTATCAAGCAAAAGCTGAAGGCAAAAACAGAGTTATAGGCTAAATATCATCTCTTCTATCATCTCAAATGTCTCCTTAGCCTTCTTTTGAATAAACAGATTGGGTTTGCACACCGCTGTTGATGATGGGTCTGGGTTTATCGTAATTACAAAAGAACCTTTTGCCTGAAATCTATTTGCTATATAATCGTTTGTAGGAACGGCTGAACTTGAGCCAACAAGAAAAATTAAATCAGGCACACCAACATCATTAACAAAATTATGATAATTCCTTATCTGATACTCATTTTCAACATAATACCAATCGCCAAACATCAGAATATTCGGACGCAGAAGCTCGCCACAAACAGGACACTTTGGCAAATTAGTTGCAATCATGGTCTTGTAATCCAAATCGCACAACGGAACATCTCTATTTTCTTTAACACCATACGAACAGGCAGCTCCACGCATACATTGAAGTCTCCACATAGAACCGTGAACTTCATACACGAGCGACTCATCAAGGCCTGATATTATGTGATAACCATCCGTATTGGTTGTGTGAACAAACGACTTTTTAAACACTTCCTTAATCATTCTGTTTATTACATGATAGCCCTTATGCGGCTTATTCTCATGTGCGTTTCTCCTTCTCCACTCATAGAATGCCCAAGCATACTGCGGTCTAACTTCGAAGCTGTGCGGGTTTGCAAGTTCTATAGCTTCAAGTCCGAGCCTTTTAAAAACGGGAAAATTGCTCCAGTAACCTTCCTTATCTCTAAATGTTGGAATACCACTATCTGCACTCATACCAGCACTGGTTAAAAATAGACAGCTCTCCGATTTCTCTATTCTCTCTTTCAAAAGCTTAAAGTCGTTTATTTTCATAGTTTGGCACCTCCACAAAGCAGTATGGGTCTAAAGCCAAATAATCGCCAAAATAGGCATCAGCCCTTGCCCTGCAGCCACCACATACATTTACATACCTGCACTTTGAACACTTTTCATACAAGGAAAAATTCCTTAAATTCTTGAAAATCTCAGAGTTGTACCACACATTTAAAAACCCGTCGGTTAAGATATTACCGGCTGTCCTTAAAAAATAGCTACAAGGCTTTATACTTCCATCATAACCTATAAACGCAATCAGTTGACCTGCAACACAACCCTTTGCTCCACCTGTTGAAAATTTTAGCGTTCTCCTTTTAAAATCAACGCTTGTCTTTTTTGATTCCATATCAACAAGAGCGTAATACTCGGGTGCGCATGTCGGTCTAACAAGCATATCTTTCTCTTTTAGCTCCATATAAAAGTGCCACTTTAAAATCCTTTGATAATTTTCCTTGTCTATTAACTCATCAAAAATCTCTTTCGCCCTGCCTGTTGGCACAATCATAAACATATACCACGCTTTAGCTCCAAGCGATTTTGCAAGTTTATAGGTGTTCTCTATATCGTGCTGGTTTCTCTTTGTGAAAGATGAGTTTATTATAAACTCAACACCTGCTTCTTTTAGGTTTTTAGCAGCCCTAACGACAGAATCAAAAGCACCTTTGACCTGCCTAAAATCATCGTGAACTTCAGCCTTTGAACCATCAAGCGAAAGTGAAACAATGTCGAAATGCTCTTTTATCCTTTTAGCCATTTCATCATCGACGAGTGTGCCGTTTGTTGCAAGTCCCACTCTCATATTTTTGCCTCTTATATAATCCGCAATCTCAAAAACATCATCCCTTAAAAGTGGCTCACCACCGGTTAAAACAATAACAGGTTTAAACTCCTTTGATATCTCATCAATCGTCTTTCTTATATCCTTAAAGCTCAAGATATCTTTTAAATTCATAGAAGCGTTCGTTCTGCAGTGGATACAGTTTAGATTACATCTCGGCGTTATCTCAAAGGCAAGCCACTTTAAAGCAAACTCCATCACTTACCCACCTTCTCAACATCAGACTTAGAACCTACAACAAGCAGCATATCGCCTTCTTGTATAACTTCATTTGGCGATGGGTTTATGTCTATCTTGTTGTTTCTCTCTATAGCTATTATCGTCAAACCAAACCTTTTTCTAACATCAAGCTGAACAATGCTTTTGTCAAAAAATATCTTTGGTGCTGAAATCTTTGCAAGCACATAGTTGCCTGTTGAGTCAATCGCTTCGATTATATCAATCCCTGCCAAGTGGTTTGCAAGGTCTATACCCTTCTCTTTTTCAGGAAATATGACTTTTGTCGCTCCAACCTTTGCAAGCACTCTACCGTGCAAGGCGTTTATCGCCTTTGCGTAGATACTCTTTATACCAAACCCGTGCAATATAGCCACACTCAGAACACTTGTCTCTATGTTATTCCCAACAGACACAATGGCTGTTGTCGCATTATCTATACCTATCTCTTTCAAAGCCTTCTCATCCGTGCAATCAGCCTGATAAACAGCAGGCAGAAGCTCTGCAACTTCCTTAACTACATCTTCGCTCTTATCTATGCATATAACATCTTTATCAAGTTCCATAAGCCTTTGAGCAACACTCTTACCAAACCTGCCCAAACCTATAACACAAAACAGCTCGCTCATACGAATATTCTCCCTTCAGGAAGTCTATAACTCCTTAACACCTTTTTCTTAAAGAGTGCAACAGAGAAACTAAACAGTCCTATTCTGCCCATAAACATAAGCAGGGTTATAAGCAATTTTCCAAAATCGTTAAAACTTGCAGAAAGGCTCAACGAAGTCTTACTCACAGACAACCCAACTGTCGATAAAGCAGAAACGCTCTCAAATAGAGCAGCTAAAAAGTTCACCTTTTCAATATCGCTCAGAACAAATGCCGAGACAGAGACAACCATAAACGAAAGCACGATTACAACAAAGGATTTATAAACCGTCTCATCAGGTATCTTTCTTCTGAATGCGACAACTTCTTTTTCCCCTCTAATGTATGAGTATATTGCCAAAAACACTGTAGCAGCCGTTGTCGTCTTTATCCCACCACCCGTGGAAGCTGGTGATGCTCCGATAAACATTAAAACAACCAAGAGAAACAGCGTCGAGTTGTGCATATAACTTAAATCAACAGTATTAAAACCTGCCGTTCTTGTCGTTATGCTCTGAAAAACACTCACGAGCATATCCTTAAAAAACCCATGATTTGCTAAAATCCCATGCTTCTCAATTGCATAAATCAGTATTGCACCGCCAAATATCAAAATAGCCGTGCTCAAAAGAACTGTCTTCACATGCAAAGAGAGATACCTTATTTTACCCTTTTTAAAAAGATACAGCTCATCAATCACGATAAAACCTATACCGCCAACAACAATCAGAGACATTATGGTAAGATTCAAAAGCAGATTGTATTTATACCCAACAAACGAGTCAGAAAAGAGAGAAAAACCAGCGTTATTAAATGCACTTATCGAGTGAAATATGGCATAATAGATACCCTTTTCTATTCCCATATCTGGGTAAAATACAAAGAAGAGAAGAGATGCACCAACAATCTCACACATAACAGCAAAAACCATTATCCTTTTGAAAAAGCCCGTTATCGAGTGCATTTCAGGATAACTTAAGGCTTCCTTCAAAATCAGTTTATCCCTATAGGAAAGATGCTTTTTAAAGGTTAAAAATATCATTGATGTCATGCTCATATAACCAAAACCGCCAACTTGAATCAGAGCAAGTATCACAAGCTGACCAAACAGAGTAAGCTTTGTCAGGCTCACGACTGCAAGGCCTGTGACACAAACAGCCGATGTTGACATAAACAGCGCATTAACAGGGCTTAAACCACCACTTTTTGAGCTTAAAGGCAACATAAGAAGCAAAGCACCCGTCAATATAACAATGAGAAAACCTAAAACTATAGACCTAAGTGGATTTTTCGCTATCATCATTTAAGATAACCTTAATGTTGTAAATCTTTTTACCCTGACTCTCATAATATATACGAGTTGAAATCTCGCTTATTATTCCTATACCCAGAAAGTTAACGCCTGTAAGAATCAAAAGAACGCCTAAAAGCAGAAGTGGCCTGTTGCCGATAGAGACACCAAAAAACATCTTCTCAAAAGCCAAATACCCATCTATTAAAAAGCCTGCAAAAGCCATAAAAAAACCTAAAACACCAAAGAAGTGCATAGGGCGAGTCATAAATTTCTGCATAAAATAGACGAGTATTAAATCAACAATAACCCTAAATGTTCTTGATAGGTTGTATTTGCTTTTACCAAACTTTCTTGGGTGATGCTTAACAGGGATTTCGGCTATACTTGCACCGTAAATGTTTGCCAAAGCTGGAATAAACCTGTGCATTTCACCATACATGTGTAAATTTTTAGCAACACATGCTCTATATGCCTTCAAAGAGCAACCGTAATCGTGCAGTTCAACATGCGTTATTTTGCTTATAAGTTTATTGGCAACTTTGGATAAAAACACCCTTTTCGGTTCGTCTTGCCTATCCTTTCTCCAACCACTTACAACATCGTATCCTTCGTTTAGCTTATCAATAAGCTTTGGTATATCTTCAGGGTCGTTTTGCAAATCACCGTCCATACTAACAATTATCTCACCTTTAGCATAATCAAATCCCGCAGCCATTGCGGCAGTTTGTCCAAAGTTTCTCCTAAATCGTATAACCTTAAATTTTTTGTCTTTCTCTGCTATCTCTTTTAGCTTCTCAAATGTCTTATCTGTTGAGCCATCATCAACAAAAATTATCTCATGCTCATAATTGTTATCTTCCATAACCTTCTTTATCTTTTCATACAGAATGCCTACATTCTCTTCTTCGTTATAAACCGGCACAACAACACTAATCATATTCTCTCCTTCATCTCGGCAATAGTCTTCTTATAATCATCCGTTGAGAATATCGCACTACCTGCAACAAATACATTAGCTCCGGCTTTGGACAACCTGCCAATATTATCCAAATTAACGCCACCGTCAACTTCAATTAGATAATCAAGTCCGCTTTTCTCTCTAAATTGACTCAGCCACTCTATCTTTCTAATCGAACTCTCAATAAACTTCTGACCACCAAAGCCAGGATTAACACTCATAACAAGCACCATATCAACAATATCAAGAACATACTCAAGGCTTTCTGGCCCTGTTGATGGATTAATAACAACGCACGGCTTTGCTTTTAGCTCTTTAATCCTGCTAAGCGTTCTATTTAAATGAACATCTGCTTCAAAGTGAACGCCAAGATAATCAGCGCCAGCTTCAATGTATCGCTCAATCCACAAATCGGGCTCTTCTATCATTAGATGAACATCTAAAGGAACTTTTGAAACCTTCTTTATCTGTTCTACAATAAATGGCCCAAATGTAAGATTAGGAACAAAATGTCCATCCATTATGTCAAGATGAAGCATATCACAGCCTGCATCTATAACAGCTTCAATCTCATCTTCAAGATGCAGAAAGTCAGCAGAGAGCAGAGATGGTGCTATCAATTTAGTTTTGCTCAATTTTTCTCACCTCTATCTTTTCAATTTTCTTTCCAGAAACCTTAAGAACTTTTATCCTGTATTTACCTTCTAACTCAAACTCATCACCTTCTGCTGGAATTCTATCTGCCAAATCATACACAAGGCCTGCAACGGTTTCATACTCTTCCATCTCTTCTGTCTTCTCTATGCCCAACTTCTCACAGAAGTCATCTAAATCCATACCAGCATCAACGATAAATCTATCATCACTGACTTTTATAAACTCGTCTTCTTCTTTTTCGTCATACTCATCCCTTATCTCACCAACAATCTCTTCTAAAATGTCTTCCATCGTAACAAGTCCTGCAACACCGCCATATTCATCAATCACAATAGCCACATGCACCCTTTTTGCCTGAAACTCTTTAAACAAATCGTAAATATGCTTCGTCTCTGGCACAAACATCGCTTCTCTTAGTATCTCCCTTAAGCTTATATACTCAATACTTTTCTCTTTAAGCTTTTTTATAAGGTCTTTGATATAAATGATGCCGATAATATTATCAAGCCTGCCTTCGTATGCTGGAATTCTTGAATACTCATGCTCTTCTATCAAATCAAGCAAATCAGAGATGCTCTTGTTTATCTCTATGCAAACCATCTCTGTTCTTGGCACCATTATCTCTTTAACCGACACATTCTTAATGTCGATAATATTGTGCATCATTTCCTTTGTTTTATCTTCCAAAATCCCTTCCTGCTGACTCACACTTATCATAAACTCAAGCTCATCTTCCGTGATTAAGGGCTTTTCTTTGTCTATCTCACCGCCTGCAAGCTTTATAATGCCCTTAGCAAACAGGTTTATTATGTATGTAAACGGATAAAAGAGATAGTAAAAAAACACAAGAATCCTTATGGAGAAACGAGCAAAGCTTTCGGCATTGTGTTTTGCGAATGTTTTAGGCGTAATCTCGCCAAAAAAGAGAATAAGAATCGTCATTATTGCCGTCGTCATGGCAAGTTGTGCAGAACCAGAAATCTTCATTGCTATATCGCCAGCCAAGACAGAAGCAAAGATGTTAACCACATTGTTTCCTATAAGAATTGTATTAAGCATCTTATTTGGATGATTCATCCAGATAGAGAAGTATTTAGCTTCTTTGCCGCCGTTTTCTATGATTTGAGCAACCTTAAGTGGGCTTAAAGAAGTCAAAGCTGTCTCGCTCGATGAGAAAAATGCACTTGCAATCAGTGAAACGGCTATCAGGGCAAACTCATAGTTTAAGTCAACCATCTCGTTTCTCCTTAAAAATGCCTATAACCACAATCTTTGAGTTCCACAGACTTACCATTCTTCAAAAGCACAACACCTTCGCCTTTTACAACCCTTCCTATTACATAAAAACCATCAGGCAAACCTGCATTGCTTCTTATAGTTGCAAGAATCTGATAATCTTCACCGCCACAAAGCATCTCTTCTTCTGTTGCAATATCCGTATCGCAGAACGGTATCTTATCCCAGAACAGCTCTATCTTTACCTTGCTCGATTCTGCTATATGACCACAATCCTGAACAAGTCCATCGCTTATATCTATCATTGCCGTTGCTATATCCCTAATTTTTAAAGCTTCTTCAACCATAGGCTTTGGATTTAAATGCTTATCCTTTAACTCTTCAAAACCTTCAATACTATCTCTTAAAGCTTTAAAACCCGCAAAAGAGCAGCCTATCCTACCGCTTACAACAACCAAATCTCCAACCTTAGCCGTTGACCTTTTTAGGGATTTTCCCTTTCTGTTTTCACCAATTATCGTTATATTTATCACCGTCTTTTCAGAAGATGTCGTATCGCCACCAAGCAGATAGACATTATACTCTTCTGCTAAATCTAAAAATCCTTTCATAAAACTATCTATCCACTCCTTAGCAACACCCTTTCCAATGCTTATCGAAAGAAAACACCACTTAGGAATGCCAGCCATTGCAGCAACATCACTTATATTGACTGCAAGCGACTTTCTGCCGAGCAGATAAGGATTAGCATCTTCAAAGAAATGAACACCTTCAACCAAAGCATCAACAGAAACAAGCAACTCTTTCTCACCATACTCGATAATGGCACAATCATCACCTATACCCAAAGCACCTTCTGGATTTTTAGTAAGCCTTTTTATCTCTTCAATAAGGCCAAACTCTCCAATATCTGATATATTCAAATTTCGTCGTTCTCCTTTGGAGTAAAGTATTCAACGGGTTTTTCAAGATACTTCTGCTTCACAAAAGAGCCCTTAAAGTTGTGTGGATTTAGGTAATCCTTTCTTCCCTTTGGAGTCAAATAGTGCGGAACCTTCATTATATTGCCACCCTTTATATCCGCTATAGCCTTTTTTATGGCGGCATAACATGAGTTGGATTTTTTAGCTTTGGCAAGATAAACGCAGCAGTGAGCAAGCGTAATCTTTGCTTCTGGCATGCCTATCTCTCTTACGATGTTTAATGTCGATGATGCAATATTTATGGCATTGTTATCAGCCAGACCTATATCTTCACTTGCAAGTATGCATAGTCTTCTTGCTATAAACTCTGCATCTTCACCAGCTTCAAGCAGTCTTGCAAGATAGTAAAGAGACGCATTAACATCACTCCCACGAACACTCTTTATAAACGCAGAGATAAGCCCATACCTTTCTGTCTCGTTCTCATATCCCAAATCACCACCAAAGAGCTCTTCAACTTCTTTGGGTATCTCATCAACTCCTTTCAAAACATCAATCATATTCAAAAGTCTTCTTGCATCACCAGATGCCAAAAGAACAAGCTTTCTCAATTTATCATCATCTAAATCAGGTATAACTCTCTTTCCTATCTCGAACAGCTCTTCTTCAGTCAACCTTTTAAATTCATAAACAAAACAGCGAGAACGCAGAGCCTTCGTAAGCTTAAAGTAAGGATTAAATGTCGAAGTTCCAACAAGAATAGCACTTTTATCTTCTAAAAATGGAAGTAAGATATCCTGTTGTTTCTTATCAAACCTGTGAATCTCATCTATCACCACAAGAATGGGCTTATTTTTGGTGCCTTTTTTCAAAGTCTCCCTAAGCAGTGATGATGGACAATCTGTGGCGTTTAAGAAAGAATACTCAAGATTGTGTCTCTTTGCCAAAAGCTTGGCATAACTTGTTTTGCCAACGCCCGGCGGCCCAAACAAAATAAGAGATGGCGGAATTTTATCAGAGTGATAAAACAGATAAAGCGGCTTATTCTTGCCAAATAGATGCTTTTGCCCTACAAGTTCGTCAAAACTGTTAACATCACTCCCTTCCATTTAAAAAACCCGAGCTCTTTAAGTATCTCATGCTCACCTTATACTATTTTTATCCCACTTTTTCAAGAAAGGAAGATAGCTCCTAAACAACGATTGACCACAAACTCAAAGATAGTATTATAAGAAACCATGAAAAGAAACGACATTGGATGGCTAATTCCCACTGCCGTATTTTTGGGCGGCATAGGTGGTGGAATAGTCTTTCCCATACTGCCTGTTCTGGGCATAGAATTCGGCTTATCGGCATTCTTCATAGGTTTAATAATCTCAGCAAATAAGCTTACTCGTGTATTTATAAATCAGCTCGTTGGCATAACAATAGATACCTTTGGTGGTAAAAAACCTTTAGTATTAGGACTCATTATTGAGAGTATCGGAAGTATCTTGTATGTAGTTTCGCTTTACTTTTCGCCGCACGGCATTCTTCTCTTCTTGGGCAGAATAATATGGGGCATAGGCTCAGCCTTCCTTTTTATTTCAGCAAACACAATAGCATTAAATCTTTCTGAGAAGGCAACTCGTGGCAAATCAACAGCCAAAGTTAGAATAGCTTTATCGCTTGGTGTTCCAGCTGGACTTGTAATCGGCGGTATCTTGTCAAGTCTTATTTCAAACTGCATAGCCTTTTTATCAAGCGCCATAGCTTCAATACTGGGTGCGCTTCTTGTAATATTTTTCTTCAAAGAAAAGACAAAACCAGCAGGCAAAAACGCCATAAACCTTAAGGAATCATTTAAATTTATGTTCTCAAACAGAGACATAGCCGTAATAAGCATGGGCAATTTTTTAACATTCTTTTCGCTTCAGGGTGTTGTAATGGCAACACTTGTCTTATTCATAAAAGAGAAAAATATCGTTCTCATCTATCCAGACCCAAGGTTTACAAGCGGACTTGCGATGGCGTTCATGATGGCATCATCAGGAATCTTCGGTATAGCGGCAGGAAGAATCGTTGACAGCCTAAAATACAGGTCAACAATAGGATTTCCAGCGACAGTTATTGTATTCTTAGGTTTCCTTCTGCTTGCTTTTTCAAGAGACTCACTTCAAGTCGTAATATCCCTAATCATGCTCGGCATAGCAATAGGTTCAAACAACATCTCGCTTTTAAGCATACTCGGAGACATAACGCCACTTCAAAACAGAGGCAAAGCCGTTTCAGTTTATCAGCTGCTTGGTGATATTGGCGGAACATTAGGCCCAATATTCGGTATTCAGATAGGCATCATATATAAATTCAGCACAACATACATTCTTACTGGCTTTATAATACTTTTAAACCTTCTCATCTTTTTCTATCTTTTAAAACTCGAGAAACAGATTAAGCGATAATATTCCTATTTTTACCCTGCCTTTTTCCTTCGTAAAGGGCTTTATCCGCAGATGCTATATTCTTCTCTACACTTTTTTCAAAATCGTAAGATGCAATACCACCCGTTATAGTGATATGAAATATATTACCATCGCAGCTAAACCTTTGTCCTTCTATCTCTCTTCTTATCCTTTCAGCTATAGAGAAAGCTTCTCTTTTGCCTGCATTGGGAAGGATTATTAAAAGCTCTTCTCCGCCCCATCTAACTGCTATGTCCGTTTGCCTTATGTTTGACTTTATTATATCTGCAATCTCTTTTAAAACCATATCACCACAGATGTGGCCGTATCTATCGTTAACCTTCTTAAAATCGTCGATATCCATCATTATTATGGATAGTCTCTTTTCTTCTCTTTCTAAGTAGTTTATAAGGTAATTTAATCTCTCCATACCCTCCCTTCTGTTAAACAGGCCAGTTAAATAATCAACCTTAGAGAGACTTTCTGCTTTCAGCTTTTCACTCTTATATCTACCCAAGGCAAAGGATGTAAACAATGCCAAAGCTATAGCAACGAAGAAGAAAGCCACGCTTCTATTTATGAACCTTACAGTGGAAACATTAGAACAGCCAACTTCTACATAATGAAATAAATCCCAAATGCTCAATGCTACAGCCACTACAAAAGCAACAGATAGAAAGAACACTCTCCATCTTCCTTCAAAAATAAAAACTATCGCAACAGTATAAAGTATAAAAAAGAATGGCAAAACACCAATCATTCCACCGCTTTCACTCCACAAAAGCGGCAGAAAAACAAACAGCATAAATACAAAGAAAACAACAGCAACAGGTGTAAAAATCCTTCTAAAACGGGAAAAATAATACAAAATAGAAGTAAACAGCAACCCAGAAAAAGAAGCCAAAATTCTCTTCTCTAAACCTTTAACCAACAGATCTTCAGCAATGAATCCAGCAAAGAGTACAATACATATGACAAGAATCAAGTTAAGAAACCTGTGTTTTATGTTTTGATACGATATAGCCTTAGACTCTATTAAAAGGTAAAACCATTTATTGAAGCTCATTGATTAAAATTATAGTCCAAAACGAGTAAATTGCAACTGTTTTTTAAGTATTTTTTTAATTTAACTAAATATTTAATTTATATTAATTATTTATTAATCTCAATAACAGGAACAGCATTTGCTATTTACCAATCGGGAGGTGAAAAAATGTTCAGTGGTGTCTATTCTGCTGCTGGCGGAATGATAGTTGAGATGCAAAGGGTTAATAACATAACAAACAACATAGCAAACCTAAACACGCCGGGATTTAAGAAAGAGCGAATAAATGTTCAAACATGGTCCAGGGTGTGGGGAGAAGCAAATGCAAACCTTCCCATTCCACCAAACACCAAACAGGCTGAAAGATTCGTCAACGAGACAATAGAGTCTGTCCCACACTTGGATGTAGATTATATCGATTTCTCTCAAGGTCCCTTAAGGCATACGGGCAACCCATTAGATATCGCCCTGGCAGGCAAAGGTTTTTTTGTTGTTCTCACGCCTAACGGCATAGAATACACAAGAAACGGCCAGTTTGATATTAACAAAGATGGTATACTCGTCCAAAGAGATACAGGATATCCAGTTTTGGGCGAAAATTACTTTAGAAACCACAAGTTAATCAAAATAACAGGCAAAAATATTATGATACGCCCTGACGGCGTAGTTATTTCAGACGGCGTTCAGATAGACAAAATAGCTATAAGGGATTTTAGAAATTACTCAAATCTTAAGAAAATGCCTAATGCATCGTTTGTTCCGATAAATAATGAGACACCAACAGCAGCAGTAAACACCTACCTTAAAGAAGGCTACATAGAACTAAGTAATGTTAGCATTGTAAAAGAGATGGTAAGGCTCATAGAATCCCAAAGAAACTTTGAAAGGTATCAAAAGGTTATAGACTCGCTTGGAAACGAGCTCTTAGGCAACACAGTCAGAAATCTAAGTAAAGTAGGTTAAATAGGAGGACAAAATGATAAGGTCTCTATGGACGGCAGCAACGGGCATGGAAGCCCAACAACTCAATGTTGATGTAATCGCAAACAATTTAGCCAATGTCAATACTGTTGGATTCAAACGAAGTAGAGCAGATTTTGAAGACCTACTCTATCAGATGGTTAGACAACCAGGTGTAGCATCAACTGCAAACACAGTGGAACCAACAGGCATTCAGATAGGTTTAGGCGTTAAACCTGCAGCAGTCGTAAAGAACTTCTCTCAAGGAAACTTTAAAGAAACCGGCAATCCGTTGGATGTCGCAATTGCAGGCAAGGGATTCTTTCAAATTCAAATGCCAGATGGCACAATAGCATACACAAGAAGTGGTGCATTCAAAATAGACAATAACGGCAGAATCGTAAACAGCGAAGGTTATCCTTTAATTCCACAAATCACGATTCCAAACGACACGGTTGCAATTAACATAGGCAACGATGGAACGGTATCTGTGCTTGAAGCAGGTCAAAACACACCAACTCAGATTGGTCAAATTCAGCTTGCATACTTCGTCAACCCAGCCGGACTAAAAGCGTTAGGACACAATCTGTTCAAACCGACCCAGTCTTCAGGAGCAGCGCAAATAAACAATCCGGGCACGAATGGACTCGGAACACTCGAACAGGGCGTTTTAGAGATGAGTAATGTAAGTGTTGTCCAAGAGATGGTTGAGATGATTGCAGCCCAAAGGGCTTATGAAACAAATGCAAAGGCAATCCAAACAAGCGATGAGATGCTTCAAACTGCTAATAATGTCAAGCGTTAGTCTGTTTATACTCATTCAGACTGCGCTTGGCTGCGATATAGTGCTTAAAGAGAAAGCAACGGTCAATTCAAACAACATCACAATAAAAGAGATAGCTTCACGCTATCCGGCAAACCTAAAAGACATCGTTATTGCACCAGCACCATTTGCAAACAACTCGATAACCCTAACAAAAGCCTTCATCTCATTCACCCTAAAACAAAAAGGTATAAAAGCCACAGTATGCGGCTCAAAAACCGTAAAAATTTCAGCAGAAACGATAACCTTAAAAGCTTCAGACATACAAAGAATAATAGGAAAAAATCTAACCATCGTTTCTCATCTGCCGATATTATTGCCAGCTGGCAGCTATAAATTCAAAGTTGTATCTGTATCGCACTCAACAAAATTCACATTTTATACAATTCAAGCCATAAAAAACGGCAAATTTCAAAGAACAATAAACATTACAGCATTAAGAGAGCAAACAACAAGATTGATACCTGTTGCAAAAAGAGACATAGAAGTTGGCCAAATCATAACAGCATCAGACATAACATTTGCAAAGCTAAGCGGCATTGCGCCAAATACATTCACAAACAAATCATATATAGTTAACCGCATAGCAACAAACTTCATACCCAAAGGTTCAACATTTTCAACGGCAAACACAAGAAGATTTAAACCCGTAAAAATGGGCGACTTAGTAAGCGTCGAAGTCGTAGCAGGAAGAATAAGAATAACAACCGTTGCAAAAGCCTTAAAAGGCGGTTATAAAGGCGACATAATACCAATCATGTATCTCTCATCAAAGAAGATTATGCCAGCTGTTATAACGGGAAAAAAGCAGGTGATAGTGCAATGAAAATAGCTGTTTTAATCAGCGGAGCATCAGGTTCAATTTTAAGCAAAAGACTCATAGAAGTTCTAAATGATAATCATGAGCTGTTTGTTGTTGCATCAGACGAAGCAAAGTGGATTTTCAAGCAGGAGACAGAAGAAGAGTTCGATGAGTTTATAAGAAAGAAAAAGTGTAAGGTGTTTAAAAACAGCGATTTCTCTTCTCCACTTGCAAGTGGCTCATTTAAAATAGATGCAGGCATTATTATACCATGCTCGGTTAAAACACTTTCTGCTGTTGCATGCGGATACGCTTCCAATCTCATAACAAGATGCGCCGATGTCTGCATAAAGGAAAAAAGAAAACTGATTATGGTCGTAAGGGAGACACCTTTAAGCCCAATTCACTTAGAAAACATGCTAAAACTCTCAAAAATAGGCGTTGTAATCTTACCACCTATGTTGACATTTTATAATAAACCAAAAAATCTTGAAGATGCCGTTGACTTTGTTATAGGCAAGTTATTAGACCAGTTAAACTTACACAATAACCTGTTTAAGAGATGGGAATGAGATTCAAAAAGAGAACAATCAAAGGCATAAAAAGACTTAATCAGATAGCCTTAATCGTTGCAAAATATGGACTTGGTGAACTTGCAGAGTTTACAAAATCAAAAAAGTCAACCAACATTGACGAAACAACCGTCGCTGAACGATTTAAAAGGATGCTTGAAGAGTTAGGGCCAACTTTCGTCAAATTCGGCCAGCTTCTAAGCACGCAAGAAGGCATATTGCCAATCTCGTTTATTGAAGAGCTAAAGAAACTTCAAGACGAAGTCGAGCCATTCCCTTTTAGCGAAGTCAAAAGAATTATAGAAGAAGAGACAAATAAAAAACTTGAAGAGATTTTTGACGAGTTTGAAGAGCAGCCAGAAGCGAGTGCATCCTTAGGACAGGTTCACAAGGCAAAGCTAAAAAATGGAACATTCGTCGCCGTAAAGGTTCAAAGACCACACATAGAAGAGACAATAGATTCAGATATGTTTCTTTTAAGAAAATTGGGGGCTTTAATAAGAAACAGGGTAAAACAGTTCTTCCATTTCGACATAATGCCACTAATCGAAGAGTTCGATAAAACGATACATAGAGAACTCGATTACGAGATAGAAGCGCATTATATCGATGTATTTAAGAAAAACTTTAGCGTCTTTGATTATGTCTATGTGCCTGAAGTCTATTGGGAATATACAACAACAAAGGTTATTACAATGGAATACATCTTCGGATATAAAGCCACAAACAAACAGTCCATTATAGATGCTGGTTTTGATTTAAAAAAGCTCGCCGTCGATGGAGCAAAGGTGTTCTGGTATCAGATATTTGATGTTGGACTGTTCCATGCAGACCCGCACCCAGGCAATATAATCATCATGGAAGATGGCAGAATCTGTTATATCGATTACGGAATGGTCGGTAAAATAACCGACGAAGATAAAGTAAACCTTATCGAGATGATATCGGGTTTTATAGAGAAGGATTCAAGCAGAATTGTCTATTCAATCGAAAATTTTGCTCATATTCCCGAAGATTTTGATGAAGACGAGCTAAAAAACGACATAGAAGAGTTAATAGAGCTATACCACTCACTTCCATTAAAACGAATGAATCTATCAAGAATGCTCAGGGAAGTCTTCAGCATCTTAAGAAAACACGGCATTTTGATAAAACGCAGCTCATCGAGACTCCTGCGCGCAATAATGATAGCCGATGGTGTTGGAAGGGATTTCTATCCAGACTTCAACTTTGTCGAAATAGCAGCACCATTTTTTAAAAAATTTGCCAAAAAGTTCTATTCACCTTTAAACATTTTCAAGATTCTCATAAAACCATCTCCAGACTATCTAATCGCAGCAAAAAAACTTCCAACAACGACGAAACACCTGATAAATACGCTTCAAAAGGGTTCAATAAAGGTCAATGTTGAAGTTGAACAGTTCCCGCGCATGATAGACACATTCCGCTATGTCGCAAGGCAGATAGGCATAAGCCTAATAATCAGCGCCATCATTGTGGGAATGAGTCTTCTTATCTCAAACAAAATAGGCCCTTCGATTCACTCTATACCCGTCGTGCTTATTGTAAGTATCATACTTATTATCATATTGGCAATAGGCATAATAGATGCAGAGAAAAAACTCTAAATAATAATTCCGCTAATATTTATGTGTGGATTCTCTTTTAAGTCTATCTCAAATGGCTCTATTCGTTTTCTTCTATCGTCAAACATAACTCGTATAACGGGACGAGAGAGCGCATCTGAATGAATCTTCGAGACAACACCTATATAGTTTTTATACCTTCCAGAAGAGATAATTACTGTGGTTCCCAACGGATAGGCAGGTATAATCTCAAACATCATTTTAAGCACTTCTCTGTTTATATGAGTCCCTGCCATTCTTTTCATAATGAAAAAAGCCTGATCAGGCGTATAGGCGCTTCTGTAAACCCTTGGAGAGACAAGCGCATCGTAAACATTAGCCGCATACACTATCTCAGCCAAAGGCATGATATAACCCTTTTTAATCTCTTTGCTGGGTAATGGCATTGTATTGTCGCCTTTTAAACCCCTTGGATAACCCTGGCCGTTTTGCTGTTCGTGGTGCTGATAAACGATGTGAGCAGCTATAATGCCTATGTCTGCAATATCTTTAAGCGTTATATAACCAAGCGTTGGATGGGTTTTTATAATTTCAAACTCTTCCTTAGATAATTTTCTTGGTTCTTCGTATAGGCTTTTATCTATCAACACTCTTCCTATGTCGTGAAGAAGCGTTCCTTTTGCAAGTTCAACTAACTTTGTCTTATCGTAAAGAAACTTATCGGCTATAGCCACGCTTAAAACCGTAACATCAACACAATGCTTGTATGTAAAGTCGCTATATCTTTTAAAGCTAACAAGACCGCTGAGCATCTTTGAGTCAAGAATCTCATCAACTATCTCATAGGATATTGCCGCTATATTTTTAAGTGCCTTAGAATCTGCAAGCTTTTCTTTTATTCTACCCTTCTCAATGCTTTTCTTAATCTCAGAGACCGTCGACTTTTTAATATCTTTCATCTCATTTAAAGGAACACTAAAAAGTGCCCTTATATGCTGCACTGCTTTTCTTCTTGTTCTTTCATTTAAATCATCTTCAACAACAATATCTGATGTATCAGGGTCTTCTATAAAGACAGCATCGTAGCCTAATTTTTTCAGTTGGTCTATGTAGAACTGGGTGAGTTTAACCCCCCTGTTTAAAAGAACAGCTCCTGTGTCGCTTATGATAGCCTTACCCAGCACCATGCCGGGTTTTAGCGAGTCAACGCTGATTCTATACATTCGCCCTATTTACTATTCTCTTTATCCTTTATCTTCCAATAGGCTTCAAGAAAACTCTCGATACTATCCTTTATGTTCATTAAAACGCCAGCCCACTCATCAAGGTTTTTCATACCCTTCTCTGTAATTCTATAAATCCTTTTTGCTGCACCCTTCTCTTTAACATTCCACCTTGAAGTTAAAAGGCCTTCCTTCTCCATATTTCTCAATGTCTTGTAAACATAACCAAACTCGTAAGTCTCATACTTTACACCCATCTCCTTGAGCTTCTCAATTAGCTCATAACCGTGTGCTTCTTCCTTTGCCAGAAAGAGCAACAGAAAAGCCCTTAAAAATCTCGGTGGTCTATCACCCGGGTAGTTTTTGCACCAACCTTTAATTTTTACATCTACATCAGACATCTCTCACCTCCCCCGTTTTTTATGTAAAATACTCCTTTAGTGTTGTAAAGTCAATAGGTGAAAATACCTTAATGAAATTTTTACTATATAAAAACGGCCTTATATGAATAAGACTTGTCTTTTCTCTCTATAACGGCAAGCAGTCTTCCAGACTCATCAACAAGTCTGTATAGATTCTCTTTAAGTTTAAAACAATCAAAAATGGAACAGGGATAGACGCCATTTTTTACAAAAGATAAGAAATCTTCAGGAACAACTATTTCGTCTAAGAAAGATAAAGCCTTCTCAAGGTTTAAAATAGTGGGATTCTCTGGCTTTGAAGCTTCATCAACAGAAAACGGATATACAAATGTTCTTCTCAAAGCACTAACAACACCACCACATTTAAGTCTTTCGCCTATATCGTTGGCAAGTGTTCTTATGTATGTGCCCTTAGAACATTTAACTTCTATGGTTAATCTATTTTCGTCAATATCAAGCAGCTTTATGCCGTATATCTTAACCTTTCTTGGTTTTATATCGACACTCTCACCTTTCAAAGCGTATTTATACAGTCTCTTTCCCTTGTATTTCACATTCGAGAATGGCGGTGGGAGTTGTTCTATCTCTCCAACAAACTCAGCCAGAACGCCCTTTATTTTATCTTTGTCTAAATCGACTTTAAACCTTTCAACAACTCTTCCAGTTATATCGTAAGTGTCCGTCTTTAAGCCGAGCGTAATCTCTGCGACATAGACCTTGTACGAGTTTTCAAATATACTTAAAAGCTTTGTTGCTCTGCCTGTTGCACAGACAAGAAGGCCTGTTGCCATCTTATCCAAAACACCGGCATGACCTATCTTCTTTATTTTTAATCTCTTTCTTAAAATCCTTATAACATCAAAAGAAGTTATATCGGCAGGTTTATCCACCAAAACGATGCTATTCATTCAAAAAAGCAAACGCAGAGACTATTCTTTCTATCGCTTCGTTTAGTGGCAGTCTTATTGTTCCGCCTGCTGCGTTTTTGTGGCCACCTCCTTCAAACTGAACAGCAACTTCGCTAACATCGATATTACCCTTTGAGCGTATGCTTATCTTAAATACATTCGACTCATCTTCCCTTAGAAGAACACCAACTTCAACACCTCTTATACTGCGGGCATAATTAACAAAACCCTCCGTATTATCAGCGCTTGTGTTGGTCTTCTTGAACATCTCCTGCGTTACATAAACAAGTGCAAGCTTACCATCATGATAAAGCGTCAATGTATCAAGAACCAAAGAGAGAAGTTTATAGGTTTCGGGTTTTTCAGACTCATAAATGTTTGACGATATATACCAAGGCTCAACGCCCAATTTTAAAAGCTCTCCTGCTATAGCAAATGTCTTAGGGCTGGTTGATGAGTATCTAAACGAACCTGTATCGGTGAGAATGCTTAAATATAGATACTCGGCAGTCCTTTTTGATATTGGCAGATTGCCCTCTTTTAATATATCCCAAACTATACAGCCTACAGCTGCAGCATCAGGCTCAATAATGTTGATATCGCCAAAACCCGGATTGGTTTTATGATGGTCTATATTGATAAACAGTTTATCCTTCACATACTCATTCTTTAGCCCGCATCTGTGCATCTCAGCACTATCAACGGCAATCACAACCTTAACATCTTTTGAATTGCCTACAGGCTCAATAGCATCATAGTCGGGCAAAAAGTCGTATGTGTATGCAGGTTTTGTAGGATTTTCAACATACACTTCCTTGCCCAACTCTTTCAAAACGCTGTATAAAGCCAAAGAAGAACCTATCGCATCGCCGTCTGGGTTTTTGTGAGAAACAATCAAAAAAGAGTCTTCATTCTTCAGAATCTGAGCCACTTTTCTCTTCATTTTCCTTTTCTATCTCCTTTAAAATTGCATCTATTTTAAAACCATACTCTATTGACTCATCATACTCAAACTCAAGCTGCGGCATATACTTCATTCTTATCTTTTTGGCAAGGTTTTTTCTTATAAAGCCCTTAGCGTTGTTCAGCTCCTTGAGTGTTAGCTCTTCGTTCATATCGCTATTCTGAGAACTTACAAAAATCCTTGCTATTCTTAAGTCTTCTGTCATCTCAACATCGGTCAAAGTAATGCCCTTAAGTCTTTCGTTGCCACTCTCCACTTCCAATATATGGGATACAGCCTTTTTTATCTCGCTTGCAACCCTGTCTTTTCTTTTAAATCCGCTGTTTCTTCTCATAGGAAATCCCTTCTAACATCAACTATCTCAACATCAAAGTTATTCTCAATAAAATCCAAAATTTTATCAAACACCGACTCAATAAACCTTCCATCATCCCTTGATACTATGCTCAATCCAACCGTTGCAAAGTTATGCATCTCGTTGTTGTCTGTCTCTGCCATCGATATATTAAACAATCTCCTACTTTTTTCAATAATACTCTTCAATACCCTTCTTTTATCCTTAAGAGAAAAGCTATCGTTTATCCTAAAATCAATCTCCATTACACCGACAATCACAGCTCTCTTTGAACTTTAACAATCTGATAAACTTCTATCACATCACCTTCTTTTATATCGTTAAACCCTTCTATACCGACACCGCACTCATAACCTTCTTTGACTTCGGATACATCTTCTTTAAACCTTTTAAGCGATGCGATACTGCCTTCGTGAATTATAACACCGTCCCTTAAAATTCTTACCTTTGCATTCCTTCTTATAACTCCATAGGTTACATAACAACCCGCAACTATACCAACCTTAGGCACTTTAAATGTCTGTCTAACTTCAACCCTGCCAAGTATCTCTTCCTTCTCTTCTGGTGAGAGCATGCCAGAGAGCGACTTCTTAACATCATCTACAATCTCATAAATTACCTTGTATGTTCTAACTTCAACCTTTAAGTCGTTGGCAAGCTTTAAGGCTTCTTGCGTAGGTCTAACATTGAAGCCTATGATAATTGCACCTGACGCCTTTGCAAGGTTTATATCGGTTTTCGTTATAGCTCCAACAGCTGAGTGTATAACCTTAACGGTAACTTCATCAGTTGAGAGCTTAGAAAGTGCATTTGTAATTGCTTCTATTGAACCGTAAACATCAGCTTTTAGGATTATAGGCAGTTCTTTTATCTCACCACCTTCAATCTGTTCAAAGATATTTTCAAGCGATACAGTCTTCTGAGACAGCATCGCCTGTTTTAACTCTTCCTGTCTCTTTTCTGCTATCTCTTTAGCTTTTTTCTCATCACTTACAACAATCAGCGTATCACCCGGCTCTGGCACTCCATGTAAACCCAAAATCTCAGCTGGGAAAGAAGGCCCAACCTGTTTAACCTTTTTACCTTTATCATCTATTAGAGCCCTAACCTTTCCATACTGAACACCAACGATAAAGGCATCGCCCTGTTTTAGCGTTCCTTCCTTTACAACAACCGTTGCAACAGGACCTCTGTTTTTGTCAAGCTTAGCTTCAACAACAACAGCCTTTGCCCTTTTATTCGGATTGGCTTTTAACTCCATCATCTCTGCCTGAAGCAGAATAGTATCAAGCAGCTCATCTATACCTATCTTCTTTTTGGCACTGACATTTACGAAGAGATTATTGCCGCCCCACTCTTCTGGGACTATACCGTAATTGGCAAGCTCCTGTTTAACCCTTTCTGGATTGGCATTGGGTTTGTCTATCTTATTTATAGCAACAACAATAGGAACATTTGCGGCCTTTGAGTGGTTTATAGCTTCAACCGTCTGTGGCATAACACCATCGTCTGCAGCAACAACTAAAACAACGATATCGGTAATCTGGGCACCACGAGCTCTCATCTCTGTAAATGCTTCGTGTCCTGGTGTGTCAAGGAATGTGATATACTTATCCTGAACCTTAACCGAATATGCGGCTATATGCTGGGTTATTCCACCTGCTTCTCTTGCTGCAACATTTGTGCTCTTTATTGCATCAAGAATAGAAGTCTTACCATGGTCAACATGTCCCATGACCGTAACAATTGGTGGTCTCTCTTTTAAATCTTCTGGTTTATCTTCAATCTCTGCAAGTTCTTCTTCAAGCTCTTTGCCCTTCTCTTCTTCTTTAATCTCAAATCCGTACTCTTCTGCTATAATTTTAGCTGCATCTTCAGATATAATGTCGTTCTTTCTTGCCAAAACACCAAGTTCAAACAACTTAGAGAGAATTTCTGAAAAATCCACGCCCAAGCTTTGAGCAAACTCAAAAACAGTCATCGTGGGCGTGTACTCTATAACCTTTCTCTCTTCTTCTGCAGGCTCTTCTTCCTTTGTTTGCTTCTTATACTTCTTTCTCTTTTTAAACTTCTGCGGCAGAGAATCGTCTAAAAACTCTCTTTTTGACTTCTCTTTAAACTCCGGCTTCTTCTTTGGCTTTGGTTTTTCTTCCTGCTCTTCCTTCGGACGCTTCTTTTTCTTCTTTTTGGCTTCTTCCTTTCTCTTCTGCTTTACTTCTTTAATGGCTTCCTTTTTACTTTTATTCCACTTCTCTATAAACTCGTTTGCCTTATCTTCTTCGACTCCACTAAAGTTGCTTTTTACGGGAATGCCCATGTCGTTGAGCTTTTTTATAACTATATTACTCTTCGTATTAAGCTTTCTTGCTATTTCATAAACCCTAATTTTCTTCATTTACTCCCTCCGTTTCGGCTGTCTCGTTAAAGGAGATTTCACCTTCTCTATCCGAAATCTTCATTATATCTATGTTATAACCCGTCAATTTTGCAGCAAGTTTAGCATTAACTCCACCCTTGCCAATAGCCATAGAATACTCAGCATCATCAACATACACCCTTGCTTTTTTCATCTCTTCATCTATCTCTACAGACAACACCTTTGCAGGCGACATAGCGTTTCTAATATAGATTGAAGGGTCTGCACTCCACTTTATAACATCAATCTTCTCATCGCCAAGCTCTCTAACAATAGCTGCAATCCTTACACCCTTTGAGCCAACGCAAGTTCCAATAGGGTCTATCCTTGAATCCTTTGAATAAACAGCAACCTTTGTTCTCCTTGAAGGTTCCCTTGCAACAGCCTTTATTTCAACAAGTCCTTCCCTTACTTCGGGCACTTCTTTTTTAAACAGCTCCTTAACAAAACCCGGATGCGTCCTTGAAAGTATAAGTTTAACATTCTTAGGGTCTTCTATAACATCCAAAACATAAGCCCTAATATTCTCACCAACGACATACTTATCATTTATACCTTGCTCCCTTTTTGGCAGGATACCTATTGCGTTCTTAAAATCAACGATTACATTGTTGTTTGCACCTATGCTCCAAACTTCGCCTACAATTATCTTACCTATATACTGTTTATACTCTTCGTAAGCTTTGTGCTTCTCTATATCCCTAAGCAGCTTTGTTATAACATTTTTAATTGTTGATACTGCTATTCTTCCTAAGCTTTTTGCATCAATCTTCTCTTCAATCAAATCGCCAATTTTTGCATCCTTTTTTATCTTTTTTGCATCTTCAAGACTTATCTCACTATCCAGCATCGGTCTTTCTACAACCTTCTTCTTTATAAAAACATCAAATATCTCATTATCAATGTCTTTTTCTATTCTTACATCGACATCATCACCATATTTTTTTGTAATGGCAATCTTTAAAGCTTCAGCAAGATAGTCCACAACCTTCTCTATCTCTATCTCATGCTCTTCTGAAATCTTCTTCGCTATATCGAAAATCTCACTCACCTTATTATCCCCCCTTTAAATCTCATCTATTCTCGCCTTCTTAATATTATCAAACTCTATCTTTGTATTACCTATAACAACACCATCTTCTTCAACACTTTGCAGAATGCCGCTAAAGCTGTTCGAATTATTTACAGGAAAGTGCGTATGAATCAGACACTTCTTACCTAAGGCGGCTTTAAAATGCTCAACTGTTTTTAACTTTCTGTTTATACCCGGACTCGAGACTTCGAGCACATAGCTGTTAACAAACGGGTCTTTAACATCAAGCAGAGCAGATATATTTCTGCTTGCAAGCTCACAATCGTTTATTGTAACACCGCCAGGCTTGTCTATATAAACGGTTATCTTTTTTGTCGTGCACTCAATATCATAAACACTAAAACCCAGAGATTCAACAATCACAAAAATATCCTTCTTCACTTCTTCGCTCAACATCGCATCAACCCTTCTATCATCAAAAAGTTAAAATTCTAATCTTTCAGACTTCTCTAATCTTTACAGAAAGCAGGGTATTGTAAAGCAGCATGGCAATGGTCATAGGACCAACACCGCCGGGAACAGGCGTAATGTATGAAACCTTTTTTGAGACATTCTCAAAATCCACATCTCCTACAACCTTATTATCAACCCTGCTTATGCCAACATCAACTACTATCGCTCCTTCTTTTACCATATCTTCTGTAATAAGCTTTGGTTTGCCAACTGCCGAAATCAGAATATCCGCTCTTTTTGTCTTCTCTTTCAAATCTTGAGTGTAAATGTGACAGACCTGAACAGTCGCACCTGCATTTAAAAGCATTAAAGACATGGGCTTACCCGTTATGTTCCCAGCTCCTACCATAACAACATCTTTCCCTTTAACATCTATAGCATACTCTTCAAACAGCTTCATTATGCCAAACGGCGTGCAGGAGCTGAACAAAGGGTTGCCCCTTGCCAATCTGCCCATATTGTAAGGATGAAATCCGTCAACATCCTTTTTGTAATCAATGGCTTCAATAATTCTCTCTTCGGATATATGCTTAGGCAGTGGCAGTTGCACCAAGATGCCGTGCACCATCGGGTTGTCGTTTAACATTTTGATTACTTCGATAAGTTCCTTCTCTGTTGTCTCTTTGGGCATTCTGTGGTTTATGGAGTATATTCCCACCTCCTCACAGGCTTTGGTTTTCATATTAACATAAACCTGACTTGCTGGATTATCACCCACAAGAATAAAAGCAAGACCGGGCGTTATGCCCTTCTCCTTTAGAACCCTTACTTCTTCTTTTATCTGAGACTTTATTTTAACAGATAACGCCTTGCCGTCTAATATAACCATTTAGCTCACCTTCTCAATCCTTGTAATAATCGAGCCATTCTTGAAAATCGTAACATCTCCCGTCGATTCTGAAACTACAATACTTATGGCGTTTGTCACTGCCGTTATCGATGCTGCTGCTATATGACGAGCACCAAGCCCTTTAGGTAAATCTTCAACGGCAGCAGAGACAGAGATATATGCTCCTGCTGTCTCTATGACACCATTGCAGTCTATCACAATAGCACCATCAAGTAAACTATACTCCTTCAACGTATCGTCAAGGTTTGATTTTAGAATATTTCTCTCATCTGGTGCATAGCCTTTGAATGGGTTAAATATCATCTGCTTGATATTCTCAAGCACCTTCTCCTTATCGCCCAACACAAAGATAGCACCTACGCTTTTGCCTTCCCTTCCCTGATTGGCAAGTTCAAGTGCAATCCTTAAAACCTTCTCAAACACTTCTGGCTTAACCGACTTTTCAAGGTCTATATCACCCTTAAAGCTTAAAAGCTCTTTCTCCTTCGATATATCGATAAACAGAAGCGTATCAACCTGATTCATAGAGCCGCTCAAAGCTATAACATCATCGTCTTTTGAAAGAATCCCAGACGATGTGCAAATCATTAAAGCAACCTTTATCTTGTTAATCCTATCAAACTTGATTGAAGGAACCTTAACTATCTCTCCAATTGATTTTAAGGACTCTATCTCTTCTTCATTCTCTTCAAACTCATCTTCCTTCATTACAATTATTTTCTTCACACCGTTATCAGAAAACAGTCCATCTTCTTCCTTCAAATACGACGATATATCGCTATAATAAGCCATCACCGTGGCGTTTTCTGACTCTTTTGCTATCTCAAGTGCCTTGGATAGAATTATCTTGCTCGCCTGAAGTGTTATCATCTTTTTTTCTCTTTACTCTCCTTTTTCTTCAAACTCAAATCAAATGTAAAGTCAGGGCAATGGAGTGCAAAACTATCACCATGCATATATCTCTTTTTGCATGTTGCACGCCACGCACAAACAGCACAGCTAATTCTTTTATCTTCCATCTCTACATCTTCATTAACGCTTTATTTATAGCATCCAAATAAGCCTTGGCAGATGCTTCAATGATGTCTGTTGATGTTCCTCTGCCTGTGATAGTGTCGTTTATATCCGGGAAGAACACCTTGACTACAACTTCACCAATTGCATCTTTACCTTCGGTTAAGGCTTGTATATCATAGCTCTTTAGCTTGCCTTTAACATATGTGATTCTCTCAAGGGCTTTGAATGTTGCATCAACAGGACCATCGCCCATAGCCGCATCTTCAAACTCTTCACCATTCTTAACAAGCTTGATTGTTGCTGTTGGGCTTGCTGCACTACCCGCCACAACCTGCAAGGATACAAGCTCATAAACCTGTGGTGTGAGTTTGAACTTCTCTTCAATTAATGCCCTTAAATCCTCATCATAAATCTCTTTCTTCTTGTCTGCAAGTTTCTTAAACTCTTCAAAAATTATCTCCAACTGCTCCTTTGTAAGAGTATAACCAAGTTCTTTAAGTCTCTCCTCGAGACCATGTCTGCCTGAGTGCTTACCGAGAACAAGTTTACTCATTTCTATGCCAACATCTTCTGGCTTCATAATCTCGTAAGTGCTTTTCTCTTTTATTACTCCATCTTGGTGTATGCCAGCTTCATGAGCAAATGCGTTTAGTCCAACAATTGCCTTGTTTCTTGGAACCTTTATACCTGTAAGCCTGCTAACAAGCCTGCTTGTTGCATAAATCTCCTTTGTGTTCACATCTGTATAACAGTCTTTATAAAAATCAGCTCTAACCTTTAAAGCCATAACTATCTCTTCCAATGCGGCATTACCTGCCCTTTCACCTATGCCGTTTATCGTGCATTCAACCTGATTAGCACCAGCCAATACAGCACTCAAAGAGTTTGCAACGGCCATACCTAAATCGTCATGACAGTGAACACTGACAACCACTTTATCTATATTTGGCACTTTATTCAATATGTATTTAACAAGCTCATAATACTCCTGCGGCGTTGTATATCCCACAGTGTCAGGTATATTAATGGTTGTTGCTCCAGCCTTAATCGTCTCTTCAAATATCTCGCATAAATAATCCCAATCGCTTCTTGTTGCATCTTCAGCTGAGAACTCAACATCATCGCAGAAGTTTCGTGCATACTTAACAGCTTCAACGGCGGCTTCTTTGACAGCTTCATAACTCATACTTAATTTCTTTTCAACATGGATTGGACTCGTTGCTATAAATGTGTGTATTCTTTTTCTCTTTGCATCTTTTAAAGCTTCTGCCGCTGCTTCTATATCCTTTCTTACAGCCCTTGCCAAAGAAGCTATTATTGGCTTTTCAACATTTTTTGAAATTTCCTTTATCGCTTCCAAATCACCTGGACTTGCCGCTGCAAAACCTGCTTCAATTACATCAACTCCGAGTTTTTCAAGCTGCTTTGCGACTGCTATCTTCTCATGAACATTCATGCTTGCACCAGGCGATTGCTCTCCATCTCTTAAAGTTGTGTCAAATATTATTATTTTCCTGCCCATAAGCCACCCCCCTTTTTGGTTTAAAAACTCTATATATATACTCAGAAGGACCTGATAATACATAGATAAATGCCAATAGCGGCACAAATATGTAAGGCTTAAACACAATCAACGATAAAACAAGAACTATAAAAGCAAAAACTCTTATTGAAATCTTCTTGCTTGTGCTTGCTTTTTTGAAGCTTCTGTATTTGATTGAGCTTATCATTAAAAATGCAAGCAGATACATACTTACAAGAAAGATTAAGTTGTATTTGTGCGAATCTATATCAAATTTAAAGAAAACGAGTATAAACGACGCAACAACAGCAGCAGCTCCAGGTATCGGCAATCCTACAAAATTATCCCTGTGGGTCGTCTGAACATTGAAGCGTGCAAGCCTTAATGCACCACATATCAAAAAAAGAAACGCTGCAATTATGCCAAGTCTTCCAAAATCCTTTAAAACAAAAGAATACATTAAAAACGCAGGTGCAACGCCAAAGCTGACCAAATCGCTTAACGAATCGTACTCAACTCCAAATTCACTCTCTGTATGTGTCAATCTTGCAACTTTACCATCAAGGTTATCAAAAACAACGGCAAGCAGGATAACCCATGCAGCAGCCAAAAATTTAGACGAAAACGCAAGTAGAATGCTGTAAAACCCTGCTGCCAAATTTATCGTCGTAAACATATTGGGCAGTATATATACGGCTCTATTCCTTTTCATTTAAATATCCCGAGTATTGATTCTCCGGCTTTAACCTTCTCTTTAACCCTTACAGTCTCTTCAAACTCATCTTCAACATACACATCAAGACGAGAGCCAAACCGTATCATACCAAAAATCTCACCCTTCTTTAACTCTTGGCCTTCCTTGGGATAGGTAACCACCCTTCTTGCTACAAGGCCTGCAATCTGCACAACAACCACTCTCTTACCACATGCCAAATCCAAAAGCAAAGCCGTCTGTTCATTTACATCCGAAGCCTTCTCCTTAAACGCAGATAAAAACTCGCCCGGCTTATACACAATAGAGACAATCTTCCCATCTGCGGGCATCCTATTGATATGAACATCAAACAGAGACATAAAAACGCTTATTCTCTTTACTTCCCTTTTGAAAAAATAACGCTCATAGTGTTCTCCTATTGAGATAACCTTACCATCAGCAGGACTTACAATAGCCCTTTTTAAAACAGGTGGTTTTCTTGTTGGATTTCTAAAAAAATATAGACTATAAAGCCCGAACAGACCACCTGCAGCAGCAAGCGTCTTTAAATTCAACTTATAAAATAAAGCGGCGGAGATTAACCCGCCTGCTATAAACGGATAGCCTTCTTTGGCTATTATATCGCCTTCTTTAGTTTTTAGACTCATCAATGGCCTTATTCTCCTGAATCCACGGCATCATCTTTCTAAGTCTCTCTCCAACTTTCTCTATTTGATGTTCTTTGTCTTTATTTATTAAAGCGTTAAATACTGTTCTGCCGCTTTTGTTTTCAAGAACCCACTCCCTTGCAAACTCACCGCTTTGTATCTCTTTTAGAATCTCTTTCATTCTCTCTTTTACTGATTCATCTATTACCCTTGGGCCTCTTGTTACATCGCCATATTTTGCAGTGTTTGAGATGGAGTATCTCATGCCCCAAATTCCACTCTCATACATCAAATCAACAATGAGTTTAAGCTCGTGGAATGTCTCAAAGTATGCCATCTCTTCTGGATAACCAGCTTCAACAAGTGTCTCAAATCCAGCCTTTACAAGAGATGTGATACCGCCGCACAAAACCGTCTGCTCACCAAACAGATCCGTCTCTGTCTCGTCTTTAAATGTTGTCTCTATAACACCAGCCCTTGCACCACCAATCGCAGCAGCATAGCTCAATGCAAGCTCTTTTGTGTTGCCCGAATAGTCATTGGCGATAGCAATAAGCATGGGAACTCCTCTTCCAAGCTCATACTCCCTTCTAACAAGGTGTCCTGGTCCCTTTGGTGCTATCATCATAACATTGACAGTCTCAGGTGGAACTATCTGTTTAAAATGTATATTAAAGCCATGACCGAATGCTATTGTATCGCCTTCCTTAAGATTGGGTTCTATTGACTCCTTGTAAATTTCAGGCTGCAGTTCATCTGGTGCAAGTATCATTATAACATCAGCCCAAGCAGCAGCTTCAGCCGTCTCTAAAACCTTTAACCCTGCATCTTCTGCCTTCTTCCAAGACTTTGAACCCTTTCTCAATCCCACAACGACATCGCACCCGGAATCCTTAAGATTGTTTGAGTGTGCATAACCCTGAGAACCATAACCAATAACGGCGATTTTCTTTGATTTTATCAAAGATAAATCTGCATCCTTCTCATAATAGACATTTAGAGCCATCTTCTATTCCCCCTTCATCTTTTTCTTTCTCTAATCATAGCCACTTTTCCCGTTCTTGCAAGCTCTTTTATACCAAGCGGCTCAAGTAAGCTCAAAATAGCGTCAATTTTAGTAGAATCGCCAGTAACTTCTATCGTGTATGAGTCATGAGATACATCGACAACTTTGCCACGAAATATATCAACAATCCTTAATACCTCAGCCCTCGTATTCATATCCGTATGCATCTTTATCAAAGCCATCTCACGCTCAACAAACGGCTCTTCACCAAACTCGTGAACCTTTATAACATCTATCAGCTTATTTAACTGCTTGCCTATCTGCTCCAAAATCCTTTCATCACCTTCTGTAACTATCGTCATTCTTGATAAGCCTTCTTCGTTTATTGGCGCAACACTTAGGGATTCTATGTTATAGCCTCTTGCTGAGAAAAGATTGGCAACCCTTGATAAAACGCCTGATTGATTTTCAACTATAATTGAGAATATTCTTTTCATAACCCACCCCTTTCTTTATGTAAGCAGCATATTGTTAAGTGGTGCACCCGCAGGCACCATAGGATAAACATTCTCTTCTTTTGCTATAATTACATCTAAAATATAAGGCCCTTTATGCTTTCTAATTTCAATTAGAGCATCTTCAACTTCTTCCTTTTTTCTAATCCTTCTTGCTTTGATTCCATAACTTTCTGCAAGCTTAACAAAATCAGGCTGAACTTCGATATTCGTATTTGCATACCTTCTTCCGTAAAACAACTGCTGCCACTGTCTGACCATTCCAAGATATCCGTTGTTTAGAATAATCACCTTCACAGGCTTGTTGTATGCAACAATTGTTGCGAGCTCCTGCTCGTTCATCTGAAAACTTCCATCACCAGCTATCACATAAACAGGCTTGTCGTCTCCAACGGCAAACTGAGCTCCTATACCTGCCGGAAAACCATATCCCATTGTTCCCAAACCGCCAGAAGTCAACAATCTTCTTGGCTTTTTAAATGTGTAAAACTGTGCAACCCACATCTGATGCTGGCCAACTTCCGTTGATATTATAGGGTCATCATCTTTTGTTAATTCACCCAGCTTTTCTATCACATATTGAGGCAGTATCTCGTCTGTCTCTGTGTTGTAAGCAAGCCTATGCTCGTTTTTCCATTTTTCTATTTGCTCAAGCCACGGCTTTCTTATCTCTTTCCAATTTACGCTTGAGTATTCATCAAACATCGGCAACATTTCCTGAAGCACAAGTTTTGCATCGCCAACAAGTGGATAATCAACCTTTATATTTTTACTTATACTCGTTGGGTCTATATCTATATGAACAATTTTCGCATACGGCGCAAACTCAGAAACCTTACCTGTAACCCTATCGTCAAACCTTGCACCTATCGATATAAGCAAATCACAATATTGAATAGCCATATTCGCCCTGTATGTGCCGTGCATTCCAGCCATTCCAAGACTCAACTCATCATCTTCTGGATATGCACCTATACCCATAAGCGTTGTAAATACAGGAATCTGAAGCTTCTTTGCGAGTCTATATATCTCGTTATGAGCTTCTGAAATTATAGCACCGCCACCAACATATAGAAGCGGCTTCTTAGCAGATGCTATAGCCTTTACAACCTTCTTCATCTGTTTTGGATTACCGTGATAGGTTGGATTGTATCCCCTTATGTGAATGCTGTCTGGATATTTAAATTCTGTTTGAGCAACTTGAACATCCTTCGGAAAGTCTATCAGAACAGGCCCTGGCCTTCCCGTTGTAGCTATGTAAAACGCCTTCTTTATTGTATATGCAAGTTCATCAACACTTTTAACAAGAAAGTTATACTTAGTGCAAGAGCGTGTCATTCCAACTATATCGGCTTCCTGAAATGCATCGTTTCCTATTAATGGTGTTGGAACCTGACCTGTAAAAACAATGACAGGGATTGAATCCATGTAAGCTGTTGCAAGACCTGTCACGGTATTCGTTGCACCAGGACCACTTGTAACTAAAACAACCCCAGGCTTACCAGTTGCTCTTGCATAACCATCAGCCATATGCACTGCAGCCTGCTCATGCCTTGTCAAAATAAATTTTATATCATTCTGCTTGTAAATCTCATCGTGAAGGTCAATAATAGCACCACCAGGTATTCCAAAAAGATGCTTTACACCTTCTTTTTTTAAAGCTTCTATAAAAATCTGGGCCCCTGTAAGTTTCATCTCTCCTCCTTAAAAAGCTTAAAGTTATAAGGAAAAAGTAATAATCCCCCCTAAATTTTGAAGTTTTATTATAAAGATTTAAAACCCAGCAATCAAGGAAAAACTGTGTTTTTAGTCGTTTTTTGTTAAATATCGAAATCAAAAAACCATAAAAAACTTGTAATAAAAAAGTATCAATGTTATCATTCAAAGGATATAGAATTTAACAATGATTATTTTTAAGAGATGCTTAAAAGTGAAAATTTAGATACAAGAAAATTAACATTCTACGATATGGCCGTAATAGGAAGTTTAATACTCGTAATTATCCTAATAGTCTCTATTGCCGAGAGATGGGCCGAGCCGTTTGTTCCACAAGCCAAAATATCTTTAGAGCCAATAAATCTCATAAAATATACGCTATTCTCTATGTCTCGTGGATTCGCAGCTTATTTTCTGTCTTTGGTCTTTACATTTGTCGTTGGCTACGCAGCAGCAAAAAACAGATACCTTGAAAAAATAATTATCCCAGCATTAGACATACTTCAATCTGTACCCGTTTTAGGTTTTTTGCCAGGTTTGATGTTAGCTTTAATCTCTTTATTTCCACACACAGAGATAGGACTTGAACTCGTATCTATAATAATGATTTTTACTGGTCAGGTGTGGAATATGACTTTTAGCTTTTATCAATCTTTAAAATCTGTTCCAAAAGAACTGATAGAAGCAGCAAAAGTTTACAATATGTCAAAATTAGGTATTTTCTTCAATGTGGAAGTTCCTTATGCCATGCCAGGACTTGTTTGGAATAGCATGATGTCAATGGCTGGAGGCTGGTTCTTTCTGACCGTTTGTGAAGCCTTCACACTGGGAAACAAAACCTACAGCATTCCAGGCATAGGCTCATACATGGCTCTGGCAATAAACAAGGGTTATGTGGCTGGTCAGATATATGGAATATTAGCAATGATTATTATGATTGTTTTTATAGATATGGTTTTCTGGAAACCAATCATCGCTTGGTCTTCCAAATTCTCACTAAAAGAAGAGACTGACGAAGAGAAAAAATCATTAATTTTAGATATACTTGTCAATTCCCACATAACACGCTTTTTTAGGGAAGTATTGCTTAAAAAACTATCAAACTCTATTTCCACAAAAAAGAGAAAAACATCGCCAGAACCCATAAATCATACAGGAAACATTAAGGGAGATTTTGTCTTTAATTTTATAATTTTACTTTTAACCGCATTTGCGGCTTATGAACTATACAAACTCATAAACGGCATAAGTTTGAAAGAGATAGGAAGGATTATATTGTGTGACGGTATAACAGCGACACGGGTGTATGTAAGTGTTTTATTATCTATACTATGGGCTCTACCTATTGGTATACTCATAGGCAAAAATAGAAAAATATCGTCAAAGGTTCAACCAATAGTTCAAATTCTTGCATCATTTCCTGCTCCCCTCATCTACCCATGGTTTGTCATCTTGTTTCCACAACTAAACTACTCATCAATCTTGCTCATGATGCTCGGAACTCAATGGTATATCTTGTTCAATGTTATAGCTGGCGCTTCCGTAGTTCCAAAGCAACTAGAAGAGGCATCGAATCTATTTGGCATAAAAGGTTTAAGAAAAATGATAAACTTGTATATACCTGTGGTGTTCCCGTACCTAATCACTGGCATAATAACCGCAGCGGGTGGGGCATGGAACGCAAGCATTGTGGCTGAATACATGAGCGTAAAAGGTAGGATACTGCAAGCTATAGGTATTGGAGCATTAATAAACAATTTCACCGATACGGGAAAACTACATCTACTCGCAATAAGCATAATTGTTATGTCCCTAAGTGTAGTGTTTATTAACAGGGTTGTATGGAGACCGCTTCAAAAATACGCAGCAAAACGATTCTCTTTGGAGTAGATTATGGAGATAATAAAACTTGAAAACATCAACATGATATTCCCTATATCAAAAAGTGAATCTTTAACCGTTCTCGAAAACATAAGTCTATCTATAGAAGAAGGAAAAATAGTGTCCATATTAGGTCCGTCTGGATGTGGAAAATCAACTCTATTAAGAATAATCACAGGACTTCTAAAACCAACAAAAGGGAAAGTTTTTTACAAAGGCAAAGTTCAAAGTGGTGTTAATGATAAAATGGCTATGGTATTTCAAAACTTTGCTCTATTTCCATGGAAAACCGTATGGGACAATATAGCCATAGGCATAAGAAACAGAGAGATAAGAAACAAAGACGAGATGATAAAAAGGGTTATTGATATAGTAGGTCTTGAAGGTTTTGAAGATGTATATCCAAAAAGCTTGTCAGGTGGTATGAAACAAAGAGTTGGTATAGCCAGAGCTCTTGTATCAAATCCAGAAATATTGTGCATGGATGAACCTTTTAGTGCTCTCGATGTTCTGACAGCTGAGAATCTAAGAGAAGAGTTGATGGACTTATGGCTCTCAAGAAAAACATCACTTAAAGGAATTGTAATAGTAACTCACAATATAACAGAAGCCGTATACATGTCCGATGAGATAATAATAATGGCCTCAAGACCCGGTAGGGTTCAATTGGTATACAAAAACAAACTATCATATCCAAGAGACCAAAATAGTGCCGACTTTCTGAAGATAGTTGACGCCATAAGAAATTACTTAACAAAAAACATAATACCCGATGAACCCTACACAAAGATACATGAGCAACTTCTACCTATACCGAATGCCACCGTAGGAGAAGTTATAGGACTGCTCGAAGTATTAGAAGATAACGATGGAAAAATAGAAATGTTCGAATTATCAGAAAGGATAAACAGAAGATTTACCGTAGCAATGATTATAGCAACTGCGGCTGAACTTATGGGATTCGTCCAAACACCCTTCAGATACATAGTTTTAACCAATACAGGAAGAAAATTCTTGGATGCTGACATAAACGAACGAAAAGAGATATTTAGAACCGAATTACTAAAACTTCCCATAGTAAAAATATTTGTAAAATTCATAAAAGAAAACAATGGAAGCATAAATTCCAAAGAAGCAAAAAAGTTCTTAAGAAAGAAACTACCTAAAGAAAAACCAAATTCTGTCTTAAAACCCCTTCTGAATTTTTGCATGTATGCAGAGATTTTGGATTACGACTCTCGAGATGATGAAATTTCTATAAACCCGGATATACCAATAAAAATATAAATCAAGCTAATTCAGAGAAGTTTTTGACTTTTAAACCAAAGAGTGATATATAAAACGACTGTTGCCATGCTCTTGTATGGCAAAAAAACTTTTAAAAGAAAAAAGGAGGGCACATGAGTGAAGGCACTTGGAAGACATGTTTTGGCTGAGTACTTTGAGTGTGACAGAAAGCTTCTCAATGACCCAAAGGCATTAGAGAAGCACTTAATTGAAGCAGCTAAGGCTGCAAACGCAACAGTGATTTCTTCTTCCTTTAGAACTTTCGACCCTTTCGGTGTAAGCGGCGTCGTAATCGTCGCAGAGTCCCACCTTGCAATCCACACTTGGCCTGAATACGGATTTGCAGCAGTTGACTTTTTTACATGTGGTGATTCATCAAATCCATGGAAAGCACATGAATACTTAAAAAAGGTTCTCAAACCCTCACGGACAGAAGAGAAAGAAGTTCTTCGAGGCGTCTTAGAGATAGAGAATTTAGAATTCAAACCTTTTCTTATACACCAACAACAAAAGCAAAAACAAGAAAACAATAGCGCTGCTTTTATCTAAGTAAGTTATTTATTTAGGAGGAAACCTTACATGTTCAATAGGGCTCCGAATATTTACACCATAAAAGCAGCTGCAGCTGAAGGCTTCAGCGAGCTTAATGCCTTCGATGTAGCACTTTTAGAAAGCGGCGTTGGAAATACAAATTTAGTAAAAATGAGTTCTATTTTGCCCCCGAAGTGCAAAAAAGTTGATAACATTGAGCTGCCTTTGGGAGATTTAGTGCCCGTTGCCTATGCTGCTTTAACATCATCGAAGAAAGGACAAAGGATTGCAGCAGCAGTTGCAATAGGCATACCAAAAGACCCCACCAAGAATGGTTTGATAATGGAATTTGAAGATTACGACATAACAAAAGAGCAGGCAGAAGAACAAGTAAGAAAGATGGCAGAGTGGGGCATGAAATACAGGGGGTATGAGATAGAAAGAATTGAAAGTATCGCCGTTGACCACATAGTTGAAGAACACGGAGCCGTTTTTGCCTGTGTTGTTCTCTGGTGGGAAAATAAATGAATTATTACTGCAGTAATCCCAATTTAAAGAAATCACGTATTGTTCTGGTGGGTGTGCCTTATGACGGTACATCCACCTTTAGACCTGGTTCTCGCTTTGCTCCAGCATCCATAAGGGAAGCATCATACGGCATAGAATCATACAGTCCTTATCAAGACAAGGATTTGAGAGATATAAGGTTTTATGACATTGGCGATATTCCGCTCTCATATTCTGATGTTAATCTAAACCTTGAAATAATAGAGAGCTTTATCCACAAGATAATTACAAAGGGCAGAAGGGTTTTAGCTTTAGGTGGTGAACACTTGATAAGCTATCCAATAATAAAAGCTCACAAAAGGAAGTTCAAGGATTTGGTCGTTATTCAGCTTGATGCACATAGCGACCTTATAGACTCATACAGGGCAGAAAAATTCTCTCATGCGACGGTTATGAGAAGAACAGCCGAAGTTGTAGGCTTTGAAAATCTATATCAGCTCGGTATAAGAAGTATGGTAAGGGAAGATAAACTCCTGCCTTTAAGAGATAAAAATATGTGCATGCTTGATTTGTCAAAAGCTAAAGAGTTTTTGGACGAGATAAAAGATAAACCCATCTATTTAACGGTGGACCTTGATGTGCTTGACCCTTCTGTTTTTCCAGGAACTGGAACGCCAGAGCCAGGTGGTATCACATACAAAGAGCTTTTAAACTTCCTTCTCAAACTTAAAGACAAAAGACTAATCGGTGCAGATGTGGTTGAGTTATCACCACATTACGACCCAAGCGGTGTATCATCTATCGTTGCTGCAAGCATAGTAAGAGAGCTTCTGCTTCTTATAAAGAGTTAACAATCTCTATCGGCACATTTTCAAGCTTATCTATATTCAGATGCCCGATTCCACCATCTTTTGAGATATGAATAGTAAACATGCCAAGCTGATTTGCTGTTTTTATATTTTTTTCGACATCGTCTGCCATTAGATACTTCTTAGCTTTTGTTAGCTCAACTATCTTTTGATACGGATATTTGTGCGGCTTTCCTATAAAATCAGAGCTAATTATGTCAAATATATCAACAAACAGGTCTATTATTCCGACAAGCTCCAAAACCTTCTGGGCATGTTTTAGTGGTGCATTTGTAAATGCAATCTTAACGGCATCTATCTCTTTTAACTTCTCTCTCAACTTTGGATTGGGTTTTACAAGCCCGTTCAGATTAACATCATGCGTGAATTCGAGAAAGTGGTGTGGGTCTATGTGATAATGTTTCATAAGTCCCGCCATCGTAGTGCCGTATGTGTGCCAGTATTCTATTCTTTTTCTGGGCACTTCTTGTGGGTCCATTCCTAAGAACTTAATCATATATTCGTTTATTCTCTTATCAACAAGGTCAAAAACACCCGCTTCCTGTGGATAAACGGTATTATCTACATCAATCAAAAATACTCTCATGTCTAAATAATACTCCAGATGGTTTAATATATCAAACAAAAAGCCCCTCAGCGGGGCTTTATAAGTTCAAATCCATACTCTCTATAAACATTAAGATGCTTAAGTATAAAATTATACAACTCTTTGGCTTTTTCTGAGTTTGAATACCTTATTAAAGCAACATAACCATACCTATGAACATTGCACTTTTCCGGTATATCTATCCACTTGAGATTCGTGTCTCTTACAAGAGCCTTATCAAGAACAATACCAGCATCAACAACGCCGCTTTTCACATACCCTACTATTTGAAAGACATTCAAGCATCTAACAACTATATTTTTCTCAATTTTTTCCCTCAACTCTTTTGGAAGCTTATTCATTATTTCTCTGAATGTCTCGCCAAGACACATAGCCCTTGTATCACCGCCTGCTATTCTAACACCTGCTTTGGCAAGGTCATTAATCGTCCTTATTTTACTTTCTGCACTTTTAGATATAAGAAAAATAGGTGTGAGTTTAAGGATTTTATCATATTTTAAAACGATTTTATGTTTTATAGCTTTTTTTAGAAACAGTGCATCAACAAGAGTATATATAGCTCCCTTTTTAGTTTGAAGCATCTCGTTTAATACTTGACCAGAACCGCCAGTTATAATAGCAACCTTGCAGTGATGAGTTTTTTCAAACATTTTTGCAATCCTTTCAGCAGGCTTTTTGATGCCGGCACCAGTAAACCAGTAAAGCGTGCAGGAAAAACCCTCAAAACTAAAAACAAATAGAAACACAAAAACCCCAAAGAATAACTTGCGCACGATAGCACCTCCTTAATTTTAATTAATCCATAAATATTATATGGTTAAGATTGCCTAAAAGATAAGAGCGGTCATAACTATCTCCTTTCCAATCACGGGAGGCATAAGCGTTTCCACTTATACCCTATCGGCCTTCAGCCATAGCTTTTTGCCTTAGGCTAAAAGGCTCGGAGACTTAATTTTAAAATTTATTACAATTTTTCCTGAGAATTGTAAAGTTTTTAAAATCACTTTCCCTCTTCCATAGACACAACAACACCTGAAATAGCTATCAAAATCCCACCTATAAGTTGAATCAAGGACGGTTTTTGATGAAGAATTAGAAAACCTAAAACTATAGCAAAGAAAGGATCAAGATAAGAAAATACGGCACTCGTCGAGACTTTGATATAATTAAGCGAATCATACCACAAAAATAGAGCCAAAGCTGTATGAACAACGCCAGTTATAACGAGCAAAAACAGAACCGTCAAATTCAATCCAAACTTAAAGAAGAATACAAAAGGCATAGTAAAGAAAAGCGAGATAAAAATTTGATAAACCGTAATTTTTAACGAAGAATGTTTAGCTGTCGTAATTTTAGAAATAAATCCCAAAAGTCCATATAAAAAACCAGAGACAAGAGCAATCAACGAACCAAAAAACGAAGCCGACGAGTAGCTAAAAGATGGTAAAAAGGTTAGAAAAGCACCGAAAAATGCAAACAATGTAGCCAGAATAAGGGTTTTTGTCAAAGGCTCTTTAAGAAAAACAACAGCCAGAATAATACTGAAAACAGGACCAAAATAGTAAAGCACAACAGCTGTTGTTATATCTGTAAGATTTATAGCCCAGAAGAAAAAAATCCAGTTAAGAGAAAGAACTATCCCCGATATTACTAAGGGAAAAGCGGGTTTAATTCTAATTAATTCTTTTTTGCCAAGCTTTCTTAAAGAATAGAAAAAAATAAAAGGAAAAGCAAATAAAACTCTGAAAAACACAAACACAGGCGAAGGAAGATTGGTCCATATGGAAAAAAGCGGGATTGAACCCCATATAAAAGTAGCAAAAAACATTTCAACTAAACCTTTTGTCTTATTCCCCCTCATTTTAATCCCCAATCAAATTTCATACAGTAACTCTTCGTTGACTAAACTTACCCTTTAGTGTAAATTTTTTAAGATGAAAGATAAAGTTTATCTTATCGATGGCAGCTCGTTTTTATACAGGTTCTTTTTTGCAATCAAGGGTTTGTCTTATAAAGGTCAACCCACTTCGGCTATCTTTGGCTTTGCCAAGCTACTTTTAGAGTTTGAGAACGCAAAACCTAAATACATAGCCATATTCTTTGACACAAAAGCAAAAACATTCAGAGAAGATATATTAGAAACCTACAAAAAGAACAGGCCGAAAATGCCAGATGAGTTGTCTGTCCAGATAGAACCCACAAAAGAGTTAATAAAAGCCTTTGGCATTCCCATTATTGAACTCGATGGATTTGAAGCAGACGACTTGATAGCAACATTTGCCGATAAACTCAAGCATGACTTTGAAGTAATTGTCGTTGCAACTGATAAAGACCTATTTCAGTTGGTTGATAATGACATAAAACTTTACGACCCTGTTAAAAAGGTTCTTTATGATAGAGAAAAGGTTTTTGAAAAATTGGGCGTATATCCAGAACAGGTTGCAGACTTTTTGGCTTTAGTCGGTGATAGCATAGATAATATACCAGGCGTTAAATCCATAGGCCCAAAAACGGCAAGCCTGCTTCTCAAAGATTACAAGAACTTGGACGGCATCTTAAATAATTTAGACAATCTAAAGCCAAAAGTGAAAAATGCCATAGAGAAAGAGCTTAATAATCTTCCTGCATACAAAGAGCTAACGGTTGTAAAAAGGGATGCACCCATAGATGTAAGTCTAAATCAGATAGAGAAAAAGGATGCAGACATATCAAAAGTAAAGGAGATTTTTTTAAAATTCGGCTTTAAATCACTGATAAATCAACTTCCAGAAGAACAAACAAAACCAGAAAAACCAACAAAACAAGAAAAACCAATTCTGTTTTCCCAAAGCGGTTCAGTCTTGCTGTTTGAGAATGGAACACTAAAAAGGGTTGAACCGTCTGTATTTGAGATAGACAAAAACACAATAGCATACGACATAAAGCAACTTGCATCCTTAGGCGTAAATTTTAACATTCTTCCATTTGATATAAAGCTTGCCTGTTATCTTGTAAATCCAGACTCGAAGGGCTCACCAGACTCATGCTTTGAACAAATAGATGATGAAATTTACCTAAAAGTTGCAAAAGCCAATAACTTCCACGACAAACTTGCGAAAGTTTACGAACCTTTAAAAAACTACATAAAAGAAAACAATCTTGAGTTTTTGCTAAAAGAAGTGGAAACACCATTATCGATTGTGCTTTTTGAAATGGAAAAAACAGGCATAAAGATAGATGTCGATTACTTAATATCGTTCAAAAACGAATTGGAAGACAAACTGAGCAGAATAGAGAATTCAATCTATGCACTTGCAGGTGAGATATTCAACATAAACTCAACAAAGGAACTTCAACGAATACTATTTGAAAAGCTCAAGATAAAACCCATTAAAAAAACAAAAACAGGGTATTCAACCGATTCAGAAAGTCTTCAGGTGCTAAGTGAAAAATACGAGATAGCAGGATTAATCATCACATACAGGGCAATAGCCAAGGTGATTTCAACATACATAATACCATTTTTGGAAAAGGTTGATAAAAACAACAGAATCCACACAACATTTAATCAAACACTTACATCAACAGGCAGACTCTCATCTTCAAATCCAAACCTTCAAAACCTGCCCGCAGGCGATGATGAGTTGCATTTAGGCATAAGAAAATCCGTCATAGCAGAAAAGGGATACAAGCTTATCTGTTCAGATTACTCTCAAATTGAACTAAGGGTTTTGGCAGAGCTATCAAAAGATGAGACACTCATTGAAGTATTCAAAAACGACGAAGACATACACACCCAGACTGCTGTTAAACTATTCGGAGTCCATAAAAGCATGGTTGACCACAATCTAAGGCGAATGGCAAAAACGATAAACTTCGGGATTTTATACGGCATGGGATATGTATCACTTGCAAAGACACTAAACATACCAAAAGACAAAGCAAAGCAGATAATAGAGAAATACTTTGAAAGGTTTGGCAAAGTTAAAGAATACATAGAAAATACAATTGAAAAAACCATAAAACAGGGTTATGTGCAAACATATTTTGGAAGAAGGCGATACTTTTTCAATATTAACAGTTCAAACAAACGATTGGCAGAGTTTGAAAAAAGAGCTGCAGTAAACGCAACAATTCAAGGAACGGCAGCAGACATAATAAAAATAGCAATGGTAAAGCTCAACGAGAAGCTCAAAGATAAGGATGCCAAAATAGTTCTTCAGGTTCACGATGAGCTGCTTATAGAAGCAAAAGAAGAAATAGCAGACGAGATAGCAGAATTAACAAAAGAGACAATGGAAAATGTGGTCAACTTCTCAATCCCACTAAAAACACATACAAAAATCGCAGATAACTGGCATGAAGCAAAATAGCTTTCTTAAAACACTTAAAGGCAAAAAAACAAAACCCACGCCTGTCTGGTTCATGCGTCAGGCAGGAAGATATCTGAAGGAATACAGAGAGCTAAAGAAAAAATATTCATTCTTGGAAATGTGCAAAACGCCCGAACTTGCAGCCAAAATAACACTTATGCCTTTGAAATTGGGCGTTGATGCTTTAATCATTTTCAGTGACATACTCATACCGTTGTTGTCCGTTGGTGCAGAAATAGAATACACAGAAGGAGTGCAACCAAAATTAGACCTACAAAGAAACTTTGAATACAAAGGATTGGACAACATAGAGTTTCTAAAAGATGCGATAAAAATAGTAAAAGATGAACAATCAGATATACCACTTCTTGGCTTTGCTGCAAGTCCTTTTACGCTTCTTTGTTATCTATTCGGCGGAGCTGAGTTTTCAAACATAAGGGTATTCATGTTCTCAAACCCAGAAGAGTTCAAAACATTGATGGAAAAGACGACAAGATTAACCATAGATTATCTAAATTTTCAACTGAATAGCGGATGCGATGCGGTTCAACTGTTCGATAGTTGGGCTGGGATATTGCCTGCTAATTTATACAAAACCCTTGTTTTTCCTTATGTAAAAGAGATAGCTTCAAACATAAAAGCCCCACTCATATATTTTGTAAAAAACTCATGCCACATAAACGATTTTTTAAAAGAGATAGAAGCCAACTGTTTCAGCATAGATTCAAGAAGTTCACTAAAAAAGATTTACAGCTCAACAAACAAGTGTGTTCAGGGAAACTTAGACAATGCCGTCTTACTCACAGACAGAGAAACAATAAAAAACGAAACTTTGAAGGTTTTAAAAGAAACCGAAGAGATACCACACATCTTTAACCTTTCTCATGGTATTCTGCCAAATACAGACCCAGATAAGGTAAAGTTTTTAACAGACTTAGTCCACAATGAAACATCAAAGTAAAAAAATTACAATTGTAAATATGGGTGCAATTGAGAAGACAATAGATATACCATTTTTTCTGTTCAACATGTTTAACGACAAGTTTATACTTCCACTGCCACAACCAATAAGGGCTTTTGTGGCTACAATGATTACAATTGCGCGATTTAAAGAGACCTTAAAAATTCTAAAGACAACACCATCACCACTTAAAAAAATCACTTACAAGCAAGCCGAACTTTTAGAGAAACTCTCTAACATAAAAACAGAAGCGGCATTCGTCTATTCAAAACCAAAAATTGCCAAAACAGACAACTCAACGGTTATAGCAATGTACAATTTCTACTCACACACAACTCATGGAAAAATCTTAGAAAAAGCAAAACAAATCAAACCACCATTTTGTATCTATAACGAATTTTTTGACATGGTAAAAAACAGAATAGAGAAAGAATTAAAAAGTCTAAACCCAACCAAAACAGTCATTCTTCTATCTGCACACTCCATACCAGAAAAACACGCAAAGAAAGACATATACGCACATGATTTAGCAGTATTTACAAGGTATTTGGATAAAAGGCTGCCTTCAAAAGTTTTTCTCTCTTTTCAATCTAAGTTAGGCCCCATCAGGTGGCTAAAACCCGCAACAGAAGAAAAAATAAAGGAACTCTCAAATTTATACGAGAATCTTTTAATTTTTCCCATAAGTTTTACTTCTGAAAACACAGAAACAACGAATGAGATAGATATTAGATACAAAAACATTGCTTTAAAAAATGGTTATAGAAAGTTCATTAGAATAAACTGCTTCAATTATGATAAAGATTTCACAATTTTCTTATCAAGAAGCGTTGTATCTGCCAATAAAACTTAAAAATTGGTCAAAATCCAATGGCTTGCTTATATAATAACCTTGAATATAATCGCAATTTATTTTTCTCAAAAAATCGAACTGTTCTTTTGTTTCAACGCCTTCGGCTTGTATCTTTGCTCCTAAAGAGTGAGCAAGTTCAACAATGTACTCTATAACCCTTTCAGCTTTTCTATTACCTATAATATCAACAAGGGTTTTATCTATTTTTATAACATCAAATTCCATCTCTATCAGTCTATTTAGGGAAGAATATTTAACTCCAAAATCATCTATTTCGACTTTTATACCTAATTTTCTGAGTTCCTTTACAAATTCAGAAGCCCTTGAGATGTTCTCAACTATATCTCTCTCTGTTATCTCAATAGAAAAACCCCTTCTGTTTGTATGAGTGAGTTTATCCTTTATGGCTTTTAATAACGCTCTATCATTTATATCTTTTGCACTAATGTTTATTGCTACATCTATGTCAGGAATCTTCTCGGTTTGTTTAAGAACTTTATCTACAACTAAAAGAGTAATATCCCTTATTAAATTCATTTGTTCGGCTATAGATATAAACTTCTCTGGGCTTACCATTTTACCATCCTCATCTTTAAGCCTTATAAGTGCTTCGCACTTTGTTATCTTGCCATTATTTAAGTCCAAAACAGGCTGATAATGAAAGAAAAATCTATTCTCTTTCAAGGCTGTCTTAATATAATTGCTTATTCTAAAATGTTCTTCTATAATTTTTCTTATATCCTCAGAATAAAATTCAACTCTTCCTGTTTGCTTAGCTTTTACCAAAGCAGTCTCAGCTGATATTATGAAATCTTTTTTATCGCTAACTAAATCAGGATATACACTTATTCCTACACTCAAAGTCACCTGAACCTTATTGTCATCTAAAACAATCTCTGCCGTCGCACTTTTTATACTTTCTACGATATTCAATAACTCGTCCCTATCTGTCTCGTTTAAAAACACAGCAAACCTATTCCCCGGAATTTTAAATACTTCACCTTTATCTTCTATTTTGCCAGCTATAAGTCTGCCGATCTTCTTTATTACCCTATTTGAGAATTCTATTCCATATACTTGATTTAATGTAAGCAGGTTATCTACTCTCAAGTAAATCAACGAACCTTTGCTTATATTTCCTATTTTCTCATTTAGTGATGTAAAGTTCTTTAAACCTGTGAGTTTATCGTGATAAAACTCATACAGCAACTCTTTCCTATATCTTATTCTCTTTATAGAATCTCCTATATCGCTTGCAAGTTGCTTAAGCAAATCAAGAAATTCATCATCAAAAATACTGAATATCTCACTATACACATTAAGCGTATACTCAACTTTATTGTCTATAACAATTGGTAGAGTGGCACTATAATAAGAAATACTATCATTAGAAAAATTGAATAAGGAATCATTCTTTATGTAGGGAGATATCCAAGAGTAATTTTTAAACGCATCTGATAAACTTCTGTCCCCATATTCAAACAGAGGTTTAACTTTATTGTCTTCGACTTTCCCTATCCACACAAACTTAAAAGCACATGTAACCGCAAGACATGTACAAATTGAATTTAGTAGTTCATCTTCCCTTTCGGATTTAACCTTTATTGCATTTATCCTGTAAAGAGTTTGATAAAACATGGAAATCTTTTTTCTTTTAGTTATATCCTCAATTATATTGAGTATCTCATATCTGTTTTTTTCTTTACTTAAAACTATAGAAACATCCTTCACCCATATTATTTTGCCGTCTTTTTTTCTCATTCTGTATTCATATTCTGCCTTACCACTCTCAATAAGTTTTTTTATTTTGTCTATTTCACCACTAACTATATAGCTTTCCCAGCTTTTTAGGCTACTAACCTCTTCTTCATCGTAAAGCGTTATTTCTTTTATCTCTTTAGAGATATAAAGATTTTTCTCATTTTTTACATCCTCATCTTCAATCTCTACTATTTTATGAAAAACCCCGTAGGGCAAATGTTCTACAATTCTCTGATACTTCTCTTTCAATGTAAAAATTTCCGTTATGTTGACAAATGTTGAAAGACTCAAATATTCACCCTTATATTTTACGCTTGTAGATACAGCATAAACTATCACATGGGAAGGAGTGTTTAATTTTAGAATATGAGTTGTGGTAAATTGCTCTCCTTTTCTTCTCCTTTCTATATTCTTAGCAAACACCTCTTGGTCTTCTTTCTGCAATACATCTCTTATATCTCTACCAACAATTTCACTTCCTATAACTTCTTTAGCATATCTATTAGCATAAACTATTTTCTCTCCACATATTATTATGCCAGCAGGTATTATATCTGCTATCTTCTCAAACATATATTCGCTCTCTTTTATTCTTTCAACAAGCTTAAATACAGTTTCTAAAATAGGTTCAAATTCTTTTTCTACAATTTCTTTATCGTAAAGAACATCAAGATTGGCTGGAACATCCTCTATTCTCTTAGAAAGCTTATCCAGTTTTCTAATGAAATACTTAGACACTCCAAAATATATTAAACCACCACTCAAAAATATAAAGATAACGGCCAGGCCAAATATATTAATCGTTATAAACCTGTATATATAGTGCAGAATACTTGGTTGCAATGAGAACAACAAACTCGCAATTGGTTTATCATTAATATCAAATAAAACTATATATTGAATACCGTTCTTGGAATAAAAACCCAATTTTAAGTCATTTTTTCGTGTAATTTCATAACAGCAAGGAACAGAACCCATTTTTATAGATTCTATATACTTCTTCAATTTATCTACTCTAACCCTTTTCAACACAACCAAAACACCACGAGAACTACCATAACCATCAGAAGGTAAAATCTTGCTTGAAGCATAAAAATAAACAATACCGTTTACTCTAACAAAACCACGAGAAACTTTTACGGGAACAAATCCCAAAGGATTAGTGTTAAGTGAGGAATCATCTCTACCCACACCAAAAACAAACCCTTTTCTATCAAAAAACAACATATAATCTATGCCAAGATTTTTAAGTGTATTTCCAGGAAAATTATCTTTCACATACTGCTTATTTTTTGTTATCACAAAGTTATAGGTATCATTCCATATTCCCCAATCTTTAGCCGTATTGTTTATATGTTTCAAAGAAGAGTTTAAATATAGAACAATAAGCTCGGTATATTTATCCCTATAAAGATTTTCTGCTTTCTTCTCCAAAAATTGCTTTTCTTTATAGAATACACCAGAAAAAGAAAACAGCAAAATAACTAATGCTATAATAAAATAGATAAAAAATTTTGATTTTAAATTCTTTTCTCTTGCCACATTTATCACCTAAATTTTAGTATAAATTAAAAGAGATGATTGTCAACAGGTTAACAAAAGAAGCCAAATAATTACTGTTATTTCAATTTATCGCAATCCTTCTTACCTGTCTTTAGAAATAACTTAAACTTTCTAAGCCAACCAGGCTCACCATCTGGTGTCAACCTTAAAAAGCTTAGAAACTTCACTATCCTGTCCGTTGTCTCTGGATGAAGATAATGCTCAATAGCACAGGCATCTTCTTCTGCAACCCTAACATCAACCTGAAGCACATTCACCAAAAAATCCACAAGCGTATCATAACGATAACTCAACTCTCTGCCTATTTTTTCTCCTTCAGGTGTAAGCTCTATATACCCATAGCTCTCGTGTATAACGAGCCCTTTCTCTTCGAGCGTTTTTACTGCATTTACAACAGACGGCATCTTCACATTGAGATTCTTTGATACATCCTTTATTCTAACAACCTTTGAATTTTGAGATATTCTATAAATCGCCTTTATATAATCTTCCGTTGAAGGTGTTAACTTAATCTGTGCCATCTTTTATGCTCTTTACTTCTTCAAACTCAACCTTCTCTATTCTCTCAAACGCTTTTACAATCTTCTGTGTCGTCGTGTCTATATCAGCTGCATCCTTATGCAACCTATCAACATCTTTCAAAAGCTTCTCCCATCTCTTTCTATATCTATCAAATTCTTCGGATAATTTCATCAACTCATTTTGAATATTTTTAGCCTGTTGATGAATCTTCATATCCCTTACCGCTGCAGAGATGGTTGTAAGAAGAGCCATAAGCGTGGTGGGTGATGCTATCCAAACTCTTCTTGAATAAGCATACGCAACTATATCAGAATGGTGTGCGTTTACAGTTGCAAATATTGCTTCAGCCGGCAAGAACATAACAGCCATATCTGCTGTTGTTCCTTTGATTATGTATTTATCCGCTATGTCATCTATATGCTTCTTCAAATCGTTTTCAAAAGCCCTTTTAAACTCACGATACTCGTTGCCTTCTGCATTTATCATCCTTTGGTAATTTTCAAGTGGAAACTTTGAATCAATCGCTATCAAACCAACTTGAGGTGCTTTAATTATAGCATCTGCTATGTATTCTTTTCCGTTCTTCTTAAGCTTTACCTGAATATCGTAAAGCTCTCTTGACTCGCCAAACACACTCTCCAAAATCAACTCAAGCCTTACTTCACCAAATCCACCACGCCTTTTTTTATCGTCCAAAATCTTCTGAAGAGATACAACTTCTGAGCTTAACTCTTCTATTTTCCTTTGAGCTTCTGATATCCTTGCTATGCCTTCAATAATATCCTTGAATGTTTTATCAACATTTTCAAAACCAACCTTCAGTCTCTCATCAACCTTATCGCTAATCATCACAAGTTTCTCTTCAACAAGCTGCATAAACTTATCAAGCTCATCTGTATTCTTCTTAGCCTGCTCAAATAAGGCGCTACTTATCTTTATCGATATATTATCAAACTTCTCACCTATATCCTTAAATCTCTCATACAACTCATCCTTAAGTGTTCCCTTAAGCTGCTCTGTGGCCTTCAAAAGCTCAACACTTGACTCCTTTGCATGTTCTATTTGCTTCTGATTCTCCTTAGACACTTCAATAAGCGTGTTTGTAAGCTTATCTTGAATCTGAGCAAAATACTTCCTTTGCCACACAAAAAGCCCAACAAATCCAACTATAACAACAGCAATCAGAATAGCTAACGCGTATATCACTTTTTAACTTCTTTGTTCAGCTTTGATTCAATAGACGCTATCTTCTGCTTCATTCTATTTGACCTGTTTTTTCGTATATCAAACTTAATTGTTGAGTATATTCGATTGCAGTCGGGTTCTAAAACATCATAAGCCTTCTTTATCAAATCCAAAGCATCTTCCATTGTTTCTGTTTCAAATACCGTTCCCATAGGCGTAAGTTTATACTCAAACCCACTTTTATCTATAACATCTATAATCCTTGACACATAAGAGCTAACACTCTCTCCTTTATCTGTTGGAAACATGGCAAACTCAACAAGAACGGACATTTTTAGCCCTCCTTTTTGAACTCCATACTTCTATCTTCCACAGCCTTTTTAATTCTATCAATTACGCTTATATCTTCAAGTGTCGATAAGTCTTGTTCTATAGGTTTGCCAGACGCTATAGCTTTTAAAATCCTTCTTACAACCTTGCCAGACCTTGTCTTTGGCAGAGCATCAACAAACACAACTTCCGACGGTTTTGCAATTGGCGATACCATCTCCTCAACATACTCTCTCAATCTTCTTACTATCTCGTCGTGCCTTGTCTTATCCACACCTTCTTTAAGCACAACAAAGGCAAACACTTCTTCCCCTGTTATCTCATTCGGCCTTCCAACTATAGCAGCTTCGGCAACATACTTGCAACTTGTTAGAGCACTCTCAATCTCAGCACACCCAATTCTGTGAGCAGAGACATTAACAACATCATCAGCCCTGCCTTCCATCCAGAAATAGCCATCTTCATCCTTATAAGCAAGGTCTCCAGTATAGTAATACTTGCCGTTAAACTTGCCCCAATAGAGCTCTTTATACCCTTCATCATCATTCCACAGTGTTCTAACCATTGAAGGCCACGGTTTCTTAAGCACAAGATGACCTGTTTTGTCTGGCTCTGTTATTATATTACCGTCATCGTCAACTATATCAGGAAATATACCAGGAACGGCAATACCGACACTACCGGGCTTTTGGTCAACTACAGGTAAAGCCGAAATCATATGCCCTGCCGTTTCTGTTTGACCGTATGCATCTATAACAGGGCATCTCTTACCGCCCACATGCTCCCAATACCAGAGCCATGCGGCTTCGTTTAGTCTCTCTCCACCTGTTGTAAGCAGTCTCAAAGATGACAAGTCGTATTTTTTAAGCCACTCTTCCCCTCTTCTCATTAGTGCTCTTATTGCCGTTGGTGCTGTGTACATGACATTTATCTTGTATTTCTCAACTAAATACCACCACTGAGCAGGAGTAGGATAAAGCGGCATACCTTCGTAAATAAAAGTTGTTGAGCCTATGGAAAGTGGCCCATACAATGTGTAAGAGTGTCCAGAAATCCAACCTATATTTGCCGTTGACCAAAAAGTATCTTCTTCTTTTAAATCAAACACCCAACGGGCAGTTAAAATTCTCCACAAAAGATAACCTGCAGTTGTATGAACAACTCCCTTTGGTTTTGCAGTCGAACCAGAAGTATAAATAAGAAAGAGTGGGTCTTCTGCATCCATTGGCTCTGGCTCGCAGTAAGGTTTCGCATAATCAGGGTCGCTCATCAAATCCTGCCACCAGAAATCCCTTAATGTCTTCATCGAGATATCTCTATCTGCATGTCTTACAACCACCACATACTTAACAAACTTCAGCTTTTCAACGGCTTTATCCACATTCTCCTTCAAAGGAATTGTCTTTCCTGCTCTAAACCCGCCGTCTGCTGTAACGATAACAGAACTTTTGGCATCTTTAATTCTCTCATTCAACGCAACAGCACTCATTCCGGCAAATACAACTGAATGTATAGCTCCAATCTTCGCACATGCAAGCATAGCTATAGGAAGTTCTGGTATCATTGGCATATAGATAACAACAACATCGCCCTTTTTCACACCCAAAGTCTTTAGAACATTGGCAAACTTATTAACCTGATACTGCAATTCCCTGTAAGTCAAAATCCTTGATTCACCCTGCTCGCTTTCCCAGATTATAGCAGCCCTGTTTTTCTTTCGTGTTGTTACATGCCTATCAACGCAGTTATAACACATATTAAGCTTGCCACCGACGAAAAACTTATAAAACGGAGCATTTGAGTCATCAAACACCTTTTTATATGGCTCAAACCAGCTTATCTCTCTCTTTGCAAAATAGTCCCAAAAACCTTCAAAATCATCTTCTGCCCATTTGCACAGTTTCACATACTCATCGTATTTTAGGTTTGCTTTAGATAAAAAATCCCTTGGAACTTTGATTTTGTTTTTTGTCATTTTACACCCCCACTTTATGTTTAAAACGATTCTAAAGAAAAGCCTTCTGAAAAAAACCAAAAAGATAGGGGGCATTAACCCCCTTAAGATTTACTTTTTGTCATTCCCGTTCTTATTCATCTCCTCTTCGAGTTTATCCCTTAACTCTGCGAGTTTATCAAGAACCGAAGCATCTTCAAGCGTGGATATATCCTGTTCAATCTTCTTACCTGCAGCTATATCCTTAAGTAGCCTTCTCATTATCTTGCCAGACCTTGTCTTTGGAAGCGCATCTGTAAAGATAATTTCCTGCGGTCTTGCGATAGGTCCAATCTCCTTCTGAACATGCTCCCTTAGCTCCCTAACCAGTTCATCGTGATGTGTCTTGTCAACACCTTCCTTGAGCACAACAAATGCAACAATAGCTTCACCTGTAATATCATCTGGCCTTCCAACAACTGCAGCCTCTGCAACATTTCTATGAGAAACAAGCGCACTTTCAACTTCCATCGTTCCAATCCTATGGCCGGAGACATTAAGAACATCGTCAACCCTTCCCATAATCCAGAAGTATCCATCTTCGTCTTTCCTTGCGCCATCTCCAGCAAAGTAATATCCCTTGTCTTTAAATTTTGCCCAATAGACATCGATAAACTTCTTATCGTCCCCCCAAATCGTCCTGAGCATAGAAGGCCAGGGTTTTGTTATAACAAGTAAACCACCCTGATTTGGGTCATTTATAGGGTTGCCCTCCATATCTACAACATCTGCAAATATACCAGGCAATGGCATACCAGCAGAACCCGGCTTTGCAGCCTGAGCACCCGGGACAGTGGTTATCATATGTCCACCGGTCTCTGTCTGCCACCATGTATCGACAATCGGGGCTCTTTCATTCCCAACAGTCTGATAATACCAAATCCATGCTTCAGGGTTTATAGGTTCACCGACTGTTCCAAGCAGTCTTAAAGATGATAAATCGTGTTTCAAAACCCACTCATTACCAAGTCTCATCAACGCCCTTATAGCTGTTGGTGCCGTATAAAGTATGTTTATTGAGTGCTTCTCAACAAGTTCCCACCATTTGGCAGGTGTGGGATATGTTGGCACACCTTCATACATAACTGTTGTTGCACCTATAGCCAAAGGCCCATATACACCGTATGAGTGCCCTGTTATCCAACCTATATCAGCCGTACACCAGAATGTGTCATCATCCTTTATATCAAAAACCCATTTCATCGTTAGCATTGTCCAAAGCAGATAACCGGCAGACGAATGAACTATACCTTTTGGTTTACCCGTTGAGCCTGATGTGTAAAGAATAAATAACGGGTCTTCGCTATCAACATGCTCAGGTTCGCAATAAATAGAAGCATAATCAGGGTCGCTCATCAAATCCTGCCACCAGAAATCCCTTAAGGGCTTCATGTGAATATCTCTCTCTATATGCCTTACAACAACTACATAATCAACTTTATGTTCAACACCATTCAAAGCTTCATCAACCTTACTTTTTAGCGGTATAGCTTTACCATTCCTAAAACTTCCGTCTGCCGTCACTATAACCTTTGGTTTTGCATCGTTTATTCTGTCCCTTAGGGCTTCTGAAGAAAACCCGCCAAAAACAACTGAGTGTATTGCACCAATTCTAGCCGATGCAAGCATTGCAACCGCGGCTTCAGGTATCATAGGCATGTATATCAAAACCCTATCACCCTTCTTAACACCAAGAGTTCTTAAAACACTGGCAAACTTGTTTACTTTTATATAAAGTTGCTGATATGTTAAAACTTCAGTGTCGCCATTCTCACTTTCCCAGATTATAGCAGCCTTATTCTTTCTCCATGTTTTAACATGTCTATCAAGACAGTTGTAAGATACATTGAGCTTCCCCCCTGTGAAAAACTTGTAAAACGGCGGATTAGAATCATCTAAAACTTCGTCAAATCTTTTAAACCAAGTAATTTTTTTCAATGCAAAATATTTCCAAAACCCCTCCCAATCCATTTCAACCCATTTTTTGAGCCTTTCATACTCTTCGGCATCAATATTGGCCCTTTGGGAAAATTCAATAGATGGGTAAAAAATTCTTGTCTCCTTCAATTTGGATTCAATAGTCCCTTTCTGCTTACCCATATTCTCCCCCTTTATGGAAAAGTTTAAACTTTTTAATTTTATATCATAGGGAAAACATATAGTCAAGGTTATAGATGCTTAACTTTTGGCTAACTAATGGTTTAAGTAATTGTTAATATATAGGTTATATTTTTTTAACGAGAATTACGATGCGCCTATTGATAGGGTCATCAGGATTTGTCCCAGGAACTGGCCTTGTTGAACCATAACCAATAATACTATCAAACCTGTCTGAACTCACGCCGTTTGCCTGAAGCTCTCTTCTTGCAGCATTTGCTCTCATTGTTGACAAATCCCAATTAGATACATTACCTATTGTATATGGATGGGCGTCCGTATGGCCTTCTATAACTATCTTGTTTGAGATTGAAGCAAGTTGTTTGGCAACAATATCGAGAACTTCTTTAGCCCAAGGCTCAAGCTGAGCAGAGCCTGGATAAAACATTGGTCTCTTGTTTTTGTCGAAAATCACAATTCTCAAACCTTCTTCCGTAATTTCCATCTTTATCTGGTTTCTATATTGGAGAAGCTCCTTTTTGCTTGCTATAGACTGTTGAATTTTCTTCATTACCATATACAAATTTAATGTTTGTTTCTGATGGCCTACTCCTCCTCCGCTCTTTCTCAAAACCTTGGGTATAAGGCCTCTACCTTTTAACGTCTTTGGTTGTTGAACAGAAGGTAAAGGCATCTCTGGGATACGCTGCGATATGGTTAAACTCTTTGAGCCTATGTCAAAAACACCCTTTGAAGGAAGCATGGAGGAACCTTCAGTTAAGGATGTGGCGCCAGGTTGAGTAAAATAGGTGGAGAGAATTTTTCTTTGCTTAACATTAGTGGCAGCAATAAGCCACATAACCAGGAAAAAAGCCATCATCGATGTCATGAAGTCGCCGTATGCAACTTCCCATGCGCTGCCACCACCTTCTTCGCACTTCTTCTGCTTACACTTTTTGACTATGCCACCTTCGGGATTCTCTTCAGCCATATCACTTACCCTTTACAAACTGTTCTGCTTCGTCAAACTCAGGCCTTGCCAAAGGTGGTATCGACTCTCTAACAGCTTCCATTGCAATAATCGGAGCATCACCCTTTGCTATATAGATAATGCCAGTTTTCAACGCTTTAAGATAGGCTATCATATCTTCGTTTTTAAATTCGGCATACCTTGCCATAGGCCCAAATATTCCATAACACAAAAGAAGTCCTAAGAATGTTCCTGTCAGAGCAGCAGCAATATGTTCACCAATTACAAGAATAGAACCACCCAATGCACCCATCGTAAGTATAACACCCATAACTGCAGCAACAATACCCATACCAGGCATCGACTCAGCTAAAATTGCTACCATCTTAGGTGGTGCAGAAATCTCTTTCTCTATGGATTCGATGTTCGTATCCAGCATCTCATCTAACTTTTCAACTTCTATACCCGTAACAATACTCCTTAAAGCATCTATAAGCAGGTTTCTTGCTTCCTTATTCTTCAGGAAAAAAGCAGCATCTTGAAGAATAGGTGAAGATTCCGGGTCATCAACAACAGCTTCTAATGACAAAATACCATCTTTTCTAACCTTCGTTGATAAATCGTAAATTATTTTAAGCAGCTCAAGATAGTTTTTCTTGTTATAAGGGTCTGGCTTTGCAATACCTAAAATTACGCCAAATGCACCCTTCAAAGCAGAAGGAGAAGCAGTTGATAAAAGCATGCCAAAAAACGCACCAATAAGAACTATGTATTCACCTATCTGTATAAGAACCATAGGATTGCCACCTTCATAGACGAAAGCACCAACAACAGCCAGCAGAGTAAATATAATTCCCGCTGCGTTCATTTAGCCTCCTGAATCAAAAGTCTCCACTTATCATAATCGGCATAAACGAAAAATTTTTTAGCCTATTTTTGTCTTTTATCAATAACCCTTATCGCTTTGCCCTGTGGACGCTCAAGCGTTCCTTCTGGGACTATCTGTATATCAACCTTAAAGCCCAAAAAATCATAAAGTTCTGCATGCAATCTGTTTAAATCAACAGAAAAACCGTTTTTTCTCTCCGCAACAATCGTCATATGGCCTTTACCCTTAACCTTCTCTATAACAATATGATAATATGGTGAAAGCTGCTTGTATCTCATCAATATGTTCTCAATTTGACTTGGATAGAAGTTTACGCCCTTAACTTTAAGCATATCGTCTGTTCTGCCTTTTAGCCTGTCAACCCTTAGATGCGTCCTTCCGCAGTCGCACCTATCCCTTGATATAATTCTGGTTATATCTCGAGTTCTATATCTCAAAAGCGCCATACCTTCTCTCGTCAGTGTCGTTATAACCATCTCACCTTCTTTGCCATCTTCTAAAACTTCGCCCGTGCTTGGGTCTATAATCTCAACTATATAATGGTCTTCCCACACATGAATGCCGTTTTTTACTTCACAATCTATACCAAGACCAACACCACCTGTTTCTGTCATTCCTATGATATCGTAAGTGTCAACACCCATCTCTTCTTCTATGCGAGCCCTTATCTCATCAGACCAGGTTTCGGCACCCAAAATGGCAACCCGCAGATTTGTCTTTTTAAAATCAAAACCTATCTCGTGAGCAACCTCTATAAGCCTTAGCGGATAAGAAGCTATACCTGTCATTACCGTCGTTCCCAAGTCTTCCATAAATTTTAGCTGCAATCTACTCCTTCCTGCACCAACTGGAATAATAAACGCTCCTATTTTTTCCGCACCGTAATGAAATCCAAAGCCGCCGTTAAATAAGCCAAATGACGGAGTAATCTGAATTCTATCCTTTGCAGTTACACCTGCGGCATAATAACAGCGAGCCATTATCTCGCCCCACTGTTGAATATCGTGCTTAGTCATAACATTAATAACAGGCGTTCCTGTTGTTCCTGAACTCATGTGCATTCTCATCCACTTTTCATCGTCTTCAACAGCTATATGTCTAAAAGGATATGCTCTTCTTATCTCATCCTTCTCAAGCAACGGTATCTTCTTTAAATCATCTAAACTCTTTATATCATCTGGCTCTATATCTCTATACTTCTCTTTAAAAATAGAGCTTGAGTTTTTGATTTTTTTTATCGTCTCTTTTAACCTTTCAAGCTGAAGCTTTTCAATCTCTTCTCTTGGCAATGTCTCCATCTCTCTGTTAAAAATCATACTCAACTCCCTTTTCAAAGGCTTTTAGGTTTAAATCTCTATTCTTTAAACCACCTATAACCTTATAAGCATCTTCTTTTGTAAAAATATCTTGGTGCTTAACAAAAACACCCAAAGCAAACGAACTTATGTATCTTATATCTTTGAACTCTTTAACAAAATCATTGATAACCTTATCTTCAAAAACAATCAATCTTCCATCTTGCTTAAGAAATGCAGATGCATACTCTTTAAACTCCCTTCTAAAAACAATAGATATATCAGCTTCATGTTGAAGAACAACACCACTTGTGCCTTCGTTTATCTTCATCTGCACTTCAACCAAACCGCCCTTTTTTGCCATTCCGTGAATCTCGCTCGATTTAACGGATAAATCCCTATCCATAGACATCTGAGCTATCATTTTTGATAGCGTTATAGCACCCATTCCACCAACACCAAGTATAACCAACTTCATCTCTTCACCCTTATCGCATCAAATGGACAGCTAACAACACATTGACCGCATTTTATACATGTTGTTGCATCTATAAAAACTTTATTTGTCTCTTCGTTATAAACCAAAGAAGGACACTCAAAATCCTTTATACACACCTTACAACCTGTGCATTTATCCTGCTCAATATACACATCTTCAAACCTGATGTTAGACTCTAAACCTTCCTTCGTATACACACACGGATGCCTAAATATTAAAACGGCAGGCAAATCATTGTTCTCAATATACCCTTTTGCAGCTTCTAAATCTTCCTTCATACCTTCTATGTCGTATGCATCTCTAATCCTTAAAAACTCAACACCTATAGCTTCGACTATCTTCTCAATACTCACAGGCTTTTTGTTATGTTCAGATGCTCCTGTTTCATTTGCAGGTGTTGTCTGATTGCCTGTCATAGCAACAGTTGAATTATCGAGTATAACAAGTATAAACGGAGAACGATTATGAACAGCGTCGATTAAGGGCGTAATGCCACTATGAAAGAATGTTGAATCTCCTATTGTCGCAACAATGGGTTTGCTATTTTTATCAAGTGAAAATGCCTTATTAAAACCAAAGGCAAACGAGACACTTGCTCCCATGCAGTGCACAGTATCAACGGCATTTAAATTCAATCCAAGCGTATAGCAACCTATATCACCTGTATATACGGCTCTATTGCCAAATGTTTTTCTAATAATGTAAAATGCGCTCCTATGCCCACAACCAGGACACAAAGACGGCCTTTTAAATGGTGGTTTAACAACTTCTTCCTTCTTATAATCTATTAAACCAGACTTGGCAAAAATAGACTTTATCACATCAACAGTTAACTCACCTTCCTTAGGGACAGTTCCGTCATTCCTGCCCTTAACATCACGCCTATCAACAATCTGCATCTCAATTAAAGGATAACCTTCTTCTATCACAATTGCAGAACCATACTCATCTATATACTTTTGAATCTTACTCTCATCTAAAGGAAACGGCATCTTTATGCGCAGAACTTTAACCTTATTTTCCAACCCAAACTCTTCAACAATATCACATATATAGGCAAAACTGATACCTGAAGTAATAATCAATGTATCACCGTTGAAATGCTCTTCTATCTCATTTTCGATTTTTATCTTCTCAAGCTTCTCATTCAACCTTTTATGTAAAATAAACCTAAAATGCGGCGTCGCAGCGTATCTATCCCTATCCTTTTTAAACTCAACACTCAACCCACTATCTTCAATATTGCCTATCTCTATATCTTCACGAGAATGCGATACCCTTGTCGTTGTTCTTAACATAACAGGAATCTCATACCTTTTGCTTAAAGACAATGCTTCCTTAGAAAACTTATAGGCTTCCTTCGGCGTTGAAGGTTCAAGCACCGGAGTTTTTGCAAAAAAAGCCATAAAACGAGAATCCTGCTCTGTTTGGGATGAGTGTGGCCCTGGGTCATCAGCAACAACCAAAACGAAACCGCCTACCGTTCCAACAAGTGCAGTATTCATAAACGGATCCATACCAACATTCAAGCCAACCTGCTTCATCACACAGGCTGAAGGAACATTACAGAAGCTTGCAGCCGTTGCTTCTTCTATTGCAACCTTCTCATTTACCGACCACTCAATATAAGCATTGAGATTAAATCTCTTTTTAATTTCGGCAGCTGCAGGCAACACTTCACTTGAAGGCGTGCCTGGATAAGCAGTCAAAAACCTAACGCCTGCTTCCATCAATCCAAAAGCTATAGCTTCGTTTCCAGAAAGAAAAAGCTTCATCTTAACAAACCCCTACAACTATAAATCTAAAAGATTATCCAAAAAAAGACGAGTTTTTCAAGTTAAACATGGCAAAGAGATATTTCATCATCGATTAACTTTGCAAAAAATTTAGGCGTTTTACAACTCAATTAAATGTAAAACTTGAAAAGGCTTTAAATTTTCTCTAATAATAGATAAAGGTTTGTCAGGCGAGTGAGTGATGGACAAAATCAAACTTATGATTATAGGCATAGGGCCACATGCTCAAACCATCCACATTCCGATTTTGGCCGAAATCAAGAACAAAATTCCGCTTGAGATTACCCTTGCCATAGATATAAACGAAAGAATAGATGAGATAAAACAGTGGTTTGACTCTCAAAACATAAAACCCAAAAGCATAAGGTCCGTGGAGTTTTTTGCCCACGATATGCCAAAAGAGACTGAAAATTACTTAGATAAACTGATAGAAAAAGAGGAAATTGACGGAGTTATCATATCAACACCGCCATACTGCCACAAGGCGTATGCTCTCTGGGCACTAAAACACAAGCTGCACATACTCATGGACAAACCGATAAGCACATACTTAAATGTGATAAACGATGAAGAAAAAGCAAAGGCAATTTATGACGATTATCTTGAAATCTTAAAAGCCTATAAAGAGCTTCAAAAAACCAAAAAAACGGCATTTATGATTCATCTAAAACGCAGATATCATTTAGGCTTTTTCAAGGTTTTAGACTATTTAGATGAGATATCTCAAAGATTCAACATACCCATAACATCAATGCATGTCTATAACGCAGATGGAAAATGGCGTCTTCCACACGAATTGATAACACACAACTATCATCCTTACAACACAGGTTGCGGTATGATATCGCATACGGGTTATCATCTTATAGATGCTGCCTGGTGGCTTTTTGAAAAAACATGCCCGAAGGAGAAATTTCCGCAAAAGATAGAAGTCTTTAGCTCCTTTTTAACACCGACAGGCCTAATTCATCAGTTGAATTACAAGGATTACTTAAACATCTTTGGCGAAGAATACAAAAAGGAAGCCTTATGGAACGACGAGTTTTTAAAAATCATGACAAAACCATTTGGCGAAGTTGACGCATTTGTCATAATAAGACTCATAAAAGATAACGAAATTATATCGCACATAACACTCAACATTCAGCACAACACATTCTCTAAAAGGTCATGGATTAAATCGAAAAAAGACCTGCTTAAGGGAAACGGCAGGGTTCATCATGAGTCGTTCAATATTCATCAAGGCCCGCTTCAAAATATACAGATACACTCATATCACGCATACGACAGACACACAAAAGAAGGCAATCATTTCAATGTTGGCGGAACTCAGCATTTTGACATTTACAGATTTCTAAATATCGGTATAACTCATGGTAAAAGCCCGATAATCGTAGAATCGGCAGAAAAACTCACAAAAGAGAACAACCTAAACATAACCCTATCTCAACACTCAAAAAAATCCGTTATAATCGAGTTTCTAAATCTAATAAAAAACCCTGACCGAATAAGCGAATCGTCCATAGAAAAACACAAAACACAGGTAAAAATCATGTCGGCGATTTATCTTTCCCACATAAAACAAAAACAGGGTGAAAATCCGATAATAGAGATTGAAATTTAACAGGAAAAAGCCATGAAACTTGAAACCTATTACAACCCAAAAGCCATCTCCTTGATACGCAATTTCGTATCTGAAGCGGCAAACTTTTACGGAGCAAACAGCAAAGAGAGATATGCACTTGAGCTTGCATCGGAAGAAGCGGCAAACCACATAATCTCAAACTATCCTAAATTCTTCAAAGATACCTTTGAGATATTCATAGAAACCGAGCCAGAAAGTAAAATATTCAGAATAATCATGATAAACAAAGGCATTCCCGTAAACAAAAACGGCATACCAGAGTATAAACCTGAAAATCTAAAGAGCTCGCCTGATGGTCTGCAGTTTTATCTCATAAAAAAACTCGCCGACAATTTTAAACTCATAAACTGCGGCAAAGAAGGTTGGAAAACTATCATAGAAAAAAGGCTTGAAAATTTCAAAGACCCGTTGAAATCTTCTTTTAAAGAGACAACAGTCGAAGAAATACCCGCCCTGGATAATGTAAACTTTAGGCTTGCAGAAGCCGAAGACTCATACGAGATAACAAAATTAGCATATCTTACATACAAATACTCATATGGAAGGAGTATGTTTTACTATCCGGAAGTTTTAAAAGAAAGTATTGAAAACAGAGAAGTTATCTCGCTTGTTGCAGAGACGCAGGATAAACAAATCATAGCTCACACTGCCTATGTAAAATCAAGAAACGGCGAAGGGATTTACGAATCTGTCGCTTTAATGGCAAGACCCGAAGTAAGAAGAACACGCATTGTCGCAAAACTGCTCAAGTTTCAATACGAATACTCCATGAAAAATTCAGACAGAATCAAAGTCGCAGAAGCAGAGCTCGTAACCGGACACACATCTTCGCAAAAGATAGCAAGCATATACGGATTTTTGCCGTTTGCCCTATTTGTTTCCTATTACGACCAGAACGAGTTTATAGGCATAAACATACCAAAAAACAGACAGAGAGAGACAATACTTTACGCTTTAAGACCATCAAAAGAACCAATCAAATCAACCATTTTTTCACCAAAAGAGCACGAACAATTCCTAAAAGAGATATACTCAGGCGACATGTTTGATGTAAGTGTAAAAACCGAAGCAACCAACGATTTAGAAGAAAAAACGCTTTACTCAACAATAAAGAGACGGGATATGTCACTTGGCACAATCATTATAAAAACAATGGGCAAAGACTGGTTTGACATCATAAAAAGCGTATCCAAAGAGATAAAATTTGACGGTTTTAAGACTATTTTTGTCAGGATTTTAGCCGACAAACCACTGCCAGAAAACTTAGAAGAATATATGAACTCCTTAGGGTTTTTCTTAAGCGGCACAATATTAGGCCCAATTGACAAGTGGTCTTTGCTCTATATTCAGCCAATAAATCAGAAGATAGATTGGGATGAGATAAAGCTTTACGACAAAAGGGCAGTAAAATTAAAAGAGTATGTAAAAGAGAACCAGCTTAAGGTTTATAATCTAATTTAGCCATGTGTGTCTATGCATTTTATCTAAATAAAAAAAGAGATATCTTTGTAATGATGGGCAACAGAGACGAAGAGTTCAAAAGAAAATCGATAGGTTTACACTTCGCTAATGAAAATACGCTTATGGGCATAGATTTAAAAGAGAAGGGAAGTTGGCTTGGTTTGACAAAAAACGGAAAAATCGCCTTCATAACAAACCACAGAAACCCTAAAATCTTCAAAGAAAACGCACCATCAAGAGGACACATCGTCAAAAAATTCCTAACCGAAAACATAAACGAAAAAGAGTTTATCTCATTTTTAAAAGACACAAAATCAATCTTCAACGGATACAATCTCGTTTTCGGAAACCTAACCGACAAACGGCTGTTTTATTACTCAAACATTAAAGATGAGCTTGTTGAGATAGAAGACGGAATCCACTGCCTATCCAATGCCTTTTTAAACTCTTCCTGGCCTAAAGGCGAAAAACTTAAAACATTTCTAAAAAATGCAATCGAGAAAGAGATAGACGAAGAGACGATATTATCGTTTCTTGAAGAAACCGATTCAGACAATCTCTCTTCTCTATTTTTAAACATCAACGGCTTATATGGAACGCACTTTTCATATTTTATAAAAAACAGAAACAGAGAGATATTTATACTTGAGAAAAACCATTTAGAAGAGACAAAGAGCAGGTATATCTTTCGCTTGACATCTTCTTAGCAAAAGTAATATAAAAAACATGTCGGGTCAAGGAAGTCCGGTGAAAATCCGGCGCTGCCCCCGCAACTGTGAGGCTGACGAAACTCTCACTATGCCACTGTCGGGAGTGGCTCTTTAAACAGGGTCGCCCGATGGGAAGGCGAGAGGAGTAGGATGAAGCCGAGCCAGGAGACTTACCCGACAAAAAATCGAACGGGAGGTTCAAAGATGAGAAAAGAAAGCCCGCCTGACTGATATCCCCTTTTAAATCTCACATATTATCAACTCAAAAGCATAAGGGGGTATTGTGTTTTCAAAAATCATCAAAAGAGACGGCAGAGTTGTAAGTTTTAACGCAGAAAAGATAACCGACGCCATAGCAAAGGCAGGAAAATCAACCAAAGAGTTCGATTATGATACAGCAAAAAAGCTCACCATCAAAGTTTTAGATTTAGCTTACAGGTTTTTTGGTGATAGAACACCAACAGTTGAAGAGATACAGGACATTGTTGAAGAAGTCCTGTTAAGCTCACCATTCAAAAAGACAGCAAAAGCCTACATTATTTACAGAGAACAGCATGCCCAGTTAAGAGAGTTCAAAAACAGAGCCGATGTCGAACTCATCGAGAGCTATCTAAACAGACTCGATTGGGAAGTAAAAGAGAACTCCAACATGAGCTTTTCCCTTCAAGGGTTAAATAATTACATCTCATCGGCTATCACCAAAACCTACTGGCTTAACAAAATTTATCCTAAAAACATCAAAGAAGCTCATCTAAACGGCGATTTCCACATCCACGACTTAAACTCTCTAAGCGTATATTGTGTCGGTTGGGATCTGCAGGACTTGTTGCTTAAAGGCTTTAAAGGAGCAAAGGGTAAAGTCTCAAGCAGACCGGCAAAACACTTCAGAAGCGCACTCGGTCAGGTTGTCAACTTTTTCTACACCCTTCAGGGAGAATCAGCAGGAGCTCAAGCCTTCTCAAACTTCGACACCTATCTTGCTCCGTTCATAGCCTTTGACAATCTATCCTATAAAGAAGTCAAGCAGGCTTTGCAAGAGTTTGTATTCAATGTCAATGTGCCAACAAGGGTCGGGTTTCAAACTCCCTTCACAAACATAACCCTTGATTTAAAAGTGCCTGAATTTTTAAAGAATCAGGCCGTTATCATAGGCGGAGAGCTGCAAAATGCAACATACGGTGAATTTCAAAAAGAGATGGACATGTTCAACAAGGCATTTATGGAAGTTATGAGCGAAGGTGATGCAGACGGCAGGGTGTTTACATTTCCTATTCCAACATACAACATTACAAAGGATTTTGATTGGGACAACCTTTCATTAAAGCCGCTCTGGGAAGCAACGGCAAAATACGGAATTCCATACTTTGCAAACTTTATAAACTCAGACATGAGTCCGGAAGATGCCCGTTCAATGTGCTGCAGGCTCAGGCTTGATACAAGAGAGCTCAAAAAAAGGGGTGGCGGTCTGTTTGGTGCAAATCCTTTAACCGGCTCAATAGGCGTTGTAACAATCAACCTGCCAAGAATCGCATATCTTTCGGCAACAGAAAGTGAGTTTTTCTTTCGTCTCACAGAACTGATGGAACTTGCAAAGGAGTCGCTTGAGATAAAGCGAAAGGTACTTGAGCGTTTTACAGATTTTAATCTCTATCCTTATTCAAAATTCTATCTCTCTTCAATTAAAGAGCGCTTTGGAGAATACTGGAAAAACCACTTCTCAACCATAGGGCTTATAGGTATGCATGAAGCGTGTTTAAATCTTATAAATGAGCCAATAACAAGCAGTGCAGGTCAGGAGTTTTCAGCTAAAGTACTCGATTTTATGAGAGATAAACTTCAACAATTCCAGAACGAGACAAACAACAATTACAACCTTGAAGCAACACCAGCAGAAGGCACATCATTCAGACTTGCAAGATTAGATAAGGAGAGATACCCGGATATAAAAACATCCGGCACAAGCTCAAAGCCATATTACACAAACTCATCTCAATTACCCGTAAACTATACAGATGATGTATTTGAAGCGTTGGAGTTGCAGGATAATCTTCAAACAAAATACACAGGCGGCACGGTTTTGCACATCTTTTTGGGTGAAAGATTGTATGATTCAAGTTCAGTTAAGCTTTTAATAAAAACCATCTTTGAAAATTACAGACTGCCCTATCTGACTTTAACGCCTACTTTTTCAATCTGCCCAGTTCATGGTTACATAGCAGGAGAGCACAAAGAGTGTCCCATCTGCAAAAGAGAAAGGGAAGAAGAGATAGAAGCAGAAATTAAAAGACTTAAAAAATTACTGGAGGAAACAAATGACTAAAGAAGAAATCTTAAAAAAGATAGAAGAGCTTGAGAGAAAAAAGAAGGAAGTAAAAGGCGAAAGATGTGAAGTTTACTCCCGCGTTGTTGGATACCTAAGACCGGTTGAGCAGTGGAACGATGGAAAACAAGAAGAGTTCGAACAGAGAAAAACATTTAAGGTAAGCTGATGTTCGGCGGACTTCAGCGATTCTCTCTTATAGATTACCCAAAGGAGATTGCTGCTGTTGTGTTTACAATAGGTTGTAATTTTAGATGTCCATATTGCCACAATCCTGAGCTTGTCAACAATACAGCAGAAAGAATTGAAGATAAATATATTCTGGATTTCTTGGAAAAAAGAGTTGGCAAGCTAACGGCAGTCTCAATAACAGGTGGTGAGCCTACGATACACGGCGAGAGATTGATCAAGTTTATTGAACAGGTTAAAGATAAGGGATTTAAGGTTAAGTTAGACACAAACGGTTCGAACCCGAAGCTACTAAATAAACTCATCAGTTTAAATCTCATCGATTATATAGCAATGGACATAAAGGCACCCTTTGAAAAATACGAAAAGGTTGCAGGTGTAAAATGCAATACAGACAAGATAAGTGAATCGATAAATATAATTTTGAATTTTAAAAACCATGAATTCAGAACAACTGTTGTCGAAGAATTGCTAAACGAAAACGACATAGAAGAGATTCTAAACCTAATCAAAGGCGCAAAGTTGTATGTAATTCAGAACTTCAAGCCATCAAAAACATTAAACCCTGATTTTATTAACAGAAAGGGTTTTCCAGAAAGAAAACTATTAAAATTAAAAGAAACAGCAAAAGGACATGTAAAAAAATGTATTATCAGATAAGGAGGTTATCATGAAATTCAAAAGAATTATATCTCTTAGCTGCACATTAGCATTGCTCGGTTTTTCAGCTTATGCTGGAACAATCAATTCAGATACTATAGTTGTAACTGCAACAAGAACAGAGGCAAAGGCCTTAACAACACCTTCAAAAGTAAATGTTATAACGAGTAAAAAACTAAAAGAAGAAGGGATAACCTTCGTTAAAGATTCTCTTAAATTTATTCCCGGTATAACAGTTTACTCCAACGGAGCCTTTGGTGGCTCAACAAGTGTCAACATAATGGGACTACCTACATATTATACAAAAACCCTTATAGACGGAATAGATGTATCTGACCCATCACAACCCCAACCCTATTTTGATTATGCCAATTTAATGTCAGACGATATTCAAAGAATAGAGATAGTTCAAGGAGCTCAAAGTGGTTTGTATGGTTCAAATGCTATTGGTGGTGTAATTAATGTAATAACGAAAAAAGGCAAAGGGAAACCTTATTTCAAACTATCTCAGGAATTGGGCTCTTTTCATACATATCAAGAAAATATAGAAAGCGGCGGTCAATACAAAAAACTAAGTTTTTATATAAACATTTCAAGATTCGACACTGGCGGTATATCTAAGATGGACAAATACAATCCAACAAAACATTCATACTCAAAAGGAGACGAAAAAGACAGTTACCATAAAACTGCTTTTTCCACGAGATTAGAATATGATTTTGACCCAACCCTAAAAATAGGAACTATTTTAAAATGGAACAAAACGAGAAATTATTTAGATAACGGATGGCGCAAAGTATCACTATTTTCCTTTGTCCCTGATGACTCTGTGCCTTCGAATAACACCCCACAAGCAAAAAGTTTAAGAAGTGAGGATAGTTTCTTCCTGTCAAAAGTTTACATAAATAAAAAATTTTTAAACAATTTAACTCTCAAAGCCAACTGCTTTTATACTCAAACCCTAAGATACAATAAGTCGGCACCAGGGTGGTACGACTATAAAGGCAAAAGATGGGGCTCCAACATAACAGCAACTTACAAAATAAATAAAACAACTATAACAGCAGGTTTAAGCCAGCAAATGGAAAAATATGAAGATAACTCTCCTTTTAAAAAGTTAAGGTATAATTATGCTGGTTTTTTAGAACTAAATCAGAAAATACACAACTTAACCCTGCAAGGTGTAGCAAGAGAAGATAAATACAAAACATTTGGAAATCATTTTACATATAAATTAGGCGCATCTTTTTTAATCACTCAAACAAACACTATACTAAAAGCAAACTACGCAACAGGCTTCAGAGCTCCAAGCATATGGGAATTATATGCTCCACCCATTCCAACATGGTGGTTCATGGGCGGAAACAAAAATCTAAAACCAGAAAAAGCAAAAATATGGAATTTTGGCTTCATTCAAAATATCTGGAGAGAAAGATTGACATTTAATGCTCTATACTTTAAAAACATAATAAGAAACAGGATAGAATACTATACAGACCCAAAAACATGGCAATCTACATACAAAAATGTCAATGGAAAAACCGTATCTCATGGTGTCGAATTAGGCCTAAAAGCAAAACCATTTGACTTCTTAGAAACAGGCTTAAACTACACATACACAAAAAGCAAAAATCCAGACACAGGCAAGCAAACAGCAAGAATTCCATTAAGAGTATATACAGGATACATAACCGTAAAAGCTTTAAACAACAAACTCACAGCAACAGTTGACGGAAGATTTATAGGAAAAAGATACGACTACAGCTACAACAAACAAACTAAAACATATTACTATTACGAACAAACAGGCAAATATGCCGTTTTTGACTTTACAGCACTCTACAAACCTACTAAAAGATTAGAGCTGTCTTTGACAGTCAAAAACATCTTTAACAGGTTCTATGAAGAAGTTTACGGATACTCGACACTACCAAGAAGCGCGTTTGCAACAATCTCCTATACATTCTAACTTCCACCCCACCTACTTTATTATAAGCATGGTGGCTGCTGTCTTAATCAACTCAGCAGCCACCGCTTTCATCTTTTTACCGCTCAATATTCACTTAAAATCAAACAGAACAAGTAAAACATACTCCGTTTTCATAAAAAATATCACGGACAATCAACAAAAACCAAAACTAAATCCAGGTAAAAATCATAAAACAACAAAAACACAGATAAAACTACAAAAACCTAAAGCAAAAAAGATTCAAACCAAGAAAAAAAAGGTATATCGCTCAACAAAAAAGAAAAGAAAAACTATAAAAATAGCAAAAACATTGACAGCCAAAAGCAAAAAGACAATCTCAACACAATCAAATGAAAAATCAATTGGCATACAAAATCAATCCCATACTTCAACAAAAACAACTATAAGGAACACTCCTGTAAAAATTTCAAAAAATTCATACCCAAATATATTTGATTGGATAGCATCCCATAAATTCTATCCCTTAAGTGCCATATACAACGAAGAAGAAGGCAAAATAACGATAAGCTTTAAAATAAACAGAAACGGCAAAATAGAAAACATAAGAATCATTAAAGGTTCGTTTAAAGACTTAAACGAAGCGGCAATAAAAATCCTAAAGGACTCATCACCCATACCGAAAGAGATACTCACTCAATCCGGTATAAAAGTTCCAACCAAAGCAAACATAAATCTTGTCTTCAAGCTTGAATGACTATCTTGTTATACAAACAAAGGGATTGCCGGAAAACGGATTATTAAACACTTTCACCTTTTCTGAAGCGTTATACAGTTCTTTAACAATACTTTCTTTTATAATGGCCGAAGGCTTACCCATCTTGAATATACTTCCATCTTTCATAAGCAAAATTCTATCAGCAAACTCACTTGCCACATTCAAATCATGCAAAACGGCAATAATAGTAAGGCTAAACTCTCTTCTCATCTTCTCAAGCAGAGACAAAATCACATCCTGCCTGCTTATATCAAGTCCGCTCAACGGTTCGTCCATAACCAGAAGCTCTGGTTTTGTTGAGATAGCTTTGGCTAAAAACACAAGTTGCCTTTCTCCACCGCTTAGCTCATTCATATAACGCTTTTTTAAATGCTCAACATTGCACATTAAAAGCGCTTCTTCTATAGCTTCTCTATCTTCTCTCTTTTCAAAAAACTGAAAAGCAGAGAAGTAAGGTATCCTTCCAAGCAAAACAAACTCTTCAACCCTAACAAAAGCATAAGAAGGGTTTTGACTTACAACGGATATCTTACGGGCAAGCTCTTTAGGCCTATAAAACCTAAAATTTTTACCGTTCAGATACAAATTCCCTTTATTTGGTTTAAGCAGTCTTCCTATTATCTTTATTAATGTCGATTTTCCTGCTCCATTCGGGCCTGCAATGGCAAAAAACTCGCCTTTTTCAACTTCAAAATCTATATCATTTAAAATTAGCTTTGAATTATAACTAAACGAGACATGTTCAACTCTAAGCATTAAACATCCACCTGCTTTTTGCCAGAACCCAGATAAACACCACACCACCGACAATACCCGTTATAACACCAACAGGAAGCTCAATTGGAGCAATCAGACTCCTTGCCAAAGCATCCGAAAGAATAAGAAAGCTGCCACCGCCAAAAAACGACAAAGGAATGAGAAACTTATGGTCTCTGCTAAAAGTTAATCTAAAGAAGTGTGGCACAACAAGACCGACAAAACCTATAATTCCGGCAAATGCAACGGCTATACCAACAGCCAAAGAGCTAACAAAGAACACTGCTTTCTTCGTAAATTCAACATTAACACCAAGATAAACGGCATCTTCTTCGGATACAGATATCGCATTCAGATTCCAGCTTAAAAAGATACCCACGATTAGAACAAATACGGCAGATATCACATTCAGAACAACTGCAAAGCTATTTGGCCACTGAAGAGAGCCCATCATCCAGAAAACTATACGATGAAGCTTGGCAGGATTGGAGATAGCCATCAGAAACAAAACCAAAGAAGAAGAGACAAAACTTACCATAACACCGATAAGCAGCATCTTTGAAATATCAACAACCCTATTTTTTACGCTCAAAAGGTAAATAAAAAACACAACAGCCAAAGAGCCAACAAAACCGCCAAAAGCCATAAACCTACCCAACCCGAAAACTATAGCCAAAGCAGCACCAAACGCAGCACCACCAGAAACACCGAGTGTATAAGGCTCTGTAAGTGGATTTCTAAACAACGCCTGAAGCATCACACCAGAAACGCCCAAAGCACCACCAACGAAAAAACCAAGCAACACGCGTGGAATCCTTAAATCAAGCAGTATAACCCTATCAACGCCATTATCACTCAAAGCATGAACAAAGCTAAAAAGAGAGATACCGCTATCGCCTGATGATAAAGATAGAAAGACAGAAACAAAGACAAACAGAACAAACAGAATCAGTTTAATGGCAGGCTTCAAGGCTCACCTCTGGATGAAGGAATTTTGCAATTTTAAAGAGCGTTTTGGCAAATGATACGGGAGTCGGACTGCATAAGCTGTAATCGTTTAAAATCAAAATCCTATTATGCTTAACGGCACTCAAAAACTTAAACTGCTTCCATCTCTCAGCCTGTTTTATGCCGTTAAAACCCATTTGCGATATTATTATCGCATCGGGATTTTCTTTTAGAACTTTCGCAGGCGAATATAGGCCGCTTTTTGAATTCTCTGCTATGTTAATTCCACCCGCAAATCTTATAAAATCGTTGATAAACGAAGAACCCGTAGCTGTAAACAACGGATTTGCTCCTATCTGAACAAAAACCTTTAATCTTCGAATATTTTTAAGCCTATCCTTTATACAATTAACTTTTTTCATCGCTTCTGAGACTATCTTTTCAGCCACATCCTTTTTGCCCACAATCTTACCCACTTTAATAAAATCGTCGCATATCTGTTTGAAACTCCCAGGCTGGCTAAAAACAATAACTTTCAAGCCAAGCCTTTTTAAAACCTTAATATCCGAAGGATTCAAAAGCGAACTTGCAAAAACAATATTAGCTTTTAACTTCAAAATCCGTTCGACATCGGCATCCGTAACCGTCCCTACCCTTTCAATTTTAAAACCTTCTGGCACTATACCGTATTTGCTACAGCCAACAAGATACTTTTGAGCTTTAAGCATAAAAATCTCCTGTGTTACAACAGGAGAAAGAGAAACTATACGCAAACCTGCCGAAAAAGAAACTTCAGCAAAAAGAACAACAAAAACAACAAAAAAGAGAACCTTTTTTATCATCTTTTCACTCCATATTTAGATAGAAATCAAAGCCTTTCTTTTTAAATTCTTCAATAATCTTCTTCCTTATATCAGAAGGATACCTATACATCGACTTTTCTAAAACAAGTCCTTTCAACACACACGGATTTTTCCTTAATATCCTTTTAAAATCTTCCTTATCAAACCTTAAAAAGCCTATCTCTATGGAGTGTAAATTTTTTAACCCTTTAATTTCATCGGCTATCTTTACATAATCTTCAAAAAACTCGGCAATTATCGGGTCAAATCTAACGCCAACCTTAAAACCGTTCTCTGAAAGTTTTCTTAAAGCTTTTAGTCTTCTTTCAAGCGATGGCGTATAAAACTCATACCTTTTTATAACAGTATCTGGAGAAAGAGAAAAGGCAAAGATAACATTATCAGAAGGCTTAAAATTATCCACTATCCTATCCACAGACGAAACCTTTGTTCTAACTTCAAGAATCAATCCGTCTTCCAAACCTGAAAAGAACTTCAAAAACTCGTCCAACTGATCTGACAAAAAATCAAGTGCTAACGGGTCAAAAAACGTGCCAAGATAGAAATAAAGCGGTCTCCTTTTGTCTTTCTTTGCAACATTTAAAATCGCATCAAAATACTCTTCAAAATTCAAAAACACAACCGGATTAAAACTTCTGAAATAGCCCTTCAAAAAACAGTAAGCACAGTCATAAACACAGTTATAAGCAGAAAGTATGGAATAACCTTTCGAACCATCAGGCGTATAGTTATTCGGCGTCTCTCTTAAAAACTCACCCTTCTTGTTTGCAAAGATAACAGCGCTTCTATCCTTCGCATTGTGAAAATAGCCGACATAATCGTCAATCTCTTTAACTTTAAATTTATCAAGATTTAACCTGATTCTTTCTCTTTTTATACCCTTTTCCAGAAATACAACTTTTATGCTAAAAGGTTCAGGTTGGCATTTAGACGTGTTTATCTTTATTCTTTTGTAAAAATTCTGTCTTTGTGTAAAAGTCAAACGCTTCTTTATCGTCAGACGCTCTACTTTTTTGGCTTCATCAGAAAGAAAACCGGTATGCAAAAAAACTTCAGGCGTCTTCAAAACAGATTTAAGCCTGCTTATTATTTCTGCAAGCTTTTTTGCATCATAGGTAAAATCATAAACTTTAGAAACACTATCCTTATCGTTGTAATCGCTAACTATACGCAAAACCAACGGTTGAACATTCGCACTTTTTGACGATACAGCAAAAAAATAACTCTCATTATCAATAAGCTCGCCAAACACACTCAAATCTTTATCAAAACAAAGCCTATCCATAAGCGTTATGCCGTCTTTTGACTTATATTCCAAAGGATAAACCAGATCAATCGGGTTATAAACAGGATTTAAGCCCTTATCTAAAAGCTTGACGCTCTTTAAAAAAACAAAATCGCCCTTGTTTAGGCTATAGTCTAAAGAGCCTGAAAAACCGACAAGAAGTGCAAAAGAAAAATCACCCTTAGAGAGATAATAGGCTGTTTTAAAACCAAGTTTTAAACCACTTTGACCGTAATTTACAAAAACAGCTATATCATCGCCTAAAAAAAGCTCACCTTCTTTTTTTAAGGAAAAGAATTCAATTAGCGGCTTTATCTCTTTGAGATGTTCGCTTGCAAGGAAGAGCATGAAAATAATAAATCGTTTTATTTGCGTAAATGTCCGTTATTTTTATCTCTTTAACACTATCCTTAAAAAACCTGACAATAACATTATCTATACTACTCTCATACTTAGGCAAAAGCTCAAAAGTCCCATTGTCCGACTCTTTTATATTAAACAGGTCAGATAGCTCTTTTTTGCCCAAAAACATCAAAAACAGAACCTTGTTAAACCCGGTCAATTTATAAACCGTCTCGGTTTTGCCCTTTACATCAACGGCCTTAAAATTATCAATCAATATTTTCTCATTACCATAATCAAAAATCATCTCTTTTTTGGCTTTTATAAACAAAATGCCGTCCTTTTCAATCTTTTGGCCTGTCATGCCATTTATAGAAACCTGCTTAAAGCAGAGCTTAACATCCCTGTTTTTGTAAGCGTTGAATATGTTGTTTATGTCTGCTGCATTCGATATGCTAATCAGCGTGAGCAATGCCAATAAGCTTGCTAATACTCTCAATCCCTTCACTCTCTAAATACTCTCCTATTCCCTTTAAAATCTCAAGCGATATGGCAGGGTCGATAAAGTTCGCCGTTCCAACCTGAATAAGCGTTGCACCTGCCATAATGTATTGAAGCGCTATATCAGAGCTGTATATACCACCAACGCCTATTATCGGTATCTTAACCTTCTCATAAACCTCATAAACCATTCTAACACCAACAGGATAGATAGCAGGGCCACTCAAACCGCCTGTTTTATTCGCAAGCAGCGGCTTTTTCGTTTTTGTGTCGATAACCATTCCCGTAATTGTATTTATCAAGCTTACGGCATCAGCACCGCCCTTTTCTGCAGCCTGAGCAATAAAAGCAATATCTTCAACATTCGGAGTAAGCTTCACTATCACAGGGCGAGAAAAAACCTTCTTAATCGAAGCCGTAAGCACAAACACCATATCTGGGTCTTTGCCAAACAGAGCACCGCCTGCCGAAACATTGGGACACGAAACATTTACTTCAATTGCGCTTATTTTGGGCTCTTTATCCAATTTCTCGGCTATTTCGACAAACTCCGACACTTCACTGCCATAGATATTAGCTATCACATGGGTGTTAAGATTCTCCAATTTCGGAAGCTTCTCTTCAATAAACCTGTCAACACCGATGTTTTGCAAACCTATGGCGTTCAACATTCCGCATGGCGTTTCAACAATTCTCGGTGGCTTATTACCCAATTTTTCTTTGACACTCAAACCCTTAACAATAAAACCACCCAATTTATTCAAATCCATGTATTTTTTATACTCAAGGCCATATCCGAATGTGCCGGATGCCGTTAAAACAGGATTTTTAAATATCAAATTTCCCAACTTTACAACTAAAGAGCTTGCCATTGTATCTCCTCAAAATCAAAGACTGGTCCGTCAACACAGACCTTTTTATATCTATTATCGGCAGTTTGAACAACACAGCCCAAACAGACACCTATACCGCATGCCATTCTGGATTCAAGCGAAACCTGCATGGAGCAGTTAGCTTCAAAACACAAAAACGCAAGTCTTCTCAGCATAAGCGTAGGCCCGCAGGCATAAACTAAAACATCGCTATTTAGCTTATCTTCAACCATCTCAACAACATTGCCTTTAAAACCAGCACTGCCATCCATCGTGGCTATGTTGCCATCGTCAGTAAATATCTCATCCTTACTATTAAACCCGAAATACGCATCACACCTGATTTTATACTCGCTCTCTATAACGCTTTTTAAGTAAAGAAGCGGGGCAACGCCTATTCCACCGCCAACCAAAAGCAGCTTTTTTGTCGAGTTTATGCTAAAACCGTTTCCTAAGGGCCCTAAAATATCTATAAACTCACCCTTCTCTTTTGTCGTCAGGATTCTTGTTCCTTCGCCTACAACTCTATAAATAAAATCGATGGTATCAGAAAAACCCGCAACGCTAAAGGGCCTTCTAAGCAAAGGAAACGGATAGTCGTTGATCTTTACCATAAAAAACTGACCGGGCAACACTTCAAATAAGCCCGGATTATCAACCTTCAAGACAAATGTATCCTTAGCTATCTGTTCATTCTGGACTATCTTCAGTCTCACTTTATCTCCTCTATCTCAAATCTTCTTATGCCGGCAGGCACTTTAACTTCAACTTCGTCTCCTTCTTCCTTGCCAAGAAGAGCTTTAGCTATCGGGCTGTTTATCGAGATTTTGCCGTTTTTCGGGTCGGATTCATCCTCACCCACTATCATATACTCTATCTCTTCATCGTTATCCACATCATACAAAACAACCCTGCAGCCAAAGTTTACCCTATCTTTTGGAACAGTAGCCGGGTCAACAACCTGGGCGTTGTTTATCTTTCTTGAAAGCTCGGCTATTCTGTTCTCGATTAAGGCATGTTTCTCTTTTGCAGCATGATACTCGGCATTTTCACTCAAATCGCCTTTGGCTCTTGCTTCTTCTATCTCTTTTATAATAGCCGGCCTTTGATTTTTTTGTAAATCTTCCATCTCTTCAAGCAGTTTTCTGTATCCCTCAGGTGTAATCAAAATCTTCTCGCTCATCAGTTCACCTCTTTTTTGTAATAATCCTGTATTGGTATAACATCGAGCTTCTTACCTTTTATTATGGCCTCTATCGCTCTTGTGGCTGCAATAGCACCAGAAATAGTCGTGCAGTAAGGAATGTTCAAAAGCAAAGCACTTCTCCTTATGTAAAAAGAGTCCGTTCTTGACCTTTTGCCAGACGGCGTATTTATAAGAAAGTGTATGTTGTTGTTTTTCATTTTGTCAAGAATATTCGGCCTTCCTTCGCTAAGTTTTTTTACATACTTAACATCTATACCCTCTTTCTTCAAAAACTCATAGGTGCCTTTCGTGCAATAGACATCAAATCCAAGTTCTATCAATTTTGATGCTATAACAACGCCCTGTGGCTTATCCCTATCTGCCAAAGACATAAACACATTACCTTCTGTTGGCAGTCTCATACCGCTTGCAAGGAGTGCTTTGTAATAAGCTATAGGAAACTCATCCGCAATACCCATAACTTCGCCTGTCGAACGCATCTCAGGGCCAAGTGTAATATCAACATTTGGAAACTTAACAAATGGAAAAACGCTCTCTTTAACTGCATAATACTTTGGCTCTACTTCTTTGACGCCAAGCTCCTTTATTTTTTTGCCCATTATAAGCTGAGTTGCTATTTTTGCCCAGTGAACACCTGTTGCTTTGCTCACAAACGGCACGGTTCTTGAAGCTCTCGGGTTAACTTCAAGAATATAAACCCTATCGTTCTTTACGGCAAACTGTATATTTATCAAGCCCTTTACATTGAGTTCTTTGGCAAGCAATCTCGTCTGCCTTTTTATCTCGTTTACTATTTCTCTTTTTAGTGTTCTTGGTGGAATAGAACAGGCTGAATCTCCCGAGTGGATTCCTGCAGCTTCAATATGCTCCATAACTGCAGCAACAACGGTCTCCTCCCCGTCACTTACGGCATCTACATCAACTTCTATCGCATCTTCTAAGAATTTATCAATCAAAATTGGGTGTTCACCGCTTACTTCAACCGCTTCGTCAACATACTGTTTAAGCTGCTCTTCGTTGAATATTATCATCATAGCCCTTCCGCCAAGCACATAAGAAGGCCTAACCAGAACCGGATAACCCACCCTTTTTGCAACTTCTATAGCTTCTTCTTTTGAATGAGCTATACCGCTTTCTGGCTGTAAAAGCCTTAGTTTGTTTATCAACTCCCTGAATAGTTCTCTATCTTCTGCCATGTCTATGCTCTCTGGTGCTGTGCCAAGAATCTTGACACCTGCGTTTTTAAGCGGCAGAGAGAGTTTTAACGGAGTCTGCCCGCCAAACTGAACGATAACGCCTTCGGGCTTTTCATTTTCTATAATGTTCATCACATCTTCAAAAACTAAGGGCTCAAAATACAACCTATTTGAGATATCGTAATCTGTTGAGACTGTTTCAGGATTGCAGTTAACCATTATAGACTCATAACCTTCATTTCTCAACTCAAGCGAACCGTGAACGCAGGTATAATCAAACTCTATACCCTGGCCTATTCTGTTTGGCCCGCTTCCCAAAATTACAACCTTTTTGTTTTTTGATGGCAGAGACTCGTTCTCATCTTCGTAAGTCGAATAGAAATACGGCGTGTATGCTTCAAACTCACCCGCACATGTATCAACCATTTTATAAACATTCTTTATACCCTTTTTTAGACGCATGTTTCTTATTTCAAGCTCGCTTTTGCCTGTTAAATGAGCAAGTCTTGAGTCCGAAAACCCGTACTTCTTGAGCTCTTCTATGTCTTTCTCAACAAACTCAGGGTTCTTTTTTATCTCTTCTTCTTTCTCAATTATCTGCTTAATATTGAACAGAAACCACCTATCAACGGCCGTGAGCTCATAAACATAGTCTATATCATAACCGCGTCTGAAGGCTTCGCCTATGTAAAGCAACCGCTTTGAGTTCGGATGGATAAGCTTCTGTTTGAGCTCGTCTTCAGAGCAGTCCATCTCAATAAAACCGTCCCAATTATACTCAAGAGACCTTATTGCCTTCTGAAGAGACTCTTTGAATGTCCTGCCTATGGACATTACTTCTCCGACGCTTTTCATCTGAGTGCCAAGCTCGTCTTTTGTATTGAATTTCTCAAATGTAAACCTTGGAATCTTAACAACAACATAGTCAAGCACAGGCTCAAAGCTTGCTGGCGTCTTCTTTGTTATATCGTTTGGTATCTCATCAAGCGTATATCCAACACTTAAAAGTGCTGCAAACTTCGCTATAGGAAAACCGGTGGCTTTCGATGCCAAAGCAGAAGACCTTGAAACTCTCGGATTCATCTCTATCACGACGAACTCGCCGTTTTCTGGGTTAACAGCAAACTGAATATTCGAACCACCCGTTTCAACGCCAATCTTTCTTATTATATCGATAGCCGCGTCCCTTAAAATCTGATACTCTTTATCCGAAAGCGTCTGAGCAGGCGCAACGGTTATCGAATCACCCGTATGAACACCCATAGCGTCAAAATTTTCTATGGAACAGATGATAAACACATTGTCTTTTTTATCTCTCATCACTTCAAGCTCATACTCTTTCCAGCCAAGAACAGACTGCTCTATCAACACCTCGTTTACAGGACTCTGCTCAAGCCCCCATTTAACCACCTCTTCAAACTCTTCTTTGTTGTATGCAACACCTGCTCCTGTCCCGCCAAGTGTAAAAGACGGCCTTATGATAACAGGAAACGATATCTCATTAACTACATCTATAGCTTCCTGCATATTGTGGGCTATTCCGCTTTTTGGAACTTTAAGCCCTATTTCGCTCATGGCCTTTTTGAATAATTCTCTATCTTCAGCCCTCTCTATCGTCTCTGCATTTGCCCCTATCAGCTCAACCGAATACTTATTAAGTATTCCAGCCTTATACAAATCCATAGCAGCATTCAAAGCCGTTTGACCGCCAAGTGTAGGAAGCAAAGCATCGGGCCTTTCTTTTGCTATTATTTTCTCAAGAAAATCAACGGTTATTGGCTCTATGTAGGTTTTATCCGCAAGCATCGGGTCTGTCATTATCGTTGCAGGGTTTGAGTTAACCAGAACAATCTCATACCCTTCGTTTTTTAAAGCCTTGCACGCTTGTGTTCCAGAGTAATCAAATTCACACGCCTGACCTATTACTATAGGACCCGAACCTATTATCATTATCTTTTTGATGTCTTCTCTTTTAGGCATACAACACCCCTTACTTTATTCAAAAATCGCTTTATTCTATACAATTGCATTTTTATTTCAACGGATTTATGAGCTATCTAAAGCGTGCAAGCTCCCTTTCTGCTTCCCTTGCCAAATCTCTTTCCTTTATATCTTTTCTTTTATCGTAAAGCTTCTTACCTTTAGCTAAAGCTATTTCCATCTTTATTTTGCCGTTTTTTGAGTAAACCCTCAACGGAATAAGAGTTAAGCCCTTTTCTTTTACTTTACCTATAAGCTTTCTAATTTGATATTTATGAAGCAAAAGTTTTTTCTTTCTATGCGGGTCATGATTAGAATGCGGCGAGGCAAATTTGTAAGGGCTTATATAAAACCCGTTTACAAACACCTCGCCGTTTTTTATCTCGGCATAGCTGTCTTTCAAGTTTGCCGAGCCCATTCTTATCGACTTTACTTCACTACCTTTAAGCTCTATCCCTGCTTCGTAAGTCTCTAAAATCTCGTAATCGTGTCTTGCTTTTCTGTTTACTATCTCTCTCATCAGTCGCTGATTATATGCGGCGTTACAAAGATGTAAAGCTCTCTCTGGGGGTTGGAATATTTTCTAGTTTTAAATAACCATCCTAATAAAGGTATCCTCATAAGGCCAGGAACGCCATTTACTGTTTTTTCTGTAGTTCTCTGAATTAGCCCACCTATAACAAGTGTTTGCCCATTCTTTAGTATAACTGTCGTAGATACACTATTCTTGTTTATAGGAGGCTCACCATTAACACTATGTGAATAATCCGGAGAATCTTTCTTCACTTTTATCTTCAGAATCACATTATTCCCTGTTATATGAGGAGTAACATCTAAAGACAAAGTAGCATCAACAAACTTTATACTACTCTCATCTGTTTTTGTAGATTCATTGTAAGGAATAGCCTGCCCACTCTCTATTTGGGCAGGTTCATTATCAAGCGTAACAACTTTTGGAGAAGATAAAACTTTTGTATATCCTTCTATTTCCCCCATTGTAAGCTTTAAATCAAGGTTATAGTTAGCATTCACATTACCTATGGCAAGGCTTACAGTGGGAATACTAGACATTGATACGCTTGCAGGTAAATTTACTACGAAATTATTATTATTAAATTTCTCAGTTGGCGGTAAACCATTGGACACATCTGCTGGCGAATTATACCCTCCGACACCAAAGAATGTACTACTTGTTCCTATATTACTTCTAAAGTAATTTCCGCCCCACTGGATACCGAGCTGTCTTTCAAAATTTTTACTTATCTCAACAATTCTTGCATCTATTTCTACAGCCTTTTTCTTGTGGTCTATCATCCTAACTATCTTCTCTATTTTAGCTATATTATCAGCTGTATCATGACATATCAAAGCATTGTTCTTTACATCAGATACAATAAAACCTTTACTTTTAGAACCATTATAAAGAAGCTTATTTATTATATTTATGGCATAATCAGGTGTTATATAATTTAGATTTATAACCTTAGTAATAGCATTTTTCATTCTTTCAAGTTTCTCTTTATCTTGTAAAGCCTTAAGCTGTTGCATTTTCTCTCTCTGATACCTTGAAGCCGTCTCTATAATAACTATATTGCCCATTCTTTCAGCAACCAGGCCCTCTTGTTGCAAAATGAGCTCAAATGCCTGGTTAAGTGGAACATCCTTTAACCTCATCGTCAAAGTCCCTTTCACATCACTCCCTATTATAAAATTCAGTCCACTAATCTGAGAAAACACCCTAAACACATCCTTGAGCTGGGCATCTCTAACATCAAAGGATATTATTCTATTCACATTTATTATATTTTTAGACACATTACCTGGAACATTTTTGTCTTTTTTAGACACATTACTTACATTACCGTTATCAATAACACTTCTTTCTTTAGAAAAAATCAAATACACATGTCTCTTATCTGCATAGTATCTTTTTAAATAAGCACCTTTTTTTAGCGTTATGATATACTTTATTTTATTCTCATTTTGAGTCGAGACTATCGAATTCACGCTATAAGAATCGTTGTCAAAATATTGGTTTTCTAAAGCCTCCTTTACGGAGGAAACATTATCAAAGACAAGAGATACAATTCTACCTTTCTTAGCAAGCTTATAATCTGGCTTTTTCTTCAACAGCACAACAATCATCTCGTAATTTTTAAACCTTCTCAAAGAGATTCTTTCTATCTCATTCACACTCTTTTTCTTCGCAGATTCACCATATATTATTTCCAGATGTCCCTTTGCCTTATCCATTTTACATATTGGTTTCTCACCATGTTTAAATACAAAAACTATTCTTTCGGTTGGCTTACCGTAAAGCTTGTAAACAGCATCTGGACTACTATGCAAACTGCTTTTAATAAAAACATCTCCATCTCTCAATATCTTAACACCGGCACCACATCTTTCACACTTATCAACTCCTATCAAGTCAATAGCTATTCGTGGTGGATTACTTAACTCTATCTTATTGCAGCTTATATCTCCACTATAATATACCTCGCATACACCATTTGCTGCCCTTATACCTTGAACAATAGCCGAATAACTCTCAACTCCTATCATTAAACTCCATATCAAAACTAATAAAACAACACCCACAACTTTTTTTGTTTTCATAGCTTTCCCCTACTTAGAAATTTTTAACACAATGGTTTTGTGATGATTTCCTCTCTTAATCTCAATCTCAACACCATTATTATTTATGTCTTTCACATAAACACCGTCTTTTAGTTTATACCCTTCCATAACCACAATTGGAACCATTGATGGTCCAAACAACAAAGCAGCTTTAGCCTTAGGGTCTTTTCTGCTCGTAACTATCATTTTTACTCTTAAAGAAGATTTTATAATTTCTCCTTCTCTATTTAAATACTCTTCTACACTCTCTTGCAATTTTTTGTGCAACTTAATTTCTTTCACCTTTAGCTCTCCATACTTAAGCAAATCCATGAAAGGGTCTCTTTTTATTTTCAGTTCAAAACCCGAAGCTGATAAACTAATAGCAAACATAATTCCAATTACACCAAAAACAATAAACTTTCTCATTATTTCACCTTTTCAAACTTACTTTTTTCGATTAAGATAGTATGTCTCGGCTGAAAAGTCCACATCTACCAACACCTTGTGAGAATTTATTATCTTTGGATTTGAAATCGTAAAATCCTTAACTCTAAACAATCTTTCCATCTTTGACACATCTTCAAACACTTTTCCACACTCTAAATAAGTAGCTCTTATTTTTATAGATATAGGTTTTATATAATAGATGCCACTCTTGTCTCTTATCGCTTTCTTGGGTTTGAATGAAAGAAGGGAAACACCTTCACTTTTTATTATTCCACTCAATTTTATAAGTAAAGGTGGGATTTCTTCCTTTAAAGGCAACTGTTTGGAATAAACTTTAAACTCACTTTGAACTCTTTTGTACTTTCTGAGCAAAACAGGCATCTGCTCTTTATATTTGAGAAGTCTCGCTATATCTCTTTGAAGTCTATTTATCTGGTCAGCAGTATCCTGGTAGTAGAAGTAATACCATAACCCTCCAACTAAAACAACGCCCACAAAAATTCCAATTAACATCCTTTTTAAATCTAAGTTTTCCATACCCTTATCCTTTTAGTGTTATAGCTATAGAAAAACTATAAACATCAATTCCATTTTTCGAAAGGATTTTTCTTAACCCCCCACCTGTAAACCTAACCATTTTCACATCCTTAAGGGACTCTAACTTTATCATATAATCTGCAACAGCCTCGGCAGAAAAACTTTTTCCATCTATCGTTAAAACATTGCCTTTTTTTCTCATTCTCGTAAACCATAGACCATCTCCAACCGTAGATGAAACAACAGCACCTGCATTAAAAGAAAAAGAAGGTATAGAGTTCGCCACTTCGGCAAGCAACTTCGCCGCATTACCCCTGCCTTGTTCAAGTTTTTTTATCACTTTAACCATCCTATTAACTTCCCTTATTTTAGCCTTTATTCTGTTCACTCTCTTTTCTAAATTAGCAAGTTTATCTCTTCTTTCCTTTAAGTTATTCAATTTCCCATTAAGCATATATGTCGCTACACCAAGAGCAATAAATTCTACCAGAAAAACGACAATTATCACCACAACCTTAGTATTAATATTTACTTCTACACCTTTAGAGCTTTTCTTTTTCTCAGATTCACCACTTAATAAATTTATCCGTATCATTTTACTATACTCCTTAAGGCTAAACCGCTTGCTATACAATAAAATGGCGAAACATCCGGCGTAGTCTCTTCTATTGCTTCTCCTGACTCATCCTTAGAAACCACATCAAAAGGATTATATCTTGAAATATCGCTTTTAAAAAACTCTCTCATCATATCTATATTCAAACTCTCATACAAAGCACCTAATATGCCAGTAAGAACTACCTCTTCCACTGGCTCTTCAACATTCAATATATTACTTAAATAAAAAGTCATGGAGTTCTGAATTTGAGTAAATAGAGAAATAAGTTTATCGTTTAGAAAATTCAGCAATGACTCCTTCTTCTCATCATTATGTTTTCTTTCAAGCAATATACTAATTTCTTCCTTTTTTAAAGACAAAATACCTACGGCATCTTCTATTAAAGATGAAAAGTTAAAATCCATATATCGAGTAAAAATGGGAATACCTTTTTTTACAAAAATAAGTTTGGTCGAAGAATATCCCATGTCCACAAAAAGAAGGTGCTTATTTAAAGCTTCTTTGTTATTAGCTTCAAAAGAATTATAAATTGCAAACACATCTACATCTACTGTACTCACTTTTAATTTGGCTCTACTAAAAGCCTTTATATACGAGTCTACTATCTCCTTTTTTGTTAAAGCCAAAAGAACAGTCATCTCGTTTTTATCTTCGTTTTTATCAAGAATCTGATAACTTACATTAACATCTTCCATACTAACAGGAGCATACTGCTCGGCTTCCCACATAACAGCCTGTTCTATCTCTTCATCGGCAACTAAGGGAATGCTAAGCGTTTTTGTAATGACGAATGAGCTGTTCAGGGCAACAGATACATTTTTACTCTTTAGGCCATGTTGAGAGAATATAGATCTAAGAAAATCCCCCAGAACAACATCATCAACACCTTCTGAAGTAATAACATCCTGCGGAGTAAGCTCTCTGAAGGCTTGTTTTAAAACCAGAACTCCCTTTTTATCTATAACATTCACGACTTTCGTGTAATAGTGTCCGATGTCAACACCGACCACCCCGCTTTTACTTAAACCAAGCACACTCCCATTCTCCTTCTATAACAGAATTCCTTAATCTTTAAAATTAAATCATACATAATACCCTTTTGTCAACTCAATTATTCAGTAGCAAAACCAGTTCCAAATTTTTACTATAATTTAATCGGATTATCTATGAAAAATTTTAACCAGTTTTCGGGGGAAAAAGAAAGGATTTTTGCTGACTAAAGAGCCTTTCTAATATTTTCTCCCAAGTATCCCCTTCCTTGGCTTCAGTAAGAGAAAACTTCAACTTAACTCCATGATACACTGATTCTTCAACGCTGTTTCTAAAAATACTTGTCATTTTATTTAAAACAATGAAAGCTTTATCATAAACAGTTCCATAAAGAAATACTACAAAAGACTCCTCGTCCATTCTAACAATCACATCGCTTTGCCTTAAGTTACGCCTAAAATGTTTTGCTATTTTTTAAGTGTATCTACATCTATGTATCTTTCCAAATCTTCAATCTCAAGAAGCAACACGCTAAAAACTGAAGAATACCTATAAAAATTATACAAGAAACTCTCAGCCACTCCTTTTACTGATTCACCCTTTGGAAATCCAGTAATAGCATCGGGCTGATTTTTAAACCTGAATCTCTCTAACACTTTTTCATATTTCTCAACTGCATCTACAACCTTCCTAAGAACATCAAAAAGGGACAAATTAGCATGTTTTATTCTCTCTACTTCTTCATATATCTTGCCTTGCCATTTTAAATTGATAATTTTATCTTTTTCCTCTAATAATCTATACTTTCTTTCGGCGCTTTTAGAAACTTTATCAACAACAGTAGACAGATTTTCTATAAGTTTTTTAGAAATCTCATGAAACTTTTCTATTTCTTCTGCTTCTATATCGATACTACCATATATCAATCGATGCAACTGACCTTCGTTTAAGCCTTTTTCTATGGCTGTTTCTACAAAAACCTTATAGTAAATGGCAGGGATAAACAATTTACCCTGCCGATTTATCTTTTCCACAGACTCTTCGATAATCTCCTTAAGTAAGTCTTTCAATCCCTGCCACCTCCTTAAACTTTAAATCTCCTTACATACTCGTTAAGTCTGTCGGCCTCTTCCTTTAATCTTTCACTCATCTGAGCTATCTGTTCTGCCACCTTAGAATTATCCTCTGCAGCCTGATTTATTTCTTGAGATTGCATATTTATCTCAGTAACAGTCGCCGACAACTCTTCAGTTGCCGCACTGGTTGCATTAACCTCCTCTATAGTCTTCGAAAGTTGAGCCACCATATCATTTATATTTTTCTCATCCTCTATAGTTCTTTCACGCTCTTTTAATATGCCTTCCTCAGCCTGCCTTGTCATCTCTATCGATTTTTGAGTATCCTGTTGCATTTTGAGAATCATTTCTCTAATTTCTTCAGTAGCTCTTTGAGTCTTCTCTGCAAGCTTTCTTACTTCGTCAGCAACAACGGCAAAACCTCTACCTGCTTCACCAGCTCGTGCAGCTTCTATTGCAGCATTCAAAGCTAAAAGATTTGTTTGGTCTGCAATATCACTAATAACATTTACAATTTGTCCTATCTCTTTAGAAGATTCGCCCACCTTATTAATTTGTTCCATTGCTTTTCTAGCCAAAGCTGCATTTTCATTCATTCTCTCAACTCTATCCTTTATATCCTTAAGCATCTTATCATTTATCTCTCCTACTATTTCCGTCTGTTCATTTATACCCTCTGCTGATTTAGCAACATTGTTAACCGCTTCTGTCATGTCGTTTAAAGCGTTAACCATCTCTTCTAAATTCCTGCTCGTCTCTTCAACACTTGCCGCTGTTTCAGTGGCAGAAGAAGAAAGTGTTTCAGATTCCTGAATAACTCTTTCAGCAGAATCCCTTATATCCTTCACAAGTTGCTGCATACTATTCAAAAAGTTGTTTAATTTATTTGCCAAATCCTCAAACTCATCACCACTATGCAAAATAACCCTTTTTGTCAAATCCCCATCACCAGTCTCCAATTCTTCTAAATTATGAGCCATCTCCTTTAAAGGCATCATCAATTTCTCCGACAAATAAGAGCCAAACAATAAAACAGCCAGCAAAGCAAGTATAGCCATACCAGCAGACACCAAATAACTTCTCACCATTCTTGCCTTAATTAAACTTCTGTATAAGTTGGCTTCTTTTTTAAGCTCACCTAAATATATACCGCTTGCTAAAATCCAGTTTACCTTAGGTATAAGCTTCACATAAACTATCTTTTCATCAACATCATCATTAGGTTTATGCCACATATACTCAACAAACCCTCTACCTTTACTTAAAGCCAAATCTATTATGAGTCTAAAAGGATATTTCCCATTTCTGTCAGTTAAACTATAAACATTCTTACCCACGAGTTGAGGGTCTTCTGGGTCAGCTATAAGAACTCCATTCTTATTAAGAACGAAAATGTAATTACCATTACCATACCGTATAGTATTCACATCGGCTATAATTTCTTTTTTTACACCTTCAACATCAACACCTTGCTTAAGCAAGTGATTATACTTCTCAACCAAACCGTCAACGATTGTTTCAACTTTATCCTTATTATACTTAACTATAAGTTCATAGGTCTGATTAAACCTATCTTTTATCAATGTCGCTCCCCAAAATACATAGTAAACACCAAAAATTAAAATGAACACCATCGTTGCTCCTACACCATAAAGGAGAAGTTTCTGTTTGAAGCGTAAGTTTTTCATTGAGCCTCCTCCTTACCTTTTGTTTTTTTGGTAAGTGGAATATTACATCTAATATGTAAAAAGTCAAGATTTTAATATATTATTATTGTTGTTTATTATTTTTGGCAAAAAAGTAAAAAAAAAAAATCGCCTTCTATTTGAGAAAACTTATTAACAAAAAAAGCGGGCATGGAAGCCCGCCTTTATGAGTAAGAGAGGGAGGGGTTTAATCTATTTAAGAAGCCCCTTCAAAGAATCGTCTATTTCTCCAGGCATAGACATATGAGCAGCAAAAGCGCTCATACCAGCATCCATAAAATACAGAGACATTCTATACATTTCTGGAAGAGCTTTAATCTTGCCATTGTCATAAATTACAAGCTCTATTGGAAAAGCACAAAGATGGTCATAACCGCCTATCTCAAAAGCTTCTTTTTCGTATTTTGGATTTGCAACACCCACAACAGCAGCCTTACCAAGTTTTATCTCATAAACCTTCTTCCAGCCATTTGTTCCCTTTGATAAAGAGTCATTAAGAGCTTTTAAAGCAGCATCAATAGAGCCGTACTTGTGGCCAACTTCATAAATGGTGTAAAGACTCTGGCCCATCATCTGCCAGTTTCCTATTTCTTCAGGGTCTGTCTTGTAACCAAAAGCTTTCTTTTCAACCTTTATACCCTTAACTTTACTTAAAGCGTTCTCAAGCTCATTCTTTACCTTTTCGGCAACACTTTCAAGAGAGTCCTTACCCTTTGCAAAAGCATCTACAAGATAAACAGGATTTGCAAACATCACACTATTTCCACTTTTTGTCTTCTGAATACCAACCCTTAAAGGAACTGCAAAAAATGCATGTTTACCAGCCTTGTTGACGGCATTAAAGAATTCATCTGATTTAACTATCAATACAGTAAGATCGGCCAAATCGCCCGGATTATAAGATGTAAGAACTTTAAATCCCGCTGACTCTAAAGCACTCTTAACATTTTTGACAACAGACTGATGATTCGGGTTAGCTACAGTTCCCACAAGTTCATAGGTTGTAAGTGATGCAAACGAAATCCTACTCACGAATAGCAAAGCAACTACCATGAAGAAAATCTTTCTCATTCAAACACCTCCTTCTAAAAATTTTTAAAAATTATAATTGACTAATAAGGTTATGTCAATGAATTAATTATCTAAGAGTTTTATTTTAAATTTGACAACCCAAAAGGCTTTTTTTATATTTTGTGCAATCGGGCGGTTAGCTCAGTTGGGAGAGCACTACCTTCGCACGGTAGAGGTCGGGGGTTCGACTCCCCTACCGTCCACCAATTGCAGGGGGATAAACAAAATGGACACCATATTCAGACTTATCCTAACGGCAAGGGTTTATGATATAGTAAAGGAGACACCCTTAGACTTTGCTGTAAATCTTTCAAAAAAATTAAACAACAGAATTCTTCTGAAAAGGGAAGATTTACAAGATGTCTTCTCATTCAAAATCAGAGGAGCATACAACAAAATCGTAAATCTCTCAGAAGAACAGAAAAAAAAGGGTGTAATAGCTGCATCGGCAGGAAACCATGCTCAAGGCGTGGCTTTATCATCTAAGGTTTTAGGTATAAAAGCAGTCATTGTAATGCCAGAGACAACGCCACAAATAAAAGTGGAAGCCGTAAAAAGACACGGTGCAGAAGTCGTTTTAAAAGGTGATAACTATTCAGAAGCCTATGAGTATTGCAAAAAATTAATAAAAGAGACAGGTTTGACATATATTCCACCTTTCGACGATGAATTGGTCATTGCAGGTCAAGGAACAATAGGGCTTGAGATTTTAAGACAAACTTCAAAAGAGATACCCTATGCTGTATTTGTGCCTATAGGCGGTGGCGGCTTAATATCAGGCATAGCAACATATATAAAAAACATCTATCCGCAGGTGAAAATTATCGGTGTTGAACCAACAGAAAGCAACGCGATGTATCTATCTATAAAGGAAGGCAAAAGGGTCGTATTGGACAGGGTTGGCATATTCGCAGACGGCGTTGCAGTAAAGGAAGTCGGAGAGATAACATTTGAAAAAACAAAAGAATATGTCGATGAGATAATACTGGTAAATGTTGACGAGATTGCATCGGCAATAAAAGATATCTACTACGACACAAGACATATAGTAGAACCGGCGGGCGCTTTGGGTGTTGCAGGTATAAAGAAATACATAAAAGATAAGGGGATAAAAAATAAAACACTTGTTGCGATAAACTCAGGTGCCAATATGAACTTCGATAGACTCAGCTATGTCGCAGAAAGAGCGATAATAGGAGAAAAACAGGAAGCCCTATATGCAGTTAAAATTCCAGAAAGGCCGGGTGAGTTTAAAAAATTCTGTCAACGGGTTATTCAAGATAAAAATGTTTCTGAATTCCACTATAGAATTTCAAGCAGAGAAGAAGCCTATCTGCTCGTTGGTCTAACCATAGATTACGAAAAGGAAAATCAAAAAATATTAGAAAGAATGAGAAAAGAAGGTTATTATGCAATGGATGTAACACCCAACGAGCTAATAAAAGACCACATAAAATATATGATTGGCGGCAAATGTCCTTTTGTCGAGAACGAGATATTTTACAACTTTAGATTCCCAGAAAAAGCAGGTGCTTTGATGAAATTCTTAAACAACATGAAAGAGAGATGGAATATAACGGCATTCCACTACAGAAGACATGGCGGGGAATTTGGAAGAGTCTTTGTTGGTTTTGAGATTCCAAAGGAAGAAAAGGAAGAATTCAACAAGTTTTTAAATGACTTAAATTATGACTACACCGAAGAGACAACAAACATAGCATGCAGATTATTCTTATAATTTTGTTATATTGACAGCTTGAATTAGCAGAATAATATTAAGAGTGCTAAAACTTTGAAGCGGAGGTGAGAAACAAAATGGCAACTAAAAAACCAGAGAAACAGCCAAGAGTTGTGGTATTTTCAACGCCAAGCTGCCCATGGTGCAATAGAGTAAAGCAGTATTTAAGACAGCACGGCATAAAATTTAAAGATGTTGATGTATCAAGAGATAGAAGAGCAGCAGAAGACATGGTTAGACGAACAGGTCAAACTGGTGTACCAGTAGTTTTAATAGGTTCGAAGGCTATTGTAGGCTTTGATAAACCAAAGATAGATAAATATCTCGGTTTGAGGTGATTTATGATTTACGATGATGAGATGGAAACCCTGCCAAGGGAAGCATTAGAAGCACTACAATTAAAAAGGCTCCAACATACGGCTGAAAGGGTTTATAACCTTGTTCCTTTTTATAAAAGGAAATTCGATGAAGCTGGCGTAAAACCAGAAGATATAAAAAAACTTGACGATTTAAAAAGACTGCCATTTACAACAAAGCAAGATTTAAGGGATAACTATCCGTTTGGCCTTTTCACCATTCCACTTGAACAGGTTGTAAGGGTTCATGCATCAAGTGGAACAACAGGCAAACCAACAGTTGTAGGGTATTCAAAAAGAGACATAGAAGTCTGGTCTGAGTTAATGGCACGTTCATTTGCTGCAGCAGGTGTAAGCAGAGGCGATATTATTCAAAACGCATACGGATATGGCCTATTTACAGGCGGATTGGGTGCACATTACGGCGGCGAAAGGTTAGGTGCAACTGTTATACCAATATCCGGCGGCAACACAAAAAAACAGATAATGATAATGAAAGACTTTGGTTCCACGGTTCTAACAGCAACACCATCTTATACTCTATATCTTGCAGAGACTCTAAAAGAGATGGGCATAAGTAGAGATGAAATAAAATTGAGAGTCGGCATCTTAGGTGCTGAACCGTGGAGTGAAGAGATGAGAAGAATGATAGAAGAAAAACTTGGTATTGATGCAATAGATATATATGGATTAAGCGAAATATTAGGCCCTGGTGTTGCCATCGAGTGTATAGAAGCAAAACACGGGCTTCACATTTGGGAAGATGCCTTTATACCAGAGATAATAGACCCAGAAACAGGAGAAGTTCTACCAGATGGTGAAGAAGGTGAACTTGTAATAACCACTATACTAAAAGAAGCTATACCTTTAATCAGATACAGAACAAGAGACATAACAAGAATAATCAAAGAGCCATGCAAATGTGGAAGAACACACAGAAGAATTGAGCGTATCAAAGGCAGAACAGACGACATGCTCATCATAAGGGGTGTCAATATCTTCCCAAGTCAAATAGAAGCTTTGCTTATGGAAACAGAAGGCGTAGAACCACACTATCAGCTAATCGTTGATAGAATCAACAACCTTGATACGCTTGAAGTAAAGGTTGAAGTCAGTGAAAAGATGTTCTCAGATGAAATCAGACACCTGCAAAAACTCAAAGAAAGGATAGAGAAAGACATAAAAGACTTATACGGAATAACGGTAAAGGTAACATTGGCAGAACCAAAGAGCTTGCAAAGATTTGAAGGAAAGGCAAAAAGGGTTATAGATAAAAGAAAGATTTAGGAGTCAAAGATGAAAAGAATTAGACAGATTTCTGTATTTGTTGAAAACAGACCGGGCAGACTGCTTGAAGTTGTTGAACTTTTAGGAAAACACAGCATAAACATAAAGGCTCTATCTTTGGCTGACTCAACCGACTTCGGCATAGTAAGACTCGTTGTAAAAGGCACCGACGATGCAATAAGGGTATTAAAAGAAAACGGCTTTACAATAGCAGAAACACACATCATAGCCTGCATGATTGATGACAAACCCGGAGCTTTGGCAAATGTTCTAAAAATACTCGCAGATAACCAGATAAACATTGAATACATGTATGGATTCGCATCACCAATTGAAGGTAAAGCCGTAATGGTCTTTAAGTTTTCAGAAACAGAAAAGGCAGAAAAAATCTTATCGGAAAACAACATACAGATGCTTTCTCAAGAAGAGATAAGAGAAATTTAAGGGGGGAATAAAATGAAAAAAGTCTTGGCGGGAGTTGTGGCGGTTTTATTGCTTTTTAGTCTATCTGCACAGGCAAAGGTAATAAAGATAGGTGCTTTAGTTTCTATAACAGGGCCAACTTCATTCTTAGGTGAACCAGAGAAAAACACACTTCAAATGCTCGCTGACAAGATAAACAAAAATGGTGGGATAAACGGAAACAAGATAAAACTCATTATCTATGATACAAAAGGAGACCCATCTTCAACCGTCATACTCACAAGAAAACTCATCTACTCTGACAGGGTTGATGCAATTATAGGCCCTACAAGGAGTGGTTCAACCCTTGCTATAATACCCTTCATTCAAAGGGCTCATATTCCACTTATATCTATGGCTTCAAGCTATAAAATTACAACACCAACAAAGAGATGGGTATTTAAAACGGCGCCGTCAGATAGTCTTGCTGTAGAAAGACTGTATAGCTACTTACAAGATCACAACATACACAAGGTAGCCATCCTAACAGCAGAGACGGGCTTTGGAGAAAGCGGAAGAGAAGAGCTAAAAAAACTTGCACAAAAATACAACATAACAATCTTAAGGGATGAGACATTTGGTGCAACAGACACAAACATGACAAGCCAATTAATAAAAATAAAAAACACCAAAGGCGTTCAAGCCATAATCTGTTGGGGAACAAACCCAGGTCCTGCATCAGTTGCAAAAAACGCAAAAGAGCTAAACATAAAGATACCACTATTTATGAGTCATGGTGTTGCATCAAAAAGGTTTATTCAGCTTGCAGGTAAATCAGCTGAAGGCATTATCTTGCCTGCTGGAAAACTACTCGTTGCAGAGCAACTTCCAAAGACAGACCCACAAAGGGCTGTTCTTTTGAAATACAAAGAAGAGTATGAGAAAACATTTGGGCCTGTATCAACATTTGGTGGCCATGCTTACGATGCCTTCATGATGCTTGTAAAGGTTATAAAAGAAGGTGCTCAAACACCTGCTCAGATAAGGGACAGCCTTGAAAAGATAAAAAACTTCGTTGGTATAACGGGTGTATTCACATACTCAAAAGACGACCATGCTGGCTTAGACCCGAGCGACTTCTGTATAGTTAAAATAGAAAATGGTTCGTGGAAGCTTATTGCTTATTGATTTTAAGCTGACCTTTTTTCATAAGGTATTTCTGAAAGATGCTTGCAGCCTTTTTGGGTTGCATTTTTGATATTATTGCACCAGCCTGCCTGGGTCTCATAAAAACGAGAATCTGGGCGGCTGTCTCTTCATCCATATTTGACAACTCATCAGCTGCAGCCTGTGGCTTTGCAGCAGCATAAATCTGGGCAAGTTTTTTTATCTTCTCTGTTGCTATCTGCTTTTGTAAGGATTCAAGTTCCTTCTGTTTCTGCTGAATATACGCATCAACCTGCTTTTTTATATTTGCATAATAATCGTCTGCTTCCTTCTTCTTTTTCTTAACATACTCATCTGTCTGTTTCTTTAAAGCTTGAAGCTCCTTCTTCTCTTTATCCAGCTGACTTTTAAGTTTTTCGAGCTTTGCTATCTTTTTATTAAGCAAACTCTCAAGGGTTTTTAGCTCATTTATCTTATCAACTATGTTGCTTAAATTCCTATTGCTGTTTTCTGCATAGACAGGAGCATGTATGATGCTAACTGCCATTAGCAAGCTTAGAAGCAACCTTAACAGACGCAATCTCATCTAAAAATCTCATCTCCTTTTTAGAGATTTCTTCCTTAAACTCTTCGAACTTTTTCTCTTTTAACTTCTCAAGCTTCTTCTTCTCTTTCAACAGCTCAGCAGCTTCTTTAATTAGTTTCTCTTTCTCCTTCTTGAGCATCTCTATCTCAAACTCAACCACCTTTATGGCAACATCTGTCTTTTCCACATTCTCGTTTAAAAACATAATCATTCTGCTGTCAGGTCTCTTTGAAGTCAAAATCTCAAAAATCTTTTTTCTCCGCTGATTATTCTCATCTAAAAGCTTATCTCTCTCTGCTTCTTTCTCTTTTATCTTCGCATCAAAGCGCGCTATCTGAAGTCTTTTCTCATCAAGCAACTTTGATTTTATTTTCAAAAGCTTCTCAAACTTAAAAACAAACATCAGCTAAATATTGACTCCATCAGTTTTAAAGTGTCATCAAACGAAAAACTCTCTTCTATCTTCTGAGCAAGAAAATTCTCAACCCTATCTATGTATTTAAGTGCTTCATCTATATCTTTATTGCTTCCTTTCACATAAGCGCCTATGTTGACCAAATCCTCAGCATCTGCATAAACAGACAGAACTTTTCTTATCCTTAAAGCGAGTTGCTTATGTTTCTCGTCGGCTATTGAATTCATCAGCCTTGATATGCTTTTCAAAACATCTATCGCAGGATACCTGCCCTTCTCTGCTATCTTTCTTGACAAAACGATATGTCCGTCAAGTATAGAACGGGATGCATCAGCTATAGGCTCCATCAAATCATCACCATCAACCAAAACCGTATAGATAGCCGTAATGGAACCGTTTTTAAAATTGCCTGCTCTTTCCATGAGTCTTGGCAGAAGTGTAAAAACACTCGGTGTATAGCCCTTTGTTGTTGGTGGCTCACCAACAGCCAAACCTATCTCTCTCTGAGCCATAGCAAATCTCGTGGCAGAATCCATCATAAGCATCACATCGGCACCCTGGTCTTTGAAAAACTCAGCAATAGCCGTTGCAACAAACGCACCTTCCCTTCTTAAAAGTGGTGCTTCATCGCTTGTTGCAACCACAACCACACTTCTTTTTAGACCTTCTTCTTTTAAATCCTTCTCGATAAACTCTCTAACTTCCCTGCCACGCTCACCAATAAGGGCAATCACATTTACATCAGCTGAACTATTCCTTGCTATCATACCCATAAGTGTGCTTTTACCAACACCACTACCTGCAAATATACCAACTCTCTGTCCTTTTCCTATGGTCAAAAGTCCGTCTATGGCTTTAACACCAACGCTTAAAGGCTCCTTTATTATCTCCCTTTCAAGCGGTGGAACAGGCTTTGGATAAACGGGATAAAAGCTATCTATTCTGATAGACCCTTTGCCGTCTATGGGTCTACCTAAAGCATTAACAACTCTTCCCAAAAACTTCTCACCAACGGGAACGGATAATCCCCTTCCTTCGGATTTTACAAGGCTTTCGGCTTTAATCCCGTCAAGTGTGCCAAGTGGCATTAAAACAACTCCATCTTCATCAAACCCAACAACTTCACTATCTATCCAGCCGTTATCTGTCTCTATTTTGCATACATCACCTATCTTAACATTTTTGGGACCCGTCGATTTAATCGTCAAGCCAGAAACCTTTTTAACCCTACCATAAGTTATGACAAGGTTGGACTTCTCAAGTGCTTCTTTAATTCTTAATATTTTACTCATTTACAAGTGAACCCTTAATCTGCTTTAGTTTTGTATCCACGCTTGCATCTATCACATTGCCGTTTGCTTCTTCTATAATGAGAGAACCCTTTGATAGTTTATCATCTTCGACAATCTCTATGTTCTTATTGCTACCAAGAGAGCTGATATTCACATTTTTGGCATCATCTGGATGCATCTTGAGTTTTATCTTATCAGACTCAACGATTCCCAATGCTTCTTTAACCATATTATTTATTGCATCCTTATTCTGAACAAGTTCGCCCGCTATTACTTTTTTTGCAATCTGCAAAACCATATCCGTTGCGGCATTCTCAAGCTCTTCGTATCTCCTTGATATCTCAGCGGCTGTATCTATCAGTTTTGCTATCGCCTGCTGCATCTTTGCCGTATACTCTTCAATCGTCTTATCAAAAATCCCTTTGGCATCCTTTAGCCCTTTCTCATATCCTTCCTTATAACCAAGTTCAAACCCTTCTTTCTTTGCCTGCTCTTTTATTAGTTGTGCTTCCTTTAGAGCTTCCTGTTTTGTTGTCTCTATTATAGTCTGAAGCTGTCTTTTTATCTCTTCTTTATCAAACGCTATAGCCTGCTCTTGATTTTCCTGATTGTTTTTTGCACCTTGAGAGTCTGTCTGAGCACTATTAGAAGCACTCTCACTTTCATGTTTTTCTAACTCTTCTGACTCAAACCCTTCATCATCGAAATCTTCGAATACAAACTCTTCAACTTCAATAGGCATTAAACGACGACCTCCTCGCCACCGCCGCCTATGGAGATAACACCTTCTTCGTCAAGCTTCCTTACTATATCAACAATAACCTTCTGTGCACGCTCAACATCCTTAACCTTAACAGCACCCAAGAATTCAAGCTCTTCTTTGAGAGTTTCAGCAGCACGCGAAGACATATTTTTAAAGAACTTATCTTTAAGCTCGTCAGATGCGCCCTTCAATGCCATAATAAGGTCTTTCTTATCAACATGTTTGAGAAGTTCTTGAATATCCGTATCGCTGAGCTTGATAATATCTTCGAAAACAAACATCATATCCCTTATCTGACTTGCAAGGTCTGGATTATGCTCAGCTATAGCATCAATTAAGGCTTTAGACTCAACCCTACCCATTCTGTTAATAATCTCTGAAACCTTCCTAACACCACCAAGTTCAATATTAGAGCCACTGACACTTTCAAGCTTATGCTCCAAAATCTCAGAGACATGTTTTATAACCGTCGGCGATATATTCTCAAGTGATGCCATTCTAAGCGTAACATCGGCCTGAAGCTCCTTAGGTAAAAGGCTCAAAACTTCAGCTGCCGTTGACTGGTCAAGATGGGCAAGAATAATAGCAATCGTCTGCGGATGTTCGCTCTGTATAAATTTAACCAACTGCTTTGGGTCTATATTCTCAAGATAATCAAAACCATAGCTCGATTCCATCATCTTTATAAGCTTGTCTATAATTCTCTGGGCTTCTTCTGGGCCTAATGTCTTAACCAAAATCTCCTTCGCATACTCAAGGCCACCAACACTCATAAACTCTTTAGCCTTGAGCATCTTGTAAAACTCATCAACGACCTCGCGGATTATCTTTGGGTCAATTGTCTTCATAAAGGCTATCTCTTTCGAGATGGCTTCTATGTCTTGCTTAGGTAAGTGTGCCAAAACCTTTGCAGACAAATCGTCGCCAAGAACAATCGTAAGAATTGCTGCTTTCTGATGTGGCGTCAAATCTTCGCTGGTTTTTATATCAGCTGCACTCTTTTGCGCTGGCATATATCACCCCTTTGGTTTTGATGCAAGAAGTGTCTTTATTAGACTTGCTACCTCTTCTGGGTTCTGTTGGGCTGCTTCTCTTATCTTCTCTTCCATCATACTGCTTCTAATCTTCTCTTCGTCAACAACCTCTTCTTCTTCAAGTTTCGATGCTATTTCTTCTTCAATCTCTTTAATAGTCTTACCCTTAACTTTTTCTTCTTCTATCTCTTCCGTTTCTTTTCCTTCTTCGGCTTTCATTTCTTCTTCTTTTTCAACCTTAGGTAAACTTGCCGTCATAACATTCTTGATAAATCTCCTTAAGAACAAGAAGTAAAAGAGAGCAAGAAGCAAAGCTACTAAAGCATATTTATAATATGAAGCTACATTAATAACCATATTCCCGCCACCAAGTATGGAATTTCCCATATTACCCCCTTTTGTTGATGCAAACTTCATACAGGTTACGGTTACTTTATCACCTCTGTTTTTGTTATATCCAATTGCACTCATCACCGCTTGCTGGATAGCCGCTATCTCACTTTGGGGTAGCGGTTTGAATTTATAACCTGTTATTTTGCCTTTTTTATTCTTTATAGGTTCATACATACCATCAACAACAACAGCAGCCGAAACGCTCTTTATTTTTATAAGAGGCTCCTCTGTCAAAGTTTCCGTTCTTCCTACATCGTAATTGGTAATGGTCTTTGACTTACTGCTCTTAGATACCTGAGATTGAGTAGTAGTGTTATTGCCAATGTTTGATATGACTCCCGGCACTCCACCATTTACGGGTGTAGTCGTAGAAGACTCTTCGCTCTCTTCTGATACAACAACGCTATTCGGGTCATAGGTTATTGACTTTTTCTTTACTCTACTTAAATCCAAATCAACATTCACACTTACAACAAATTTATCCTTTCCTAAAATAGGTTGAAGCAAGTTCTTTATCCTTTGAGTGTATTGCTGTTCCACTATCTGCTTATACTTAAGCTCATTTGCCGTAAGTAGCTGCTCTTGAGACGAATTTATGGAGAGAAGATTACCTTCCGAATCAACAATTGTAACATCTTTGTAAGACAAACCTGGAACGGCTGCAGCAACAAGTCTTTGAATGGCAAGTATCTGGTCTCTGCTTAATGGTCTATAAAGGTCAAGCACAATACTCGCTGTCGGTGGTTGTTGTCTCTCTGTAAATATTGTAGGTTTTGGGATTGCTATATTTACCCGTGCAGACTTAACTTCTGCTATATTCTCAATGGTTCGAGTCAATTCTCCTTCCAAAGCTCTTATGTAATTTATATTTTCAACGAACGGTGTCGTGCCAAAATTCTGTTTATCAAATATTTCAAAGCCAACAACGCCGTGTTTTGGAAGGCCAGCAGCAACAAGGTCCAACCTTAGGCTATACACCATATCTTTTGGAACTTCTATAACAGAACCGCCATTTTCAAGTTTGTACTTGATTCCATGTTGATTTAGATAAGATACAATGTCCGCTGCATCCTTAGCATTAAGATTGGTGAACAAAGGAGCATAACTTACCCTGCTTGCCATTGCAAAGATAAATATCAAACCTGCAAGCAAAACCCCCAACGATGAAAAAAGAACAATCCTTTGCTGTTTGCTCATGGAGTTATAGAATTTCTTTATCTGTTCAATAAATAACTTAAAATCCATACCCTATCAAATATAACAAAAATGGATATTTTGGCAACTAAAAACTATACCTGCATGCGCATTACTTCTTTGTAGGCTTCAATGGCTTTGTTGCGGATTTCTGTAAGAAGCTTCAACGAGATATCTGCTTTCTCTATAGCCATTACGGCATCTTGAATATTGTCCATTTTGCCGGCAGCTATATCTTTGATAGACTCATCTGCCCTATTCTGAAGCTTATTTACTTCATCGAGCGATTTCTTTAGTATCTCAGCAAAAGAATCACCTTCTGCCTTTTTGGTTTCGCTTTTCTTTATCTCTGAGCTATCTATCGGCTTAAGCGTAATATCTTTTATATCCATGCTAACTCCATTTTAAGAAAAAACAGAAAATTTTCAAGCCCTTAAAACACTTAGAGCCGACTGAACCATCTGTTTTGCCGAATCTATAACAGATGCATTCGCCTGATAAGTTCTCATTGCATCAATTAAATTTACCATCTCAACAACAGGGTTTATGTTGGGATATGCCACATACCCGTCTTTGTTTGCCAAAGGGTTTGATGGGTCATAAACGAGTTTTGGTGGCGTATCATCTCTAACTATGTCTGCAACTTTAACTTCCTTTAGAACATCTCCAAACTTATCATAATTAACAGCTTCGAACACAACATCTCTTCTTTTGTAAGGTCCACCTTCTTTTGTTTTTACACTATCGGCGTTTGCTATATTTGCAGATATAATGTTCATTCTGAGTCTTTGTGCACTCATGCCAGAAGATGCTATATTCAAACTATCAAACACGCTCATCGCTCAAACTCCTTAAATATTCTTAGAAGCTGAGATAACATCCCTATACTCATTAAACTTATACTTCTCAAAAGCCGTCAAGGCATTTACAAGCAGGGTATTTTTTGCAAGGTCAGTCAACTCTTTATCGAGCTTTACATTATTTTTGTCGTTTTTTGTTATATAATCGTTTTTATCTGGTTTTATGAGATAATCCATACCGCCACTTGAGTCATCTATATGTTTTGGGTCAGTTTTTTTCAATTTTAACTCACTATCTGCAATATCAAGCACATCTTTAAACGGAATATGTTTTGCCTTATAGTTAGGTGTATCGGCATTTGCTATGTTGCTTGCTATCACATCCTGCCTTAAAACGGCAATATCAAGCGCTTTTTTTAAGTAAGTAAAAGTTGAATCACCCAAGAATGCCATCTTTTTCACCTCCACCTATTCCTTAGCAAAAAACATTCCCTTAAATATCTCCATCGTTTGACTTAGATTTTATTATATGATAGAAAATAACGAGTGGGGTGGTGAATGGATTTACTCATTAAAGCATTCGACTTATCAAACAAGATAACAAACAGAGAATACCTGAGCGATAACTGGAAGTCTATACTTGATGGTGTAGCTGAGCTATTCGGCGTCGATGGCGCATTTATAGGTCTATGGGAAGATGATGTAATACGATTCAAACATTCGTCTTTTTTTATGAGAGATAACTTCCCAAAAGAGAAATTTCCTGAGTTATATGAAGTTCCGCTAAAAAAAAGGAGACACTTTCACGAAAAATTAAAAAAGGATGGATTTATTAAAATATATAATTATCAAAAATACAAATACTCTTTAAAACCATGGATAAAAGTGGGTTTAAAATCTCTTCTTGCAGTTGCTATTCAAACAAAAAGCACTATATATGGTTCATTGCACCTTATAAGCTTAACAAAACACAAAAAGTTTTCGTCTGAGAAAGTTGAGGTTTTGAAAAAGATAGCAGATTCCATAGCATCGGAACTTGAGAAGCAGAGATACATAGAAGAAATAGAAAAAGAGAAAGAGAAAAATAAAAGACAGTTAGAATTTTTAAGTCTATTAGACCATCAACTAAAATACAAACTCTCTGCAAATTTCATTGCCGAAGCTTTAAAAAAAATAAAAGTAATGGTAAATGCAAATACGGCTTCTCTCCTTTTTGCGTCAGAAGATTTATACATCCAAGTAAACGACAGCACAGTTTTTGGAACAATAAATGATAGCAAAAACTCACCCATATATAACCTATGGAAAAATAATGCCACGGAAATTTCAGAAGCGTGCATACCACATTCAAAGTCGCCGTTTGCTGTATTTATACCAATAGTTTCATTCGACAGAGCCGTTGCTATATTCTGTTTCTCCTTTGACAAAGAACCGTCAAATGAATTTAAAAGAGAACTATCAAATCTTCAAATAGCCCTAACGCATTTTATATCCATAGTGCACACTTACAAAAATATAAAAATCGTCTCAAGTAAGCTTTCAGAAACAGAAGAAGGTTTGATAGAAGCATTCGTCTCTGCAACGGAAGCAAAAGATGTCTATACAAAGGGACACTCAGAACATGTCGCTGTATATTCCAAAATAATAGCAAAAAAGTTAGGACTCGACATTCACCAACAAGAGATGATATACAATGCTGGTCTCTTGCACGACATAGGTAAAATAGGTATACCTGATATGATTCTGCTCAAACCAACAGATTTAACACCATTCGAATACGAAATAATAAAATATCACCCAATAATATCATACGAAATTATAAAAAATGTCCCAAAATTCAGGTCAATAGCAACATGCATCAGACATCACCACGAAAAGATGGATGGGAGTGGTTATCCAGATGGGTTAAAAGGCGACCAGATTGAGCTTGGAGCAAGAATTCTTGCAATAGCCGATATATTTGATGCTTTAACAACAGACAGACCTTATAGGAAAGGTTTATCGCCAGAAGAAGCAATAAAAATACTCAAAGAAGAAAAAATAGACCAAAACATATTGAAAAAAGTGGAAAATGAATTAATAGAAGGCTTTTTAAAAGAGACAAGAATAAACAAAACATATCTACCGGAAGACATAGAGAAACTCAGAAGGGACATAATAGACTTTGATTTCATGACAGGATTAAAAAGACGGTCGTTTCTCATTCATAAAATAGACAAGCTAATAAAAGATAAAAAGCCTTTCACTCTTTTTATGGTTGACATAAAAAACACTTCTTATTTAAACTACAAATACGGTAGGGAAGTTGGTGATAAAATAATTATGTTTGTTGCAGAAGAACTAAAAAAAATTGCAAAAAAAGAAGCGCTTTCAAGAGTTGGCGCCGATTCATTCATGTTCATATACTTAAGCGAAAACGCTGAAGCATTCCAAAGCTTAATGGAGTGGGAATTAAAACAGGGCATAATAAAAAAGATAGAGAGCAAAAGCTGCATAATAAGTAAAGATGAAGCTAAAAAAATAATTGGTTGTCATATAACCTTTGCTCGTTTCCCACAAGAAGGAAAATCAGCAGAAGAGTTAATGTATATATGTTCCTTGAAAAAAAAGAAAAACGCCTATAAAAAGTATGCTGAACTTTTTGGTCAAGAAGCTATTTGAGCTCATTCCAACTTTCATAGGTATAACATTTATTATCTTTATTATAATTCATCTTGCACCGGGTAATCCAATAAATGCAGCGGGTGGTTTTAATCCAAATGTATCGGCAGAATCCTTAAAAAATATGGAAAAGATTTATCACCTAAATGAGCCGATTTATGTCCAATATTGGGATTGGCTTAAATCCTTCTTAAGCTTAAACTTAGGATACAGCCTTGTTGATGGTCAAAGCGTTGCAGAAAAAATTGCACAAAGATTACCCATAACCTTATTAATCAATGTCATAACACTTATACTATCATTAATCATATCTATACCAATAGGCGTCGTATCAGCCGTAAAAAAAGACTCTCTCATAGATAAATTTTTTACTTTTTTTGTTTTTAGTGGGTATGCTATGCCGTCGTTCTGGCTTGCTTTACTTTTAATGCTGCTTTTAAGCGTTCATTGGCACATTCTACCTTTGAGCGGTTTACACTCGTTCAATGCAAAAGCAGGCACATTTGCCTATTACTTAGACGAAGCAAAACACCTTGTTATCCCTATTTTCATAGGAGTGTTTGGCTCATTGGCTGGCTTTGCAAGGTATGTAAGAAGTGGCATGATAGATGTGTTGGATAAAGATTTCATAAAACTTCTATTTTTAAGAAAGATACCAACAAGAAAAATACTATACAAACACGCACTAAAAAACGCCCTTTTACCACTTATAACAATAATGGGATTATCAATACCATCTCTCATTGGTGGAAGTGTAATAATAGAGTCAATATTCGCTATTCCAGGTATGGGTCAGCTTTTTTACTTCTCAGCAATGGCACGAGACTACCCAACCGTAATGGGCATCTTAGCCATAAGCAGCATACTTACTCTCCTTGGCAACCTAATAGCAGACTTAACCTATGCCTTGGTTGACCCAAGGATAAGGTACTCTTGAAATCAAGTTTTTTCCGTCCTTGACATATCTAATCATTTATTTTACTATGATAAAGGAACTTTAATCATAGTTCAGTAAAACAAAGAGAAAAATTAGAACATGGATAAAGTATCTAAACAATGTTTAAGTTTTCCTGTAGAATTAGCAGACATAATAACTGACAACTTATATGTAGGGGTATACGTAACAGATAGCGATGGATACACAATTTATATCAATAAAGTTTACGAAGAAATGTCACAATTACCGAGAGAAAAGCTCTTAGGAAAAAATATGAAAGAGTTAGTAGAAAACAATTACTTCAGCGCATCCGCAACTTTGCTGGTTTTAAAGACAAGAAAACCAGCAGTAACAACATTCACAACAAGAACTAATAGAACACTCCTGTCTCATGGGAAACCTGTCTTTGATAAAAAAGGAAATATGACTTTTGTAGTAAATACAGTATACGATATATCTGAATTCGACAAATATATAGCCTACTTCGAAACCGACCACAACTTCAAGGAAAGGAGTTCTCCAGGTATAATAGCACATAGCCCAAAGATGATGGAAATAGTAGAATTGGCAATTAGAATATCAAAAATAGACTCTACCGTTTTAATAACAGGAGAATCTGGAGTCGGAAAAGAGATTTTAGCACGATTAATTCATAGTTTAAGTAAAAGAAAAAATAGACCTTTCATTAAGGTAAATTGTGCCGCTATACCTAATAATCTCATAGAATCCGAACTGTTCGGATACAAAGGCGGAGCCTTTACAGGTTCAAATCCAAAAGGTAAAAAAGGCATTTTTGAGGAAGCCAACAATAGCACAATATTTCTGGATGAGATAGGAGAAATACCTTTGGATGTACAAACAAAACTTTTACAAGTTCTACAAGATAAAGAATTTACAAAGTTAGGGTCAGTAAAACCAACAAAGGTAAATGTAAGAATAATAGCAGCTACCAACAAAAATTTAGAAGAAATGATTAAAAAGAATCTCTTTAGAGAAGATTTATACTACAGACTAAATGTAATACCAATACACATACCACCTTTAAGAGAAAGAAAAGAGGATATAGAACCCTTAACAAAATACATAACCGACAGATTAAATAAAAAATACGGATTAAATAAACGGATATCGAAAGACTTAATAAAACTGTTTCAAAATCTCCAATGGAAAGGAAATGTAAGAGAATTAGAAAACTATATAGAACGCCTAATGATTTTGACCAAGAGCAACACTATAACGAGAAATGATTACTACTCTCTTCTTAAAACAAAACAACTAAACATACAATTAGACTATAAAAAGGACAAGTGTCAAAAAGATTTAAAAATAATGCTCCATGAGTGCGAAGAAAAAATTCTAAAAGAGACAGCATTAAATTGCAAAAATATTCAAGAATTTGCGAAAAAACTCAATATTTCAAAATCAACAGCTGCAAGAAAAGCAAAAAAGTTCAAAATAAAGTTTCAAAAGTGAGATTTAAAGATTCAATTTTGAAACACGAAACATCCCTAAACAAACAGCAAAAAAACACCCATCTAACCTATATTAACTATCATAAACGATAAAAACCTCAAAAAACCTATTTAATACATTTTTAATAAATTCCACTCATAACAAGTATTTAAAGTTATATTCAAGTTTAGGAATCATATTTGCTCAATAAATAAACGAATATTTAATAAATTTAGGAAACTTAGAAAACAATTAGTCCCTTACAATTCAAAGTAAAAGGAGGGAAAATGAACTACAAACATCTAAGAAAATTAAAAGACAAATACGCAATAGTCGGAGTCGGATACACACCTCAAGGAAAAATTCCAGGTAGAACAGCGGTAAGTTTTTATGTAGAAGCCGGAATCAATGCGATAAAAGACGCCGGTCTTAAAAAAGAGGATATAGATTGCTTAATATGCTACAGACAATTCAACCCACCAAAAAACGAACCAGAGCCGACACCGTATCTTATAGCCCAACTGCTTGGAATCGAACCCACGGTATTGAGTCAGGAATCTTACTGCCCGAGAAATCAATTTATTCAGGCTATATCCCTTCTGGAAGCGGGTTTCTGCCAGAACGTGTTGATAATTTATGCAGATAATGCCCTCTCGACAAAAAGAATGTTTATCGAGGAGGCCACACATCCAATACCAAAAGAAGAAACGCACATGTTTGGAGAATTCGGCTTTGTAGGCGATTACGCTCTCGCAGCAAGAAAGGCTATGTGTGAATTCGAAACAGGACCAGAAACATGGAAAGAGATAGCCATAAACCAGCGAAAATGGGCAAATCTAAACCCTATAGCTACAATGCATGAGAAAAAACTCACAGAAAAAGACTACCTGACAGCAGATTACCTTATAGAACCCTTCAGAAAATACGATGCAGCCTTAATAAGCGACGGAGGAAGAGCCTGCATAGTCACATCAACAGAAAGAGCAAAGGACCTGCCACATACAGTTGTTACGATAATGGGAATAGGTGAAGCAAACCCGAGCATAGACATACACCAATCCACATACATGGCAGGACCGACAGGGGCAAAAAAAGCATCTCAAATGGCATTCGAAATGGCTGACATAACAATAAACGAAGTAGACGCATGCGAAATATACGACTGTTTCACATACACAGTAGAAATAACCATGCAAGAGTATGGATTCTTCAAACCCGGAGAAGGAAAAGACTTTTTCAAAAACGGCTACACAGCACCCGGAGGAAAACTACCCGTAAACACATCAGGGGGATTACTCTCCGAGGCATATTTCATGGGACTAACACCCATAACAGAAGGTGTAATGCAACTGATGGGAAGATGCGGCGAAAGACAGCTTGGTAAAGTAGAAAGCACAAAAAAGCCGGAAATCATATTATGCAGTGACAACGGCGGTGTTTTGCAAACCCACGCAACCATAATCCTCAGGAGGCTTTAGATGAGTTTCTATCCAATGCCGAACAGCGATACGAAATTCTTCTGGGAAGGCACGAAAAACAAAGAGTTAAGATTCAAAAAATGTAAAACCTGCGGCACTGTTTTATGGCCACCATCGATAGCATGCCCTAAATGCCATTCAACCGAATTTGAAACCATAGTCTCAAAAGGAAAAGGCAGGATATACAGCTTTGCCGTATACAGGGTAGCTTTCGACGAATACTTCAAAGACAAAATTCCATACGTGGTCGGAATAGTAGAGTTAGATGAGGGCATCCACTTTTTGAGCAACATAGTAAATTGCGAACCGTCACTCATAGAATGCGGTATGCAAGTTCAGGTAATATGGGAGCCTTCAGGCGATTTTAACATTCCAAAATTTGAACCTATATCAGGGGGGTAAAAATGGAAAGTGTAGGCAAACTTTACGGGTTTTATGACCCGGATGAGATGAGAGCAATCTTCAAAAAAAGAACAAAAAAGATGGTCAACAAGACAACTACTCTAAAAGATGCCGTATCAAAATACCTAAAAGACGGCGATTATATAGCAGCGGGAAATTCCGCCATCGAAAGAACTCCGGTAGCAGCTCTGATGGAATTGATAAGACAGGTAAGAAAAAACGATTTAAAACATCTCAAATACGGGGCAATAGGAGGTTCACCTTTACCGTCGGTACTTGCCTTCATGAGCGGGTGCTTTGAAGAGTGCGACATATCCTATGGGATGGCTCTGGAAGCCTTAGGTATTTCAAAAATGGCCCGAAGATGTTTCGAAACAGGAAAAGTCAAAGTCACGGAATGGTCAAACGGAACACTTGCATGGAGAGTCAAAGCGGCAGCCATGGGCTTATCGTTTATACCCGCAAGGTCAATATTAGGAACAGATACCTTTAAATACAGTGCCGCAAAAGAGATAAAATGCCCTTTTACAGGAAAAACTTATGCTGCCATACCGGCAGTATATCCTGACATAGTTTTTATACATGTCCACGCAGCAGACAAATACGGAAACAGTTTTATAAAGGGCACAACCCTTGTCGACGTTGAACTGGCAGAAGCCTCAAAAACCGTAATAGTAACAACAGAAAGACTGGTGCCTACCGAGTTTTTCAGAGATGATCCGCTGAGAACTACAATACCGTTCTATCTGGTCGATGCGGTTGTTGAAGTGCCATACGGTGCACACCCCGGAGGCATGCCTTATGAGTATCACATGGACGTAGATTTCCTAAAAAATATGCTCAAGGCAGCCCAAAACGAAGATACTTACGAGAAATTTATAAAAAAATATATCCTTGATTGTGAGAATTTCGAAGATTTCCTACAGCTTACGGGCGGTCTGGAAAAGATGAGAAAACTAAGACAAAAGGTTCTTCATATTGATGCAGAATAAAAAATAAGGGGAGGTAAATATGTCCGAATACAATGCAATGGAGTTAATGATATGTGTAGCCGCAAGAATGTTTGAAGACGGAGCGAGCGTATCAGTAGGAACCGGTGTGCCATGCGCCGCAGCGGCCTTAGCCCAAAAACTATACGCTCCCAACCTGCTAATAATGTTCGAAGTGGGCGGTGTCGCACCTCTTCTGCCATCTATGCCAATATCCATAGGAGACTCAAACACCGTATACAAAGCCATTCAAACGGTAAGCATGCCGAAAATAATGGAAATGAACCAACGTGGCCTTGTAGATTATGCATTTTTAGGCGGAGCTCAAATAGACATGTATGGCAACATAAACTCAACAGTTATAGGAAACCACGATAAACCGAAAGTAAGATTCCCGGGAAGTGGTGGAGCAAACGATTTTGCATCTTTTGCATGGAGAAGCGTAATTTTAGCACCACACTCAGCACGCAGATTTACAAACGATATAGATTACATTACCACTCCTGGTTATCTAACGGGACCAGGCGCAAGAGAAGAAGCAGGGCTCCCGGCAAATACAGGTCCTTACAAAGTCATAACCAATCTGGCTGTTATGGGGTTTGATGAGAAAACAAAAAGAATGAAACTTGAGTCGGTACACCCTGGAGTAACCGTAGACGATGTTATCAAAAACACTGGCTTTGAGCTGATAATAGAAGAACCGATAGGAAAAACCGAACCGCCGACAGAGGAAGAGCTAAAAATTTTAAGAGAAGAAGTTGACCCGTTCAGGGTAGTAATTTCAAGAAGTGCAGAATAATTTTTTAGGAGGTGTTACAATGAAAACTGCTGAGGAGTACAAAGAGTCTTTGAGGAAAATGAGGCCAAACATTTACAAATTTGGAAAACTTATTGAAGATGTTACTACAGACCCGGCCACAAAAAGAACCGTAGAGAGTCATAGCAGATGTTTTGCTGCAGGATACGATCCGGAATACGAAGAAATATTTACCACAACATCAAAGCTAACCGGAGAGAAAATTTTTAGATTTAACTCCCTTATGATGAGCGAAGAAGATGTTATAGCCAATTCAAGAATGAAAAGAACATGCTACAGACTAACAGGAACATGCACGGGAGCTGTATGCGTAGGATGGAACTGTCAGAATGTTATGTATGCCGTAACACAAGATATAGATAAAGAATTTGGCACAGATTACCACGAGAGACTGAAAAAATGGATTTTATACGCCCAAGAAAACAGTTTGGCCGTATCCGGTGCATTAACAGATGCAAAAGGAGATAGAAGCAAAAAACCATCCCAACAAGAAGATTTAGATACAAACATCAGAGTCGTAGAAAAAAGGGAAGATGGCATAGTAATTCGCGGTGCAAAAGTAATGATATGCGGCGTAGCTGCAGCAAATGAAATATTCATACTCCCAGGCGGAGTTTACGGTGAAAGCGACAAAGATTTCGCTGTAGCATGTGTTGTGCCGAGAGACATAGAAGGACTGACCATTATCGAAACAACAAGACCCAGCGACTTAAGAGAACTCAAAGACAACTTTGATATGCCAAAAACCGGCATAACTCAGGCATATCTGATTTTTGACGATGTATTTGTGCCCAACGAACGCGTATTTATGTGCGGAGAATACAAATACACACGCGACATAATAACATATTTCACTTCAACATACAGAGCCTGCATAGGTGCATGCGTGGCCGGACAGGGAGACGTCATGATAGGCGCATCCGTACTGATGGCAAGAGCAAATGGCTTAGCATCCAAAATATTCATGGATAAACTCATAGCCATGTCAATAAACAACGAAGTAACCTATGGCCTCGGTATAGGGGCAATAGCTCTGGGCAAACAACACAGCTCAGGTGTATACTTCCCTGACCCGTTATTGGCAAATGCAAACAAGGTTCAGGTTGCTACCCTTCCATACGAAACCAAAAGACTTGCTCAAGAAATTGGCGGAGGAATAGTTGAGACAGGTTGTCTACCAGCCTACGAAGACATAGAAGACCCAAAATATGGGGACAAGATAAAGAAATACTTAAAAGCCGGACAGGGTTCGGGCATAACACGGGCAAAAATAGCAAGATTGGTAGAGTGGTTGACGCTTGGAGCGGGTGTACCGGGAACAATGCACGGAGGCGGCTCTCCTGACGGAGCAAGACTGTTCGTAAGGCTATTTACACCATTTGAGAAGTATGTAGAATATGCTAAAAAGATAATGGATATAGACGAAGACCTGCAGGAGCCTCAAAAGAAAAAATAACGGGAAGGGGGTAAGGAGATGATTGATTTCACCTTTACTGAAGAACAGGAAATTTTCAGAAAAAAGGTAGCAGAGTTTACGGAGAAAAAAATAAAACCTAAAGTTAGAGAGATGGAAGAGAAAAAAGTAGCTCTTCCGGAGGTCGTAGAAGCATTAAAAGACGAAAAGCTTACGGGCATCTTTATACCAAAAGAGTATAACGGCTTGGGTCTTGGGTACACAGAGAGACTTATAGCATTGGAAGAGATAGCAAAAGTATCGCCTGGCGTAGCAATGATGCTTCAAATCTTCGGATTGGGCATAGAACCTATTTTAAAATTCGGAAACGACGAACAGAAACAAAAGTATCTACCGGGTCTGGCAGTCGGAGAAAAACTTGCTACGGTTGCAGTAACCGAAGCCACGGGCGGTTCTGATCCAACCGGAATAAAAACTACCTACAAAAAAGAGGGTGACTTCTACATCTTAAACGGAAGAAAGATAATGCTAACCAACGCTCCTATAGCAAATACTTTTGTAGTGCTTGCCAAAGACTCAGAAAATCCGAAAGCGTTTTCAACTCTCATAATAGAAGATACTTTCGAAGGTTTCAGAAGAGGAAAAGAGTGGCATGAGATAGGTTTGCACGGATGCAGTGTTGGAGAGATTCTCCTTGAAAACTGTAAAGTTCCAGCATCCAACTTGTTGGGTCAGGAAGGCAAAGGTATGCGCGTTGCAATGAGCGCTATAGGAGAAGTAGGTAGAGGAGGGATGGTAGGTGTTGCCTTAGGTATAATGGATACCCTTCTCAAAATAACAGTAAATTTCTCCAAAAAACGTATTCTCTACGGAAAACCCATAAGTAATTTACAAACAATTCAAAACAAGATAGCAGAGATGAGGCTGGACTTAGAGATCGGCAGACTTTTAGGTTACAGAGCCACCAGCATACAGGATAAAGGCCAGAGAAGTGACTTAGAGTTTGCGATGGCAAAATACTTCACCACCGAAGCAGCCCAAAAGGCAGCAAAAATGGCAGTAGATATACAGGGCGGCTATGGAGTAACAGAAGAAGCAGTAGTGACAAGATTCTTGAGAGACTCTTTCGTTTTAGGGCCATCGGCCGGCACATCCGACATCATGAAGGTAATAATCGCAAGAGCCACCATAGGCAAATAAATCAAACAGGCAGCCTCTGGCTGCCTTACCCTAATTACCATCAAAACAATATAAGATTGAAAAAATCATACTTATAAGTAGAATATTCGGGATTTTTTATGGAACCGATTTATCTGAAAACATTCGAAGAAGGAAAATTAAACGAAAAGATAGAAAAAGCCTACGAGTTGTTAAAATCCTGCAGAATTTGTCCGAGACTCTGCAGGGTAAACAGACTAAAAGGCAAAAAAGGCATCTGCAACACGGCAGAACTTCCCGTTATAGCCGACTACTTCCCACATTTCGGAGAAGAGAGTGTGCTTGTCGGCAAAAACGGCTCAGGCACTATCTTCATCTCATGCTGCAATCTGCTCTGTATCTACTGTCAAAACGCATCAACAAGCCATTTATGCGAAGGTAACTCAACAACTATAGAAGAATTCGCCAACATGATGATAGAGCTTCAGAAAAAAGGATGCCACAATATAAACATCGTAACACCGACACACATCGTTCCACAACTCTTAAAAGCACTAAAGATAGCCATCAATAAGGGACTTAAAATCCCTTTGGTTTACAATACAAGCGGCTATGAGCTTCCATCAACCTTAAATCTGCTTGACGGAATTATAGATATTTACATGCCTGACTTTAAATACTGGGATTCAACAGTCGCAGAACTATACTCATCAGCCAAAGATTACCCGCAGACAACAAAAAAGGCGATAAAGATAATGCACAAACAGGTTGGAGACCTAATCATAGAAAACGGCATAGCAAAGAAAGGGCTTCTAATCAGACACCTTGTTTTGCCAAACGGCCTTGCCGGAACAAAAGAGATTGTAAACTTTATAGCAAAAGAGATATCAAAAAACACCTATGTAAATATTATGGCTCAATACAGGCCTTTGGGTTTAGCATACAGATTTGAAGAGATAGCAAAACCCATAACAGATGATGAGTATTTAGAAGCCTTGCAGTATGCTAAAGACGCAGGCCTGACAAGATTGGACGATTTTTGCATACAATTTTTGAAATCAAAAGGAAGGATTTAGCTATGGAAAACATTATAACACTAAGCCAGATAGACTTCAAAGCGCCGATAGAAGAGATCGTGACGCACAATGCAATACCGCCAAAATTCAAAAACTGCTCTTTTGACAATTACATACCAAATGATGAGTATCCATCACAAAGAGCCGCTGTTGAAAGATTAAAAAACTTTGTCAAAGAGTATGAACAATTCAGAAAAAAACAACCAAAAAACGCACTATTGAGAAAATTCTTTAAAGCCAAAAAACCCAAAAACATATACTTAGACGGCGTATTCGGAGTTGGCAAAACCCACTTGCTTGCATCTGTAGGCAACGCATATAAAGGCAAAAGCATATTTCTATCGTTTGCCGATCTTATGTATCTTGTATCTCATTACACACTAATGAAAGTCGTTCAGATGCTAACAGAGAGATTTGACTTAATACTGCTTGATGAGTTTGAGTTAGACGACCCAGGCGATGCAATGACGGGTATAAACTTCATAAGGGAAGTCAACAAAACAGACAGCGTGGTAATAACAACATCAAACGCCCTTCCAACAGAGCTTGGTGCAAGAAAGTTAGACATACTAATGTTCAAAGAGAGAATCGGAAGCCTAATAGAAGCATTCGAGACAATAATAATCGACGGCAAAGACTATAGAATAAAGTGCAAAAATATTGACTTAAACAAGAAAGCAAAGAGTTTAAAAGAGATGTTCGAACAGTACGAAACGAAGGGAAGATACAAAATGTTCATAACATTTGAAGAACTACTCAAACAATTAAGGGAGATACACCCAACAAAATATGCAAACTTCTCATACAAATTAGATGCTCTGTTTATAGAAAATCTAAGGCCGTTTAAAGACACAGAACTGCCCGATGCTTTGCGTTTTACTCACCTTATAGACACGCTTTATTATGGAGATGTTGAGATATTCGCAACAAGTCAGACAGACTTATTGAGTGTTTTTCATCCAGATTTAAAAGATGGAAAATTCAAATCAAAGATAGGCAGGTGTATATCACGCTTATCCGAGAAGTGTTTTCTTATTCAATCACATTAAGCAGCTCTTTGGGTTTTTCTATAACAAAATCGACATTGTAAAGCTTTAGTATCTCTCTATCCCTAAAGCCGTAAGCTGCCCAGCCAACACTAACATTAGCCCTTTTTGCAGCTTCTATGTCGTTTTCTGAATCACCAACAACTATAGCAGAAGAAAGCTTTACATTGTGCTTTTTTGACAGCTCAATAATGGGCATAGGGTCTGGCTTTTTTGCTGAAAATGTATCGCCGCCGACAATTTCATCAAACAGCTTATCAACGCCAAGTCCTTTGAGTATCTTATATGCAAATCTGAAGCTTTTATTTGTTATAACAAACAGCTTTTTATCTTTGCTCTTTAGTTTCTCAAGCAACTCTTCAACACCATCATAGAGTTTTGTATTTACAAGAAGATGTTCGTCATAATGAGAAAGAAAATAGTAAAAAACATCGTCGAATTTATCCAGAGCATTAACAAACCTTAACGAGTCTTCTATCAAACGCCTTACACCATTGCCAACAAAACTATAAATTCTTTCATTATCAAGGGTTGGCAAAGAGAAGGCTTCAAATGCAGCATTAAGACTATTTGCCAAATCCAATTTTGAATCTATGAGTGTTCCGTCTAAGTCAAAAAAGATAGATGTGGCTTTCATAAAAAGAAAGGGTGGCAAACACCACCCTGCTTAAATCTTCTTAAATATCACAACGGCGTTTGTTCCACCAAACCCAAACGAGTTAGACATAGCGACTCTGATATCCTTTTCTATCGCTTCATTAGGCGTATAGAACAGGTCACACTCTTCATCCGGATTATCCAAATTCATCGTCGGTGGAATTATGCCGTTTTTCAAAGCGAGAACGCTAAATACAGCTTCAACGCCACCTGCAGCACCAAGCAGATGCCCTGTAACAGATTTTGTTGAGCTTATCGTAAGCTTATAAGCATAATCTCCAAATACCCTTTTTATGGCTTTTGTCTCAATGATATCGTTAAAGTAGGTTGATGTTCCATGAGCATTGAGATAATCGACATCTTCAGGATTGAGTTTTGCATCATTCAAAGCCATCTGCATAGCGTATGTTGCACCGTCGCCTTCTGGGTCTGGAGCTGTAAAGTGATAAGCGTCATCGCTCATACCAAAACCGACAAATTCGGCTAAAATTGGTGCCCCTCTCTTCTTTGCATGCTCATACTCTTCCAAAACAAGAATGCCGGCACCTTCTCCTATGATAAATCCATCCCTATCCTTATCAAACGGACGAGATGCCTTCTGTGGCTCATCGTTTCTCGTTGAGAGTGCTTTCATATTGGCAAAGCCGCTTACCGCCAAAGGTGTAATCGTTGACTCTGTGCCGCCACAAATCATAACATCAGCATCACCGTAAGCTATACAACGGGCACCTAAACCTATGGAGTGTGTTCCAGTCGCACAAGCCGTAACATCGCTAAAGTTGGGTCCTTTAAATCCAAACTTCATTGCTATATTGCCCGCTGCCATATTTATAACGGCAACAGGTATGAAAAACGGCGATACGCCTTTTTGACCCCTTTTAAGCAGCGCTTCGTTATACTTTTCTATTGTCTGCAGTCCACCTATACCACTGCCAACACTTACACCAACCCTAAAAGGATTCTCCTTTTCAATCTCTAAACCGGCATTTTCAACTGCTTCCTGTGTCGCTGCAATGGCATAAAGAGAAAACAGGTCTATCTTCTTTACATCCTTTTTATCCACATACTTTGTCGGGTCAAATCCTTTAACTTCACCTGCTATCTGAACGGTGTAATTGGAAGGGTCAAAGCGCGTTATTCTATCTATGCCGCTTATACCCTTGCAGGCATTTTTAAAACTTTCATCAGCCGTAAGTCCAACAGGAGTTATAGCTCCAACTCCGGTTACAACTACCCTTCGCATCGCCTTCTCTTACTTGTTTAAATGGGATTCAACATAATCTATCGCATCCTGAACCGTTATAATCTTGCTTGCATCAGAATCTGGAATGTCGATGCCAAACTTCTCTTCCATAGCCATAACAAGCTCAACAGTGTCAAGAGAGTCAGCGCCTAAATCTTCGATAAACTTGGCTTCTGGTTTAACTTCTTCTTCGTCAACACCCAACTGCTCAACAATAATCTTCTTTACTTCTTCTGCTACATTCATCTTTTAAACCCTCCTCTTTTATTTTCAAATGTATAATCCGCCACTGATATTAATAACTTCACCTGTAATGTAAGACGCTTCTTCACTCAATAAAAACTCAACAAGATTCGCTACATCTTCCGTTGTTCCAAGTCTCTTTATAGCTATACTCTCCATCAGAGCTTTTTTCTGCTCATCAGTCAAAACAGCCGTCATATCCGTCTCTATATAGCCCGGTGCAACAGCATTAACCCTGATGTTTCTTGCTCCAAGCTCTTTAGCCAAAGATTTTGTCAGTCCTATAAGACCAGCCTTACTTGCTGCATAATTACTCTGGCCTGCATTACCCATCAAACCTATAACGCTTGATATATTAACGATAACACCAAATCTGTTTTTTATCATCCACCTGCTAACATGCTTTGAGCAATACAGAGCACCTTTTAAATTCACATCTATTACCCTATCTATTTTCTCCTTGCTCATTCTCATTATCAAATCGTCATCGGTAATGCCAGCGTTGTTTACAAGGTAATCTATTCTCTTGTGCTTTTTTATTAACTCAGATACAGCATCACCAACCTGCTCAAAATCGCTAACATCAAAACCACAAACTTCGCAGTTTCCACCTTCGGCTTTTATTCTTTCGCACAACTCTTCTGCTTTATCTTTACTGTGAGAGTAATTAACTATAACGGTTAAACCCTTTTTTGCAAGCTGATAAGCTATCTGAGCGCCTATGCCCTTTGAAGCGCCAGTAATCAAAGCAACAGTTCCCTTAAAACTCATACCTTATCCTTATAGTCATTATAGCTTTCTAAGTCAACAACATAGTTTATGTTTGCTTTCCTTAATTCCCTTTTTAACATAGAAGCAAGCACATTTTTAGGCCCAAACTCAACAAACTCATCACAACCAAGCTCAATAGCCCTATTAACATTATCAATCCATCTAACAGGCTCTGTAATCTGATTTATCAGATACTCCTTTATGTTATCTTCTGAGTCTATAACATCGGATTTTGTATTCTCTATAACCCTTCTATTCGGTTTTGAAAAGTGTATCCCATCGAGCACCTTGCTCATCTGCTCTTTAACTGGCTCCATCAAAGCACAGTGAAATGGAGCAGAGACACTCAAAGGTATAACCTTACCCAACTTCTTCTCTCTTGCAAGCTCGCAAACCTTATCAACGCCTTCTTTATAACCAGACACTATAACCTGCTTCTTTGCGTTGTAATTGGCTATCTGGCAATAACCGTTCTTTAAGCTTTTGCTCGTCTGCTTACACAACTCTTCAACTTCACTATGCTTGTCTGTGAGAATAGCAGCCATAGCACCAACGCCTTCTGGCACAGCCTGTTGCATAAACTTGCCCCTTTTATGAACGGCAAAAACGGCATCTTCAAAACCCAAAGAGCCTGCAGCAACAAGCGCAGAATACTCACCAAGCGAATGACCTGCAGCCAAATCAAAATCAAAGTCCGTCTCACTCTTCAAAAGATTGTAAATTGCAACAGAAACGGTGAGTATCGCAGGCTGAGCATTCTCAGTTAATGTCAAGGTTTTCTCAGGCCCGTTAAACATCATATTGACCAAGTCAAAACCCAACACATTATTAGCTTTATTAAATGTCTCTTTTACAACATCAAAGCTCTCATACAAATCTTTTCCCATTCCAACAAACTGGGAACCTTGACCCGTAAACATCAAAAATCTCATCACCTATCTCCCAATCTGCTTAAGTTTGATAAAACTTCTTCAGCTTCTCTCATAATATCGGATATAATTTTAGATACAGGTTTTATATCGTTAATTAGACCGGCAATCTGACCAGCCATAACAGAGCCGTTTTTCACATCACCTTCCCTTGCTGCAAGTCTAAGCCTGCCTTCACCAAACTTTTCAAGCTCTTCCTTTGTCGCTCCGCTATTTTCAAGCTTCATAAACTCTCGTGCAAGCTTGTTTTTTATAATTCTAACGGGATGGCCTGTTGTTCTGCCTGTAATAACCGTATCCCTATCTTTGGCTTCAACAATAACCTTTTTGTAAGCTTCTGATATCGTGCACTCAACAGATGCCACAAACCTTGTTCCCATCTGAACGCCTTGGGCACCCAAGGCAAGTGCTGCAACAAAACCCCTTCCGTCTGCTATACCACCTGCTGCTATAACGGGAATATCAACAGCATCAACAACCTGCGGCACAAGTGCTATAGTTGTAAGCTCACCTATATGGCCACCAGATTCCATACCTTCTGCAACAACCGCATCTGCACCTTCTTTCTCCATTCTCTTTGCCAAGGCAACAGATGCAACCACAGGTATAACCTTAGCTCCTATCTCTTTAAACCTATCCATATACTTGCCAGGACTTCCAGCACCAGTCGTTATAACCTTAATCTTATGCTTTATAACAACATCAACAACATCATCAACATAGGGAGATAAAAGCATTATATTAACGCCAAATGGCTTATCTGTTATCTCTTTTGCTTTGATAATTTCATTCTCCACCCAATCAGCCGGAGCATTACCAGCTGCAATAATACCCAAACCGCCAGCTTCAGAGACAGCTGCAGCCAAAATAGCATCAGAAACCCATGCCATTCCACCCTGAATTATCGGATACTCTATACCCAACAGTTCGCAAATCTTCGTCTTAAACATTACATCACCACCTTACAACACCTGCAGACCAGGTTAAACTTGCACCAAAACTGTTTAACAGAACAATATCCCCTTCCTTTATCTTGCCGTTTTTCACAGCCCAATCTAAAGCCAACGGAATTGAAGCTGCCGCTGTATTGGCGTGTCTATCAATCGTTATTATAGCTCTATCTAAATCCAAATCCACCCTTTTTGCCACGCCTTCTATGATTCTTCTGTTAGCCTGATGACATACCATCCAATCAACATCCGAAAATCCAAGCCCTACAAGATCTAATGCTTCTTTACTTACACTGGCTATGCTTCTTACTGCCATTTTGAATGTCTCATTACCCTTCATCTTTATGTAAATGTCTCTGTTCTCTATGGCTTCAACACTGCAGGGCTGTCTGCTGCCTGGAGCTGGCACTCTCATTAAATCGGTATATCCACCATCAGAGTGCAAAACCATACTCAAGATGCCTTCATCTTCGTTTTCTGTTGCCTTAAGCAAGATACCAGCAGCACCATCGCCAAATATTACACATGTTGACCTATCCGTCCAATCTGTTATCTTGCTTAAGGTTTCAGAACCTATAACAAGCGCATTCTTCACCATTCCAGCCTTAATATATGCATTGGCAACAGATAAAGCATACATAAACCCGCTGCATGCCGCATTTATATCAAAAGCAAAGGCGTTTCTTGCACCAATCTTCTCCTGAACAAACAGAGCCGTTGCAGGCAAAGGCATATCTGGTGTAACAGTTGCAAGAACAATGAGTTCTATCTCCGATGCTGATACATCTGCATTATCCAGTATGTCAAAAGCGGCTTTAGCTGCAAGGTCGCTTGCAGACTCATCTTCTGCTATATGCCTTATGTGAATACCCGTTCTTTGTGTTATCCACTCATCCGATGTATCAACCATCTTCTCAAGGTCAAAGTTTGTCAATATCTTTTTGGGCAGGTATGCACCTGTCGCTATAACTTTTGCATTCATGACCTCACTACCCCCTTTAGCTCCTTCAAAACCAAGCAACTCTTAAGCGCAGACTCAATCTTGTCATTAACCTTCTCTTCTGAAAACCTTAAAGCTTTCAATATGGCATTTTTTATGGCAATAGCATTGCTTCTGCCATGACTTATTACGCATGCTCCATTAACACCAAGCAATGGTGCACCACCAAACTCAGCATAATCAGTCTTCTTCTTCAAAGCTTTAAAAGCCGATTTCGCAAGCAGAAAACCCAGTTTGCTCAAAAAACTCTTTCTTATCTCTTCCCTTAAAAACTCAGCTATAACATGCGGAACAGACTCACTAACCTTCAGCACCACATTACCCACAAAACCATCACTCACAACAACATCGGCTTTACCTTTATATATCTCATCACCCTCAACATTACCTATGAAATTTAGCCTGCTTTTGTAAAGTAAATCGTAGGCTGCTAAAGTCAGTTGGTTGCCTTTACCCGGCTCAGATCCATTACTCAAAACACCAATCTTCGGATTCTTAACGCCCACGACATACTTTACATAAACAGCACCCATAATGGCAAACTCAACTAAATGCTGTGGTTTGCAGTCAACATTGGCGCCAGCATCGATCAGCATCACCTGACCATCCAATGTTGGAAGCAGCGTCGCAATGGCTGGCCTTGACACACCCTTTATCCTTCCAAGATTAAACATGGCAACGGCCATCGCCGCACCAGAGTTGCCAGCCGTCATAAATGCTCTTGCTTTGCCTTCTTTGACAAGCTTGATACCCACACTCATTGATGAGTTTTTCATTCTCAAAGCTTGGGATGGCTTATCCGACATCCTTACAATCTCATCCGCATTAACTATCTCAACTCTCTCTTTTAAATCATCCGAGAAATCACCTATCAGCTTCTCTAACTCATCCTGTTTGCCAACAAGATAAACAAAAAGCCCCTGCTTCTCTTTTAAAGCGTATCTAACGCCTTTTATAACTTCATCGGGGGCAAAATCGCCCCCGTATGCATCAACGGCAACCTGAATCATTACTCTTCTGGTGTAATTACTTCTCTGTCTCCGTAATAGCCGCAGGATGGACAAACCCTATGTGGAAGTTTATACTCACCACAGTTTGGGCATTTAGTTAAAGGAACATTCTTAAGCTTCTTATGGGTTGCCCTTTTTGCAGCCCTTGAGTGAGATGATTTTCTTTTTGGCTGAGCCATTTCTCTCTCCTTTCTTATACCAGTTCTAATTCGTTAAAGAAGAAACCTATCTCATAACTTGCAGATTCTTTTGAGTCTGAACCGTGAACGGCGTTTCTTTCAATGTTTGTGCCAAAAAGTTTTCTTATTGTGCCTTCTTCTGCATCTTCGGGATTCGTTGCTCCCATAAGTTTTCTGTAATCTTCTATAGCATTATCTTTCTCGAGCACCATAACGATAATCGGCCCTTCACTCATAAAATCCGTCAAAGAGTCGTAAAATGGCCTATCCTTATGAACAATGTAAAACTTTTTAGCCTGCTCTTTTGTAAGGTGAATCTTTTTCATTCCGATAATAGAAAAACCGTTAGACTCCAACATCTCAATAATCTTTCCCGCATTTTTAGCTTTTACGGCATCAGGCTTAATAATTGATAATGTCCTTTCAAGCACTCTTTTTTTCCTCCTTCTTTGCTTCTGTTTTTGTTTGAGATGAATCGCTTTTGTTCTTTGATTTATCTGAAGAGTTCGAAGACTTTTTGTAATCCGTTACATACCAACCACTGCCCTTTAACTCAAAGGCTGTCTCAGATACAAGCTTCGTTATACCGCCACTCTTTTTGCAGTTTGGACAAATTTCAGGTGCCGGGTCGTTAAATCCCTGCAAAACTTCAAACTCATGACCACAAAACTTGCATCGATACTCATAAATCGGCATCTTTAGGCCTCCTTCAGTCTTCTTAGTATCTCGTCATCGTCAATGCAATCTATCCTTACCCTTTTCTCTTTGGACTTCTCACCAGAAACTATCTCTATACAACCTTTGGCAACGCCAAAAAACTTAGCCAGCTTCTCAACAACTGCCTTGTTCGCCTTCCCTTCCACCGGTTTTTCTCTTATTTTAAGCACAAGCAAGCCATTTTCAAAGCCAATCGACTCATGCCTTGAGTTGGGCTTTACCCTAAGTTGAATAACCATACACATCTCCCAAAAAGCCAACAAAAATTAACATAAGTTTGCCGTTAAAGTCAATACCAATAAAGCAAGAAAAAATTGGACTTTGAACAAAAAAGTTACATAATTTTATTTGGTATGAGAAAATTGAGTGAGAAGTCCTATTTTAGATTTGTATATGCAATCCTTATTATTATTTTCCTACTCATGGTCTCTGTATTTTACTTCACAGAAAAAACCCAAAAGAGTGTTGTTGAAAGGTTTGTATATCAGAAAGAGATAGATAAACAGAAGGAAGCGATAAAACTTGAGACATACGCAGTTATATCGTTTATCGACAGCTATACAAACTCAATCATAAAAGACACATTTAAAACGCTCTCTTACGAGTTATCACTCAAAAAGCCACTCTTTAACCCAGACAATATAACAGAATCTCTGAACAGACTTAATCAATCCGGTGAAGTGAAGTTCGCCGTTTTCTTTGACAACGGCTCATCTACAGCTGATTTTTTAAGCTTTAAATACTGCAAACCTTACAGAAAAAATCTCAACTTAAGCTTTAATAAGATTCACCTATACATGTGCAAATCGCCAACATTAAAAGAAGGAGTATATCCTCAAAAATTTCTCGTTGCAACAACACAAATAAACAATTTAAAACTCGCAGCTTATACATCTATGCTCAATCTCGAAGTGAAAATAATGGATTTCGTATTTCCGCGACTAAACGAGTTCATATTTCAAAACAAAAACAGAGACTCCTACTTCTTTGTCGTAAAGATATTGAACCTAAACGGCGGCAAAGATTTTGCCATGAATATATACAACAAATCCTTGGGTGTTGATATAGGTAAGCCCTCATCGTCGTTTAAACCTGATGCAAAAGGCAATTACTACAGGGAAAAATATTTAAAAGGCCTAAGGGAACATTCAGAAACATACTCAACATACTGGTATCCATCACCTACAAGCAGAAAACCACAGCTTAAAATATCGTTCAGAAAATATTACGAGCCACTCCACTGGATGGTTGGAACAGGTTTCTATGTTCACAGATTAAAGGAAGAAGCTGCTCTATTTTCCGACAATTTGTTTAAAAAACTTAGACTTTTTCAAATACTTCTTTTTCTCTTATATTTAATTACGCTTCTTGTTATATACCTAATCGGTAGAGACTTTTCAAAAACAGTCCAGAGAGATACAAACAAAATTGTATCCGCAATCCCGTTTATAGGCAAAAAAAGAGACCCTATAAATTTAGAAGAAATCTCCTTTGAAAAACTAAAGACAATCTCAGATGCGCTCAATAGCTTATCTTCAACAATAATAGATAAAAACTTACAACTCGAACAAAACAGGCTTGAGTTTATAAAGGCATTCGTAAAGGTGGTTGAAGTAAGAGATGTTTATACAAAAGGACACTCAGAAAGAGTAGCCCTATATTCTCAAAGAATAGCAGCAAAATTGGGATTAAACGAAGAGATGCAACACAAGTTATACATAGCTGGCCTACTTCATGACTTAGGCAAGGTTGCAATACCAGACAGCATCTTACTTAAACCCGGCAAACTCAGTGAATATGAGTATGAGATAATGAAATACCACCCGGAATTCTCTTACGAGATAATTAAAGATGTCGAAATGTTTAAAGATATCGCACTCATTGTAAGGCAACATCATGAGCGGTGCGACGGGAGTGGTTATCCTGATGGTTTAAAATGCGAAGAGATAAAGCTTGAAGGAAGAATATTGGCAATAGCCGATGTATTCGATGCTTTAACAACTTCAAGGCCTTACAGAGAAGCATTTGAAGTCAGCAAAGCCATAGAGATAATAAAAAGCATGCCTTTAGATAAAGATATTGTCTCTAAAATAGAATCATGCTTGAAAGATATCTATATCATTGAGAATAAGCCAGAAAACATATCAGAAAAGCTCTCAGAAATCGAAAAGAGCAGATTAGACTTATTTGAAAAGGATACATTTACCGGCCTTTACAGGATTAAAAGTCTAATAGGTTTTATAGATAAGCTTTTGGAAACAAAAGAGCGTTTTTATCTGTTTATGATAGACATAAAGCACTTAAAGAAAATCAACTATATCTTTGGTTATGAAAAGGGCAATGAGCTGATATCAAAAATTGCAAAAGCCATAAAAGAAGAGAAAGAAGCAATTTACCCATCCAGAGTTGGTGCAAACTACTTTGCATTCATATTTAAATCAAGCAACCCAATAGCGATGCAACAGAGACTAAAAGAAAAACTCAAAAACATCACAGTAAACGACTATCATCCTGAATTCCTGATAACATTCGTTCCTTCCGAAAACATCAAAAACGGCGAGGAGATAATCTACCTCGCCGAGATGCAGCTTGAAAGCTTAAAGTTTGCAGCAATAAAAAAGGGATAACTATTTATCCAAAGCCTTTAAAAACTCTTCAGCTTCCTTTGCCCAGATAAAGTTTTCAACCTTCACATTGGCTCTCTTAACGCCTTCAACAGAAAGAATCGCCTTCTTTATAGCAATGGCAAGCTGCAAACCAACTGGGCAGTTTTCAACTGTTGGCCTAAATTTTATATCAACGATGCCGTTTTCTTCATCAACCTTCAAATCATAAACAAGCTTGAGTTTTACAACATCTTCCCTTAGCTCAGGGTCATAGACCGTCTTTAACTTCTCTATAACCTTCTCTTGTATACTCATAGCAACTCCATAGCCCTTTTATAAATCTGTTCTATGGCGTTTTTTATTCTGTCGCATGCAGCATAAGGTATCTCAAGATTTACTATCGCATCGGGCACGCATTTATCAAACGGTATTTTACCAAGAACTTCTATGCCTTCTTTTTTAGCAAACTCTTCTATCTGCTTTGTCTTCTCTTCGTTTAAATCGTATTTGTTAACGACAACGCCACTTTTAACCTTGAACGAATCACACAGTTTTTTAACCCTTTCCAAATCATGTAAACCCGCAGGTGTTGGCTCTGCAACAATAATCACAAAATTAGCACCAGAGATGGTTGAAATCACTGGACATCCAATACCCGGCGAGCCATCAACCAGTATGTATTCAATGCCTTTCTCTTCGCTTAAGATATGTGCCCTATGCTTTACCATTGTGACAAGGTTGCCAGAGTTCTCAGCACCCGGATACAGCTTTGCATGGACAAACAGGCCGTATTCAGTCTCTGACTCATACCACTCGCCGCTAAACACATCCTTCATCGTAATAGCCTTTTCTGGACATGCTATCTCACACAGCCTGCACGAATCACACTTAATCTCATCAACCACATAAACGCCATCATCTGTAATATCAATCGCATCAAATCTGCACAGCTTTCTGCAGATATCACAACCAGTGCATTTGTCAGGGTCAATATAAGCTTTTGGATTACCTTTAAACTTCTCTGAATACTTAACCTTTGGCTTCATCAGGATATACATATTTGCCGCATCTGCATCTGCATCAACAATAATCTTATCCTTCATCAAATAGGCAAGACTGCTGGTCAAAGTTGTCTTTCCTGTTCCACCCTTACCACTTATAATTACAAGCTCCTTACTCATAGCTTTTCCTCTATCCTTTTTAAAACTGAAGCAAAATCGTTTTTATACTTCTCAAACGGCAAGCTCCCTTTTGAATACATTTTGGCAAACTCTTCAGAAAACGGCAATCTGTAAAGTATCTCTATATTCTCTTCCTTTGCATAATCTTCTATCAGATGCTTCTCATCTTCATGCTTATTTACAATGATTCCAAACGGCAAACCCATATCACGCACAAGTTCAACAGAAAGCTTCAAATCACTCAATCCAAATGGTGTTGGCTCTGTAACCAAAACAACAAAATCAACACCATCAATCGTCTCAACAACCGTGCAGCTTGTGCCCGGCGGTGAGTCTAAAATCACCGTTTTTGACTCGTCCATATAGTCTCTTTTTAGAGATGCTATGAGCTGTGTAGCACTTGCTTCACCTATATTTAACTGACCCATAACAAAATCTATATGACCTGCTTTTCCTATGGCTATCTCACCTACCTGCTTTTCAACTTCAACCAAAGCTCCTTCAACCGGACAGACATAGGCACAGGCACCACAGGAGTGGCACAGCTCATCAAAAAACATCACCTTTTTCAGCGGCTCTCCCATAACAACAAGTGCCTTATAGGCACAAGCATCAGCACATTTGCCACAAAATGTGCAGATATCTTCGTTAATCTTTGGAACAAGCTCTGTATATGGAATCCTTTTTTCTATCTTTGGCTTTAAAAACAGATGCCCATTGGGTTCTTCAGCGTCGCAGTCTATGTATTGCGGATTTTCTGAAGCATAAGCCAAAAGAAGTGAAATAGTCGTCTTTCCTGTTCCACCTTTACCGCTTGTTACGGCTATCTTCATGATATTCTCCTAAAACTTCTGTAATTTTCCTTCTTTGAACAGCTTAATATTCTCTTCAACTGTTCCAGGAACAGCCTTGTAAAGCTCTATATTCGAAACCTTAAGAACATCTGTAGCATTTGGCCCATAACTGCCCGATATAATGGCATTAACGCCCTTTTCTATGGTAAATTTTGCCGTTGATACGCCAACACCACCCTGGTCATTCAAAAATGGGTTTTTTATGGCTTCAAAATCACCACTCTCTGTATCGTAAAAGATAAAATACTCAGCCCTTCCATATCTTTCATCTATCGTTGAGTTTAAGTTATCGCCTTTTGCCGTTATCATAAGTTTCATCTGCTTAATCCCTCCTTAGAAATAAAAAATAACCCGCACAAAGGCGGGTTTTACTCTTCTTTATCCAACTCACTAAGTCTGTTCTTTAAAGCATCGATAGAACGGGTAAGAGATTCAATCTGAGTCTCTAAAGCCTTTCTCTCTGTTTCTTTGTCAGGATAAGCATAAGGAACTACGGGTGCATAACCCTGCCAGCCAGGACCCCAGCCACGATGCCAACCCCAGCCTCTGCCGAAGCCTCTTCCTCTGCCAAAGCCCCAGCCTCTTCCAAAACCAGGGCCACCTACCATATAACCAGGCACAGAGTTGCCAGAGCAATAACCCAAAGCTCTGCCTGTTCTTGGTCCGTATCCTAATGGACCTGTTCTATCACCCCAAGGCATCTTTATCACCTCCTAAAACATTTTTTTTCATATTTTCAATTCAACTAATACTCCTTTTTCAAAAAGATTCAAGATGTTATTTTATCACTTATTGAACTTATGTTCAAAATTATTGGCAGCTAAAAAAGCAACCTATGACTTTCATATTGACACATGAACATTTTAATGGCAGTATATAAAAAAGTGCTTTTAGGACGGTTTTTAAGTCAAACAAACCCAAAAAAACCCAAAAAGGAGGTACTATGCTAAGCATAGGCCAAGCAAAGGGTGTAATGTTTAGGTATTATGTAAAAAGAGAAAAATTAGACAGCATAGTGCAAAAAAAAAAGAAGACTTTTTAAGACTTATGTGGCAACTCTTTGAAGAGTTCAAAGAGAAAAGAGTAGAAAGCTATGTCATTTTAGACCCTGCAAATGATTTTGTATTGAAAAATGGAGAAAAAGGCAAAATGAAGATAGAGCAGGATAAAGAAAATCCTATGGTTAAAGAATTATCCGAGATTTCAAATAATGAAGTCGCTCTTATAACCTATAACTGCAACAGAGACTCAACATTTGAATTAGAGACAGAATGTGTTTTTGACTCTCAAAACGACACAGTAATTGTTATTACTCAGGGTTTTTGCATCATGCCCACCATATCAAAAGTATATTTAGAGAAAAACCCTAACTGCAAAATAAAGCTAACGACTCTTAAATTAGGCAAACAACAGCCACAAAGATTTGGGCTATACTTAAAAACAGATAAAGGAGAAAGTCAGCTGTTTGCAATTGACACAAGCGACATAAAACTAAACAGCGAAAAAGAGCGCTTTGAGAAGGTGTTTGAAACAATACATAACTGCTTAAAAGAAAGAAAAGTAAACGCTATAGCATCATGCTTAGAAAAAGAAGAGCATTTTCAAGATATATGTAAGATGCCTTCTTAAATTTGTTTTGAAATGAGAAAATTATTATAATATAATTTCCGAAAACAATTGATATTGACAATTATGCTTATTTGTAATAGGATTGTGCGCTACTTGGGGGTTGAATGATGTTTACGGATTTGTCTGAGAAGCTCAACGATATCTTTAAAAAACTAAAGTCAAAAGGCATTATAACAGAAGAAGACTTAAATAAAGCACTCAAAGAGATAAAATTTGCCCTTTTAGAAGCCGATGTAAATTATAAAGTCGTCAAAGATTTTATAAATGAGCTCAAAGAAGAGCTCAAAGGCAAAGAGCTAGAAAAAAGCCTAACACCTGGACAGATAATCGTTGAGCAAACACATAAAAAATTGACAGAGATTCTCGGTGGTGAAGCAAGCACACTAACCATAACACAAAAGCCATTCATCATAATGCTCGTAGGACTTCAGGGAAGTGGTAAAACAACAACGGCTGCAAAATTGGCAAAATACTTAAGGTCAAAAGGCAGGCAGCCCTTACTCGTAGCATGCGACATATACAGACCTGCAGCCATAAAACAGCTTGAAGTATTAGGAAAACAGATAAACATTCCCGTATTTAAAAAAGAGAATGCAAAACCTGAAGATATAGCAGAAGAGTCTGTGCAATTTGCAAAAGAGAATGGAAGAGATATAATCATTATCGATACAGCCGGAAGATTGCACATTGACGATGAGTTGATGGGTGAGCTTGAGCGCATCAAGGAGAGGGTATCACCACACGAGATACTCTTTGTTGCTGATGCAATGATAGGTCAAGAAGCTGTCAATGTCGCCAAAGTATTCAATGAGCGAGTCGGTATAACGGGTTCCATATTTACAAAGCTTGACGGCGACGCAAGAGGCGGTGCAGCTCTTTCAATAATGAAAGTCGTCGGTAAACCGATAAAGTTTGCCGGTGTCGGTGAGAAGATTAGCGATTTTGAACCGTTCTATCCAGATAGGGTTGCATCACGAATACTCGGCATGGGCGATGTCTTAACGCTCATCGAGAAAGTTAGGGAAACAACAACAGAGAAAGAAGCAAAGGAGCTTGCAAGAAAATTAAAAAAACAGCAATTTACCTTTGACGACTTTTTAGACCAGTTAAGAAAAATTCAAAAGATGGGCTCATTGGCAAAAATCCTGCAGATGATTCCAGGCATGAACAAAATAAAAATAGATGATGAAGAAGAGTTTAATAAAGAGCTTAAACATATAGAAGCAATAATTCTCTCAATGACAAAAGAAGAAAGGCAGAATTATAAGATAATCAATGCAAGCAGAAAAAGACGCATAGCCAAAGGCAGCGGAACAAGGGTAAGCGATGTAAACAGGCTCATAAAACAGTTTATAGAGATGAATAAGCTAATGAAGGGCATGAATAAGTCAAAAGCTCTAACGCTTATGAAGAGATTAGGAATAAACGGATAAAAGGAGGAAAAAGTGGTAGCTATAAGGCTAAGAAGAGGCGGAACAAAGAAAAAACCTTTCTACAGAATTGTTGCTGTTGACTCAAGAAGAAAAAGAGACGGTGCTGTCTTGGAAGTTATTGGCTATTACGACCCAAAAACCGAACCACCAACAATCAAAGTTGAGATGGAGAAATACAATTACTGGATAGAGAAAGGGGCTCAAGTATCCGAAACCGTAAAAAACCTTGTAAAAAAGGTAGGGTAGGAGGCCATGAAAGAGTTAATAAGCTGCATTGTGAAGAGCTTAGTTGACAATCAGGATGCTGTTAGTATTAAAGAGATTGCTGGTGAGAAGACTACTGTCGTTGAATTGAGTGTTGATAAGAACGATTTGGGTAAAATTATAGGTAAGGAAGGCAAAACAATCAAAGCAATAAGAACAATTCTCAATGCAGCAAGCAAAAAGGCCGGCAAAAAGGCTGTGCTTGAGATTATCGAGTAAATGGAGATTTACATCTTAAGTATTTTTCCAAATATGTTTGAGAGTGTATTTAACGAGACAATTATAAAAAGAGCTCAAGAGAAAAAGCTTGTGAAGATTGAGACAGTAAACATACGAGACTTTACGCATGATAAACACAGAACAACTGACGATTATCCTTACGGCGGTGGCGCAGGAATGGTGATGAAGCCTGAGCCGATTTATGAAGCAATGGACTATGTAAAAGAGAAAAGCCCTGATGTTCACACCATACTTTTAACACCTGCCGGTGAGATATTTAATCAGGACAAGGCAAAGGAGTTGTCAAAAAAGGACTCAATTGCTATTATCTGCGGCAGGTATGAAGGCTTTGATGAAAGGGTTAGATATTTAGCAGATGAAGAGATATCGCTCGGCAGGTTTGTTTTAAGCGGCGGTGAGATAGCTGCGATGGCAATTGTCGATGCAACAGTAAGACTCATACCGGGCGTTTTGGGGAATGAAGAGTCTTTAAAAGAAGAGAGCTTTGAAGATGGTTTAATAGAATACCCACAATACACAAGGCCACGAGTGTATCGTGGAATGGCGGTTCCAGATATTCTGCTTTCTGGAAACCACAAAAAGATTAAAGAGTGGCGTATGCAGAAGGCAAAAGAGAGAACATTAAAATGGATGGGAGTTGAAGATGGATAAGCTTAAGGCATTTGAAGATGAGATTGTAAAGTCCTTAGGAAGAGAGATTCCAGAGATATGGCCTGGAGATACGGTAAAGGTTTACACGAAGGTTAAAGAAGGAAACAAAGAGAGAATTCAGGTATTTGCCGGTATAGTAATAAGGAGAAGAGGCGGCAGAGGTCTAAACGGCACATTTACAGTCAGAAAAGAGTCAAACGGAGTAGGTGTTGAAAAGATTTTCCCATATTTCAGCCCGACAATCGAGAAGATTGAAGTTCTGCAGCGCGGTAAGGTAAGAAGAGCAAGACTCTATTATCTAAGAGAGAGAAGAGGAAAAGCTGCAAAAATTAGAAAAAAAGGCTACTAAAACAGCTATCGGCAGGCAGTTCGAAGAAAAGGCTGCCTGCCTTTTAAAAGAAGAAGGATACTCTATCATAGAGAGAAATTTCCGATGTAAATATGGTGAGATAGACATAATAGCCAAGAAGGGTAATTTAATTGTTTTTGTTGAAGTAAAAGCACGCTCAACTGCTGATTTTGGATTCTCAGCTCAGTCTGTTGACAAAAACAAAAGAAAGAGATTAAAAGATTGCATAAACTTTTTCATTCAAAAGTTCAAAATCAGGGATTGTGATTTCAGGTTCGATATAATAGGTTTTGACGGCAACGATGCAAACTGGATAAAAAATGTATTTTTGGAGGGATAGAAAATGGCAGTAAAATTTGTAAAACTGGTTACAGGAGAAACGGTAATAGGCACACATAATGAGATAAAAAACGGTCTTGAAGATGTTGCTCTAATTCAGGTTATACCTGGTTCTGCAGGAATTCAAATAGCTATTGTTCCTTATGGCTTTCCATTTGAAGAGAAAATCGGCGGATTTATAAGTATGGATAAGGTTGTCTATGAGTATCAGAGTGTGCCACAGGATTTAGAGAACAAATACCACGAAGCAAAAAGCAACATTAAGATAAGCTCAACAATGCCACAGGGAGATTTATCCGCACCTGCAGGTCAAAAAAACGAAGAGAAGGTTATAGACATAGAGAGTCTGTTCAGGAAGCCTTAATTCGGTAGGCTTCCTGCCTTTTTTCAAATCATTAATCGCTTCTTTAAGAACAAAAACTTCTCTTACTCTCATTCCGCACTTAACTCATCAACAGAAACAAACTCGGCAAACCCTTCATCTATTAACTTTTTTCTCTCAGCCAAAACATCTTTGTGCCAATGCGGAGAAGAAACTTTCTCTTCGTCTATCAAAATAGACTCCCATAATCTATCCACAAGTTTTAACTTCTCTTCAATACTTATCCCATCTAAATCAAAATTTTTCATGTTTCTCTCCTTCAATCATCGAACAGCACAAGCTCAACCCTGTTCTCTTTGCTTACATCTCCCTTTTCTTCTTCTATCCCAACAAGCCCATCGGCAATTGCAAGCGAATAGAAGTTATCTGTCTTCTGAGAACCTGTTGAGACGGCATGGTATGTGCCATCTCTAAACTCAACAGAGACCCTATCAAAGTAATACTTGCCTTCCCTTGAGTGCATATCTTCGTCTATTATGCAAGTTAGCTCTTTTGGGTTATGCTTAAAACCAGCAAGTTTATAAAGCAAGGGCTTCAGATAGAGATAAGCAACTGTGTATAACGCAGATGGCCATCCCGGAAGGCCAAAGAAAATCTTGCCGTGAACCTTTGAAAAAACAGCAGGTTTACCCGGCTTTATCGTTGTCTTATCGAAGAGAATTTCACCACCCAACCCTTCTATTATCTCTTTTGTAAAGTCCATACTGCCCTTACTTACACCACCACTACTCAAAACAACATCACAGTTTTTGAGTGCATCTTTAAAAAGTGTCTCTAAATCACCTTTGTTATCTTTTACATGCCCAAAATATATTGGACTTCCAAACCACTTACTCACAAGGCCTTTCAAAATATAATAGTTGCAGTTGTAAACGGTGTTTCTCTTTGGCTCTTCAAAAGGAAAAACAACTTCATCACCCGTTGTGATTATGCCAACAATTGGTTTTCTAAACACCTTTATATGAGATATACCACAGTAAGCACACAAAGAGACAAGCCTAACGCTAAGTCTATCACCCTTTTTGACAATTCTATCGCCTTTTTTAACTTCTATACCTGCAAATGTAAAGTTTCTTTTATCTTCGACACCCTTTTTTAAACTCAAACAACCATTTTTAACATCAACAATTTCAACTTCAGCAACAGCCCTAACTCCTTCAGGTATAGGAAAACCAGTATTTATCCTTATACATGTGCACTCTTTCAGCTCACTCTCACTTTCAACAATCTTATATTTATCACAATCACCAACAATGCCATAGCCATCCATCGCTGAGCGTTTAAAAGATGGAATATCTATCTTACTAAAAACATCTTCATAAACTATCCTGTCGTAAGCATTATCTATGCTCACATACTCAAACCCTTTAACCGTCTCTGTATTTTTAAGAATTATCTCAACTGCTTCTTTAACCTTAACCATTACACCTTACCAAACGGACAGACAGGATATACACAAACCTTGCAGAAATGACACAAACCACCAATCGAATACTCTGCAATATCCCTTTTTGTTATCTTATCCTTTGTTAGAATGCGTGGCAAGAGTATATCAAACGCCGTTGCTTTGTAAAATATAGCGCCAGCAGGCACAACACACACAACCGTATCATTAAAATAGCCTATGCTTAAATTATTGGCAGGCTGAATGGGATTACCTTCTCTGATAAATTTAACACCTGCTCTTTTTAAAGCTCTTTTTGAGACATCATCCGGGTCAACACTTGAGCCACCCGTAATAATCACAAACTCAGAGTCGCTAAACTCCAAAAACTTATCCCTTATCCGTCTAATATCATCGGGCAGTATAACGCTTCTTTCAACTTCAACACCAAAATTGGCAAGTTTTCTTCTGATTTTTGGCAAAAATTTATCCTTTATCCTGCCTTCATACACTTCAGTCCCTGTGATTATAACCGATGCCTTCTTTATCTTATACTCATCAACCCAGATTAACGGCTCTTTTGCTATCTTTAAAGCCCTATCAAGCACCTTTTTTTTGGCTACAAGTGGAATAATCCTAAAAGCTGCAACCTTATAGCCCTTCTTCACAGGAAATCTATCATGAATTGTTGGAAAAGAAGTTATCTCTATCCTGTTTAAGTTGATTACAGCCTTTCTATTCAATCTAAAAAGGCCGTCTATGTCTGCAAAAAATGTGATTTTGCCTTCTTCTGGTTCTTTCGAGAAGGTTATGTTTTTACCTGCAAGATAAGGAGCTATAGCCTTTGCAAAATCATCTTCGTGTAATTCATCTTCATCAAGAATAAGCTTATAGATGTAATTCTTACCTATAGCCTTTAGTTTAGGTATATCTTCTTTTGTTATAATATGGCCTTTTTTGAAATATGCACCTTTGAAACCTTCTGCTGGCGAGATCTTGGTAAAATCGTGCGGTATCTCTTCGCCAACAGCTTCTTCTATGGGTATTTTTATTCTTTTCATTTACAGTATTTGGCTTAAAAACTGCTTCAATCTGTCGCTCTTTGGATTGCTAAATATCTCATCTGGCGTTCCCATCTCAACAATCTTGCCTGAGTCCATATAGACGATTCTGTCTGCTGCTTCCCTTGCAAAACCCATCTCATGAGTAACAACAACCATTGTTATCCCTTCTTTTGCCAAAGCCTTCATTATATCTAAGATACCACCCACCATCTCTGGGTCTAAAGCACTTGTTGCTTCGTCAAACAGCATTATCTTTGGGTTCATCGCCAAAGCTCGAGCAATTGCCACACGCTGTTTCTGACCACCAGATAGGTTTGTTGGGTATTCATCCTTCTTATCTGCTATACCGACCTTTGTTAAAAACTCAAGGGCAATCTTTTTTGCTTCTTCTTTCGGGCGTTTTCTAACCAAAATCTGACCTATTGTAACATTTTCAAGCACAGTAAGGTGCGGAAAGACATTAAAATGCTGAAAAACCATCCCTATATCTGCCCTTATTTTGGTAAGATTTGTTTTCGGGTCTGTTAAATCAACTCCATCAACAATAATCCTGCCAGAATCAACGGTCTCAAGCTGGTTTATCGTTCTTAAAAAGGTTGTCTTTCCACTACCCGATGCACCTATAATAACAACAACTTCACCCTTCTTAACGGTTAAAGAGACATCTCGTAAGGCTTGAACACCATTGGGAAAAGTCTTATGCAAATGCTCAGCTATGATTATATCATCACTCATTGCCAGCCAATCTCCTTTCAAGATACCTATCAAGTAAGCTTAACGAATATGTAACTATAAAATACAGTGCAGCAACACTAAACCATATCTCAAATGGACTAAAGGTTGATGACACTATCTCTCTTCCAGCCTTTGTAAGCTCTGTCAAAGAGATAACAGATAAAAGCGACGAGTCTTTAATTAGAGAGATAAACTGTCCAGCTAAAGCCGGCAAAACCCTTTTTATAGCCTGCGGCATAATTATATACCGCATTATTTGAAAGTAATTCATACCCAAAGCAAGGGAAGCTTCCGTTTGACCACGCGGTATCGACTGTATGCCAGCTCTTATTATCTCTGCTATGTATGCACCTTCAAAGACAGCCAAAGCAAACGCACCAGCAAAAAATCTTGTCATGTTAAATATCGTGCCGACAAAGAAATAGACGATAAATATCTGAACGAGTAAAGGTGTTCCTCTTATAATTTCTATATAAACAACAGATAAATTTCTAAATAGCGGATTTTCAGAAATACGCATAAGACCAGCTATAAAGCCGATAATCAAAGCCATAATAATAGAAACCACGCTGACCTTTATAGTCATATAAAGACCCATCAACAAAGGTCCAGCTTTATAGCTTGAATTATAGCCTATCTCATCTCCAGAAGATACAACCGCTCCCTTTTTAACAACCGGATGCTCAACTTTTATCTTTATTATTTTCTTAGAAAGACTTTTAATCACGACCTCATTCTTACCAACATACTCAACAAAACCATTAACAGGTGAGTCTATCTCTTGTGTAGCTTTGTAAACAAGATAGGAGGGCACAGCCCTCCAGTTCCAAGAATAATTGATTCTCAAACTTGCTTTATAGATAAAAAAGCCCGTTCCAACAATAACCAAAACAAAGGCAATATGCCATATCCACTTATTGCTGTCTCTTCTCATTTCTTATTGAACCTTATTTATCCAGTCTTTTACATTTACAAACCACTTATTGTAAAGCTTCTGGTATTCACCATCGTGTTTTATCTGTCTTAAGAAGTTGTTAAGCCAATTTAGAAAGTCAGGGTCTCCTTTGTTTATAGCCCAGCCTAAAGGCTCATAAGTGAATGGCTTATCAAGAAATATTAGCTTGCCTTTTCCCTTGGTTGCATAGAAGATGCTGTTGTAAGGTTTATCATATATAAATGCGTCTGCTCTACCCTGAACAACCTGCATTACGGCTTCCTCTTCTGTCTGGAATTCTTCAATCTTAGCTTTGGGCATAAACTTTTTAGCTGCAAAATCTCCCGTAGTTCCAAGCATAACTGTTATTGTGAACTTCGGAGAATTTAAATCTTTATAGCTTTTAACTTTTCCGGCCCATTTTTTGTTCAAAAGTATTGTTTGACCAACGACTATATATGGGTCTGCAAAGTTAACCTTCAGGTTTCTCTTCTGTGTTATTGTCATACCACTCATAATAATGTCGAACTTACCCGTCATAAGAGAAGGAATAATACCATCCCAATCAGTATTTACTATTTGAAGTTTAACACCCATAGCTTTAGCCATCAACTTTGCCAAATCAACATCAAAACCAATAATTTTCCCTGTTTTACTTCTCATTTCGAAAGGCATATAACCTGCATTTAATCCAACCCTCAGAACACCCCTTTTCTCAATCTTATAAAGAGTTGAATTATGCCACAGATTAATATCTGCAGCCTGAGCAAACACAGCAGTTAACAGAAAAAGTGCCGACAACAAACCAACCAACTTAAAGCGCTTCATACCAAAACCTCCTATCAATAGTATTTACCTTCATCTAATAGCTCACTTATTACCATCTGCGTGCCACATTTAGGGCACTTGGGTATCTCTTCTTTTGGCATATAAATAATCATAGTATAACCACATTTGGGACATTTAACTTCAACCGCTTCAACTTGTTGTTTCTCGCTCATGGCTCACCTCCTAAATAATAAACAACAATTTTTATCTTTGCAAACTAAAAATCACCTATCTCTCTTCTGCTTATACTAAATTTTTATTTAAAAACCAACTTAATTTTATATAATTAAAAAGTAGAAAGAAATAAGAAAAAGGAGAAAAAAAGAAGGAAAAAATAAGGAGGAAAATTAAGGCGCCCGCAGGCGCCATTAAAATTACTCTTCAACCTTAATAGCTTCTGTTGGGCAAGCTTCAGCAACCTCTTTAATCTCGTCCAAAGAAGCTCCTTCAGGATTTACAACCTTTGCTTTTCCGTCTTCCATCTGGAAAACATCTGGCAATTCGTCAACGCAAGCCTCGCAACCGATGCAAGCACCACCATCAACCCATACCTTAGCCATTGAGTCACCTCCTAAAAAATTCCTTTCTGAATTACCCCTGCTTTTCTATTAAATTTGCTCTGCTGTGTCAAGATTTTATTCACCTATCAATTCCTTCACTTTTTCCTTAAGTTCAGTTAGATCTGGAGATTTTACTATATAAGCATCTGCGACATAAGTATAAAAATCATCTTTATAATGAGAGTAAGCAGTTGACATAATAACAGGTGTTTTAGGAGATTTTTCTTTTATTTTACTCAAAACATCAAGACCACTCATGCCTGGCATTGCTATATCTAACACAACAATATCCGGATTCTCTTTATCGAATTTCTCTAAGGCTTCTTCTCCGTCTGCGCAAGCTATAACCTCATACCCTTCATCTTCAAACTCTTCCTGATAAAGCAACCTTATTGCATCTTCATCGTCAACTACCATGATTTTTTTCGCCATTTCTATCCTCCACTCTTTTTATTGGAAGCCTTATTATACATTCAAGCCCACCCGGCACATTTCTAAAGTTTATTTCGCCTTCGTAATTCTCTACAATTCCTTTAACTATTGCAAGACCAAGACCAGTTCCATATGACTTAGTTGTATAAAACGGTTTAAGCATATTTTTAAGCGTCTCTTCGTCAACGCCACCGCAATTATCTTTTATTCTTATTAGAATATTATTGCCTTCCTTACTCACTGACACACTTATTTTTACCTTACCGTCCTTTTTTGCCTCAATGGAGTTTTTAAACAGATTTAGAAACACTTGCTCAAGATGGTCTTTGTCAGCATAAATCCATCCTGCATCATCACCCACAGAGACGGAGAAAGAGACATTGTCAGAAATTGTCGAAGCCATTTCTATGGAGTTGTCTATAATATCTGCTATATCTACTCTTTCAAACTTTACATCCTTAGTAATTTTTGAAAATCTATTAATATCGAGCGTAAAATTGTAAAGTTTATTGAGCTGAGATTTTATTATATCCCTATACTTTATGGCCTTCTCATTGTCATCAAGATAGTCAGAAAGTTTATCAAATAACCCTATTACGCCAATAAGAGAGTTTTTCATCTCATGAGCTATTGTCATGGCCGTTTTGCCAAGCTCATAAATCTTTTCATCTCTCTCCGCTTTATCTTTCTCAGCTTGAATAATTGAAACAAGGTTCTCTACACTTTTCTTTAAAAGAAGTTTATCTAAACCACAGGAAAATATATCAAAATAAAGTTTAGCACTATCCACATTACAAACAGGAGAAACTAACAAAAACCCAACTATCTCTCCTCTTGCAATCAAAGGTATATAAAGTATCTCTTCTCCAAGCTCAAGCTCATCGAATAACTTTCTGAAGCGTGCAGGCTGTAGCTCTTCCCTTTTTATGACCGAGACCTCTTTCTTAACATAAGACATAACAAAGCTTCTAATTGCATCATTGCAAGAAGACCCCCACTTTCTTATCTTTATATTAAAATCACTCCTAAAAATTTTATCCGTATCATAATTAAAAAACCCATTTTCTATAACTTCCCTTAAACTTTCCTTTTCTATGCCAACCTTTAAATCAAAACACTTCTTTCTGCTACTGTATTTGAAAAACAGTAGCTTATCTGTTCTGCACAAATAGGCAAGAACAGGCAAAGACCTCAAATATAAAGTGAGTAGGTCGTCCACGGAGTTTATAACATGAACAAACTGCCCTAAATCAATCTTCTCCATAAATTTGGGTTCCTACACCTTCTAAAGTAAAAATTTCCTCAAGCAAAGAATGTGGCTTTGTTCCGTTTATAATATGAACTTTTTTTACTCCTGATTCAACCGCATCCTTAGCAGAAAGCACCTTCGGTATCATCCCGCCACCTATTGTGCCGTTATTTATCAAGCTCTCTATCTCATTTATGTGAATAGAAGATATAAGATTGCCGTTTTTATCAAGAACGCCATCAGTATCAGTCAAAAATATAAGCTTTTCAGCTTTTAAACTTATAGCAACAGCACTTGCAACACTATCAGCGTTTATATTGTATCTCCTGCCAAGCTCATCAAATCCAATCGGAGCAACAACGGGTATATAACCATTCTGAGAAAGATGAAGCAAAATATCCGGATTCACACCCTCAACATCACCTACAAGACCCAAGTCAACATCTTCAACCAATTTTTTCTTAGCCTTTATAATCTGAGCGTCAACGCCACTAACACCAACGGCTTTGCCGCCACTTTTGTTTATCTGCAAAACTATCTCCTTATTAACCTTTCCAGCAAGAACCATTACGACAACTTCCATTGTTCCTTCATCTGTAATTCTCAAGCCCTTGTAAAATTTACTCTCGATATGCAGTTTATTCAATGTCTCTCCTATTTCTGGACCACCGCCGTGAACAACAATAGGGTTAATACCAACATATTTAAGAAGAGAAACATCCTTTGAAAAAATTTCCCTTAATTTAGGGTCAATCATAGCCGAACCGCCATATTTTATGACCATATTTTTTGAATAAAACTTCTTTATGTAAGGAAGAACTTCAACCAGGCAATCACCTTTATCAAACATATCCCTCTCCTTTTTTGTTGGAGTTAGTTTAACACATTAATTTTATAAAAATCAAGATAAGCAACATCGCAAAACAACCAAAACAAGCTCATTTTTTTCAAAATCTAACATATTTAAATTATTGACTGAATTCAAAAAATATGTATTTTAGTTAGACATGAGAAAAAGGGCAAAGAGTATCGTTAAAGACAGTGCCCGCTTAATGATATTAATGGGAATATTCATAGGTGCAGCCTTTATTCCTTTTTCTGAGTTTGTTCTAAAACTACCACAAGAGAAAGTATATTCCACCAAATTTCTATTAAGCACAATATCAGCAGGCATAAGCGTAGGTCTGATATCGTTTTTTGTTGTAAACCTAACAATACTCAGAAGACTTAAAGAATTTGAAAACAACATAGAAACAATAACAGACAATATCTTTCAATACCAGACAGGAAAGGTAAAAAGTATTCAAGAGTGTCAAAACTGCTACTTAAAAATACTATCAAGTGATATTATTGGAAGAATAGCAACAAAATACAATTCCCTAATCAGGGTAATAAGAGGTCAGTTTTGGCAACATGAAACACTGGAGGAGTTCTCAACAAAAATCAGCACAATAAACCTAACAAATAAACTAAACAAAACAATCTTGGACTTCCTAATATCTAAACTTGAAATCTTGGGCGGCGAGATATACCTTTTGACTTCAGGAGATATAAACCTTATACACTCAAGTAGGACAATAACAAACCTAACATCGGCGAAGAAAAAATCTCTTATAGATATAATAGAAAACGGAAAAACCGTCCACTTAAGAAACGAAGAAGTTGAAATAGTAGATTTCGGAACGGGAAAAATAAGGCCAAAAGAAGTTAGCTATTTTCCTATAAAACACGGTAACAAAGCATGGCTGTTTGCCATATACAGCAACTACCTGCTTTCAAGGGAAAGAAAATCACTCATAGAAAAAATGCTAAATGAGTACAAATTTGCCTATGAAAGTGCCGAGATGTACGAGAAGTTACAAAATATGGCAGCTTATGATGAACTAACAGGCATATACAACAGAAGGTTTGGCATGAGAAGAATCAACGAAGAGTATAAAAGAGCTTTAAGGTCAAAAAGTGCCCTATTTTTTCTTATGTTTGACATAGACCATTTTAAAAAGATAAATGACACATACGGTCATCAGGCTGGTGATTATATTTTGGCATCGTTCGGTAGAATATTAAGTGAAAATTTAAGAGCAGAAGATATAGCTATGAGATATGGCGGAGAAGAGTTTTTATGTGTAATAGGCAACTCAGGTATAGAAGACGCAGTAAAAAAAGCCGATACAATAAGAAAAATCGTCGAAGAATCCACCTTTAAATGGAATGATATAAACATAAAGATAACTGTATCCGGAGGTGTCTCTGCCTTAAATCCTTCTCAAGATACAAAAACACCCGAAGATGCAATAAAAGAAGCCGATGAAGCTCTGTATCAGGCAAAAAGAAATGGAAGAAACAGAATCGTAAAACATGCTTCACTCTGACATATTTTACCTATTTTTAATAATAGCTTTAGGTTATATTTTAGGTAACATTAAGATAAAAGGTTTTTCTCTCGACATATCTGCTATTCTTATAGTTGCTTTAATTGCAGGCCATTTTGGTATAACAATACCACCATCGTTTAAATTCTTTGGTCTTGCAATCTTTATTTATGCAGTTGGATTACAGTCTGGTCCTGGGTTTTTTGAAGCAATAAAAGAGAACGGTATAAAGTTTAATTTCTTAAGCCTTCTGCTTCTTATGTTAATTTTTTCTCTCATATTCTCTTTGGGCTTGTATTTGTCTCTACCTGATAGTGTTATAGATGGAATATTCACAGGTGCTATATCAAGCGCTCCGGCTTTGGCTGCTGCGCTCGAGCTTAAAAATTCACCAAACCTATCAATAGCATTTGGTGTTGTGTATCCGTTTGCCATATTTGCAACCATCATGTTTGTTAGGTTTCTACCGCAAATTCTAAAGGCAGATATACAAAAAGAGATAAAAGAATTTGAAGCAAAACAACACCTTCTTCATCCGGATATTATCACAAAAAATTTCAAAATAACAAACGAGAACTTCAAAAACACAACCATATACAAATCTCAGATAGAGAAAATGACAGCAACGGTAATAGAAAGGGTTGAATCAAGTCAACCATGCGAACAAGAAACAGAAGACCCTATTCTCCATTATGGAGACATAGTAAGGGTGTCAGGAACAGAAGACCAGCTAAAGAATCTGCGTATTATCTTGGGTGAAGAGCTAAAAGAGCCTTATAAATTCCACGACGACATGAAGGTTTACAGACTCCTTGTAACATCCAAAGATGTTGTGGGCAGAAAGATTGGCGAACTAAAAGAGTTAAAACCTCTCCATGCAACAATAACAAAGGTTAGACGCTCAGGTATAGATATACCACCATATCCAACCCTATCGTTAAGATTGGGTGATAAACTGTATGTTGTTGCTCCACAAAAGTATGAAAAAAAACTAACAAAACTAATAGGAAACGACCTTTTGAAGTATCCTGCGGCAGACTTTTTACCCATTGCCTTAGGAATTGTGATAGGCATATTCGTCGGGAATATACCCTTTGGCATACCTTATCTTGGCACATTCAAGTTTAGCTTTGTAGGTGGCATACTCATCACAGCTCTAATTTTGGGAAGAATAGGCAGAACAGGAAGGATAGTCTGGCAGTTATCACCACACTCAAACTCTCTAATGAAGGTGTTAGGACAGCTCATATTCCTTGCAACCATCGGCACAAACTCTGGTAAGTTTCTATTTGAAGCAATAAAAAATCACGGTTGGATTGCCATTGTTTTAGGGCTTTTCGGAATTCTTCTGCCGCTGTTCATAACAACATTTGTTGCAAGAAAAATATTTAAGATGAATCTGCTTGACATCATGGGCGTTATATCAGGCGCCATGACATCAACACCATCTCTTTCTATGGCAAACAATGTCGTAAACTCAGATTATCCATCCATAGGCTATGCTGCCGTTTACCCATTTGCCATGGTCTTATCTATCATTTTGGCAGAAATAGGTATAAAACTTATTTAAGCGTAAGAGAATAGACCAAAGCCAAAAAGGACAACAAAGCAGAAATCACAAACAACACATAAAAAGAGAACTCATCGGCAATAAAACCACCTAAAGCAGGCAAGAAGTAAGAGAGAGCGTTAAAGGTTCCTCTTATGCTGACATAGGTTGGTCTCTTCTGCTGTGGAGCTATCTTTAAAAGATAGTTTGTATATCCTATGTATGAGCCGTGCAGATAAGCACCCATCAGAAAATAGACAATCAAAAGCAGATAGAAGTTTGAGAAAAATATGCTCAAAAAAGGCACAAAGAAAGCCAATGTATTTGTTGTTAAAATGATAAATTTAGGGCCTTTTCTGTCTGCAAAATAGCCCCAGAATAGGTTTGACAAGATACTGCCTATCATCTGAATTGAAACAAAATACCCTATCTTTGACTGAGAGATATGTGCAACCTTTAAGGCATACAGCGAGATAAACGGCAAACACATATAGACAGCATGACTGAAAAACTCAGATAAAACCATTCTCTTTAAAGAGAAATCACTCCTTAAAATGCTCAGAGCATCATTGATAAACTCAGAAAAACTCCTGTTTTTCTTCTGTTTTTCCTGGCCTTCATCCATCAAACCAAGACTTAGTGAAGTAAGACCAAAACCAATAGTTGCAAAGACAAACAGAATGGTAAAACCCAAAGGATAGGGATACTGTTTTAAAATAAATTTTACGACAATCCCACTTAAAACGGCAAGTATGCCACCTATAAACTGCCTTGCTGCCCAAAATCTGCCAAGCAAATCCGCTGGTATGTTATAAGAGATGATGTCGTAAAACGGTATTGTAGCAATACCACCGGCAAACGAGAAGAGACTCAAAAAGAAGATAAAACAGACAAGCTCTGCAATTGGATGATTAGGCAGAAGAATATACGATGTTAAAGCTATCATAAACCACGAGATAAACCTAACCCAGAGTGATGCAACAAGATACGGCTTCTTCTTTCTTCCCTGCAAATAGAAAGCCGAAAGAAGCTGAAAAAATACGGCACCGCCTCTTGATATGGCTGCAGTAAAGCCTATTAGAGCATTTGAGTTAACAAGATGCTTCAAAAATGCAGGCAAAACGGTTGTATAGTCAACAAAACCATTTGATGCAAAGTAAAATACGCCGTGAGATACGCCTAAAAGATAGTTTCTCTTTTTTCTATTCATCGTTTACTATTGGATGAGTTTTATCGTAAACATCTGAGAGCTCTTTAAGGTTGAGATGCGTATAGATTTGAGTTGCTCTAATCGAAGAGTGCCCTAAAAATCTCTGAAGCAGTCTTAAATCCATACCGCTGTTTAAAAGATGCGTAGCCCTTGTATGTCTCAATGTGTGTGGCGATATATCTTTGAAGATGCTTCCCAATGCATATCTTTTTATTATCTTTCTAACCATTCTATCTGAAATCCTGTTGTTATACCTGTTTAGAAAGAGTGGCCCTGTTTTTCTGCCTTTAAGATACTCAAGCAGATACTCACCTGCCCTTCTCCCAAATGGAACATACATAACCCTGCCACCTTTTCTTCTAACCTTTAACCTTAAATTGTCAAAATCCACATCTTCAACATTCAAAGAGACAAGCTCGCTAACCCTTAAACCAGTCGAATACAAAAGTTCAAGCAACGCCCTATCCCTTTTGTCTTTAACGCTCTCAAGCAAACCAACAAGCTCATCAACTTCTAAAAACTTAGGAAGACTCTTCTTCTGCTTCGGTTTATCCACAAGCTTAACCGGATTCTTCTCAACAATACCCTTCTGTTTCAAAAATTCAAAAAATACACTCAACGACGCCAATTTTCTATTTATGCTCTTTGAAGATAATCCCTTCTTAAATAGAACAGACTCAAACCTTTCAACACCTTCTATGTCAAAACCGAAAGAGTGCGACAAAAACTCTTCAACATCCTTCATATATGCTCTTTTCGTATGGTGCGAACTATACCTTGCATCAAGATAACGCTCAAACTCTTCTATCAGTGCAGTATGCATCTATTACCTTCTCTATCGTCGATGTTGTTGATCTTCCACCTAAGAAATCGATAAACTCAACCCTGCCACCGTTTTTCAAAACAAAATCTGCACCAACAACAGTTTTGCCTTTCCAATCGGCACCTTTAAAGAGAAAATCAGGTTTTATTGCTTCTATCAACTTTATAGGCGTATCTTCTTCAAAGATAATCACAAAATCAACGCTACTTAAACCAGCAAGCACAAGTGCTCTATCGCTCTGACTGTTTATAGGCCTGTTTTTACCCTTTAATCTTCTAACTGAACTATCAGAGTTCAAGCCAACAAACAGCACATCAACCATATCCTTAGCCTTTGCAAGATAACTGACATGCCCTGCATGTAGAATATCAAAACAGCCGTTCGTAAAGCCTATGGTTTTACCTTTCTCTTTTAACTCTTTAGCTATGCTTTTGGCATCGTCAATACTTACAATTTTCTCAAGCAAATGCATCTTCAACCATCTGACAAATCGCATGTATTATAAATGTGTGAACTTCCTGAATGCGTGGCGTTGAGTGTGATTTTACAACAATCGCATAATCGCTGATATTTCTCAATACACCACCATCTCTACCCAAAAGGCCAACGGTTTTAACGCCTATCTCTCTTGCTGTCTCAAACGCCCTTACTATGTTTTTTGAGTTTCCAGATGTGCTTATTCCAATTAGTATATCGCCGCTTTTAGACAAAGCTTTAAGCTGCTTTTCAAACACATTATCAAACGAGTAATCGTTCGCAATGCTTGTTATATTTGAAGTATCGGTCGTAAGTGCTATAGCAGGCAAAGGTTCTCTCTCTTTTAAAAATCTATTCACAAACTCAGCCGCCATATGTTGGGCATCAGCAGCAGATCCACCATTTCCGCATATGAAAAGCGTATGTCCTTTTTTAAACGCATCTATAATCTCATCTGCGACTGTTTTTATCTCTTCAAACGATACATGTTTGAGAGCTTTTTCAAGCTCTTCAACCGCTTGCAAAAACTCTTCCTTTTTCATAACATAGCTCCCGTGTTTGGTAGAATAGTAAAAAAAACAGCAAATTCAACACTCATCTTTTCAGAAGGCAAAACCGTTAAACTAAACTTTGCTTCCCGCCACGACTTAGGCGACATAATCGACGAAAACGACACACTCCTAACAAAATGCCAAAACAGAGACAAGCTTCAAAGCCTGAAAAACGAACGGGATTATTATATACAAAAGTTTGAGATAATTAAAAGGATAAAGGAGTTTTTTTTCAAAGAAAGTTTCACAGAAGTCATAACTCCAAAACTAAAAAAGGAAAGGATATCAGAAACAAACATAAACCTTTTGGATACCAAAGCCGGCATACTTGCACCTTCGCCAGAAGTTGAACTAAAAAAACTTCTAACCTTAGGAGTTGAGAAGATATTTGAGCTAAACTTCGCATATAGAGACGATTTTGAAGACAATCTACACAAGAAAGAGTTTCTCATGCTTGAGTGGTATAGAGCATTGGCAGAACCAGAAGACATTATTTTCGATTTCTCAAGTATGGTAAAATATCTAAACGGCTCAGATATCTTAAAATACAAAGGCTTTGAGATAGACTTAAATAAAGTATCGTACATCTCATACAAAGACGCATTTCTCTATCATTGCAACATAAACATAGAAAAAACTGAAAGCTCAAAGCTAAAGGAGAGCTTCTCTATTGAAGGAACAGACGACAAGCTTGAGATATTAGATGCCATATTCTCTTTAAAGATAGAAAAAGAGCTTGGTAAAGACTGCATCGAAGTAATATATGATTTTCCTAAAGAGAGAGCGGCTCTATCAAAGATAAAAAACGGTTATGCAAAAAGATACGAGATTTACATTGCCGGCATAGAGCTTGGAAACTGCTATCTTGAAGAGAACAATTTTGAAGAGATAAAACGAAGATTTGGTTTTCAAGATAGAGAGTTTATGGAGTATATGGCTTTTGGTATGCCGCCTGCAAGTGGAATAGCCGTTGGTATAGACAGGCTCATAATGATACTCTTAAATAAGGACAAAATATGTTAAAAACAGTTATAAAACTCATTGTAAGCATACTGCTTATCATTTTGCTTTTCAATAAAATAGACATGCACCAATTAAAAGAAACCATAGTAAAGGTTGGCCTTTTTGACTTTTTGCTTCTTTGTTTTTTGTATCTTTCTGCTCAGTTTATAAGCAGTATAAGATGGAAGTTGGTTATAAAGAGTCTCGGTAAAAACGAAGATTTTTTGTCTCTTTTTAAACTGTATCTGATGGGCATGTTTGCAAACCTATTTTTACCAAGCATCATCGGTGGCGATGCAATTAAAGGCTATATACTCTCAAAAAAAATAGGCATAAGACAATCGATAAGTTCTATATTTCTTGAAAGATACAACGGCCTTGTTGCACTGCTTCTTCTTTCTCTTATTAGCGTGCTTCTGTTCTTTAAGCTGTTTGGTATAAAAATCGCCCTAAGCATTATATCAATAAACATCTTTGCTTTCGTTTCTGTTTATATGCTTAAGTTTATAAAACATAAGAAAGTCTCTCTCTTTTACAACGATATAGTGCTGTTTCATAAAAGCAAGGAGTTCTACATCGTATCGGCACTATCCGTTTTCATTCAGATAATAAACATACTCATCTATGTATGTGTTGGGCAACTTACAAATCTCAATATAAACATAGCCTATTACTTTGCCTTCATACCAATAATAACACTGATTAGTTTTCTGCCTATATCGTTTAATGGCATAGGCGTTAGAGAGTTCTCATTTGTTTATCTATTTAAATATGCAGGACTCTCTCCTGCTCAAGCCGTAAGTTTAAGTTTAATAGTGTTTTTTGTCTCTGTTGCATGCAGTCTAATAGGTGGTGTATTCTATTTATCCAATGGAAGAGTTGTTAAAGAAGCTAAAGAGTTTCATAGATAGAAATAGGCTTATACCAGAAAGCTCAAACATAGGCGTTGGTGTATCGGGTGGGCCAGACTCAATCTTTCTTCTTTTTATGCTGAACAAGATAAAAGAAGAGCTAAACTTGAATCTTACAGTTTTGCATTTCAACCACAAGATAAGAGAAGAAGCAGATGAAGAAGAACTCTTTGTCAAAGATATGGCAGAGAAGATGGGACTAAACTTTGTCTCTAAAACCCACAATGTCATAGAATTTAAAAAGGAACATAAACTATCATTGGAAGAAGCAGCACGAATAAAAAGACGAGAGTTTTTTCTAAAAGCTAAAAAAACGCTAAGCCTTGACTTCATAGCGACAGGCCATACGATGAACGATGCTATAGAGACTATGCTTATGCACCTTATAAAGGGAAGCTCCTTAGATGGTCTTGTATCTTTAAAACCAAAGAGTAGCTTTTTTATAAGACCTATTCTCTGTTTTAAAAAAGATGAGATTCAAAGTTTTTTGGATGAAAACAATATAGAATACAAAATAGACAGAAGCAACTTTGAAGAGAAATACACAAGAAACAAAATAAGGCATAAGCTTATCCCGTTGCTTGAAGAGTTTAACCCTAACATAACAGAGACTCTATTTAGAGAACTTAATATTTTAAATGAAGATTCACGCTTTCTAAGCGACTTATCAGAGATTGAATTTACAAAAAGGGTTAGAATAATAGAAAATAGAGCAATTCTAAATTTAGATGATTTGGATTATCCGTCAATTAGAAGAAGAATAATCTCAAAAGCAGTAAAACAGCTTACAGGTATGAGTTATTCTATAAGCTTCGAAAACTTAGAAAGAATCAACAACATAGATGAAAACACCGAGGTGCATCTGCGCAAAATCATAAAAGCATACAAGAGAAACGGCAAACTGATAATAGAGAAATGGTAATAAGAGAGCTCCTAAAACACGGGTTTAAAGAACTAAAAGAGTCAAACATAGCAACATATCAGATAGATACACTTCTCATCTTGAAAACTGTTTTGGGAAAAGATGATGTTTATATTCTGGCAAATCCAGACAAAAATGTAGATAAAGATAAAGAGAGCATGTTCTTTGAACTGTTAAATAGACGCAAAAATTACTATCCGATGGCATACACCACAAAAAGAAAGGAGTTTTTCGGGTTTGACTTCTATGTCGATGAAAGGGTGCTCATACCACGCCCAGAAACAGAACTGCTCGTTGAAGAGACAATAAAGTTATCAAAAGAGTTTAAAAATCCCGTAATTATTGATGTTGCAACAGGCAGTGGTTGTATAGCAATATCGCTATCAAAAACATTAAACATACCAATTTTTGCATCAGACATATCAAAAGATGCAATTGAAGTGGCAAAAATAAATAGAGACAGATTAAAAGCTGATGTAAAATTAATCGTTACAGATAAACTATCTTTTTTAAAAAAAGCAGACATTATTGTCTGTAATCCGCCCTATATCGCAGAAAACGAATACGAAAGATTGCAACCTGATGTAAAATTCGAGCCAAAATTGGCTTTAATAGATAAAACAGGAACCCAGTTTTTAGAAGAGCTTCTAAATCAAGCAAAAAACAGAGCAACTTATCTTATCTCAGAGATAGGCTATAACCAATTAGAAAAAGTAAAACACCTAAACGGCTTTATGTATTGCAAACATGATTTAAACAACTTACCACGAGTTGCAGTGTTTAAGTTGAAATAATCTTTTCTAATGAAGACACTTATAGTTTACAACCAAAACAAAATCACTTTACATTTTTACTTGACACGTGCTCATATTTTGTTTATAAGTTTGTTGGAAGTTTTAATCCTTTGTTAATTAGAAAATACTATTATTAGGGAGGTTGTGTTATGTTTTCATTGCAATGTTTTAGGAAATCTTTTTATTTTTTTATGTTTGTAAACATGTTTTTATTTTTGCCACTGAAATCTTTTTCTATTCCCCCAGGGAATCCTACGATTATAACTACTCCTATATGGATAAATAAAGGGAATGTGAAAAATGAAGTATCAGAAGACAGTGGTTATCTATCTAATATAGTAGGTGTAACTAATGACTCCAGCCTAACAACAATATCTCTGTTTGACAACACCGAAACTGGAAACATTTGGGTAAAGGCAATTGTCGGAAATACCGAACTCACCGCAAATTCTACTATCCTTAGCTCCATCGAAGATGTGTACGGTGTTAAGTTGAACAACATGAACGAAGTCAAAACTTTTTCTAATGCTGGAAGTATAAGTGTATTTTCTAAAATAGGCAATATAATCAATAGCAAGAACGATGAAGAAATAAACGATACAGTAAGTAACAGTTTCATAGCAGGTACCTATATAAATGGCAATTTAAACTCCTTCTCTAATTCTGGCTCTATTAATGTTTCTGCTGTGATAGGTGATATAATAAATAGTGGAGAAGAGGGGGGAATAGATGGATTAGTTGGTAATATCGTTGCCGGCACTCATATAGAAGGCGATTCAAACTCCTTTTCCAATTCCGGCTCTATTAATGTTTCTGCTGTGATAGGTGATATAACAAACAGTGGAGAAAATGGGGGAATAAATGGAGAAGTTGGTAACATTGAAGTTGACGGATTTAGCGCTAACGGAAACGTTGGCTCCTTCTTCAATTCCGGCTCTATTAATGTTTCTGCTGTGATAGGTGATATAACAAATAGTGGAGACGATGGGGGAATAGCTTCACTGGGTAACGAATTTGTTGACGGATTTAGCGCTAACGGAAACGTTGGCTCCTTCTTCAATTCCGGCTCTATTAATGTTTCTGCTGTGATAGGTGATATAACAAATAGCGGAGAAGATGGTTTCGTAGGTTTTATCGGGAATTCCAATATACTTCTTAAATATACTACGATAATCCCTGGCATCTATGGTGTTTACATAGATGGCGATTCAAACTCCTTTTCCAATTCCGGCTCTATTAATGTTTCTGCTGTGATAGGTGATATAACAAATAGCGGAGATGGTGGGGATATGCGTCTAATAGGCAACAATGTTTTTTCCATTTATAAAAGTAGAGTTGTTCCTTTTATCTCCGGTGTTTATATAGGTGGCGATTCAAACTCCTTTTCCAATTCCGGCTCTATTAATGTTTCTGCTGTAATGGGCAACATAACAAACAATGGAGAAGACGGAGAAATAGATGGCGCTGGCAATTTTAACATTCTCGGCACCTATATAGGTGGCGATTCAAACTCCTTTTCCAATTCCGGCTCTATTAATGTTTCTGCTGTAATGGGCAACATAACAAACAATGGAGAAGACGGAGAAATATATACAAGCAATGATGGTATATATGGCGTCCGCACATACGATACGGGCTCATTCTCTAACCATGGAAACATTAAAGTTCTTTCTACGGTAGGTAATGTAATTAATAACGGGAAAAACGGAAGCATAGAAGCTATCGGCAATGGTTATGACTTTGGGTCACCCCCAACACCTGAAGACGGTATCTACGGCGTTTGCGTTAATGATGTTACTAATTCATTCTCCAATTCAGGCAGCATAGTTGTTTCTTCCAACATAGGTAATATAATCAATAATGGTGAAGACAGCGTGATAGAAGGCGTAGGCAATACTGGTATTTATGGTGTTTATATAGATGAAGATGCTAATTCCTTCTCCAACTCTGGAAGTATAAGTGTTTCTTCAAATATAGGTGATATAGTCAACAATGGTAAAAATAGCAAGATAGCTTTTATCGGCAACTCCAGCAACTACGGTGTTTACATAGGTGAAACCGCTAATTCCTTCTCCAACTCTGGAAGTATAAGTGTTTCTTCAAATATAGGTGATATAGTCAACAATGGCGAAGATAAGGATATAGGATATGTTGGGGATATGGACATTTATGGTGTTTATATAGATGGAAATGTCAATCTGTTTTCTAACTCAGGTTATATAAATGTAACATCCAGAATTGGGAAAACTAAAAATGCAACTACAATCCAACATAACATTTTTGGAGTAAGAATTAATCATAACTCATCTTCCAAATTCATAAACAGCGGAGTTATAAGCACTAATATAGTAGCAAAGGGAGAAAATGCCCTTATTGATAAAGTCGGTGGAGTGTATATAGACCCAAGCGATATATATCTTTACAATACCGGACTAATTTCTTTGTATGTTAACTCAGACTCACCATATGTCCAAAACGCAGCTGCTCTATATCTTGAAGACTCAGACATAACTCTAAACAGCCCTGGAGAGATAGTAGCAAACGGCAACAGCAAAGTTAGAGACATATACATCAATAACTCCAATGTGGTTATAGACAAGAACTTAGGACTTGGCTTTAACGGTGACCCATCAAAATGGAACAAACCCGTATATTTGTGCAACAACAGTAAGCTAAACTTAAACAGCGCTAAACTGCTGGCATATCTTGGAAGGGATGTATATATCGGAAAGCCATATTACATTATAGAAACAGACAGCACTTCTTCAGTAAGCGGTAAGTTCTCTTCTTTAGCATACGCTTCCTTAAATCCTGACTTCAGTGTCTCATGGTATGGAAATGATAGAAGCTCAAACGCTGCTGTTATGTTCAAGTATACTCCAAAAGGAAGCACTTCAGCTATGGGTATTCAGTCAGCCTATCTTATGTCTGCAATGAGCTTAGATTATTTCTCTGATTTTGTCATGAACAAAATCGTTATGCCGTATGAAGGACATAGATACTTAAGCCAGAATAGTAATGTTATGTTAGCTTCTTCTGGTATGATAAAAACAGACGGAGTCTATTCAACTCCTTTCTCTTCATACAATAACGGATTATTTGTTTTGCCATTTTACTCCAAAATGCATGCTAAAAGCTTAGGATATGACTCTGACATTGTAGGCCTTCAAGTAGGATACATAAGAAAGCTCAATAGTGCTTTTGATATAGGTACTTTCGTTGGATATGGTGATTCAGGTGTAGATTTTAAGGGTTCATACTCTATGGATAGTGAATCTCAAGATATATTCAATGTTGGTCTGTTTGGAACATACAATAAGGATAATTATTACTTGTCCTTATTCACAACATACAGCTATGTATCACATGCCTATCAAGGCAAAACAGGTCCTGATCTTGAAATGGATGAGAGCAGCGATTATCACTCTAAAGCTTACAATGTAAAAACCCTGGGCGGTTACTCCTTCGAGTTGAAAGACAATATAAGAATAACACCTATGATAGGATTAACCTACACTCATTGGCATACTCCTTCCCATTCTACAAAAGCAGATTACTCTAAATGGGACAAACATTACGAGAACTTTAGCAAGAACTTCTGGGTTGGAACAGCAAGAGTCAATCTAAGTAAAAAATGGCAACTGAAGGATTCCAATCTCATAGCTTTCCTTGGACTTGGTGTGGACAGATTCTTAAACAACAACGATATAGTAATAGGTCAGTCCATTCCTGGCATCAACACTCCAGTCGTTGATGTGAAAAAGAAGATGAATAGAACGATAGGCAGAGCAAATGTAGGATTAGATTTAGTAAAAGGCAATGCATCCTTTGAACTAACATTCAGCAGCGAATTCAATGGTGATTACAAGCTCTATACTGGCTATGCAAATCTTGGATGGAGATTTTAAAACAGAATAGAATTCAAGTTGATCTCTGAACCTTATTTAGGCGGTGTGTGATTGCTATACACCGCCTTTTTTGTTTGAGTGGGTTGGTTGTTTAGGTGTTGATTTTACAAACTATCTCTCTTGCCTTGCAGTTTTTCTCTTGCAAATTTATAAGATTTACTTGTATAATTTTTTAAACAAACCCTTAAGGAGAAACCCATGAAAACCCGTATCTTCAGAAACAAAAAACTCATAGACAGAGATAAAGAGATAAACTTCCTCCTTGACTGGTTCAATCAATTACCAGAGTTAATCCTTTGGGTTTATGGCCCAAAATCTTCAGGCAAAACAACACTCATTGAGTATGTTGTTGAAAAGGAGCTAATAAAGGACTTTAAACTGCTTCAAAACAGCAGATACTGGATAAAATACATCAACCTTAGAAGAACATTAGTAAGCTCATACGAGAGCTTTATAGAGAGCTTCTTTGAAGAGTCAGGCATAGAGAAGAAAACAGAAGAGCTAAACAGAATCTATGATTTATGGGTGTTCAAATTAGAAGCAAAAACATTAAAAGCAATCAAAGAGAGAAGGATAAATCTATTCAAAAAACTCATTGAAGAGTTAGGAAAGATAGACAAACAGAAAATAATAATAATCGACGAAATCCAAACACTTGAAGATATATACATAAACGGAGACAGAGAACTGCTCAAAGAGTTTCTAAACTTCTGTGTCTCTTTAACAAAAGAGACTCATCTCTCTCATGTTGTTATCCTAAGCTCAAATACTGTGTTTATAGATAGGATTTATAATGATGCAAAATTGAAGAAAACAAGTGAGTTTTTTAAGGTTGACCATTTAGATAAGAGTATAGTGGTTGAGTGGTTGAGTGGTGAAGGATTTAAAGAGAATGATATAGAGCTCATCTGGGATTATCTTGGTGGTTGTATTCCAGATATACAAAGAATGATGATGTTGAAAGACAAGTATAAAAGCATTAAAGAGTATTTAGAGCATAGGGCGTTTTTGGCATATACTGAGATGGTTATGATGTATCAGCAAAGTAAGTTTTCAAAAGAAGAGATAGAGATATTTGAGAATATCTGCAAAGAGATTTTAAACAATGGCTCATTTGTTCTTTCAAAAGACAGAGATTCAAAATACTTAGAAGTCATCTCCAAATGGGCAGAAAAAGAGATTCTCTTCTTTGACCCACTTACATTGGAAGTTAAGGGAAATAGCAGGATTTATGAGAAGGGGATGGAGAAGTTGGAATTGTGAATTCTAAATTATGAATTTTGGATTAAATTGAGCTTTGGGTTTTAGGTATTTTCTGCTTGAGTAAAGGATTTTGAAATCCGCTTTATACCAGAAGCCCTGCCGTTTTCGTCTATATCGATTACAACACCATCAAGTTTTAAGTTGGTTTTGCAAACCTTCAACCTTTTCGGGATAGCCTTTATAAATCTTTCAAGCGCTTCTTCATAACCAAAACCTAAAACTCCATCATGGCATCCCGTCATTCCGGTATCGCTAATATAAGCAGTTCCTTTGGGCAAAATCCTCTCATCTGCCGTCTGAACATGCGTATGCGTGCCGACGATCGCAGATACCTTGCCATCCAGAAACCATCCTATAGCCTGTTTTTCACTTGTTGCTTCTGCATGAAAATCGACAAACTTTATCTTAACATCTTTGTATCTATCAATAAGTTCACCTAAAACAGCAAAAGGGCTATCGACAGGATTCATAAAAATCCTGCCGATAGCGTTTATCACCATCACATCAACACCCTTCACATTCAACAACCTAAAGCCGCATCCTGGTGCCTCCGAAGGCATATTTACTGGTCTTAAAATCTTCTCAGCATCGTCTATCCATGAAAATATCTCTTCCTTATCCCATACATGATTGCCTGTTGTCAAAACATCGACATATTTAGACAAGTCGTCATAAATTTTTTTTGTTATGCCAAAACCGTCTGCCGCATTCTCAACATTAGCAATTACAACATCAGGTTCATACTCCCTTTTTAGTTCATCTATTAAGCTCTTGAAGGTGTTTCTTCCCGGCTTGCCAACTATATCACCTACAAACAAAATCCTAATTTGCATACTCAATTGCCCTGTTCTCCCTTATAACAACAACCTTAACCTGGCCTGTGTATGTTATCTTATCTGCTATATCCTTTGCTATATCTCTTGCGAGCATAAAGCTCTCATTGTCATCAAGCATGGTTGGTTCAACAATAACCCTTAGTTCCCTTCCTGCTTGAATTGCGTATGCTTCCTTTACACCATCCTTCGTCTTAGCGATATTCTCAAGCTCTTCAAGTCTCTGTATGTAGCTTTCAAGTCTCTCTCTTCTTGCTCCCGGTCTTGCAGCAGACAGCGTATCAGCTATGGCAACAAGCACACTTTCTGGACAGTTAGGCTCTATCTCTCCATGATGCGACATAATAGCATTAACAACATATTCGTTTTCCCCATATTTCTTTGCAAGGTCTGCACCAACCTTTGTATGAGAACCTTCAACCTCTTGGTCTACAGCTTTGCCAATATCATGCAATAAACCCGCTCTTTTTGCCAATTTTACATTCAAGCCCAACTCTGCTGCCATAAGGCCACTTAAATAGGCAACTTCAACAGAATGAGCAAGAACATTCTGGGTATAGCTCGTTCTATACTTTAAAAGACCTAAATACTTGATAAGTTCAGGATGTAAATCACCTATATCAAGGTCAAACACAACCTTCTTGGCTTCTTCAGCCGCTTCTTGGTATAGCTCCTGCCTTACCTTCTCAACCGTTTCTTCAATCCTTGCTGGATGAATCCTTCCATCGCTCACCAGTCTTTCAAGGGCAATTTTTGCTATCTCCCTTCTCAATGGATTAAAGCTTGATATAACAACAACTTCTGGCGTATCGTCGATAATTAAGTCTGTTCCTGTCTCTTTTTCGAAAGATCTTATATTTCTCCCCTCTCTTCCTATAATTCTACCCTTCATCTCGTCGTTTGGCAGTGTAACAGTTGCAACTGTTCTTTCAGCCACATAACTACTTGCTATCTTCTCCATTGAAGTAATCAAAACATCTTGAGAGAGGCGCTTGGCTTCGTTTCTTAATTCTTCTTCTATTTTTTTTATCTTCGTTGCTGCTTCTCGTTTTGCTTCATCTTCGATGCTTTCAACTAATTTCTGTTTAGCTTCTTCTTTTGTCATCCCGCTAATCTCTTCCAACTTCTCTTGCTGCTGTTTAAGTATCTCATCTACTTCTTGCATTTTCTCTTCAAGCTGTTTTTCTATAGCATTTATATCCTCTTGTTTTTTGTTAACAAGCTCTATCTTTTCATCCAAATAAGCCTGTCTCTTTTCAAGATTACTTTCCTTAGCTTGAAGCCTTTTCTCCCATTTTTGAAGTTCCTTTTTTATCTCTCTCTCTTCTGCTTCTATCTCGTTTCTTGCCTTAATCAAATACTCTTTTGCTTCAATTTGGGCAGCCTTGATAATGTTTTCCTTCTCCTTTTCGGCATCCTGGATAATATCTTCTGCCTTCTTCTTCGCATACTCCTTCTTCTTTACAGCAAACTGATAATAGCCAAAGATACCCAGCATAACACCGACTATCAAAGCCAAAACTATCACAAGTATTATCTCTGCGGTTCCCATCGTCTCATCTCCTTAACTTACAAAAAATTTTTCTTCTCTCGGTAATCAGCACATCAACCGGAATGTCGCCTTCTGAGTGCGCAATCTCTTTGACAACACAGCAATCAAAAGCAACTCCAACCTTTAAACCCTTAAAATCCTTAAGAAACCTATCATAGAACCCTAAACCATAGCCAAGCCTGTAGCCTCTCTCATCAAAACCCACACCCGGAACAATAACGCTCTCAAGCTGCTTCCTATAAACAGCCCTTCTGTTGAATCTTGGTTCTTTAATGCCCTTGAAAGACTTAACAAGAACACCCTTAAAAAATCTCATCCGCGCCTTTTCAACGCTATAGACTTTTGGAAAGTATAAAAAATTTTCAGAAAATAAAAGATTCGGGTTAGGCTCGTTGCGGTAAGGAGAGTAAGAAGCAACTCTCCTTTTTCTTTTTAATAACTCAAAAACCTTTCTGCTTATTACTATACTTTTATGGTTTACAAACGATCTATTTAAAGCTCCTCTTCTTTTAAGGAGCTGATTTCTCTGTTTATTTTTCAAAGCCTATCCTCAGGCGTATTGCCAATAAATTTATTTAAATAGCCCCAGGGCACCGTGTGCGATCTTCTTCCTAGAACCTAACAACGATAGGTGGGAGCGTCGCAGGTGCAGGTGGTATGTCCTTCTTGCGAAGGCTTGCCCGCCTAACACCTGAAGCCGGCTCCCCATTGTTAGGTGTTGGCTCTAAGGAAAAAAGTCCATCACGCATGCCCCAGGGCTAACATTGCCCTTTTATGGGCCTGGAATGTAAAGGTGTCCGTAAGGTCTTGTCGATTTCGGGACGACCTTTACAAACTCTTCTTCCATAACTCTATTATAATCAATTTTGAAAAGATTGCAAAATTCTTTAACTTCTTCTTCAATTTTATTAAATTCCTCTTTAGTTGGTTCAACCATTACAGCTTCTTTCCACAGAAGATGCTCAGGCACTTTGCCTCTTATAAATATTTTACCGCCGTGCATACCTGTTGCAAGATAAACACCGGTTATGGGTTTATCTTCCTTTTTGGTTAAACCAAGAAGAATCAGTGTTCCACCCGCCATATATTCGCCCATAAAGGCACCAGAGCATCCACCTATAACAACCGTCGGGTTCATCTCCTTGTATGCCTTCATGTGAATACAGGCCCTATATCCAACATCTTTCTCTATAAACACCTTACCGCCACGCATACTGTATGCCACAACATCACCAGCATTGCCATAAATCACTATCTTACCGCCATTCATTGTATTGCCAACACCGTCTTGAGCATCATCATTAACAATAATCGTAGGCCCATTCATAAAGGCACCCAAATCATTGCCAGGCACACCATTTATCGTTATCTTCACATCCTTATCGTTTAAACCACAACCTATGTAATACTGGCCACAAACATTATGCAAAACAATGTCTCTATTGTGGTTTCTTATCGCTTCCCTTATCTGCTCGTTTAAATCTTTATAATAAACACCTTTTGCATCTATCTCATACATAGCTTCTCTCCTTTGTGCCATAAACCTTCTGATAAGCTTCATCGCTCAGCATAGCTATCACTGGTTCGCCAGCCTTTGGCATGTATATCTCGTCCAAATCGTCTGCTATGAACCTTATTGCCGACTCTTCACTCGCCATATAAACATTTGAGCCTTTCTTTGCCACAACAAGCGGCCTTAGCTTTATCCTATCGTTTAGACCAAACATACCGCCTCTAAATCCAACTATTATTGAAAATGGTCCATTAAGCATCGCACCGCCATAAACCGCTCTTAAAGCTGTATAGAGCTCTTTATCCTTCTCATCCATTATCTCTATCTCGCTCCACAACGGTGGAGCAAATATCTTGGCAACAGTATGCAAAGACAAACCATGTTTTCTTATCAATAAATCCAAAAGGTATGCGACAACTTCCGTATCTGTTTTTTGAGTACATTTATAGCCGAACATCTCAAGATAGCGTTTGTTTGCACCATAGGATGATATCTCGCCATTATGCACAACACTCCATCCAAGTAATGAAAACGGATGAGCACCACCCCACCATCCGGGCGTGTTTGTTGGGAATCTGTTATGAGCAGTCCAACAAAACGCTTTATACTCATCAACCCTAAAGAAGTTTGCTATCTCGTCGGGAAAACCAACGCCCTTAAAAACACCCATATTCTTGCCGCTTGATATAACAAATGCACCGTCTATATTCTCGTTTATAAACATAACAAGCTTAAATATAAACTCATCTGTCTCTTCAAGCCTAAACTCTTCACTCTCTCCCTTGGTGCTCTGTTCTCGTGGTTGAACAAAATAGACAAAGAATATCGGTCTTTTTTTCTTTATCGGCCTTGTAGGAAGACCGCCATGCTGCTCTATATGAACCTTTCTCTCAAGATACTCTTCTGTTTTCTTTCTTGCATACTCATCGTCATACATAATGTGTAAAGCGTAAAAATCCTTAAAATCGGGATAAATTCCGTATGCTGCATAACCAGCACCAAGTCCGTTTCCCCTATCTCTCATTAGCGTAATAGCATCAACTATATCAGTCCCTGAGATACGCTCACCATCAGTATTTATAAATCCAGCTATACCACAACCCGATATATCCTTAACAAGCTCCATCTCAACCACCCTATTTTATTTTTCTATCCAGCCTTAAAACCCTAAAGGCTTTATTAAAATACTTCCATCCAAAGTCACTATTTAGGAATGTATCCTTCATCCAAGACACATCCAACTTATTCTGTATCATCCAGTTAAACATTCCCGCCTTCTCTATATTTCCAACAAGAATCATACCCTTTAGCCTGTTATCGTCATCTATCAAAAACTTTCTATATTCTCCATCCTTTTTAATCTTCAAAACTTCAAGCTCATCTGAATCAATGATACCCATAGAGATAAAACTGACTTTTCCTATGGTGATTGAGTTCATAGCAAATCCACCCTTATACTTCACATCGCTGCCGAGAATATTTAGGCCTGCAACTCTACCCTGCCTTGCCGCTAAAGGCAGAATAGGTATAGGCCTTTTTACCCCCAAAACCATATCGTATGCTTCTGCAACATCACCGGCTGCAAATATGTTCTCATCGGATGTCTGCATAAAATCGTTTACAACGATACCTTTATTAACTTCTAATTGGGCATCCTTTGCCATATCCATATTAGGTGCAACACCAACAGCAACAACAACACCGTCTGTCTTTATCTTCTTACCGCTTTTTAACTCAACTTCTTTAACTCTTTTATCGCCTAAGATAGCACTTACAGAGTCGTTTAGCACAAGCTCAACACCTAATGATTTAAGCTCTTTATGAATGTAATCAGCGGCCGTATCATCTAAAACGGGATACAAAACCCGTCTCATCAACTCAACAAGCGTAACCTTTATGCCCTTCTTAGCAAGCTTCTCAGCAGTTTTGCTTCCTATAAGTCCACCACCAATGACAACGCACTGCTTTATATTCTTCAAATCTTTTCTCAACTCGTCTGCGGCTTTTATATTCGTAAGCGTATGGACACCTTCAAGTTCAAGCCCTTCCATAGGTGGTTTTATAGGCCTTCCACCACAGGCTATAAGCAGCTTATCATACTCTATCTTCTCACCACTCTCCAAAGCCACCTGCTTCTGCTGTGGCAAAATTTTTACAACCCTTTTACCCAGCAGCGTATCAACTTTGTTCTTCTCGTAAAAATCCTTTTTTCTGTAATAGAATCTCTCTTCAGACCTGCTTACTTCTCCTATAACAAGATTGGGCAACAAAGGATGGGAGTAAGCCCTATAATTCTCATCTGATATAACTGTAATCTTTGAAATCTTATCCTTCTCTCTTATAGCTTCTATAGCGTTTATAGCTGCTACAGAGTTTCCCACTATTACAACTCTCATATCCTTCCCCTTACAGTTCTTCGAAAGTTAAAGCTTCATTTGGACATGCTTCAACGCAGGCCGGAATCTCCCTATCTGGACACAAATCACACTTCGTTGACAGACCCCAGACTTCCCTGCGTGTATCCCTTTTTATAACACCGTAAGGACACGCCATTATACACATCCAACAACCAACGCATGTATCCGGATTAACAACAACATAGCCACGCTCATCTCTGTGCATAGAACCATTTTGACAGGCTTCCATACACGGTGCATCATCACAGTGTCTGCACATTACACTCAAAGAGACTGGATAGTTAAACTCAACGCTGCAGCGAGCTATAGGACGCTCTTCTCTTTTGAATGCCTTTATTATGTCCTTTGATTGAGAGTGTTCAACAATGCAGGCAACTTCACACAAATGACAGTAAACACAATTATCTTCCTTTATCTTTACCACTTTCATCGATACCTTCTCCTTACTCTCCAGCTGGCAGGATGCCAAGTATTTCTAATTCTTTCTCGTTAAGACCAACGCCGCGAAGATTGAGTCTGTTGCCTCTTAGGGACTCTATTGAATTTATACCCATAGCACCCATTGTCTCTTTTATCTCAAGTGCCCACACTTCAAGCAGATTTATAAGCCTTTTACTTGCAATGTCTGGATTAACCCTTTTTGAGAGATGCGGGTCTTGGGTTGAGATTCCCCATGCACATTTACCGGTATGACACTGCTGACACATTGTGCAACCTATGGCAATCAAAGCCGCCGTTCCTATGTAAACGGCATCTGCACCCAAAGCTATCGCCTTTACCACATCCATCGAGTTTCTTATACCGCCACTTGCAACAATAGAGACATCCTGTCTGATGCCTTCTGAACGCAGCCTTTCATCAACAACAGCCAAAGCAATCTCAAGTGGTAAACCGATATTATCTCTGATAACCTGTGGTGATGCACCTGTTCCGCCTTTGAATCCATCAATTACAATTATATCTGCACCTGCCCTTGCTATACCACTTGCAATTGCTGCAACATTGTGAACAGCCGCAATCTTTACAGCAACTGGTTTTTTGTATTCTGTTGCTTCTTTTAAAGCAAATATGAGCTGTCTTAAATCTTCGATTGAATAGACATCATGATGTGGAGCAGGAGACAAAGCATCAGAGCCTTTAGGCATCATTCTTGTCTCAGAAATCGTTTCAGAAACCTTTTCGCCCGGCAGATGACCACCGATGCCCGGCTTTGCACCCTGACCTATTTTAATCTCTATGGCACTTCCAACATCCAAATAATCCTTATGAACACCAAACCTTCCAGAAGCAACCTGAACAATTATATTCCCTTTGAATTTGTAATGGTCTTTATTCAAACCACCTTCTCCAGAGTTATAGTATGTGCCCATGTATTTTGCTGCCCTTCCCAATGCTTCAATAACATTATAACTCAAAGCGCCATAGCTCATTGCGGCAAACATAATAGGCACTTCAAGTTCAAGCTGTGGAGCAAGGCGAGTTTTCAATCCATCATCACTAACTTCTATTTTAGCGGGTTTTCTTCCCAAGAATGTCTTTAACTCCATCGGTTCCCTTAAAGGGTCTATCGAAGGGTTTGTAACCTGAGAAGCATTAAGAAGCATGTGGTCCCAGTAAATAGGATATGGCTTATCGTTTCCCATAGAAACGACTGGTGTTCCACCAAATATGGCTCTTTTCTTCAACCCATCTATATGCGTGTTCCAGTTGTGATTATACCTATATGTGGGAGCAGACCTTTTAATCGTTATAGCTTCTGTAGGACATATCGCAGCACATCTATTACATCCAACACACTTAGCATTCCAGTTCCACACCCTGTCTTCATCTTCATCGTAAAATGTTGCCCCAAATGAACACTGTTCAACGCATGCTTTACATCTAATACATCTATAATCATCCCTTTCTACTATAAAAGAAGGTGGAACATACTCTTTTAAGTTCTTCATCCATTTCACTTTGTCTGCCTCCTTAAAAAACTTTGGAAACAAATAATATAAAATTGTAAAATTTTTGTCAATTATCACACATTTATGAGAAAAACAGATATGTTAAGAGAAATTTAATAAAGAGAGTATATTACAGCTTCTTCCTTGCAGTTAGGAAATAGCGGACAATTTATGCAATCTTCCCAAATTTTGTTTGACGGCAACTCTTTTTTATCTATTGGCTTAAAGCCTAATTTTAGAAAAAACTCCTTCTTAAATGTCAAAGCAAAAACATTCTTAACACCTAATCTCTTGGCCTCTTCTATGCAGGCACTAACAAGCATCTTACCTATACCCATGTTCTGATAATTCTCATCTATTGCTATACTCCTTATTTCAGCAAGATGTGGATAAAAAATTCTTAAACTGCTTATACCTATAACATTTCCATTCCCCTTAGCGCATTGAAACTCCCTTATTCTTTCTGCTATGTTTTCTTTACTCCTTGCAAGTATATCACCTTTTTTGGCAAAATATGAAACAAGCTTATAAATATCGTCAACATCGTTTAAGGTGGGCTTAACTATATTTATATCTGACATCTATTGAACCCTTATGGGCAAATAGGCCTTCTATCTCTGCAAATTCAGAAGCACATTTTGCAACCTTAAGAAAACCCTTTTTACTGAAGTGCAACAGACTGCTCTTCTTCATGAATGTTTCGCATGACAACGGCGAGAAGAAGCGAGCCGTTTGGGAAGTGGGAAGCGTATGATTAGGGCCTGCAACATAATCACCGATAGGCTCTGGTGTAAACTCTCCTACGAATATCGCACCTGCATTCCTTATACGATTTATGAACAGATAAGGCTCTTCAAGCTGAATCTCAAGATGTTCAGGTGCAACTAAATCAACTAGTTCAGCTGCAAGCTCAATATCTTCAACAAAAGCAAAAAATGCATTCTTTGCCGACTCTTTGGTTATATCTGCCCTTGGATTATCTTCTGAAAGCTCAAAAAACCTTCTTTCAACTTCAAGTGTTAGTTTCTCATTTAACCCAACAAAGAAACAGCCAGCCATCTCGTCGTGCTCAGCCTGAGACAACAAGTCTTTCGCTATATACTCAACATTTGCACTTTCATCAGCAACAACCATCACTTCTGATGGGCCTGCTATCGAGTCTATACCAACATCACCGAACACAAGCTTTTTGGCAATGGCAACATAGATATTGCCCGGGCCTGCAACAACATCAACCTTCTCTATAGTCTCAGTTGAGTATGCAAAAGCAGCTATAGCCTGAGCACCACCAACTTTATAAACCTTCTCTATGCCATAAAGGTCTGCAATATAAAGCACATAGGGATTGGCTTCTCCGCCCTTTGATGGTGTTGCAATCTGAATATTTTTAACACCTGCAACAACTGCAGGTATAATCGTCATCAAAGCCGTCGAAGGATAGGCAGCCTTACCGCCCGGTATATACAAACCAGCAGAACTTACAGGTGTAACCCTATTGCCCAAAATAACACCATCTTCTTCAACAAACGAAGACTTAGGCAAAAAAGCCCTGTGGAACTTCTCAATTCTTTCTGCTGCGCACTTGATTATCTCTTTATGTTCATCAGGTATAAAATTTTTGGCTTCTTCTATCTCTCTCTGCTTTACAATGATACTCTCTTTGTTTGCATCAAAACCATCAAACCGCCTCGTATATTCAAAAAGAGCACTATCGCCTTTATTTTTCACATCTTCGATTATTCTTTTAACGGTATCTTCAAACTTTGCAAAGTCAAGCCTTCTGCTTTTTAAAAAGTCGGCTATACCATTTATATCTTCTCTATTTTTTATTTTAATCAAATTAGCCTCCTCAAAATCTCAAAGGCTATCTCTTCTTTTGAAGCCTTGTTTATCTTCTCCCGCTTTCCATTTGCATAAATCAAAATAACTTCATTATCATCACTGCCAAAAGCTATATCACTCCTTGAAACATCGTTTGCCACTATAAACTCAAGCCCTTTTTTCTCTATCTTTTTCTTAGCATTCTCAATCAAATCATTCGTCTCTGCGGCAAATCCCACAATTATTAGATTCTTATCATTCTCTTTGGCAAACCTGTTAATCTCAGCCGTTATATCTGGATTCTCATCAAGCACTAAAACAAACTCACTGCCACTCTTCTTTATTTTGCTCTCTTTATACTCCTTTGGCTTAAAATCGGCAACAGCTGCAGCCATTATAAGGATTATCTCACCTTCTGCTTTTGATATCTCCCTTTTTAAAGCATCGAGCATATCGGTTGCCCTTTCAACATCAATCCTTTTTACGCCGTAGGGTTCTCTCAAACAGACAGGCCCTGTAATAAGCGTCGTATCTGCGCCCATAAACTTTGCCATCTTAGCCAAAGCAAAACCCATCTTGCCGCTTGACCTGTTTGTTATATACCTTACAGGGTCTATAGGCTCAGCCGTTGGGCCTGCAGTAATAATCACTTTTCTGCCTTCGAAATGTTTAAAATAGAGCGAAGATTCAATAACATCAACTATATCTTCACATAAAGCTATATGTCCAACGCCCTTTGTATTGCATGCAAGCTCACCATCAATCGGCTCAACAATGACAAAACCGTTCTCCTTAAGGATTTCAAGATTCTTCTGAACAATTGGGTTTAGATACATATCTGTATTCATTGCAGGCGCTATGATTTTATGAGCCTTTGTCGTAAGGGCAATTATGCTGACAGGGTCATCTGCAAAACCATAAGACATTTTAGCGATAATATTAGCAGTTGCAGGAACAACAACAAACACATCAGCCCACTTTGCTAAAGCAACATGCGTAATGTTTGTATCGTCGCTTTCAATCTCTTCCATAACATCTGTATAAACTTCGGCATTCGTCAAAGCTTCAAAAACAACAGGTGAAATCATCTCTTGAGCTTCTTCTGTCATTGCAACCCTTACAGCATATCCCCTTTTCTTCAAGATGCTTAACACTTCCAAAGCCTTGTATATGGCTATACTCGCAGTTACACCCAAAACAACATTAGCTTTAGCCATCGTCTATCTCCAGATATCTTAAAACTTTTTTTAAATCTTCCCTTGTATCAACACCTATCAAAAACTTATCCGTCATACAGGTTTTTATCCTAATGCCATTTTGAAGTGCCCTTAGCTGCTCAAGTCCTTCAGCAAGCTCAAGCGAAGAAGGAGTCAAAGAGCTCAACTTCATCAAAGCATCAAACGAGTAAGCGTATATACCAACATGCTTCAAATACCCATCAAACGGATTTCTGTTAAACGGTATTCTGCTGCGCGAAAAGTAAAGTGCATATCCATCATTATCAACAACAACCTTTACAACACTCTTATCATCAAGCTCTTCTTCTTTTGCCTTAGATACAAGTGTCGCCATCTCTGAGTTGCTATCCATGATACACTCTATAAGCCTATCAACAGTATCTGCATCAATCAACGGTTCATCAGCCTGCATATTCACAATATAATCAAACCTGTTATTCTTGACAAAAGCAGCTATTCTATCCGTGCCACTGTTAAAATTGCCCTTTACTTCAAACACACTGCCACCGAATGAGTTGACTTCATCAACAACGCGCCTATCATCAGTCAAAACAGCCACAAAATCGGCATATTTAGACTCTCTAACCGCTTCATACACCATTCTAACCATCGTCTTTGAGCCAATCCTTGCAAGCACCTTTCCTTCAAACCTGCTTGATGAATATCGTGCAGGTATCAAGATAGCAACACTCATAGCGCTTCTTTTAGCTCATTCAAACTAACGGTTGCCGTTCCCATTTTACCAACAACGACACCAGCTGCAGCATTAGATATCTTCACAGCATCCTTTATATCAAAACCGGCAGATACAGAAGCTGTCAAAGTCGCTATAACAGTATCTCCAGCACCTGTCACATCATATACATCCTTAGCTTTTGATGGCTGATACATGATAAGCCCGCTTTTATCAAACAAGCTCATACCCTTCTCGCCCTGAGTTATAAGCAGATACTCACAGTTTGTCTTTTTTATTATCTTCTTTGCTGCAAGCTCAATGCCATTTACAAAAGCATCTATCTCAACGCCACTTATCTCTTCTGCTTCTTTTAAATTTGGTGTTATTATGTTGACATTCTTATAGGCATAGGCGTTTTTAATCTTAGGGTCAACAGCAACAAAAACACCCAACTCAACAATAGATTTAATCAGATACTCACTAACAACGCCCTTTCCGTAATCAGAGACAATAACAGCATTAACGCCGCTCTCTTTAACCATCCGTGCTATCTCAAAGGCAACCTTCTTATCTATCTTTAAAATCTTCTCTCTATCGAACCTAACAATCTGTTGAGACTGAGCTATAACTCGAGTCTTAAGCGTTGTCGGTCTATCATCAAGCACAAGCACACCGTTGGTCTCTATGCCGCTCTCCCTAATCATATTCAACAGACGCTTACCGCATGTGTCATTACCTATAACACCAAACAGCCTAACAGTCGCACCAAGACTCTTAAGATTCAAGGCAACATTTGATGCACCACCCAAAAAGTAGCTCTCTTTTTCAACCCTAACAACCGGCACAGGTGCTTCGGGAGATATCCTTTCAACCTTGCCAAAAACATACTTATCACAGATTAAATCACCAACAACGGCAACTCTTGCTTCTTTCAGTCTTGATACATCCACATCTCACTCCAAACCACGCATCTTTCTTGCAAGTTCAAGCTGCTTTGATAAACAGAACTTGATTATCATATCTTCTTCATCCTTGGACAAATCCGTAAAACGCAATCCATAATGATTTACGCCTTCTTCTCCTGTTATCGCCTTCCTTACAACTTCTGCTTCTATCTCTTCCAATTTTGTTCCACCCAAGTCAAACTCAAGATACAGCTTATCCCTCACTTCAAGCTCTATATCGGTTGACAATCTAACGCCGCCTGCACTTATATCCAAAATTGTTCCTTTTGCTTTTTCTATCTTTCCGTTTTTAAATGCATAAAAGGATGCTTCTATTAAAACAGGAACTCTAAAGTTTTCCCTTAATTCAACCCTTGCTAACGAAGTTGGTTTATCAAGCTTGTATATAACCTGTCCGTCTTTATTGAGAATCTCTTTAAGCTTCGATGTAAAACCAATCCTGAAACCACGCCTATCAACAAAGCTGACTTCCAACTTTTCGCCTTCTCTTACTACGGCTTTAAGTCCATTCTCATTTGTTGGCATAGAGATATAAATATTTTTAGATTCATCTATATCGTAAATGAAACTTGAGTATGTGCCTTGAAAATTACCTTCTTGAACATAAACCATAACTTTCTGACCAATCGGTATAACCTTAGATATATCGCTTACTTTAATAGGCTCTTTTCTCAAATGAGAACCTCATACAATTTACTCTTTAGAAGTTCAACAAGCTTTTGGGAGTAAATCTTTCTAAAATTCTCATCCACAACATAAAAGGTATCGACAGCCATAGTGCCTTTTGTGTCAAGAATAAACATACCAACTTGAAACCTGAACTCTTTAAACACCTTTGTTATGTAATAAACCAAACCAATACGGTCTGGTGCGTATATCCTGACAACAGTATATAAATCGCTGATATTGTTATCAACAATTACATTTACATTTTGAAGAGACATCTCAATCTTAGCTTTTTCAAGCCTTGTTAAGAATCTTCCCTTCTTTTCATCCATGCACTTCTCTATATCCATCTTGCCCGATTCAACAGCGGCAAGCATATCTTCTATTATATAGTCATCTACACTATGGTCAGCATTAAACTTTACTCTAAATATATCAACAATTTTAGTAGAATAAAGATTGTAAGACTTTGCCGTTATTATGTTTATATCAAGACAAGCAAGTATCCCGCTTATTGTGTTAAAAAAGCCAAACTTATTATCGTAATAAACAACAATTTTTCCGAGCTCTTCTGACTCCTTATATACAAACACATTTCTTGATGTATCTTTTATGTCTCTAATGTATATCGCCATGCTTTTAAAATCAATATCATTAAATATATTATCTGGAAACTCATCTACAAGCCCAACATAAGCTTCACCTAAAATAGCCTTAATCTTTCTCTTCGAATCAAGTGCATTAAGCCTTAGATATTCGTCGTAATTCTTATTCTCAAACGCATAGGTTGCCTTAAGATAGATAGTCTCAATTAGCGTCTCTTTCCACGAAGTCCACACATTGTCGTTCACGGCTTTCATATCAGCATAAGTTAAAAGCATAAGCAGATTGAGTTTATCCTTGCTATCAACTATCTTCATAAAATCTTCAAGCGTCTTTGGGTCTTCAATATCAAGCGTTGATACAATCCTGCTTATAAGCAAATGATATCTCACCAAAAACTCAACCTTCTCTTTCAGGCTTTTGCCCAATCTCAGCCGCTTTGCAATTCTATCAACCATCTGTGCACCGACTATCTCATGGTGCTCTTTTTCGACTTTGCCTATATCATGCAGCAAAACAGCCAATCTCAAAGCCAACCTATCAAACGGCTCTAAGTTCTTCCATATATGGGCAAGTCTCATAACAAAAGTCTTTGGCACGTCATAATCATACAGCTCATCAAGATATCCCAAAGCCTGAATAGAGTGTTCATCAACTGTGTATTTATGATAAAGGCTATCTTCGGTTAAACAACAGACATTGCCAAACTCAGGTATATACCTATCCAGAAATCCAACTTCATGCATTATCCTTATCGTTTTCGTTATTGGCTGATTTAAAGATAAGATATCTTTAAACACAAACGCAAATGTCTTATCAGACCTAAACTTTGACACAAACTGAAGCAAACCTTTTACCTTTCTAAGTGTGTCAACAGATATATCCTTAGAGTAAAGAGCAGAATAGTAAAAGAGAAACAGAAGCTGTCTGAAGTCTAACTCCTTTTCAACATCCAGTTCTCCGTTGCTTTTAACCGTCTCGTCCAAATAAAAAAATGGCTTATTCTCACTGCCTTTATTGATAAAACTATTTATGTATGTGTTTACAACCCTTTCCATATTGCGTGTGTTATAATAATAGCGTCTCATCAGTCTTTCCGAAGATGAAAACCTGTTGCTTGAGACAAAACCCAAATCCTGGGCTATTTTCTCTCTCATATCCAAATACAGAATATCGTTTTTTCTCTTGTTCTCAAAATGCAGAGCGTTTCTAACCTGCCACAAAAAATAGAGCGCATCTCTAAGCCTTCCATAATCGTCTATCTGCAAAATACCTTTTCTTTTCATATCAAGAGCACTCTTTGAGCCATACAAAACCTTCGATATCCAGATAAGCGTATGATAATCCCTTAAACCACCAACACCTTCCTTCACATTGGGCTCAAGCACAAAAACTGTATTGCCATATTTTGCATACCTTGATTTCATATACTCAAGCTTTTTCTCAATAAAGCCTTCTTTACTCTTCTTGACAATATCGTTAAAAAATAGACTGCTAAACCTATCAAAAAAAGACCTATCACCATAGATAAAACGAGCATCTAAAAGCGATGTCATTATCGTATCGTCTCTCAGAGCATCTTCTATAGTCTCATCAACACTTCTAAAACCGACAGAACACTCATACCCTAAAAAATAGAAAAGGTCGTAAATCCCCCTCACAAGTTCTTCAAATCTATCGCCCTTTTCTTCGGATAGTATTAGAATATCTATATCGGAAGCCGGATTGAGTTGCCTTCTACCGTAACCACCTACACCCAAAACGGTAAACTTCTTGGGAAGGTTAAATTTATTTAAATACTCGATAAGAATCTTATCAACCCAATCGGTATGAGCTTTGACTACATACCTTACCCTTTTTCTTAATCTGTTGCACTGTTTGAGTTTTTCAAACAGCTTCTCTTTTTCTCTCTTTTTGACTTCTTTGAAATCATCCATTTAGATGGCGTTTTTGCCTCTTTCAGATGTTCTTATCCTTATCGCTTCTTCTATCGGGATTATAAATATCTTACCGTCGCCAATCTTACCCGTTTTTGCAGTTTCAATTATTTTCTCAATAACAGGCTCAACCATTTCATCTTCAACAACAACTTCTATCTTCACCTTGGGCAAAAAATCTACAACATATTCTGCCCCCCTGTAAATCTCTGTATGCCCTTTTTGTCTTCCGTATCCTTTAACTTCACTAACAGTCAAACCTTTTATCCCAAGTTCCATCAAACCTTCTTTAACGGAATCCAGTTTAAAAGGTTTAATAATAGCTTCGACCTTTTTCATTTACCTATTCCCCCTCGTATAGTTTTAAAATTAATTCAACTTCACCTTTGCTCATTTTAAGCTTTTTTGCTATCTCATCAACACTCTTACCACTGTTTTTTAACCTTATTATTTCAAGCTTCATCTCATCTTCATAACTCTTGTTCTTTATTGTGGTCAAAAGTTCAGTCAGAAGCATATTTTTCTTTCTTATATCTTCAAGTATCCTTGCCAGTCTATCCTGATGCTCGTTTATTCTTGAGTTTGCTATGTCTATTAACTGCTTCTGCTTCTCAACCAAGTTGCGCAAACTCTCTATTAACCTTAAAAGACTCTCCTTCTCCTTCTTCTCAAAATACTTTGTTGCAAGAATATAACCCGCAACGGCAAGGTCAAATATTATCTGCAAAATCCAAAAACTACTCATTCAGTCTATCCTTTGCCATCTTTCTTTCAACAAATATCATATAGTGTATTATCAGTTCCCTATTCTGGTTTGTTATGTCGGTAAATTCAACGCTATAGCAATTCTTAGAATCCCTTTTGCTCTCACCAACAATCTCGCCCAAAGCCCTAATTGTATAGTGTGTTGCAATGGGCAAAAATATCTTCATAAATACCTTATCGCCAATCTTACAGCTATTCTCTGTAATAAAAGAGATACCACCACTTGATATATCACAGCTATATGTTTGCCTAAATCCCTTAAGCTCGTCAAACTCATCGCCTCCTCTTAACAAATCGATGATATAGTTGAGTTTTGCATCCATCTGCTTCATCATAAGAACAAAAGCCTTGTTCAAATTGTCAAAACTCGAATCAAGCCTATTTAAAGACATAAAAAAACTAAACGAATCTTCAGGTTCAACTGTATGATAAATCTCATCCTTCACATCTTCCAACTCATTTTCACCCACACACCTATAAAACAAGGAAACCCTATTTCTTATCCTTCTTGACCCTCTTTTCTCATCATCCATAACACTTACCTACCAAAAATGTAAAGAATAATACAATGCTAATATAACTGTTCATATTGAAAAAGGCAAGGTTAATCTTCTTAGGGTCATTTGGGTCAACAAGCTTATGCTCAACAAAAAGCAAAACAGAGACAATCAAAGCTCCAACAAACGATACATAACTTAAATTAAACTTAATCATGCTAAGAATAAGAAAACCAAAACCTATTAAATGAAACAGTCTTGCTGTCCATAAAGCACCATTGATACCAAAACTTACAGGTATAGAGTGCAACCCATACTCTTTATCAAACTCCCTATCTTGAAGTGAATAGAGTATGTCAAAGCCTGCTATCCAGAACATAACAAACCCAGCAAGCAGCCAGATAGGTGCATCCAATCTTCCACTTGCAGCTACATAGCCACCAAGCGGTGCTATGGCATCGGTTGCGCCAAGATAGAGATGACAAAGGGATGTAAAACGCTTTGTGTATGAGTATGTGATAAGAAAAAACAGAGCAACAGGAGAGAGTTTAAACGCCAAATCGTTTATCAGATAAGCAGAAAGCTCAAATATAACAACAGATACAAATGTAAAAATATACGCATCCCTAAGCTTTATCTTTCCAGATGGTAATTCTCTGTTTTTTGTCCTTTCGTTCAAAGCATCGTATTTTAAATCTATGATCCTATTCAAAGCCATAGCCGTGCTTCTTGCTGAAGCCATAGCAATCGTAACAAGTAAAGCCACTTTAAAAGAGAAACCATTCTCAAATCCCATAATCATACCAACATACGCAAATGGCAGAGCAAATATCGTATGCTCAAATTTTATCATATTAAGAAACTTCTTAAGCGAAGACATCCCTATCCTTAAAGTATTCATGATAATAGAGATAACCAGAGATAACCGTCATAATCACAGCAAACAGAAGTGCATACACGCCAACAGTTCTAAAACCTAAAATCAACAAGCTCAAAGCCACAAATTGGGATGTTGTTTTGAGCTTTCCCCAGACATTCGCTGCAATCACAACATTCTCACTTGCCGCAACAACCCTTAAACCCGTCACAGCAAACTCTCTAAATACAATCACAATAACCATCCAGTAAGGCACATCCATGATCTTAACAAGCGCTATCAATACACCAACAACAAGCACCTTATCCGCAAGTGGGTCTAAAATCTTTCCTATCTTGCTTACGGCTTTGTTTTTTCTTGCTATATGACCATCAAGCACATCACTCAAAATCCCAAGCAGAAAAAAACCAAAAGCCCAAAGATGCATCCTTTTTTCTAAGAAAACTATAACAACAATCAAATCAATCACTCTAAACAGAGACAAAAGATTGGGAATATGCTTTACCATAAGCTGTATCCTATGTTTGTATAAACATTGCCCACTTTTCTCAATCTGTTTATATGTTTTTTTGTTCTTTTGTCTGCAACATATACAACCTTCTTGCCGTTATACACTCTCAAAAATTTTTCAACATACCTTCTTGTTTCTCTGTATGGCGGAATGCCCTTATACCTATCAACAGCCGTCTCACCTGCGTTGTATGCAGCAGCAACAAGCTTAACATCGTGATATTTCTCTATCAAGTGTTTTAAAAACCTTACACCACCTTCAACATTCTTCTCAACATCATAAGGGTCATCAACACCGTAAAACTTAGCCGTCTTATCCATAAGCTGCATTACGCCTTTTGCACCCTTATTTGAGACAGCATTGGCGTCAAAATCCGATTCTATCTTAGCTATCGCAACAACGAGCTTATAATCTACACCATACCTTTTTGATATCTTCTTTATAAGCTTCATAACTTCGCTTTTTGATGAAGCTTCTCTAAAAGCCCTTGCAAAAAACAGGTTGCTGCTTAGGTTTGTATAGACAACTTCACCATTCTTTTTTACAAGGCGAAGAGAACCACTATAGGCAAATGATGAGACAAAAAAGGCCAGCATAACAATTAGAATAATTCTCATTGGGATTTTAAGAGTTTCTTTGCCTTCTTGTTGTTAGGGTTGAGTTTTAGTATCTCTTCTGCAGTTTTTAAAGCTTCTTTTCTATCATTCTCTTTAAGATAAACTTCCAATAGATGCTCAAGTGTTATCTCCAATGATTTCTTCTCACTCTTTTTATAACCCTTCAAAGCTTCTTTTAAGTAAAACTCAGCTTTTTTGTAATCCTTCAGCCGATAATAGCCCCAACCCAAGCTGTCCAAATAGTAAGGGTTGTTTTTATCTATCTTCAAAGCCTTCTTAACAAGCTCAACACCTTCTTTAACATTGAAATTTTCATCAATATACAGATAACCCAAATAGTTTAACCCTTCGGCAAAATTGGGATTTATCCTTAGAAGCTCTTTCAATGTTTCAATAGTTTTACTCTTATCCTTAAGCTTATCGTAATAGATATCGGCAATATAAAGATAAATATTTGATTTTTCTTTTAAATCTTTTGCCTTCTTCAGTGCATCGTAGAGCAGTTCAATACCATCCTTAAACTTGCCATCTTTCACATACAGCTCGCCAACAGTTGAAAAATACATCTCCACATCGCCAAAGCTCTTAAGCAAATCTTCAACCCTTCTAAAATCCTTCATCTTGAAATAGCAGTAAATCTCATTCAAAACCACATCTTTATAAAAAGGCACCTTAGGATTAATTCCACTTAGAAGATTCAATGCAGTCTCATATTTAGACTGCCTTGAAAAACCAACAGCGCAGAAAAGCTTTAACCTATCGGACACATCAACAAATTTTTTATACTCTTTACACAGATTGACAACTTCACTGTAATCTTTAAGCCTAACATCAACAAAGGTGAGTTTTTCAAGATAATCCACTCTTTTTGAGAGCTTAAACGCCTTAGAGTAAAAAAGCTTTGCACCTTTCAAATCTCCAAACAGATAATAGTCGTTGGCAATAGCATAATCGATAAATGCATTTTCTGGCAGTTTTTTGTAAACTTCAATAGCTTTATCAAACATACCAAACTGCTCATAAACACCCGCAAGAAATAGAGCGTATCTTACATTCTTGTTTAGCTGATATGCCATTTTTGATTCTTTCAAAACACACTGTTTATCCTTAAGTTTTAAACAGACATTGGCAAGAAGAAAATGAGCCGATGCATCATTTTTGCCTTTTTTATCAACATAATACTTTAAAATCTTATATGCCTTTTTGTATTTTGACGACTTCATATACATAATCGCAAGCTTCTTTATCGTATCAGGTGTCTTTTTAAAGCTCTCCTTTATTTTAGCCATTACTTCCATAGCCTGCTTTGTTTTGCCTTCTATTGTGTATATATCAAACAGCTTGTAATAAAACTCCTTCTCTTTTGGATAAACCTTTATAGCCTTCTTTAAAACCTTCTGTGCTTTATCGTATTGACCGCCATAAACCAGTATATCCGAAAGCTGATTGTAAAACTCTTTATCTATGATATACGGAAACACAAGCCACAAATCATCGGCGGCAGATTTAAAATCACCCTTATAAAGCTCGACATAGCCCTTCGTATAGTGATACACGACAAACGAACTGTCATGCTTTGCATAAGCAGAAAAGGACAACAAAAACACCACAAATACAGGCAAAAAAACGCTAATCCATCTCTTCAGCATACTCTTCCACCACTTTTACAAACTCATCTATCAGTTTATCTTCTTTTACCTTTTTTAGCAATTTTCCCTTCTTTATTATTAAACCAAAATGCCTGCCGCCTGCTATAGCAACATCGGCTTCCTTTGCTTCGCCAAGTGCATTTACAACGCATCCCATAACGGCAACCTTGATAGGCTTTTTAATATGTGAGAGCCTTTTTTTCAGCTCATCAACAAGCGCTATTAAATCAATCTCTATTCTGCCACAGGTTGGGCATGAGACAAAGTCGATTGTTCTTTTCTTTCTCAGATGAAGTGCATTGAGCAGTTCATAGCAGACATCTATCTCGTTTTCTGGTGGCTCACTCAACGATATCCTTATCGTATCACCAATACCTTCTCTTAATAAAACAGCCAAAGCAGAGACAGACTTTATTATCCCTTCCTTTGAACTGCCAGCTTCTGTAACACCAATGTGCAGCGGATAATCGATAAGCTCTGATATCTTCTCATTGCAGACAATCGTTGATAACGGGTCGGAAGATTTTATTGATATCTTCATATTCACAAAACCTGCATCTTCTATTCTTCTAACCCATCTATATGCACTTTCAACCAACGCATCATCTGTAGGTGAACCATACTTATCAAGCAAATCCTTCTCCAAAGAACCAGAATTTACACCTATCCTTAAAGGAATATTATGCTCATCTGCAGCTTTTAAAATCTCTTTTACCTTATCAAAAGAACCTATGTTGCCCGGATTTATCCTAACACAATCTGCACCATTTTCTATTGCAAGCAGAGCAAGTTTGTAATTAAAGTGAATGTCAGCTATAACGGGTATCGGGCTTCTTGCTTTTATCTCCTTCAAAGCCCTTGCGGCATCTCCATCAATAACGGCACATCGCACTATCTCGCAACCCTTATCCTTCAATCTCTCTATCTGCTCAAGCGTTGCTTCAACATCGCGCGTGTCGGTATTCGTCATTGACTGAACAACTATTGGCGCATCACCACCTATCTTAACGCCACCAACATCAATCTGTCTTGTCTTTCTTCTCTTTATCATTTAACCTGTTCCACTCTATCCTTCACATACTTAAATACACCATATCTCTTAAAATCATTCATAAAGGCAAACAGCATCAGTGCAAGCAGTATAACAATACCTATCTTTTGGAAGTTCTCTATCGCCTTTTCGCTCACGGGTTTGCCTCTTATTGCTTCTATCGTGTAAAACATAAGATGCCCACCATCCAAAACAGGTATAGGAAGCAGATTCAATATGCCAAGATTGATGCTTATCAAGGCTATAAAGGCAAAGAAGTAGCTAATGCCCGACTGTGCAGCCCTACCGGCTATGTCAACAATCATTACAGGCCCACCAAGTTCACTCGACGGTATCGCACCTTCTATAAGCCTAACAAGTCCAACAATCATAACCTTTGCAACATAGACAGTTCTCTCTGCTCCCTTGACCAAGCTCTCCAAAAAAGGATACGAGATTATCACCCTATCACCAGAAGGCAGAATACCCAGAAGCCCAACAAAGCGCTCATATCCCAGCATATCCTTTATCTTTTTACCCTTAGGAGTGGCACTCATCTGTATAATCTTGCCATCTCTTTTTATCTTGATTGTAATCCTTCTATTTGGGTTTGCCTTTATAAGCTTTGACATCTCATCCCAACTCTTAACTGATATGCCGTTTACAGCAATAATCCTATCACCCTTTTGAAGGCCTATCTTAGCAGCTTCGCTGTTTGGCATCACCTTACCAACAACAGGTGCAAGCTTAGCCATACCTATATTGTATGCAAGGGCAAAGAATAAAACCGCCGAAGCTATGTTAAAGACAGGTCCTGCAAGAACAATCAGAAATCTCTTCCACAACGGCTGGGCAAAAAAGGCATCTGATGTATCTTCAATCTCATCATTGGGACTCTCTCCTTTTAGCTTCACATAACCACCAAGCAGAATTAAAGAGAGTGCATATTCAGTCTTCTTTGGTTTAATCTTAAAAAGAACAGGGCCAAACCCGACAGAGAAACGCTCAACACCAACACCCAAAATCCTTGCAACAATAAAATGTCCAAACTCGTGTATGATAACCATCAAAACAAGCCCAGCTATACCGTAAATCCAGTTCATTAACTCCTCCAGAATCTATCTTTCAATAGCTCTAACACTTTAACCTTTATATCCCTTAACATCTCTTTTATCCCATCTATCTCAGAAGGCAAATTATCTTCAAACTTCTCCAAAGATATCTCAAGAATTCTAAATATGTCAACAAATTTAATCTTCTCCTTCAAAAAACTCTCAACGGCTATCTCATCTGCAACATTAAGAATTAGACCCAAGTTCTTCTCTTCCTTCCTTAAAGCTTCAAATGCAAACTCAAGAGTCGGAAAGCGGCCAAACTCAGGCTTTCTAAATGTGAGTTTTCCTACATCTGAAAGACTTATCTTAAATGGCAGACTAACCCTTTTTGGCTTAAAGAGAGCATACGCTATAGGAATACGCATATCGTGGTCTGCAATCTGGGCAATGATAGAACCATCAACAAACTCAACAGCCGAGTGTATAATGCTTTCAGGATGAATCACAACTTCTATGCTCTTTATATCAAACAGCCATCGCGCTTCAATTATCTCAAAACCCTTATTCATCATCGTGGCAGAATCTATCGTAATCTTTTTACCCATATCCCAGTTTGGATGACTTAGCGCATCTTCAACCGTCGCAGAAGTAAAATCCTTATCAAGAAAAGGACCACCCGAAGCCGTAAGAATCAACTTTTCTATCTCTTCTTTTTTTTTGCCTTCAAGACACTGATAAATTGCCGAATGTTCAGAATCTATAGGAACAATCTCGATGCCATTATCATTTGCTATTTTTTTTAAAAGCCTGCCTGCAACAACGAGACTCTCTTTGTTTGCAAGCGCAAGCTTCTTGGAGTTTTTCAGAGTATAGTATGTGGGAGAAAGTCCAGCAGAGCCAACAATGGCATTTACAACAAAATCAACACTTTCAAGACTGACAAGCTCAATCAATCCTTCTTCTTTCTCAAAAACGGTTATATCTTTAAATCTCTCTCTAACAACAGCCGCCAAATTGCTATCTTCAACACACACATACTTAGGCTTAAACTTTTCTATCTGTCTTGACAGCTCATCGATATTGCTCTTACAACTCAAACCGACAACATTAAACTCTTTCGTTCTTGAGACTATATCAAGCGTATTCCTGCCTATGGAACCTGTCGAGCCTAAAACAAGAAGGTTCTGCATCTCAACACCAGATACACAAAGAATACGCCAAATGCAAAGCTATCCAATCTATCCAAAACACCACCATGTCCAGGAATCAGGTTTGATGAGTCTTTCTTGTTAAAATAACGCTTTATAACCGATTCTGAAAGGTCACCCAAAATCCCAGCAATATTAGATACAAAGGCAACTAAAAAGCTATCAAACATACCAATTCCAATGGCTTCTCCAAACAGAACACCCAAAACAACACCACCAACAATACCGGCTAACGCACCTTCTTTTGTCTTCTTTGGACTTATTGTGGGTGATAATTTTCTTTTTCCATATTTTTTACCCAAAAAATAGGCAAAACTATCGCCAGACCAGATAGAGACAAATATCAAAAGAAGCAGAAGCCTTCCATTTTCAAACTCCATCACATAAACAGAAAAAAAGTATAAAAACACATAGAGAATACCGCCAAAATAGAAGTAATCTTCAAGAACACTTCTATTTTTCAAAGAGCCAAAGCCTATAATCATATGCATTATAAATGCAAAAAACAGGGCTTCTTTAAAAAATGCACCATAAAAAAGAAAAACGAAGGCAAGCAGAAAATAAAGACTTAAATACAGCGATTTCTTAAAGCCAAATGGCTTAGAATCCATACCAATCCACTCTGCATAACCCAAAGATGCAACAAAAAGCAAAACAATCTTCACATAAAAAAAATCAGCCTTTAAAACGCCATATACAACAATAGGTATAAGAATGGCTGCAGAAATTATGCGCTTTATCACAACCCGCCAAATCTTCTTTTGCGTCTTTTAAACTCATCTATTGCAGTCTCAAGGTCAGAAACAGTAAACTCAGGCCAGTATTTATCAAAAAAGACAAACTCAGCATAAGCAGACTGCCAGAGAAGAAAATTGCTGATTCTTTTTTCACCGCCTGTTCGTATCAGAAGGTCAACATCTGGCATATCGTAAGTGTATAGGTATCTCTCAAATGTATTCTCGTCCATATCGTCTATTTTTAACTTATTACTCTTTACATCTTCTGCTAATCTTTTTGCAGCCTGTGTTAGTTCATGCTTTCCGCCATAGTTTAGGGCAAGTGTTAATCTCATCTTTTTGTTGTTCTTCGTCTTCTCTTTAAGCTCTTCAATGCCTTTTTTGACTCTTTCGTCAAATACGGATATATCACCGATTGTTGAGAATGCAACGCCATTGTCCATAAATAGCTTCTCTTTCTTTCTCAATTGCGTTTTAAGAAGAGCCATTAGAAATCTTATCTCACTCTTTGGCCTTTTCCAGTTCTCTGTTGAGAATGTGTATAGGGTTAAATATTTGATACCAAGCTTTACAGCACCCTTTGTTATCTCATCAACAACCTTTGAGCCAATGTAATGACCGTATGTTCTTTTCTTACCCAATGATGTAGCCCATCTGCCGTTGCCATCCATGATGATGGCAACATGAAAAGGAAAGTTCTCATCCATCAGATGTTTATTATCTCTTTCTCTTTCTCTTGCAATAGCTCTTCAATCTTTTTGGAGTAATCGTCCAACTTCTTCTTTACCTCTTTTTCGGCTTTTTTCGATTCATCTTCGGATATAATTTTATCCTTCTCAAGGTCTTTAACAACCTTCAAAGCCTTCTTCCTTGCGTTTCTTAAGGCAATCTTGTAATTCTCTGTCTCCTGTTTTAAAAGCTTAACAACCTTCTTCCTGTCTTCTTCTGTCATAGGTGGTATGTTTATCTTGATTGTCTTACCGTCGTTTTGCGGCGTAAAACCAATATTTGCTTTTAAAATCGCTTTCTCTATCTCCTTTATAACAGATGCATCCCACGGCTGAATGACAACTGTTGTCGCATCCGGAGTCGAGATTGTTGCAAGCTGCTTTATAGCCATCTGCTGGCCGTATGCTTCAACTTTAATACTCTCAAACATAGAGACATGAGCCCTTCCCGTTTTAACAGTCGTCAAATACTTTTTATAAGACGATATGGTTTTTTTCATGCTATCTTCCATCTCTTTGAGAACTTTATCTAAGCCGTCTGCCTCCATGGTTTTCACCTCCTTCTTTTACTTAACCAGTGTGCCTATGTTCTCACCAAGCACAATCCTTTTTAAAGCACCATACTCTTTTATAGAGAAAACAATTATAGGCATCTGGTTTTCCATACACATCGATATAGCCGTGGAGTCCATAACACGCAAATTTCTATCCAACACTTCAATATATGTGATGGTTTTTATGCGTTTTGCATCAGCATATACCATTGGGTCTTTATCATAAACCCCATCAACCTTTGTCGCCTTCAGTATAACATCAGCACCCATCTCCATGGCCCTTAAGGATGCAGCAGTATCCGTTGTAAAATAAGGATTACCTGTTCCCGCAACAAATATTATAACTCTGCCCTTTTCCAGATGCCTTAGTGCTCTTCTTCTTATATAAGGCTCAGCTATCTCTCTCATCTCGATAGCAGATATAACACGCGTCTGCACGCCCATCTTCTCAAGTGCATCTTGAAGCGCAAGACCATTTATAACCGTGGCAAGCATACCCATATAATCAGCGCTTGCCCTATCCATACCCATAGCTGCACCCTTAACGCCCCTGAAAATATTGCCACCACCTATAACAGTGCAAACATCAACGCCCAACTCCCTTACATCCTTTATCTGCTGGGCAATCTCTTTTATCGTCTCTTCGCATATACCATAAGAAAGGGAGCCCATCAGGGCTTCCCCGCTTAATTTCAACAGAATCCTTTTAAACACAGGTTTTTCGCTCATCGATTATTCACCTATCTTGAATCTTGCAAATCTCCTAACAACTATGTTCTCACCCAGCTTTGCTATAGCATTCTGAATTAAATCTTTAATCTTAACTTCAGAATCCTTTATAAACGGCTGCTCAAGAAGACATACTTCTTCGTAATACTTTTCAATCTTACCTTCAACAATCTTATCAAGAATGTTTTCAGGTTTTCCCTGCTGTCTTAGCTGCTCCTTCATTATCTCTTTCTCTTTGTTCAGCTCTTCTTCTGGTATATCTTCCCTTTTTACATACAGAGGAGCAGCAGCAGCTATATGCATAGCTATATCCTTGCAAAGCTGATTGAAATCGTCTGTATTCGCAACAAAGTCTGTCTCGCAGTTAACTTCAACCAAAACACCAATCTTGCCGCCAGCGTGTATATAGCTTGTAATTTTGCCTTCGTTTGCTTCTCTTCCTGCTTTCTTTGCGGCAGATGCAAGTCCCATCTCTCTGAGTTTATCTATAGCCTTTTCTATATCTCCATCTGTCTCTTGAAGTGCCTTTTTGCATGCCATCATACCTGCGCCTGTTCTCTCGCGCAGCTCCTTAACCATTGCAGCTGTAATCTGTGCCATTATTACTCTTCCTCCTCTTCTGCTTCTAATTTTTCTTCCCTGCCTTCTTCAAATGCCTCTTCTTCCTGTTTTAATTCAAGCTCTTTTTCGTATCTTGCTTTACCGCTCTTTATTGCTTCAGCAAGTCTTGAGACAATCAGTTTTATAGACCTTATAGCATCATCATTGCCTGGTATCACATAATCAATCGGATCAGGATCACAGTTTGTATCAACTAAAGCAACTATAGGAATGCCAAGCTTATTGGCTTCTTTTACGGCAAGCTCTTCCCTTTTTACATCAATAACAAGCAAGATATCGGGTAAATTCTTCATATCCCTAATGCCACTTAGATACTTTTGAAGCTTCTCTTTTCTTTTTCTCAAAATTTTCTGCTCTTTTTTGGTATATGCTTCTATCTCGCCTGTCTCTTCCATCTCTTCCAATCTTTCAAGCTTCTGAATGCTCTTCTGGATTGTTGCAAAATTTGTCAAAAGACCACCAAGCCACTTCTCATTTACATAGGGCATACCGCAGGACTCTGCCGCTTCCTTTACATCTTCCTTACCCTGTTTCTTTGTGCAGACAAATAGCACCGTCTTGCCTTTTGCGGCTTCATCTTCCAAAAACTCATAAGCCTTGTCGAAATAAACGATAGTCTTCTGCAAATCAATGATGTGAATGTCTTTCCTTGCCGCAAAGATAAACGGCTTCATCTTAGGATTCCAGCGCTTGGTCTGATGGCCAAAATGCACACCCGCCTCAAGCAGCTCTTTCATCGTAACATAAGACATACTCTCAAACCTCCACTAAAAGGATTTATTACCACCATCCCTTGCACCCTTTTAGGGCATCCTTTCTAAAGGGATGTGCGTGGTCTAAATTTTATATACAAAACACTCTCTTTTTACAAGCACTATTTCACTCTAAACAAACGGGCAAAAGGAAAGTTGTTGTAAACCTCCTCAAATAACTTATGATTATACTCACCCAGAATAAACATCTTATTAAAATTACTTCTAAACACCTTATCATCACAAACAAGGGCAAATACAAAATCCATTTTATTAGCTTCTCTATTCTTCACAAAACAAATCTCAACATTCACACCTTCAGGGCTCATAATTTTCTCCTGCTTTACAACACCATCAACAACCCAAATCCATCTTTTTATCTTCAAATTACCAACAGCACCGCTTTTCAAATCTATATTACCCTGTCTACATAAAAACACACCATTCTTATATCCATAACAGCTATTTATCACATAGAAACCATCAGGGTAAGACCTCTTCTTTTCAAAATCCCAACTTCCAAGATAGCTTATGGCATAATATTTGCCTATCATATCCTGAGTAAACAGAACATAATTATCTTTATCCTTTATGGGCTTATCGTAATTAAAAGCCAATTTCACAGCATAAGATGCGCTTTTGTTATCTTTTATAGCATCAGTTATAGGTTTGACACCATTTGCATCCATAAATGCGATTATATTGTGCATTAGTGTCTGGTTATCACCTATTAGAGCTTTGGCAACAAGATAGGTTCTGGCACCGCCATGTACACCACCATCGTGGTATGTTGCAAAACCATCAATATCTTCAATAGCATACCCATAATCCCACCAGCTAAATATAACTCCTTTATCAAATCTATGTTTTATATCGACAAAAGACTTAACAATAGGAGCAGCAATAGATGGACTTGGCACAAACTTATAAGCAGTAAATCCACCTATTGCACCAATGAGAAGCAAAACTGCAAAACTCGCAATAGAACTTTTTGCTTTCAAGTCAAATTTTGACTCTTTGAACACCCTTTTTAGTGTTAAATCCATTGCAAAACCCAGTCCTATACCAATAAACGGTGCAAGAAACATAACAAGCCTATTTGAGCTTTTAAAAACAAGTAAGCCCAATAGAAAAACAGGCAGAATCGGCACAGCATCAAGCTTAAGACTAAAAAGAAAAACTAAAGTAAACAATAAACCTAAAACATTCAAAGCCTTAAAAGATAAAATAAATGATAACACCTTAGCAGCCGATATATGTTCTGCTTCTGTTATAGTTTTAAGTATATTCGGGAAATTACCGTTACCAACTGTTTTAACTTCACCATAGCTCGATACGAAATCAAACAAACCACCAAGAGAGTGAAAAACCCAAACAGGATTGGCGAATAGGATAAACAGAATAACAGAAACAACGGATTGTTTTAAACCTATTCGTCTGACAGCCAACATGAAAACCATGACAACAAGATAAACCAAATCTATACCAAAATGTGCATACCACCAACCAAATAGAAAAAAGTTTAAACCCAGTAAAGCAGAGTAAATATACCTTCTCTTTTCATTCTGTGTTTTTGATACTTTTAGCAGAAGCAGAGAGCCAGAAAACAGGAAAAACAACTGAAGCAAATCTGTATCAACCCTACCCATAGCGGTTCTTATCGCATACATCCAAGAAAAGGCACCAACAAAACCACCAACAATACCAGCAATTGGAGTGTCAATCTCCCACCCATATAAAGCCAAAGGAATAATAAACAAACTCGCAAACAGCGGTATAATTATCAATCCGCTCACATATATAGAGCTATCAAATATCTTTGAAATCCAGACAATAATAAAGCTAATCAAAGGAACAGGCTTTGGTTTGTCAGTGCCTTCAGGATAAGCTCTAAGTTTGTCTTTGCCATCCTTATAGTATGTTCCATTTTTATACTCCTTCGCATACCTAAGCCAATAATAGGCATCAAGCGTCGTCATAGCTGGATAGTTATCAACAAAATAGACAGACGAATGCTCTTTCCATTTTTGAAACTGATGATATCTATAGAATCCTGAAGCAAAAAACACAATAAAAACCAAAACCCAAAAGGCTCCTATACTTAAGTAAAGGTTCTTGTCTTTCATTTTGCTATCCATTTATTCTCAACCAAAACATCCCCCTTATACAAAATCCTGCCAACAAACTCATCGCCTTTACTAAAAGGTCCAACACCCTTAGGTGTACCCGTCATAAGCAGGTCATAATCGTAAAATGTAAAGTATTTTCTTGCTTCTTCAAACACCTGCTCTGGCTTATAAATCATCAAATCATATCCACCTTTTTGTTTCAATTCGCCATTTATATAAAGCTCAAGACTCAAATCAGACAAATCACCACCAAACTCAACAAAATCACCAAAAACAGCAGCTTTATCAAATGCTTTTGCCTTCTCCCAGGGCAAACCTTTCTCCTTCAGTTTTCCCTGAATATCCCTTAAAGTCAAATCAAGACCAAAGCCAACGCCAACAAACCTATCATCCTTAATAACAAAGGCTATCTCACCTTCATAATGACAATTGCCAAAGGAAGGCAAAACAAGTTCATTTGTAATCGAGCTATTTGGCTTTATAAACAGCGTTATATTCTCCGGTGGTTCGTTTTTTAACTCCTTTATATGCTCAACATAGTTTCTTGCTATGCAGACAACCTTACTCGGATAGACTCTCTCTCCATTAAAATTGATACTCTGCATTATCTCACCTCACTCTATAATTGTAACGGTTCCAACATTGTTAAATATAACCCTATCGCCAAACTCACAGTACATCCTTGAAGTCATAAGAAGCCCTGTGCAGTGTGATGGTCCCATAACCCTAAGATCCATCTTTTTCAAAGTTTCTATCGTTTTTTTTCTCTGATTTTCTGATGCAGGTCCTAAATGCGTTCCACCCAAAAATCCAAACACCTTATCCTTAAACTTCTCTTCTGCATCAAGCATTATGTTTATAATCCCACGATGAGCACATCCAAACAGAACAAACAAACCATGCCTTGTCTTTATAACAACGCTCATATCATCTTCAACTTCATCCTTCACATACTCACCATCTTTCTCATAGACAAAATTCTTATCAACTTCTTCAAAATCCGTTCTCATCTTCTCAAATCCAGTCGTAAATACACCATCTATCACTTCGATTGGTTCTTCAGATAAAATAAACTCAGCACCCTTCTTCTCAAAAAACTCTCTATCTTCAATGCCTATATACCTTAAATTCCTATCATCACTGAGATGAGAGTATCTCTTTCTAAAAATCTCAGGATGCGCATAAACCTTAGGTTTTGTAAACTCAAGCAGATACTTCAATCCGCCAACATGGTCATAATGCCCATGCGATAAAATCACCTTATCAATCTTGCTTAAATCTATCCCAAGCAGCTTTGCATTATGAATTAAAGCATCAGTCTGACCCGTATCAAACAGAACAGCTTCTCCATCCTTCTCAATAAACATACTCAATCCATGCTCTGCCCTAAAGCGAGCCTTTGTCGCTGTATTCTCCACAACAGTCGTTATCTTAATCATCTTGCAACCTCACCGCTTCCTCTAAGGATATGGTTTTTTCATAAAATGCCCTACCTATAATAACGCCAACAACACCGAACTTACCCAACTCTTTAACCTTTTTAATATCGTTAATATCCCTAACACCACCAGATACAATGATATCCATATCCGTCTTTAGCGCTATATCCTTGTAAAACTCAGCATCTATGCCTTTAAGCATTCCATCCCTTGTTATATCTGTAATAATCGCTTCTTTTATGCCCTTATCTCTCATCATAAGCAGAAAAGAGATATATTCAATCTTTGGATTCTCCTGCCATCCAGAAATCTTAACATACCCATTTTCAACATCAACACCAGCAATCAGCTTATCTTTAAACACAGAGACAGCCCTTTCAAACTCTTCAGGCTCCTTGACAGGCATTGTTCCCAAAATCACCTTATTCACATAGCAGCAGAGTATCTCTTCAACATCTTCAAATCTCCTAACGCCGCCGCCAACTTCTATCATTGACTTGCTTATCTTTGCCATCTCCCAGATAAGCTTGCGATTGTTCTTCTTACCAGCAGTAAATGCAGCATCCAAATCGACAATGTGAACTCTTCTTATACCCAAATCGTTAAAATACTCTATCATCTCAATCGGATTATCACTGTAAACCGTAACATCGTCCTTTTTTCCCTTCTTTAGCCTTACAACCTTGCCATCTATTATATCTATCGCAGGGATTATTATCATAACTTACCCTCACATATATCACAAAAGTTTTTAAGAAGCTTCAACCCAACTTGTTGGCTCTTTTCTGGATGAAACTGAACACCCCACATTTTACCTTTATTAACTGCAGCCGTAAATTCAATAGAATACCTGCATGTTGCAATCTCTGAGTCATCTTCTGCTTTTGCATAGTAAGAGTGAACAAAATAAAAATAGCTGTTATTCTCTATGCCGTAAAACAGCCTATTATCTGAAAGACAAACCCTATTCCAGCCCATATGCGGCACTTTAAAGCCGTTGTATGCTTCAAATCTTCTAACTTCACCCTTAACAAAGCCGAAGCCTTCATGTTCACCAAACTCATAGCTCTTCTCAAACAACAGCTGCATGCCGACACAGATACCCAAAAACGGTTTTCCACTATCAACAACGCTTTTAATCGTCTCAACAAGTTCATACTTTTCAAGCTTATTCTTACAATCGCCAAACGCACCAACACCAGGCAGTATCACTCCATCAGATAAGAGAATCTCATCGCTGTTATGCGTAAGAAAACCAACACCGCCAACCTTCTCAACAGCCTTCAAAACGCTCCTGACATTACCAGACTCATAATCAACAACAGCAATCCTAACCATTATTTATCACCCTAAATCCACAAGTTTTACTCCATTGAACCTTTTACCCAAAAACATGCTGCCGAGTTTTGAAAACTTATCGGCAGAATCCGTCGTATAGCAGATAAGCTCACCATTGCCTTCAAAAATCTCTCTTTTATCTTCTAACAACTCTGCCAAACTCTCGCCACTATCTATCAGATAAACATCAGGCAAAACCTTCTCTATCACACTTCTAAGCAGTGGATAGTGCGTGCATCCCAATATCATAGCATCGCACTCTATACCTTCAAGATATCTTTTTGCAACAAGCAAGGTTATCTCATCATCAATCCAGCCTTCTTCCACAAGCGGCACAAACAAAGGGCAGGCTTTTTGAACAACCACACATTTATCGTTAAACTGTTTTATTTTCTTTAAGTATGCCTTACTTTCAACCGTTGTCGTTGTTCCTATAACACAAACCTTCTCAAACCTTGCAGCCTTTTTTGATGCAGGCTCTATAACGCCAAAAACAGGAATGTCAAACTTTTCCTTCAAAACATCAATTGATGCAGCAGATGCACTGTTGCATGCAACAATTAGAGCATCTATACCCTGTTTTATCAAAAAATTAGCATTTTGAATGGAGTATTTAATAATCGTATCCTTCGACTTTGTGCCGTATGGCAACCTTGCCGTATCGCCCAAATAGATAATGTCTGAATTAAACCTATCAAGCAGATGCTTGACAACACTCAAACCACCAACACCAGAATCAAACACGCCTATCAAAACACACCTGCCCATTAAGGAGTTTAACAAGAACAAACTTACCGTCAGTTTGAAACTGATTTATACACGCATAATCCTGTGAAATCTTAAGTAACGACTCTTCAGCCAAACCAAGCAACAGTTTTATAATTATCCTATTTACACCACCATGAGAAACAACAAGCACATCCTTTTCAACCTTCAAAAGCTCATCAACAAAACCCTTTATGCGTTTTTCAACATCATAAAAACTCTCACCTTTGGGCGGTTTATAATGAAACGGCTCTTTCAAAAAAGCTTCCGCTTCTTTTGGGTATCTCTCTTCAATCTGTTGCCAATTCAACGACTCAAATATACCAAAACTTCTCTCTATTAATCTCTCATCAACCTTAACAAAATCAAACTTCTCAGCCACAACCCTACACCTTTTCAACGGCGAAGTAAAAACAAGCTCAACCTTATCCTTGAAATATCTATACAAATCTTCAGCCTGTCTTAGCCCTTCAGCAGATAGACCAACATCAATCCTCCCATTAAACACATTGCTTTTATAATTTTCAACCTGCGGATGTCTAACCAAAAATATATTTCTCACATTTTCGCCGTCTAAAAGCTTGCTAAGTTTCTTCTCCATCTAAAGGGCACCTTCTATAGACGCTCAAGACTATTCCCAAAAAAATACTATCAACCAATAAATTCGTTCCTCCATAGCTCAAAAAAGGCATTGTTATACCTTTTGGTGGAAACATATGCAACACAGTAAACAAGTTTATTAAAGATTGCAATGCTAACAATAACCCTATACCAAAAACAAGGGAAGAACCAAATTTATCTTTACACGACCTCGCGAGTATAAAAATAGAAAAAATAATCAAACTTATTAATGTAATAACAACAGCAACACCCACAAATCCAAAATCCTCTCCAACGCCAGCCATTATAAAATCATTATGTGAATCAGGAACAAAAAGACTTTTATATATTCCAGCGCCAACACCCTGTCCAAATAATCCTCCGCTCCCCAAAGCGATTAAAGCATGTTCAACTTGATAATTAACCCTTTTTGTTACAAAAAAATTAACAACTCTCTGCAACTTTTGAGGATTAGAATACACAAGCATAGCAAAAACAATTAAGGAAGGAAAAAGTAGACCAACAGCATGTTTAAACTTATAACCAAATACATATATTACACCCAAAAATGTAAAAAATATAAGAGCAGCCGTTCCTATATCAGGCTCAAGGGCAATTAAAATAACAAACAAACCCACAACAAACGCAACAGGCATAACACCTTTCATTAAATCTTCCTTATATTCAGACTTCCTGCTTATAAAATCTGCAATATAAATTAATATAGCCAATTCAGCAATAGAAGACGGTTCAAACATAATCCCAAACAAATCTATCCATCTTGTTGCACCTCTTATTTCATGCCCAAACAGATGCAAAACAATAAGCATAAACAAAGACAAAATAACAAATGAAAAAGACAGATTTTTCAAAAATCTATAGTCAACAAGAGAAGAAACAAAAGAAGCAAATATAGACAATCCTATAAAAAAAAGCTCTTTCTTTAAAAAAAATGCCGTATTTAAATTATTTCTATAAGCAAAGTAGTAAGAAGAAGACCAAACCTCCACTATCCCTATAGCCAAAAGCAAAAAGTATGGCAGAATTACAAGCGACGGCTTAAAAGAAAGGCGCATTCTCATACTCTTCCTTGAACTTCATCACCTCATCTTTAAACGTCTTTCCGCGCTCTTCAAAGTTCTTGTAAGGCTCACAGCTTGAACCACCCGGACTGAACAGAACAACATCACCCTTACCTGCAACTTCAAATGCTGCTCTAATAGCCCCCCAAATATTTAAAGCAGGCAATGGAACAGGAATAAACTTCTCTAAATCAACCAAAATCTTTTTTCTATCTTCACCATAAACCACAACAGCCTTAGCCCTTTTCTCAAGTAAAGGCATAAGTTTGGCATAAGACTCACCCTTATGTTTACCACCCAAAATTACAACAAGCCTAACACTCTCATCAAACGAGTTGATGGCATTCTCAACAGCATCAAGATTGGTAGCCTTTGAATCATTGTAAAACTTAACACCATCAATCTCAGCTACAAACTCTATTCTGTGCTCCAAATTCTCCATCTTTTCTGCCACCTCCTTTATTATTTTCTCATCAACAGAAGCCAAAATTGAAGACAAAGCCGCAAAGCAGATATTTTCAAATCTCTTCTTACCAAACAGCTTCGCTTTATCTATTATAAACCCTATTGGCCTTTTTACAACAGCAGAGTTGTCTTTAACAATGCAGTCAGCATCATCGTCTTTTGATACAACAAACAGCTTCGCTCTTCCATTATACTCGTAATCATCACTCTCATTCTTTATAAAAAAGTCATCTTCGTCTTGATTTTTAAATATCTTTCTTTTTGCATTTATATAGCTCTCCATACTGCCATGCCAGTAAAGATGGTCAAAAGCTATATTCAAAATCGCAGCTATATGCGGCTTAAATTTATCTATAAACTCAAGTTGAAAACTGCTTGCTTCAACCACATACCAATCAACATCTTCAAGAACAGCCCTACTAAATGCAAACCCATAATTACCACAGGCTATAGCCTTCTTACCAGACTCCTTCAACATAGTCTCTATCAGCTTAACCGTTGTGCTTTTGCCGTTTGTTCCTGTTATTGCAATAATTTTACCTTCTGCAAACCCATATGCAAACTCAAGCTCACTTATAACCTTAATGCCATTATCCAAAGCATACCTAACGAACCTATGAGTCGGCTTTATACCCGGACTCAAAACAAGCCTATCAAACTCATACTCAAAAAACTTCTCTGCCTTCTCACCAACAAAAAAATTGGGTTTATCTATATTTAACTTGCGCTCATCAAAAACAGCCACTTCAAAGCCTTTAGCCAAAGCAAACTCATAGGCTGCCCTGCCACTTTCACCAAAACCCAAAACTGCAATCTTCATCTTCTCACCTTAACTTCAAGGCAGTAAGACTCAAAAGTGCAAGCACAAGCGAGATAATCCAGAATCTCACAATAACCTTAGACTCCGGCCAACCTTTAAGCTCAAAATGGTGATGAATAGGAGCCATTCTAAACACTCTCTCACCGGTTGTTTTATAACTTGCAACTTGAATAATAACAGAAAGCGTTTCAGCGACAAAAATCCCACCGGCAATGGCAAGTACAATCTCTTCCTTGATAGCAATGGCCACTATCCCCAAAAATGCACCCAAAGCCAAAGAACCGGTATCACCCATAAACACTTCAGCTGGATAACAGTTATACCACAAAAAACCAAGTAGAGCACCAGCCAAAGCACTAAGCAGAATACTTATCTCACCAACACCAAAGATATAAGGCAAATGCAGGTAATGTGAAAAAATCGTATTGCCAGAGATGTAAGCAAAAACCGTCAACGGCATAATCGTCGTAAGTGAAGGACCTGTTGCAAGACCATCAAGTCCATCGGTCAGATTAACGGCATTTGAAGAACCAACAATAACAAACACACCAACGAGCAGATACAACAGACCCAAATCAAACACACCACTTTTAACAAAAGGCATATAGAAACATGTCGCACAGTTCGTGTTTTTAAGCTCATACCTGTAAATCAGCCAAACAACAACAATTGCTGCAACTATCTGCAGGGCAAATTTTGTTCTTGCCTTTAACCCATTGTTCTTGCCACGCTTTATCTTCAAAAAATCATCCAAAAAACCTATACAGACAAAAACAAAAACACCAAACAGAACTATCCAGTCAAGCAGAATATCAAATCTCATCCATAAAAGAGAAGAAACAAAAAAGCCACCCCATATAATTATGCCGCCAATCGTTGGTGTTCCACTTTTTTGCTTATGTGATTGTGGCTCATACCCTTTAAACTGATCTTTCAACTGCATCTTCTTAAGCCATGGAATAACCCTTTTGCCAAACCATAAAGACAAACCAAGCGCAGTAATAGAAGCCATAATCATCCTGAATGTTATGTAATGAAACACATTGAATGGCGAGAAAAAGTGCATCAACTTCTCATAAAATATATAGTAAAACATTACTTCTTCACCCTTTCTTTCAACTCAAAGTATATCTCTTCAAGTTTTAACCCTCTTGATGCTTTAAGCAGAATCCAATCATACTCTTCAAACACATTTTCAAGTTTAGCAACAACATCAGACTTATTCTCAAAAAACTCACATTTTCTCCCAAACTCTTCACACATATAAAACGCATCTCTACCCACACAGAAAAGGTCTATCTCAAAATTAGAAGCATACCTTCCAAGTTCCCTGTGAATCTCTTCTGAATACTCACCAAGCTCAAGCATATCACCCAAAACAGCAAGCTTTTTTCCACTCTTTTCTGCAAGCTTTTCAATAGCATACTTCATAGAATCGATATTGGCATTATAACAGTCAAGTATAAAATTCGTATCTCTTAACTTCTCAAACTTCATTCTGTATCCAACAGACTCAAAGCTTTCAAGCTTATCAATCAGACACTCACTTTCACTCTCACAAACAGCCCTAAAGCATGCAAAAGCAGAAAGCAGCGTATATGGATTAATCTCGTCTTTTAACCTAAACCTTAGATTTTCGATTTTAACAGAGCCATCAACAACCTTCCCCTTAACTTTACCCTTTTTAAAACCAAAGCTCAAAAAATCCTTATTCTTAAAATGCCTACTCAAAATCTCATCATCGGCATTATAAACAACAAAGCTCTTATCCGTTATTATCTTACTCTTCTCTTTAAAAACACTTTCTAAATCTTTCAGAAACTCAAGATGCACCCGTGAAACATTCAAAAACAGCACATAATCGGGTTTAAAAAACGATGCAATCTGCTCCATCTCATTCTTTTGATTTATACCCACTTCAACAACACAGAAATCTTCATTGTTGAGACCAATCAGTGTTTTTGCAACACCTATAACATTATTCTCATTTTGGACTGTCTTATGAACACTCCCACAACAGGATAAAAACGACGTCAAAAGCTCCTTTGTTGTGGTCTTGCCAACAGAACCAACAACTGCGATAGATTCAGCATTTGACTTTTCAAGCTTAAGTTTTGCAATCTCTTTCAAAGCTTCAAAACCGTCTTTAACCTTCACGAAGGGTGCATCAATCTCTCTCTCGACGATAGAAAAAAGCGCTCCTTTTTTCACGGCATCCTTGCCAAAATCGTTTCCATCAAACCTGTCTCCTTTAATCGCTATAAACACTTCGCCCTTTTTAATAGTTCTTGAATCTATTGAAAAGCCATTTAACTCCTTTATGTCGAAAGGCAAATTAACTTCTAAGGGCTTTATAACATCAAATAACTCTTCTAAGCTAATCCCCAAAGCTCTCTCACCACTTCAGCATCGTCAAAGTGAATTGTTCTATCTTTCAATATCTGATAATCTTCGTGTCCTTTACCTAAAATAGCGACAATATCACCTTTTTGAGCTATCTCTAATGCCTTTTTTATTGCTTCAAATCTATCAGGTTCAACTACAACTTTTTCTTTATCTTTCACACCGCTTAAAATATCGTTTATAATAGCTTCTGGCTCTTCACTTCTTGGATTATCACTTGTTATGACAACTATATCGCTTAACCTTTCAGCAACTGCTCCCATCTTGGGCCTTTTACCTTTGTCCCTGTCGCCACCTGCACCAAAGACGGTTATAATTCTTCCCTTTTTTATCCTGTTTAGAGCTTCAAGCACATTTCTCATCGCATCATCCGTATGAGCATAATCAATCACAGCATACACACCATCTTTTGAATAGAACTCAAGCCTGCCAGGTGCCCCTTTGCTTTTTGCAACACCTTCTTCAATTTTTGCAAAATCAACACCAAAAAAATATGCAACGCCTATTGCAGCCATAATATTATACAGATTATATTCACCAATCATGGACGATTTTATATCAAAAAGCCTGCCAAATGCGTTTATTTTGGCTCTTATACCGTCAAGCGAATACTCATAGACAACAGGCCTTATAAATGCCATTTCAGAAAATCCATAGCTAATCGTTGCAGCATCAACAATTCTCTTGCCCCACTCATCGTCTATATTTACAACCTTCGGCTTAAGTCTTTCAAAAAACGAAAGTTTGGCTTGAGCATAATTCTCAAGCGTCCCGTAAAAATCCAAATGGTCTTGAGAGATATTGGTAAACACCTTCAAGGCAAACTCAATACCTTCAATTCTCCTTAGACTGATAGCATGTGATGAAACTTCAGCAAAACAGTACTTACTGCCTGCAAGTGCCATCCTGTTTAGAATTCTATGCAAATCAATCGACTCAGGCGTTGTGTTTTTAAGCTTAAATCTCTCATCTTTAATCGTCCAACCCGTTGTGCCAATTATCTCTCCGTCTTCAAAGATACTTTTAAGCAGATAGGTTGTTGTTGTTTTGCCATTCGTTCCTGTTATACCAACAACTTTGAGCTTTTTTGAAGGATGATTAAAAAACCAATCAGCAACAATACCCATGCATCCCTTTATATCATCAACCCTTACACAGCGCTCATCATCAAATTCTTTCTCACTAATAACAAGAATCTTCTTGAAACGCTTAAGCAAATCAGGAACAAACCTATTTGCATCAACATTAAAACCCTTAAGGGCAAAAAACAGATAACCTTCTCCTACTTCTCTTGAATCATAGACCATATCAACGGGATTAAACTGTTTTACTTTTTCAAGACAGTCCATGCTCTATACCCTCTATAGCCTTCTCAAATGGTATCTCTTCATCGCTCGAGTTTTTTGCTAAATCATAAGCCCTAATAGACTCAAGCTCTTCTAAATCTTCACACATTCTCTCATACTCTTCTATAGGCAAAATAACAGCCAGTTTATTACCGTTATTATCAAATACAAATTGAATGGACATAGCTCACCTCCTATCTTTAAAAGTCTATCAAACCAATTTTTTAAAGGCAACACAAATGAATCTAACCTTTGCAAACAGCAAGAAAATCGTTATAATTTAAGAAAATCAAAGAAGGAGAGAAAGATGATTAACATTAAAAACCTAAAAGCAGAATATATAACAAACGAAAAAGGTGAGAAGTTTGTCATTCTGCCACTTGAAGAATTTTCTGAACTCATAGAAGATCTTGAAGATTTAAGGATAGCTTTAGAAAGAAGAGATGAACCCACAATATCACACGATGAACTTTTAAGAACACTAAAGGAAGAAGGAGTTGTCTAAATACAAAATCTACTGGAAAAAATCAGCAGTTAAAGAACTCAAAAAGTTACCTAAAGAGAGCATAAAAAAGATTCTGCTTAAGGTTGAAAAATTAAAAGAAGATCCATTCTTTCCAGGCTGCAAAAGATTAAAAAATACCCACAACCTTTATCGTGCAAGAGAAGGAGACTATAGGATAATCTACAGTGTTGAGCAGAACACTCTAACTATTCAAATCATAAGAATAAGACATAGAAAGGAAGTTTATAAAAAGCTCTAATCCCAAAGCTGACTCTTAAGATATTTTTCTACCTTATCACACAGGAAAAACTCTACATCCCAAAATAGTAAAACAACTTCTCGATATTATAAATCAAAAGCAGGATAGCTAAAAGCTGCAACTATCTTTACTTTTACAAAATATAGATTCAATTCAACCCGATTATTTTAAAAGTTGACTTTAAAAAAGTCCGACTAAAACTAAAGAGACTATCAACATAGACAAAACAGAAGTAAAATTTATACCTTTTTACAAGCTATTACAAACAAAAAAGCCGGCTTAAAAAAGCCGGCCTGCCTCACACCCCCTTGATACCCTTTAAGCAGTCTCTATTTTGGCAACATCTTCAAGGCCAAGTTCTTTTATGGAAATCTCTCGCATCTCAACCTTTCTTATCTTGCCCGTAACCGTCATTGGAAATGAGTCGGTGAACTTGATATATTTTGGAATCTTGTAATGAGCTATCCTGCCCTGGCAATACTCTTTAATCTCTTCTTCTGTTGCCGTCTCACCTTCTTTAAGCCTAATCCATGCACAAACTTCTTCGCCGTATTTTCTGTCAGGCACACCGATAACCTGCACATCTGCAACCTTCGGGTGCGTGTATAAGAACTCTTCTATCTCTCTTGGGTAAATATTTTGACCGCCTCTGATTATCATATCCTTAATTCTGCCCGTTATCTTGAAATATCCATCTTCCGTCATTGTTGCAAGGTCACCTGTATGTAGCCATCCATCTTCATCTATTGCTTCTGCCGTTGCCTTTGGGTTGTTGTAGTAATATTTCATAACATTATATCCACGAGCGCATAGCTCACCTTGTTCGCCAACAGGCAGAATCTTACCCGTCTCAGGGTCGATTATCTTTACTTCCACATAAGGTAGTGGTCGTCCTACTGTCTCGGTCCTATGCTCAAGCGTATCATCTGCAGGAGTTTGTGTTATAACTGGGCTTGCCTCTGTCTGACCATAAGCTATCTCAACCTGACTCATGTGCATTTCTGTATTAACCCGCTTCATTACTTCAACCGGACACGGAGAACCAGCCATTATACCTGTTCTTAATGTTGATAAATCAAACTTTTTAAAGTCCGGATGCTCAAGCTCAGCTATAAACATAGTAGGAACACCATGCAAAGCAGTGCACTTCTCCTGCTCAACAGCCTTCAAAACAGCCAAAGGATTGAAATATTCACTAGGTAAAACCATCGTTGCACCATGCGTTACACATGTCAAATTACTCATAACCATGCCGAAACAGTGATAAAACGGCACAGGTATGCAGAGTCTATCCTTATCGGTAAACTTCATCATTTCGCCTACAAAGAACCCGTTGTTGAGAATGTTAAAATGACTCAATGTTGCAGCCTTAGGGAATCCCGTTGTTCCCGATGTGTATTGAATGTTTATTGCATCGTCAAAATCAAGGCTCTTTTGTCTATCCCTAAGTTCACTATCATCAACTCTGCTTGCCATATCAAGCACATCTTTCCATTTAAACATGCCCGTATGCTTTGTATCGCTTATACAAATAACATTCCTTAAGTGCGGCAGTTTGTTTGAGTGAATCTGTCCAGGTATAGCACCACGGGCAAACGGTGCAACTTTATAGAACATATCTATATAATCCGAAGTTTTAAAATTCTCTATCAAAATAAGCGTATTAACTTCTGATTGCTTCAAGGCATACTCAAGCTCATTAGTTCTATATGCAGGGTTTACAGTAACAAGCACAGCACCTATTTTTGCCGTTGCAAATTGCGTCAAAACCCATTCAACATTATTCGTTGACCAGATGGCAACCTTATCACCCTTTTTTATGCCAAGTGCCAAAAGTCCCTTGGCAAGCCTATCCACTTCTTCTTTAAACTCTCTATAATTCATTTTTATATTTTGATGCAAACTTATTAAACAGTCATTATTTGAATATTTCTCCGCAGCTTCGTCTAAAACATCTCCAATAGTTTTTGCTATAAATGGCGTCGTTGAACCTTCAAACGCATAGCTTAACATGGACATAATCTCCCCCTTATACTATAGAACCGTTTGAGCCCTTTTTGCCCAGCTTTCTTTCTATCTCCATTCTCCTTAAAACGGCTCTCTTTATCTTGCCACTTATTGTTTTTGGCAACTCTTTTACAAACTCTATCTCCCGTGGATACTTATAGGGTGCTGTCTTCTTCTTTACAAAATCCTGAATATCTCTTATTAACTCTTCACCTGGCTCATAACCATCAGCAAGTATAATAAACGCTTTGACAATTGTTCCTCTTATTGGGTCTGGACTTCCAACAACAGCACTCTCAACAACAGCCGGATGTTCTTGAAGAGCACTTTCAACTTCAAATGGGCCAATCCTGTATCCAGACGACTTAATTACATCGTCTGCTCTTCCATAGAACCAGAAATAACCGTCAACATCCTGATAAGCCCTATCGCCAGTAAAATAGAAATCACCCCTAAATGCTTCGGCTGTTGCAGCTTCATCTTTATAATAACCCTTAGTTAAACCTATCGGATGCTCAGGCTTTATTCTAACAGCTATATGTCCTGGCTCTCCAACAGGCATCTCATTTCCATCATCGTCAACAATTTTAACATCGAACCCAGGTACGGGCTTGCCCATTGAGCCATACTTAATCGGCATACATGGATAGTTAGCAACAAGCAAAACACTTTCTGTCTGACCATACCCATCATATATCAGTGTTCCTGTTGCGTTTTTCCATGCCTTTATAACTTCTGGATTTATTGGCTCACCAGCAGAAGTGCAGTGTCTCAAAGACGAAAAATCATATTTACTTAAATCTTCCTGAATCAACATTCTGTAAACAGTGGGTGGAGCACAGAAAGATGTTATACCTTGAGTTGTAAGCAACCTTAATGTTATCTTCGGGTCAAAATGAGCACCCGCATTATGCATAAACACAGCAGCGCCAATTTGCCACTGACCGTAAAGTTTACCCCAGACAGCCTTGCCCCAGCCTGTATCCGAAATCGTCCAATGTAAATCTGTTGGTTGTAAGTCGTGCCAATATTTAGCAGTTACTATATGCGCCAAAGCATAAGACTGCTCATGCATAACCATTTTCGGATATTTCGTAGTCCCACTTGTGAAATATATGAGTAGCGGGTCTGTTGCCTTCGTCGGCTCAACATCATCCTTAGAAAGTTTATCCGTTGCTTTATCCATCTGATTTTCAAATGAAACCCAGCCTTCTAAATCACCATCTATTATCATTTTCACCTTTAAAGAAGGACAATCACCGTTTGAGCATGCCTGCTCAACCTTAGACGCATTGGACGCAGAAGCTATAGCCATAACAGCTTCACCCTGTCTTATGCGATACCTTATATCATCAGGCATTAAAATATTTGGTGCAGGCATAGCAACAGCACCAACTTTATTCAAACCAAGCATCACAGCATACCACTCAACAATCCTTGGCACCATTATAAACACATGGTCACCCTTCTTAATGCCTAAACTCAAAAGCACATTGGCAAATTTATTTGACATCATAGAGATGTCCCAAAATGTATATTTTTTTATCGTTTTACCAGTCGTATCAGCCCAGACCAAAGCCAACTTCGTCCTATCTTCCGCCCATTTGTCAACCACATCAAAGGCAAAGTTGTAATACTCTGGAACTTCCAGTTTAAAATTTCTAACTTCCTCTTCGTAATTAACCATGTTGTGTTTCATTTTTAGAAAACCTCCGTCAAAAATTTTTTGCCCATTCTAACAGATTTATTGGAAAAAAGTCAATAGATATTACAAATGGAGAGAGATTTTTCTCACCTATTGTTCTAATTATATAACTCAACTATTTTTATAAAAATAAAAAAGCAACCTTAGCAGGCTGCCAAATCTTTTCTTGAATCCAAATACTGATACAGAAGCTCACCGAACAGTCTCGGCACAAGTCTCATCTTCTCTTCGGGTTCAACACAGGCGATTCTTACCTGTGTCCTTCCAGGGTTTCTACCTTCTATAACATTATAAAATCCCCACATTGGGCTCACAAGTAATGTGTATCTCTTTCCATTTAACCTCACTTCTCCTTCTGTCGCACAATACATAACAAACTCTTCAGCATCAAAATCATCATCGACTATATCGCGTAAATCAACAACCATATAAATAGATGCCTCAGGTTTTGAAACTATAGCTCCAGGAACCTCCTTATTTAATCCTTCATACATATACTCAAGTAAATCTTTATAATAATCCCGCAAATTAGATATCCATTTCAATATATCTTCCTTTTTTTCATCGTAAAGGACCTCAACGATATGCTGGTCTATTATTGAAGGACAGAGATAGGTAGTATTTGCAGCCGATGCTCTCTCTATAAAATCTTCATTATCCGTAACAAGTGCACCCATTCTTAAACCGCAAGCATTAAATGTCTTAGATAAACTCTCTATACTTATCCTAATCTTTGCATCTTCAATACCCGGCACATCCTTATCCGTAACTCTCCAGATGCTCGGTGGCTCACAATCAACATAGTAAAGCCCACGATAAGCCTCGTCGCTTATTATAAACATATCGTTTTCAAGACAAATTCTTGCATACTCGTTTATCGTCTTCTGACGCATCAATTTACCAGACGGATTATCATACGGTATAATAAGCAGAGCCCCAGGCCTATATTTTCTAACGGCTTTTTCAATCTCTTCAACGGCAACATCATTAAAATTTCCGCTCCTATCTAATGCACGTTCAACAGCAACTATTTTCCTTCCAAGTTCATCTGCAACAGCTTTATAATTAGTGTATGTTGGATTCATAACAAGAAGCGGTCTATCCTCACTCCCAGCATCACCACATAAACCCAAAACAGCTGTCCTCATAGCACCAGAGCCACCATCCTGAATAATCGAATAGAGTTCCAAGTTGGAATCTTCAGGCAAAAAAGCCTTTATAATATTGATAAAAACCTGATTGGCTTTCTCTGTCCCTGGCGTTTCACCATATCGCCATACTCCATTTATAAGGGTCTCATCTGTAGGGTTGAGATACCTCTCTAAAAGCTTTGGATGAGTTTTCAATGAAACACTACCTATCGCCACATTTATAGCTTCAATGGGTGCAATGCCCTTCTTTAGGTCTTCTTTAACCCTTTTTTCAAATATAGTTTGGGCAAGTCTTAATCCTGAAGGTTTTATCTGATTAAAAAAGTTAGAAAATTTCTTATCTGTTTTACCGAAAACCATCTCTTTTTCCTCCCCCATCATTGCATATATATAAGTGGAAGCATTCTATATTTTAATGTTGGACTGTCAAGGATTTTTTTAGAAACGGTGTAACTTTTCAAACTCACTCAATCCAAATCAGCTTTATTACTGCCTTCTCTTCTTCAACCCACAGACTAACATTATAATAATACCAAACAGTAGAATTTATTTGAAGGCGATGGAAGAGATGGTAAACAATAAACATTAAAGCTTCCACAGAGAAATATTGAATTTTTCATTATTTTTTCTATACTATAATGTAAAAGAACAAAGGAGAAAACAAAATGTCTGAAAAGATAGAAAAACAGGAAAAAGAGACTTTTCCACAAGAGTTTCAAACGCTTATAGCAGGCATATTCCCAAATACAAGGTATTTTGATGCAAGATTTGATTTGCTTCAGGTTCAGATTGATGAGCTAAAGAAAAACCAAGAAGATTTAAAAATAGGACTAAAAGACTTAAAAGATGACATGAACTACCGCTTTCAGCAGGTGGATAAAAGGTTTGAGCAAGTGGATAAAAGGTTTGAGCAAGTGGATAAAAGGTTTGAGCAAATCATAGCATCAATAGAAAAACTATCAGACAGGCTTGAAAACAGAGACAACGAATTGAGAAATTTTACAATGAAAATGTTCTCTATTTCTATTGGTATCTCTATACTTGGAGCGCTTGGAGCATTTTTGAAGATTTTGGGAGTTTTTTAAAATAAATATAAGCACACACTCTTGCCACACCCAAAATATCTCATCAAAAGATGGCAAGAAATTAAATATCCATTAAAAAAACTGTTGACATTAAGCATTTTTTATGTAAAATTAAAAGTGAATTTCTAAAAACAAGGGGGTGGGAGAGAAAAAGTTTAAAAAATGCTTGACAAAAGGAAAGAAAGGTTTATTATTGAGACTGCGATGCAAACGCACGAAATTTTAAAAACTTTGTGTAGGAGGTTTTAAACATGAAGAAAAGGTTGATTTCATTGGTAGCAGCAGCAGCATTGGTAGGTGGTATGGCTACAGTTGCTCCATCTATGGCACAGGCTGGAACAGTTACAGTAGGTGGTGATACTCAGGTTCAGTTGTACGGCGGAGTTAAATTTACATCTGCATGGAGCAAAAAAACAAACGGCCTAAATTCCAACATAGCTTTCGATATCGGCAAAGCTAAAAAGGATTTGGATCTAAAAACAACTGCATCGGATAAAGCATGGGATAAGTGGAATTGGAACGGATTTGAAATGAATGATGCGGGTACAATCTTGGGTGTTAATTTCTCTAACAAAGACGCAAATTTAACAGGAAAAATTGAAATTGGAATAGGAAGTTCCAACTATTTAAGACACGCTTATGTAGAGCATCACTTTGACAATGGGTTGTATATATTGGTAGGTCAGACAAATAATACTTTTGAAGAACACACATTTGATATGTTGCCAAACGCAACGGCAGGATTTAATCCTCCCTCTAGATCTCCACAAATTGCAGCAGGTGGAACTTTTGACATAGCAGATAGTGCAAGTCTGGATTTCAAACTAGCGTTTCTGAATGAGGACTATATAGGTAATGCACTGAACAGAAGGGCTTTTCCAACGGTAGGATTGAATGTAGGTGTTAACTTTAATACAGGATTTGGTGCGCCCGCAAGAGTATATGGTAATGCCCTGATTGAGGGAGCAAAAATAACAATTGATAAAGGAGAAACTGAACACTCAAAAACCTCCAGTGCATTTGGAGTTGGCTTTGTTCTTCCAGTATCTATGGTTACTCTTCAAAGCGAATATATCTATGCTAAAGGAATGGCTTCTTTAGCAGGGTTAAAGCTGAAAGGTGTAAGTGATAAAGATGTAAATACTAGCACTCCATTATCTTACTATGAGGACGACAATGGTCATCTAAAGGCTTTGAAATGGTACGCATGGAATTTGGAAGCAAAAATTGCTCCAATGCCTTGTGTATCTTTAGCTGCAGGATATGACTATTTTAAGGTAAAACACGAAGCGTTTAATAATAAAACGTTCTTCATCAACACGGCCGTAAAAACAACAAAATACACTACACTTGGAATTGAATGGGATCACATGAGAACAAAATGGGATGATGGTTATAAAGCGACTGGAAATACATTCTTTACATCCTATACTTACACATTTTAATTATATTTAAACCTGAAACTAGACTAAAAACGGGGCTTAAAGCCCCGTTTTTTTACTTATTTTTTAGCCTAAAATTTCCCTTGCATAATTCGGCAAAACAAACGCAGCCTTATGAATCTCTGGATTGTAATATTTCAGCTTAAGGTTTAGTTTCTCGAATCTCTCCTTATCAAAACTATCTTTTGGATGAGTATCACCCTTCCATGCAATAGAGAATGCCCATGTGCCAGACGGGTATGTGGGAATAGAAGCTTGATATATGGTAACCTTATCTTCACCAAAAGCCTTTCTCATATTGTTTACAGAACGCATCATCCATCGCTTATCGTAATAGTAATTTTCGGCTTGTGCAACAACTATACCATTATCTTTCAAAATCTCTCTAACATTTGAGTAAAACTCCACATTAAACAAACCTTCAGCAGCACCAAACGGGTCTGTTGAATCAACAATTACGATATCATAAAGAGATTTTTTATCCTTTACAAACTCTATACCATCTCCAATAATAAGATTCAATTTAGGATTGGCTAAACTCTCTCCAACAAATGGTGTATATTTCTTTGATGTTTCAACAACAAGTTTGTCTATCTCAACCTGTGTTATAGAGTTTAAATACTCATGTTTTAACACTTCTCTTGCCGTTCCACCATCACCACCGCCAATAATCAGTACATCCTTAGGCTCTTCAGCTGCAAATAAAGGCAAATGTGATATCATCTCATGATAGACAAACTCATCTCTCTCTGTAAACATTATCAAACCATCAAGCAGCATAACCCTGCCAAAATCGAATGTCTCTAAAATGTCAATCCTTTGAAGCTCGCTCTTATCCGTATATAAAACCTGTTTCACCTTAAATGTGAAGCCACACGTGCCAGAATACTTCTCTGTAAACCAAAATTCAGGGAAAAAAGCCATTTTCTCCTCCTTCTTTTTGGTGATATTCAGACAAAAAAATAAGGGTTGCAGCCCAAAGACCGCAACCCTTTCAATCCTTAAAGATAAATTAAAACTACTTCTTTGTTGGCCCTTCCTGTTTAAACTTCCTTCCTACTTCAAGACCCATGTCAAATGCCTTCATATTCATGTCGATAAAGGCAGGTGGAACTTCTTCTTTTACCGTCTCTCTAACAACATCAACAGGTAAAACTTCTGTCAATCCTATACATATTCCAACGGCAAGAATGTTCATCGTGACAACATTGCCGATTTCGTATTTTGCCGTATGAACAAGTGGATACTCGTAAACCTTGTATTTTTTTGCATCTTCATCTGGAACAGTTACAAGTCCAGAGTCAACCAAAACATAAGCACCTTCTTTTAAATCGCCTTTATAAGCATCGTATGCCTTCTGATGAGTTGACAAGAAGAAGTCAACATTTGTTGACTCAGGGAACACAATTGGTTCATCAGAAATAATAATGTCTGCCTTTGCTGCACCACCTCTAACCTGGGATGTGTAAGTTGGAACCTGAGTTGCATAGTAATCTGTATGGAAAACAGCAGCATGGGCTATAATAGTTCCCGCTGTTAAGGAACCCTGTCCTCCAACTCCTCCAAATCTTAATTCATAATGAAACGCCATTTCTCTTACCCCTTAATTATAGTTTTTTCCATTCTTTTAGTGGTGTTTCTACATCATACGGATAAAGACCTTTAAGCTCTTCCCTTGAAATCTTGTATCTATCAGCATCCGTAAGCCTACCAGTTGCATACTTAGCCCAGAACTCATCAGAAGCTTGAGCCTTCTCAACAAGCTGCTTGTAAGACGCTGTAAGTTCTGGCTTGCTTTCGTCTTTATGTAATACGCCGGTGACGAATTTACCCTTCAACTCTTCTTCGCTCATCTTCTTAGCCTTAGCTGAGCTTACCAAAAAGCTCTTCATGTAATCCATCAATTTTGCAGGGTCGCCAAGCTTATTTCTTCTTCCAAAGTTAATTGGACATGGACTGAAGACTTCTATCAAGCTGAAACCTTTGTAGTCAAGACCTTCTTTTATCAATTTTGTCAACCTCTTTGGGTCGCCTGCAAATCCTCTTGCTACATAACCAGCACCAGCACCTATAGCCATTTTGCACACATCAATTGTTGGTTCGTATGAACCTCTTGGTGCTGTTGATGCTTTTGCTCCCGGTGGTGTGGTGCAGGAGTGCTGACCACCTGTCATTCCGTAAATCCAGTTATTAATCAAAACAACCGTTATATCAATGTTTCTTCTTGCAGCATGGAGCAGGTGGTTTCCACCGATATGAACTATATCACCATCGCCACCAAAAACAAATACATGTTTATCAGGGTTTGCCATTTTAACGCCGACGGCAACAGCTATAGCCCTTCCGTGAATTGTATGCAATGTGTGGAAGTCAACATAACCCGTAACCCTTGCAGCACATCCAATACCAGAAACCATAGCACAGTCGTCTTTGCTCCAGCCAAGCTCATCGATAGCTTCGATATAGCATTTTAAAACTATACCGTCACCACAACCTGGACACCAGTAAAGTGGCAACTTTTCCGTTCTTAAATATTTCATGTAATCTACAGCCATTATTCGCCTCCTCCAAACCTCTTTATCTCCTCTTCGCTCATAATGAGCTCAACCTTCTTGGAAGGATCCTTAATCTTCTCAAGTATCTGAGAAGGTCTGATTAATGTTCCTGTCATCTGAGCTATGTTGTAAACGGGAGTCTGTCCTGCAACTATTCTTTGAACTTCAAGAACATACTGGCCCAAATTCATCTCAGCAACAATAATATTTTTAACCTTTGATGCTATATCTTTAATCTGAGCTTCAGGAGATGGCCATATTGTCAAAGGTCTGAACATTCCAACCTTGATTCCCTGCTCTCTTGCTTCGTCAATTGCAACCCTAACGGCTTCAGCTGTTGAACCAAAAGCTATAACACATGTTTCAGCATCGTCCATCTTGTAATACTCATATTTGAGAATCTCATCAAGATGATTCATAATCTTGTTCATCATTCTTGTCTCAAGCCACTGAACATACTTAGGAACAACCGTTGGGAATCCAGTTTTATCATGAACAAGACTTGAAAGATGATATCTATAGCTCTTTCCATCCTTTGTCCACCAAGGAGCCAAAGGTGGAATTTCATAGTTGTAATCATAAGGATAATACTCATCAGGCTCAACTTCTGGTGGCTGCCTGTCTATTACTTCAACTTCTTCTGGGTCTGGTATATAAACCTTTGTATGCAAGTGAGACAGAGAACCGTCTGTTAAGATATAAACAGGCTGCCTAAACTTTTCAGCCATATTAAATGCTCTAATAGTCTCAAAAACAGCTTCCTGAGCATTGCATGGAGCAACGGCTATAACTGGATGGTCGCCGTGTGTTCCCCATCTTGCCTGCATTATATCGCCCTGAGATGGCCTTGTTGGCAAACCCGTAGATGGACCACCTCTCATAACATCGACAACTACAAGCGGAACTTCAAACATACAAGCCATACCAAATGCTTCCTGCTTCAACGAAAGACCAGGGCCGCTTGTACATGTCATGGCTTTAACGCCGCTTGCAGCAGCACCAACGCAAGCATTGATACTTGCAATCTCGTCTTCCATCATGATGAAAGGAATGCCCTTCTCTGGTGCAATTTTTGAAAGCCTTTCAGGAACTTCGCTTGAAGGTGTTATTGGATAACCGGCATAGAAGCCCAATCCTGCAACCACAGCCGCTTCTGCTATAGCTGCGTTTGCATCCATAAATTCAATTCTTCCCATTGATTCCTCCCCTATTTACTCTTTGTAATCAAATTTCCTTTGCTATCTTCAAATGTAAGCTCAACACCAATGTCTGCAACCTTGATAGCAAAATCAGGACAGATATCTTCGCACATCTTGCACCTTATGCAGTCTTCAGGCCTTACAACCTTTGCAATAGTACCCATCCAAACATGCAAATCTTCGACCATCTCAAGCACATTCTTTGGGCAAACATTTACACACAAGCCGCAACCTTTGCACAGCTTCTCATCAATCTCAACTGGCAATCGTTTTTCAGCCATTCTCACCTCTCCTTTTTTTAAAAATTTAAGGGGGCTAAAGCCCCCCCACACTGTTTTTAAAGTTTGTCTATTATGGAGTTGAATGTTTCGCTGCATCTCATTATTTTTTCAATCTTAGACTCATCTGGCCAGTAATAACCATCTATATCACACGGAGCACCCTGAGCTTTATCAAAATCATCAATTATTTTTTCTTCGTTCTCTTTAAGCTCTTTTGCTATAGGTTCAAAAATCTTCTTAAGTTCTTCATCTTCATTCTGCTCAGCTAAACTTTCAGCCCAATACATTGCAAAGTAGAAGTGTTCTCCTCTTGAGTCAAGCTGATGAACCTTTCTTCCAGGCCATTTCTGATTCTCCAAAACCTTAGTCATAGCTTTATCAGCAGCATCGGCCATTATCCTTGCTTTTTTGTTGTCGTATTTCTCAGCTATATGCTCAAGTGATGCGAAAATAGCACCAAACTCACCCAAAGAATCCCATCTCAAATGGCCTTCTTCAATGAGCTGCTGAGCATGTTTTGGAGCAGAACCACCAGCGCCTGTCTCAAAAAGACCACCACCAGCAAGCAGCGGAACAATCGAAAGCATTTTTGCGGATGTTCCAACTTCAAGGATTGGGAATAAGTCTGTCAGATAATCTCTGAGAACATTGCCAGTTACTGAAATTGTATTCTCACCTTTTCTGATTCTCTCAAGCGAGTATCTCATAGCCTCAACTGGTGGCATTATCTTGATGTTGTCAGCTATATCTTCAGCATTGTATTTTTTGAGCATCTCTGGCAGATATTCTTTTACCTTCTTAATCAGTTGAGCATCATGAGCCCTGTTCTCATCAAGCCAGAATACTGCAGGGTCACCCGTTGCCTTAGCCCTTCTTACTGCAAGGCCAACCCAGTCTTTTATAGCTTCATCTTTAACCTGGCAGGCTCTCCAGATATCACCCTTCTCAACCTTATGCTCAATCAGAACATTGCCATCTGCATCAACAATTCTTACAGTTCCGTTTGCTGGTGCCTCAAATGTCTTGTCGTGAGAACCATATTCCTCAGCCTTCATTGCCATCAAGCCAACATTGGAGACATCGCCCATTGTCGTTCTATCAAACTGGCCATTTCTCTTGCAGTCTTCAACAATCTCTTTATACATCCTTGCGTAGCTTCTATCTGGAATAATCGCCTTTGTATCCTGAAGCTCGTCGTTCTTGTTCCACATTTTACCGCCATCTCTTATCATCGGCGGCATAGAAGCATCGATAATTATCAAGTTTGGAGCATGAAGGTTTGTGATGCCTTTGCGAGAGTCAACCATTGCAAGGTCTGGATTCTTCTCATAAACCTTTTGTATATCTTCTTCAATTTCTTTTCTCTTTGCTTCGTCAAGCTGCTCAATCTTCTTATAAAGGTCAACAAGTCCGTTATTCGGATTAACGCCGAGTTTCTCAAAGGTCTCTTTATGTTTTTCAAATACATCTTTGAAATATATCTCAACCATGTGTCCAAACAAGATTGGGTCGGACACTTTCATCATCGTAGCTTTAAGGTGAAGGCTTAAAAGAACGCCCTTTTCTTTTGCGTCTTTTACCTGTTCTTCATAGAATTTTCTCAAAGCCTTTGCACTCATGAATGTGCCATCGAGCACTTCACCTTTGAGTAGATGCAGTTTCTTTATAACCTGTTTATTGCCATTCTCATCTATAAACTGAATCTCAACATCCGTCTCCTTGTCCAGTGTGACAGATTTTTCATTTTCATAGAAATCGCCACTTTCCATGTGTGCTACATGACTTTTTGAATCTTCTGGCCAAGGTTTCAAAGGTAAGCCCATCTTGTCCGGATATTTCTTAGCAAACTCTTTAACTGCATTAGGCAATCTTCTATCTGAATTACCCTGCCTTAAAACTGGGTTAACCGCACTTCCTAAAACCTTTGCGTATCTCTCCTGAATCTTTTTCTCTTCTTCTGTTTTTGGCTCTTCTGGGTAATCCGGAACATTATAACCTTTGCTCTGAAGCTCTTTTATCGCTTCTTTTAACTGAACAACACTTGCAGAAATGTTTGGCAATTTTATAACATTTGCTTCTGGTTTGTTAACAAGTTCACCAAGATAAGCCAAATCATCGTTAACTTTTTGGTCTTCTTTCAAATAATCTGGGAATGTTGCAAGAATTCTTCCAGCTAAAGAGATGTCTCTTATCTCTATGTCCACACCCGCATGTTTAACAAACGCCTTTACAATTGGATACAATGAGAAACTTGCCAAATAAGGCGCCTCATCCGTCTTTGTCCAAATCATCTTTGGTCTTTCAGCCATAGCCCTTCTCCTTTCTATAAACTTTTTTATTTTTTAACTCCAATTTAAGTTTTCCTTAGTAAAAACACCCTTTTTTCAAATTCTCCTGCCTTGATATACTACAAAACATTATAAAGGTCAAGAATTTATTTTTTAAAACCTTGACTTTTTGTGCTCTTTAAGGCATTCTTTTGCAGGGAGGTAAAAACAAAATGATCAACCCGCAGATTTTTTTGATGGTCATACCATTTTTGACGGCTGTTGTGTTTCATGAAGTAAGTCATGGTTATGTAGCATATAAACTCGGCGATAATACGGCAAAGTTCGCCGGAAGATTAACCCTAAACCCAATTGCACACATAGACCTATTCGGCACAATTATCCTGCCACTGATTTTAATCATAACACACTCACCAATTCTATTTGGCTGGGCAAAGCCTGTGCCTGTAAACTTCTTTGCTTTGAGAAACCCAAAAAGAGACTCAGCCATTGTTGCAGCAGCAGGCCCTTCTGCAAATATAATCCTTGCAATTCTGTTTGCTGCTATATACAAAATAGCGGTATTCTTGCCCATCCCACCAGCAATAGCGCAACCACTCATACTTACAGGCATATACGGTGTTCAACTCAATTTACTATTTGCATTCTTTAACTTGATACCTATTCTGCCGCTTGACGGTGGTAGGATATTGGCAGCCTTTTTGCCGCCAAAATGGGCTTACAATTTTGAAAAGATAGAGCCATACGGCATCTATATAGTTATTGGACTTCTGTTTCTTGGCGTGTTTGATTTCATCTTTTATGCAATCGTAAACCCTTTAGCTAACCTTCTCTTGTGAGGTAAAAAAATGAAAGAAGCCTATCTGTATGAGAAACTTGAAGATAAAAAGGTTCAATGTAATCTCTGTGCTTTCAGGTGCAAGATAAACGAAGACAAAGTCGGTGTATGTGATGTAAGAAAGAATATTGACGGCACACTTTATTCACTCGTCTATGGCAAAACAGTGGCAAAAGCCGTTGACCCAATAGAGAAAAAACCACTCTATCACTTTTTGCCCGGAACACTCTCATACTCCATTGCAACAGTTGGATGCAACTTTAGATGCTTATACTGCCAAAATTGGCAAATAAGTATGTACCCAAAAATATACGAAGGCAAGATTGTTGGCGATGATTATCCACCAGAAAAGGTTGTTGAAGATGCATTAAGAACAGGCTGCAAATCGATAGCATACACATACACAGAACCAACGGTTTTTTTCGAATATGCCATCGATACTGCAAGAATAGCAAAAGATAAGGGCTTAAAAAACATCTTTGTAACGAACGGCTATATGACAAAAGAAGCAATTGACATGATGGATGGTTTGATTGATGCTGCAAATGTGGACCTAAAATCGTTCTCTGACGCTTTTTATCTGCAGATATGTGGCGGAGCAAGAGTTAAACATGTGCTTGATTCCATCGAATACATGAAATCAAAAGGCATCTGGGTTGAAGTAACAACGCTAATCATCCCTAATGCGAATGATGACCCGGCAGAGCTTATGCAGATAGCAGAGCATATAAAAAGCATAGACCCTGCCATCCCTTGGCATGTCAGCAGATTCCATCCAGCTTATCAGTTTGACAATGTCGAGCCAACTCCCATAAGTGTTGTTAAAAATGTCAGACAAATCGGCCTATCAATGGGTTTAAAATATGTCTATGTGGGCAACATAGGAGCAGATGAAGGCGAGCATACATACTGCCCGAACTGTGGCGCTCTTCTAATAGCACGATACGGCTTTGAAGTTGTATCAAACTCTATAAAAGACGGAAAATGCCCAAAGTGTGGCGAAAAAATAGACATTGTGGAGAGCTAAAGTGAAGCTGTTGTTTGAAGAGAAAGAGATAGACAGAAGAACCGAAGAGTTAGCAAAAAAATTAGACAAAGAGATTGAAGGCAAAGAGAACAAAACAGTAATGCTTTACATTGAAAAGGGTGGCAAACCTTTTTTTGAAAAACTACTAAGCAAGATGAAGAGTAAGCCGATTTTAGACAGCATTAGGGTAAAAAGCTATGCAGGCACCCAAAGCACAGGCAATATAGAGTGGCTCAAAAAACCATCTGTCGATTTAAAGGGTAAAACCTGCATAATTGTTGACGATATTCTCGATACAGGCAGAACAATAAAGAGAGTCAAAGAATTTATGCTAAAAAACGGAGCAGAGGATTGTAAAATCTGCGTTGCCGTCAACAAACACGAACGCAGAGAAGAAGAGATACAGCCAGACTATTACCTATTTGATTTAGACGAAGGCTTCATCGTTGGATTCGGAATGGATTACAACGAACAGTATAGAGAGCTGCCTTCAATTTACATAATGGGCGAATCTTAAACAAACAAGCACAGAAAGATATGAAGTTAAACAAAAGATGCATAAGTCTATACTCTGGTGGTCTTGATAGCTTACTATCCACACTGCTGATAAAAAATCTCGGTTTTGAAGTATTTCCACTGTTTGTAAAAACGCCATTTTATCCAAAAGATGAAAAAAAACTCAAAGAGCAGCTAAAACCATTTGGTCTTAATTTAAACACTGTTGAAGATAGAGATGCATACATAGAGATGCTAAAAAAACCAAAATACGGATACGGTAAAAATCTAAATCCCTGTATAGACTGCAAAATCTTCTTTTACAAGAAAGCCAAAGAGTTTGCAGAAGAAGTCAGCGCAACATTTATCATAACAGGTGAAGTGTTAGGTCAAAGGCCAATGAGTCAAAAGTCTTATTCAATTCTAAGACTAATAGAAAAGGAAGCAGAGCTAAAAGACCTTGTTTTAAGGCCACTCTCTGCCAAATGCCTGCCAGAAACATTGATGGAAAAGGAAGGCTTAATAAACAGAGAAAAACTCTTCTGTATTCAGGGAAGGTCAAGAAAATCCCAGTTTGAATTGGCAGAAGAACTGGGTATAAAAAACTTTGAAACACCAGCCGGCGGCTGTCTCTTAACAGACCCACAGTTCAGTCTAAAAATCAAGGAGATGCTAAACAGAGATGAGATATATGACGAAAACGCTATAAAATTGATAAAATTTGGCAGACATTTTAGGATTTATGGCTTAAAGTTTATCGTCTCAAGAAACGAGATGGAATCGAAACTGTTTTTAGAAGAGTTTAAAGACTTGCCAAAGATACGCTGCATCGATGCACCATGCGCTGTCGGATTATTCCTAAAAGAACCGCACATGGATACAATTTTAACCGCTGCAGCCATTCTAAAAAGATACTCAAAAAAGGCAAAAAATCTCGTTTTTGAAGGTGAGAGAAGATTTATAATAGACACTCAGCCAATAAGCGATGAAAAACTAAGCCAATTCCGAATCGGAGGGAACAATGCTTAAAGAAAAGCTCAAAGAGATAGAAGAGAAATACAGCCAGATAGAAGCACAGCTTTCAGACCCAAACATAATAAACGACATGGAAAAATATAAAAATTTAAGCGGCGAGCTAAAAAAGTTAACACCAATCGTTGAGAAGGCAAAAGAGTACAACGAGCTTTTAAAACAGATAGAAGAAAACGAAGAGCTGCTTGAAGATGAAGAGCTAAAAGAGTTGGCAAAAGAAGAGCTAAAAACATTAAAAGAGAGACTGCCAGAGTTAGAAAAAGAGATAAAACTTTTACTTCTGCCAAAGGATGAAGCAGACGAAAAGGATGTTATTTTAGAAATCAGAGCGGGAACAGGCGGAGAAGAAGCAGCACTGTTTGCAGCTGATTTATTTAGAATGTATTCAAGATTTGCCGAAAAGAAGGGCTTTAAGGTTGAAGTTTTGAGCAAAAGCCTATCAGACACAGGCGGAATAAAGGAGATAGTTGCAGAGATAAAGGGCAAAGGCGCTTATTCCCTATTTAAGCATGAAAGTGGCACACATAGGGTTCAAAGAATTCCTATAACAGAATCTCAAGGCAGAATACACACATCTGCAGCAACAGTTGCAGTCTTACCAGAAGCAGAAGATATAGATGTTGAAATAAAACCAGAAGATTTAAGAATAGATGTGTTTAGAGCAAGTGGACATGGCGGACAGCATGTAAATACGACAGATTCGGCTGTCAGAATTACGCATTTGCCAACAGGTATTGTTGTAAGTTGTCAGGATGAGAAATCTCAGCTTAAAAACAAAGAGAAAGCAATGAAAATCCTAAAATCAAGACTCTATGATTTTTACAGACGGCAAAAGGAAGAAGAGATAGCTCAACAGAGAAGAAGCCAAATCGGTTCGGGTGATAGGTCAGAACGCATAAGAACATACAACTTCCCGCAGGGCAGAGTTACAGACCACAGGATAAACTTGACACTTTACAAATTGGATAGCATTATGGAAGGCGAGCTGGATGAGTTAATAGAAGCTCTAATTGTTGACGAACAGGCAAGAAAACTAAAAGAGAGCGGTATGTAAGGAGACAAAATGGGATTCAAGTGTGGAATAGTTGGACTACCAAATGTTGGTAAATCAACAACATTCAATGCATTAAGCAAAGGAAATGCCGAAAGCTCAAACTTTCCATTCTGCACAATAGACCCAAATGTTGGCATAGCAGAAGTAAAGGATGAGCGTTTATACAAACTTGCAAAGCTTGTAAAACCAAAAAAGATAACACCACCTGTTGTTGAGTTTGTTGATATAGCAGGCCTTGTTAAAGGTGCAAGTCAGGGTGCAGGGCTTGGCAATAAATTTCTATCGCACATAAGGGATGTTCAGGTGATTGTTCATGTCGTCAGATGCTTTGACGATGAAGATATCGTTCACTCGCTCGGTGAAGTTGACCCAAAAAGGGATATAGAGATAATTGACACAGAATTGATGCTTGCAGATTTGCAAACCTTAGAAAATAGAGAAAACAAAACAGTCAAAATTGCAAAAAGTGGCGACAAAAAAGCAAAAGAAGAGCTTGAAATTTTAAAAAGATTTAAAAACCTGCTTGAAGAAGGCAAGCCGCTGAGAAATGTTAAGCTAACAGATAAAGAGAAAGAGTTGATAAAAGAGTTAAGACTTTTAAGCGCAAAACCCGTGATTTATGTTGCCAATGTCTCAGAAGAAGAGATAAACGGCAACGAGTATTCAAGAGTTGTTGAAGAGATAGCAAAAAACGAGAATGCTCCCGTCATTGTTCTCTCAAGCAAGATAGAAGAAGAGATAAGCAGGCTAAACGATGATGAGAAAAAAGAGTTTATGGAGATGTTGGGACTTAAAGAGTCTGGCCTTGATAGACTTGCAAAGGTTGGATATAAGATGCTGGGCTTAATAACATTCTTCACAGCAGGAGAAAAGGAAGTTCGTGGCTGGACAATAAAAGAAGGCACAACGGCAAAAGAAGCAGCTGGCACAATTCATTCAGATATTGAGCGTGGCTTTATTAGGGCAGAAATCATAAAATACGAAGACTATATCAAAGCCGGTGGTGAGAAGCAGGCAAAGGAACAAGGACTAATGCACCTTGAAGGTAAGGATTATATCATGCAGGATGGAGATGTGGTCTATTTCAGGTTTAATGTATGAGAATAATCAGAGATATTTACAAACCGTGTAATATAGAAAGAACTGTCGTTGCGCTTGGCAACTTCGACGGCATACACAAGGGACATCAGCAGCTTATAAAACAGACGATAAAATTGGCAGAAAAGCTAAATGCAACGCCATCTCTTTTTACATTCTATCCACACCCGATAAAGATTATAAAAAATTTAAACGAGCCATTTCTCATACAAACATTCAAAGAGAAGGCAAAAATTGTTGAAAGCTTAGGCATAGAGACGATTATCTGTGCTCGTTTCAGTAAAGAGTTTGCAGATATGCAACCAGAATCCTTTGTAAGAGATATACTGATAAAAAATTTAAATGTTTGCGGCGTTTGTGTTGGACATGATTACACATTCGGCAAGGAAGGTAAAGGAAACACAAAACTCTTAAAAGAGCTTGCTGCAAAATACAATTTCGAAGCCATCGTAATCCCGCCTGTAAAGATAGATGGCATCATTGTCAGTTCAACCAAAATTAGGGAATTTTTAAGAAACGGCGAGATAGAGAGAGCAAACCTGTTCTTGGGCAGAAGATACTCAATCTCTGGTATAGTAAAGGAAGGTGATAGGCGTGGCACAAGTCTTGGCTTTCCAACAGCAAACATATATCCACACAACGATATAATGCTGCCAAATGGCGTCTATGCAACATTTGTCTATATAGATTCAAAAAAACACAAAGCTGCTGTAAATGTTGGTATAAATCCAACCTTTAAAGGAAAAATCAAACATATAGAAGCCCACATATTCGACTTTTCTGGCAATATTTACGGTAAAAAGATAAGAATAGAGTTTGTAAAGTTTATAAGAGAAGAGAGAAGATTCAAAAGAATAGACGACCTTTTAAAACAGATAAAAGAAGATATAAAAATAATAAAATCGGTTTTAGGTGAAGAAGATGGTTTTTGAAAATTTACATGAATACATTGATGCATTAAAGAAGAGAAAAGAATTGATTGTTATCAAAGAGAAGGTTGACCCTATTTATGAGATGGGATATATCGCAGATAGGCTTGTGAAGTCTGAAGGCCCTGCCGTTCTGTTTAAAAACCCGATAGGTTCAAAGATACCTGTTGCAATGAATCTGTTTGGCACAAGAAAAAGAACTGAGTTTGCCCTAAATGTTGAAAGTTTAGACGATTTAAGCAAAAGGGTTGAAGAGCTTGTAAATGCCGAAGTGCCTTACAACTTTTGGGACAAGCTAAGAAACATAATGAAACTAAAAGAGTTTAGCAAGTTTATACCACAGATAGTAAAAAACGCACCATCTCAGGAAGTAATAATAGACGATGTTGACCTAAGCATACTGCCTGTTTTAAAAACCTGGCCAGAAGATGGCGGAAGATTTATAACTCTGCCGCTTGTATTCACGAAAAATCCAATAACAGGCAAACAGAACTGCGGCATGTATAGAATGCAGATATTTGGCAAGGATACAACAGGAATGCACTGGCATATACATAAAGATGGCGCTCATCATTACAGGTGGTATAAACAAAAGAACAAAAAGATGCCGGTTTGTGTAGCTATAGGCGCAGATCCGATAACGATTTACACTGCAACGGCTCCGCTGCCTGAAGACATAGATGAAATGCTATTTGCATCCTTCTTAAGAAGAAAACCTGTAAAACTTACAAAGGCAACCCTGTCTGATATCTTGGTGCCGGCTGAAGCTGAGATAATTTTAGAAGGCTATGTTGACCCAAACGAGCCACTTCATTTAGAAGGGCCTTTTGGCGACCATACAGGATATTACTCTTTGGCTGACTATTATCCTGTCTTTCATGTTCAGCGTATAACAATGAGAAAAGATGCAATCTATCCTGCAACAATTGTGGGCAAACCACCTATGGAAGACTGCTTCTTAGGAAAAGCAACAGAGAGACTGTTTTTGCCGATAATAAAAAAGATATTACCCGAAATTGTTGACATAAACTTGCCCGTTGAAGGTATATTTCATAACTTTGCCTTCGTTTCCATAGATAAACAATTTCCCGGACATGCCTTCAAAGTGATAAACGCACTCTGGGGGCTTGGCATGATGAGTCTAACCAAAATCATTGTTATCTTTGATAAACATGTGAATGTTCAGGATTTAAGTGAAGTTATTTGGCGATTAGGCAACAACATAGATCCGCAAAGAGACATAATCTTCACAAAAGGCCCATTAGATGTGCTTGAGCATGCTTCAAACCTGCCGTTCTTCGGCTCAAAAATGGGTATAGACGCAACAAAAAAGTGGAAGGGTGAAGGGTTTGAAAGAGATTGGCCAGATGATATAGAGATGAAAAGAGATGTAATAGAGAAAATGGAAAAGCTGCTTAAGAAGTATATACACAGATAAGGAGCATCCAATGCTTATCAAAACCTTTAGAAATGATGAATTTATCGATAGAGAAGAAGAGATAAGCTTTCTGGTTGACTGGTTTAAAGAGACACCAAAAGAGATTCTCTTCTACGACCCACAAACAAGTACAATTACACCGAACAACAGGGTTTATTTAAAGGCCATGGAAAAGATGGCTATCATAAATAGTAAAAATAATTTCGGAGGGAAATATGAATATATCAGAAGCCATAAAACAGAGATTCTCAACAAGAGCTTATCTAAATAAACCTGTAAGCAAAGATGTTATTTACAAAATCCTCGACATAGTGAGATTTTCTCCAAGTGGGCACAATATTCAGCCGTGGGAAGTTGCAGTCGTAATGGGCAAAAAGAAAGAAGAGCTTGCAGAAAAACTTTCGAAAGCAGTAATAGACAGACAAGAGAGACGCTTCGATTATGAGCATTACACAAAAAACCTACCACCAAAACTAAAAGAGAGACACAACACCTGCAACAGGCTCATATTCGAGCATAAAAATATAGACCCAAAAAAGGACAAAGAGAAGCTGCTTGAACATATACTTCAAAACTTTAAATTCTTTGATGCACCCGTTGAGCTTATCCTCATGACATACAAAGGTATTGGCGCTGCTGCACTTTTAGACATAGGCATATTCGCTCAATCCATAATGTTGACTGCTTTGGAGTTTGGCCTTGCCACATGCCCACAAACATCGATTGCAATGTATCCAGACATAATAAGGGAAACTCTACAGATAGATGAAGATAAAATCATAGTTATGGGATTGGCTTTGGGCTATCCAGACAATGAAGCACACATAAATAAACTGAGAATGCCAAGAGACGAAGTTGAAAAATTTACCACATTCTTTGAGTAATGGAGAAAGAAACTGCCTTAGCCGTTCTTGGAAAGTTAGAAAGCAAGCTATTTGAAGCCCTATTCAATCATGACAGGCAAAACATAAAGAAACTTGCAAAAAAAGAAGAGAGCATAATAAAAAGCTCAAAGGCAGCAGATTGGCTTTTAAGCGACATAGAAACGCTCTCCTTAAGCAAACCAACTTTAAAAAAGCTCAAAGAGAAAGAAATACTTACAATTTATGACCTTTTAAACCTAAAACCGCTGAGAGTTGAAAACTACTCTCTTGTAAACCCAAAAGAGATAAAATATTCAAGATTTTGCGCAATAAAGGGCGCGGTTTTATCAAAAGAGAGCAGAAAAAGGGTATTTACTGTAATTCTAAATTCAAACGGCTTGCATATCAGGTGCTTCTGGTTCAATTTAACGCCATATTTGAAAAAGATGCTCTCTTCCATAAAGCTTGGAGATATTGTCGTCTGTTCTGGTAAACTTCAGATAGATGGCTTTATAAAACAGTTTCACCATCCACACATCGAAAAAGAAGAAAACTTCAAAGAGTCAATAAAGGTTGTCTATCCTTCCATAGGCATAAGAAACTCAAACCTTCAAAACATTATAGAAAAAGCCCTTCAGTCTGCACCAAAAGAGCCTTTTGAGTATTTGCCTTACAATATCATTTTGAAAAACAGGATTGTAATGTTAAACGAGTTTTACAAAAAGCTGCATACAGAAGGTGAAACAGAAGGGATAGTTCACAGATTTAAATACGAAGAACTCTTCTTTCTCATTCTTGCTTTAGAGCTTCAGAAAAAAAGAGTAAAAACACAGAAAGCACTCACAATAAATGTCGATAAAAACTTTTTAAAACAGATAGAAGAGAACTTACCGTTTGAATTAACAAAAGACCAGAAAAAGGCGACAAATGAGATACTCTCCGACTTAGCAAAAGATAAGCCCATGTTGAGACTGCTTCAGGGCGATGTTGGATGCGGCAAAACCATTGTGGCTTTGATAAGCGGACTTGCAGCCTTAAAAAATGGCTATCAAATAGCAATCATGACACCGACACAACCATTGGCAACCCAATTCTTTCAGCAGGCAAAAAAACTTTACGAAAAATACGGCTTTTCGGTTGAGATACTTTTGAGTCATACAAAAAACAAAAAAGAGATATACAACAGACTAAAAGATGGCAAGATAGACTGTATTGTTGGAACCCATGCATTAATTCAAGATGAAGTTGAGTTTAAAAACTTGGGTTTTATAGTAATAGATGAGCAACATAGATTTGGTGTCGAGCAGAGAAAAAACCTATCAAACAAAGGAACATTCCCACATACATTGATAATGAGTGCAACACCCATACCACGAACACTCTCAATGATTTTATACTCAAACGGTGAGCTATCAACGATAAGAGAGAAACCAGCAGGCAGAAGAGAGATAAAAAACCTGCATTTCTTCAAAAGAGACAGAGAAAAGGCGTATAAAATAGCAATCGAAGAGATAAAAAAATCCCATCAGGTTTATGTGATAGCACCGTTAATTGAAGAGAGCGAACATTTTGAAGAGCTAAAAGCAGCAGAAGAGCTGTTTAACGAGCTAAAAGATGGCTATCTAAAGGGAACAAGAATAGCACTTCTGCATGGAAAACTTCCACCACAACAGAAGGAAGAGATAATAAATCAATTCAAAAATGGCAAAATAGACTGTCTTGTGAGCACGACGGTAATAGAAGTGGGTATAGATTCACCTAACGCAACGGTTATAATTATAGAAAATGCTGAACGCTTTGGCCTTGCCCAACTTCATCAGTTAAGGGGGCGTATAGGCAGAAGCAACCTTGAGAGCTTTGCAATATTTATAACGGATGAAAATCTATCAGAAAACGCCCAAAAACGCATCGATGCTATACTAAAAACAAACGACGGCTTTGAGATAGCAAAATTAGACCTTAAACTGCGTGGAACAGGCGAGATTCTCGGCACAAGACAACACGGAAGAGACCTTGTATATACGGATATTCTGAAGGACATAGAACTGATAAAAAAGGTAAAAAGGGATGTTGAGTTCTTAATAGAAAAAAACTACCCATTAAATGAAGGATTGATTAAAATGTTAAGGTATAAATGGGAAGAGAGATTAAATTACATAAAGGTGGTGTAAGATGAGAGTTGCAGTTGGACAAATGCAGGTAATAGCAGGAGATGTTGATAAAAACTTCTCAAAAGGTATAGAGCTAATAAAACAGGCAAAAGACGAAAAATGCGAACTTATCCTTCTGCCAGAAGTCTGGACGACAGGCTTTCTATTTAAAAAACTAAAGGAGTTGTCAAAAACAACACCTGAGATATTAAAAGAGATAAAAGCAATCTCAAACGACATCTGTATATGTGGCAGTTATGTTGTTGATGATAAAGAGAGCGATAAAGTTTTTAATATATTTTATGCCATAAAAGACGGCAAAATTATATTTGAATACAGAAAAACCATGCTATTTGGCTCAACAGGAGAAGATAAATACTTCAGAAACGGCGGTTTTAAACAGAAAAACACCTTCATAATCGATAATACAACCATAGGCGTCAGCATCTGTTATGAGTTGAGATTTCCAGAGTTTTTCAGAAAAGCAGCTCTAAATGGTGCAGTTGTTTATCTGCATCCAGCTATCTGGCCAGAAACGAGATTAGAGCATTGGAACACTTTAACAAAAGCCAGAGCCATTGAGAATCAGTTATTTTTGCTAACCTCCAACGGTGTAGGCATGAGTGGAAAGTGGAAACTTGCAGGATACTCAACAATATTCAACGGCTGGGGGGAAATCCTTACAACAGCACAAAAATCCGAAGGTATATTTACCGCTGATTTAAATATAGATGAAGTCAAAAAAATAAGAGAACAGCTCCCATCCCTTGTTGATTCTAAAATTTTCAGGGAGCTGTATACTTAGGTAAAAATCTTAAACGGAGCATCTTCCCTTTTCTTTATCTCTCCATTCCTTATGGCATCTTCGATATCTTTCATAGCTTTTTCTCTCATTTTTCTTAGATGCTCTTTCTCATCCCTTATTCTGCCGCGCTCTTTTGCAACCTTGAGCAACCTTTCGCCTGTCTTTCTTCCTACATGTTTTATTGTCTCATTCGGGAAAAATGTAGCACCACAACCTGGACATCTGTAAACTTCTATATCCTTAACTTCCAACATTTCGCCTTTTACGGGTCTTCTAAAAGGAGTAACAACCTTTATCATCTCTCTGCCGCAGAATTTACATCTCACCTTAGAACACCTCCTTAAAAAGTGGGAGAGCCGAAGCTCTCCCTTTTATAATATAATTTTAACCCTTTACTTTAACTCTCCAAGGCTTACCGTGCTCTTTCTCGTATTCAACTTCTCTCAATGTCTTTCTGCTTAGATAAATCCTTGTCGGGTCAACAATCATTCTCAAGACTTTGAGCTGTTCAATTGTTGGAGAAGGTGTTTCTGGAACATCATCAGTTGGTTTGAGAATCTTACCACTTCTATCTTTAAGCTCCCAACCGACATTCTCAATAACATCCTTCAAACTAACACCTGGATGAACACTTCTCAATCTCATATCATAGGTGCCATCTTCTGGATAGTTCTCAAGAACACAAATATCGGAAGTCATTAAACCCTTGCCACCTCTCGGTGCACCATAATCCCATCTTGTCTCACCTTCTGGACCCCTTGCTGCAGCCATTGTCGTCAAATAACATACATGCGGTGGAAATCTTCTCTTCTCCTGAACCATGATTGCAAGCGTAAAGTCAGACTGCTGACCTATAGGGTTAGCACCACCAGAACCTGTAAATCTAACAGCAGGTCCAAGTTTTACATCATTTTCTCTTTCTTTCTGACTTCTCTCGCCCTTCTTTATAATGGATGGCCAATACCCATCTCTTCCGAGTTTCTCCTTATCCCAAATGGCCGTGGAGTTTATATTTCCATACTCGTCATACTCCGCACCACCTAAAACACCACCAGTAACATAACCGCGCTGCTCATATGTTCCAAATGCATCAGCCATCGAAAGAGCTGTTGAAGACATATATGTTCCACGAATATCAGCAACAGATATTGGAACATGTTCAAATTTAGGGTCAAGCATTCCAGCTTCCATAACCGTTATCGCAGCAGGGTTAATTGTATGCTGGGCTTCAGCCATTGTAAGAACAGGCAAACCTGTTCCAACAAACATAGAAGCACCATAAGGAATCATGGTAGAACCTGCGATAGCAAGAAGCTCAATTGTTGTAAACTCATCGGGTGGAAGGTCATACTCTTTGCAGTATGCTTCGTATTCAGCATCTGAGATTCCAGATTTGAACCCTTTTACTAATTCTATAATTTCATCAACACTTGATATTTTTACTGGTACCTCTACCATGTTAACCTCCCATTACTTTCCAATAGGTCTATACAAATCAGGTTTATAACCATACTTAGCATCTGCCCTTAACTCATAAAGCCTCTTAAATCCTGTAGCACCGCTCGGACATGTGTATTTAGCTTCAATATTTCCAAACTTGAAGTAATCTGTTCCAACCTTATTCTCCAAGAAATCCCATTCATCTTTACCCACTATATTATGCCAATACTCAGCCAATGCTTTCTTTCCATCATTTGTAGCAGATGCTCTATTAGCCTTGATATAGAACATCCACCACATCCAGTCATAGTCATAGTAATATGTCGAACCTGTTGGATAGCAGCCCCAAGGAGCTTCCAAAATAGCATCGACATGCGTAAATGGTATATGGTTTTGGGATGGCCTAAATCTTAGCTCTTCTTCAGGAACAATCTTCTCTGCAGAGATTACTAAGTATTTTGCAGAGATAGATTGCTCAACATCAGGAACAAGCAATCCTTCAATTCTTGCCGTTCCCTTCTCACCAACCCTCTGAACATGTGTTGTTGTTACATAAGGAATTGCTGGTGGATAGAGTATTGCTATAGGTCCTTTTTTGCCTGTATATTTGTTGACTCTTTTCCTCAAAGCTTCATAATATATACCGTCTTCGATTGCTGCTGTCTTGTTCATTGTCGGCTCAGGCTCATCGCCTGGGCTGTATTTATTGTTAGGATCATACTGGTGCGGTCTTAAACCCCAAGCGTCAAACGGGTCTTCAATTATTGCATGTCTCTTTGGTGGTATATCCGGATGAATCCAAAGACCGTTTTCATCCTTACCTCTAAGACCAGCTTCTCCAAATGTGTCATACTCAAGAAGGTCCGAACCAAGCTCATTCATTCCAGAAACAAATTGCATACCGTATTTACCAGCAATTGTTCTTAATGCCCAAGAGTAGTTCGTATGATCCATAACAGCTTCAATCTGACCATCCTCAAGGCCCTTTCTTACTTCATAAGAAACAGGCTGAATTGTCTCAAGACCCAAATAGGTCATCTCAACCCACGCCAACTGACCTGCACCACCCATCATCATGATAGGTGTAGCACCAGCATTCGTCTGAACATACAAATCCTGAATATTTTGTCTAATAACTTCTCTTGGAATGGAAACATTTGTCCTTGTGTATCCAAAACCACCTACGCACCAAGCCCTTTTGGGCTTAATAAATCTTTTAACGATTTCCTGAACTGACATTACTTTGGCTCTTTCCTCTGCCATAATGCCCTCCAAATTCTTCTAAAAATTTTTCTAATCTTTTTAACTCTTCTTCCGGGTCAGTTTCAGTCTCATTGCCCATCTCAGCATATTCGATGGGCACACCCAAAACATCACTCAACCTTTCTATGAATTCTATAACTCGCTCATACTTCAAGCCTGTAATGTAAAAATCAACAGAATAATCCATGTTAAAATAAACGGTTGGATACATATCATCAAAATCTAAAACATCTTTCCCACTCTCGTTGAAGGGAATAAGTCTAAAACTCGAACCACCAGTTTTTACGACTCTGCCCAGCCTCCTAACTTTTTCTCTAATCTCTTCAAATGTGATAAGCTCACCACCACCAATTATGCGACCAGGCAAAACACTAAAATCGCCACTCATTTACTCAAGCTCCCTTCTTTTTGCCCACAAAGTTCTCAATGTGTCTTCAATCTTGTTCTCTGTAAACTCAAGCATCTCTTTTGCGTTTCTGATGTAATCAAGCTTCATTCTCAACTCATTTTCCATAATGTCTGCTGTATCCTTCTCTTTAAGCTGAGAAACAAGCTTATTCAGTCTGGTTATAGCTGCTGGGACTTTCTTAAACTGCCACATCCAAGTCTCAAAATAGTAGTTGGACATGGCAAGCTCCCACACTTCACTGGTTAAAGCCTTCCACACTTCCAGGCTTTCCTTACTTTCCTTTTGTTGCTCAACAACTTCTTGCTTTTTGGTTAGCCGTTCTCTAAACGCCTTAGGATACGCTATCACCCTTCTCACCTCCTTTTTCTATAATTTTTCTAATTGTCAGTTGCATTTTAATACAGTTTGTATTAAATGTCAAGCAATTTTTTAATTAATTAATTAACTTTTCTATACTTTTTTTCTTGATTTTTACTGTCGACAAAGTATAATATCGCCGTTTGATTGATTTTTAATATTAACTAATTTTTATTTTTCCAGCCAAAAGCTTCAACTTAGACAGATATTTCACTATTAAAAACCCAGAAAAGTTAAAAAAATATATCTTTAAAACTACTACTTTAACCCTTTGAGAAAAATAATTTTTCTACAAAAATTAAGTAGCAACTATATGGCAACTTTAAGACACTTATTTTTACCTTTTTTCCGACAAAAACTTAACTCACATCAAAAAAGTATCTTAATTGTTGACTTTTTAGAAATAATTTTTTATATTTTAGTTAGGTAAAGTTAAATAACTTTTTAGGAGGTTGTAGATGAGAAACAAAGTAGTTGACGCAAGGGAAGCTTTAAGTGTCATTAAAGATGGAGATGTAGTTGCCATCTCCGGATTTAACCTAACAACTTCACCAGAGTATCTGATTTTAGAGCTTTTCGAAATGTACAAGGAAACTGGTCACCCAAATAATCTCTTCATTATTTCTGACACACTGCCAGCAGTCCCAGACAGAGGATTGGACAAGGTTTTCGCAGAGTTGTATGAAGACAAAAACCAGAACTTTATTAGAGGCGTTTTAATGCCATTCATAGGATGGTCTCCAGCTTTGATGAAAATGACTCTTGAAAACAGAATTGAAGTCTACTCCTATGCCATTGGAACAACATCTTACTGGTTTAGAGAAATTGCAAGCGGAAGACCTGGTCTCATAACAAAGGTCGGTCTTGGAACATTCTTAGACCCAAGAATAGACGGTGGCGCTTCTAACGAATTAGCAAAAGAGAAAAAAACATGCAAAGTTGAGTTGCTTGAGATAGACGGAGAAGAGTGGCTACTATACAAAGCTCCAACACCAGATGTAACTTTGATAAGAGGAACAACGGCCGATACAGATGGTAATGTTTCAATGGAAGAAGAAGGATTCTATGGCACAGTTCTCAATATGGCTCAAGCTGCAAAAGCCCAGCCAAATCCAGGAAAAACAATTGTTCAGGTAAAATACGTAGCAAGAAAAGACACAATCCCAACAAGAGATGTTGTTGTTCCAGCTCCATTGATAGATTATGTTGTAGTTGCTCCTGATGCTGATAAATATCACAGAGTATCTGGAAGCTATGTAGTTGACCCAAGACTTGCGGGAACTGTAAAAGCTCAAAAAACTAAAGAACTCGAGAGCTTGCTCCCAACTCCAGACAAGATAAGAGACAGAATTGCAGCAGGAAGAGTTCTTATTGAAACAATGAGACTTGTTGCTCAGCTCAAGAAACCGCTCTTTGGAAACCTGGGTATTGGAATCCCAGTTTTCGTATCTTGGCTTGCAGGTGAGTTTGGATATAGCGATTTCTTGGCATTGACAGTTGAGCCGGGTCCTGTTGGCGGTATTGCTCTTGTTGGACAGGACTTCGGTGTTGCCATCTCTCCAAACGCAATAATTCCAATGCCCGATATGTTCACAAACTATGAAGGTGGTATTATCGACTTTGCATCCTTAGGTTTCATGCAGATAGACCCGAAAGGTAATGTCAACCCATCCTACAGCCCTGTAAGGGTATCTGGTCCTGGTGGATTCCCAGTAATCTCTGCTGGTTCTCCAAGAACATTCTTCGCTGGTGGTTTCACAGCAGGAAAAGGCATAGACATCGACGCAGACAACGGTAAACTCATTATCAAATCCGATGGAAACATCATGAAATTCAACAATGAAATAGTAAAAATAGTATTCTCTGGTCCACAGGCTGTAAAGAACGGCAAACATATACTATACATAACAGAGAGAGCAGTATTTGAGCTAACCGAAAACGGACTAAGGCTCAAAGAAGTTGCACCAGGTGTTGATATCGAAAAAGACATCTTGGCAAAGATGGAGTTCAAGCCTGAAGTTCCAGACAATGTTGAGACAATGCCAGAAGTTCTCTTCTATCAGGATATGGCTCCACTTAAAGAGTACATCGACAGCATTCTCAAAGAAGGTGGAATGCTTTAAAAAATAGGGGGCTTTTGCCCCCTTCTTAATTTTAGTAACCTGAAATTTTCGTATTTAGTCTTGCCTCATAAACCTCGGCTCCTTTATCTGTTGCATACATAAGAAAAAGGTCTATCTCTGGAGACGAACTACCAAGTCTTTTAGATTCAGAAACAACTACCACATCTCCCTTTTCAAGCTTAGGGAGAAGTTCTTTGCCAAGCTTTCTATTTTTCCAGCTTATATATGGCTTAACTTCTTCTTCTAAATACTCAATCTCAGTAGACATTTCTTTATATTTATCCTTAACAAACTTATCTATAGCTGCTTTTTGGAGCACTCTATCAGACTCTGAATCATATTGTATATACCCGTAAATCTTTCCCATAAAACCCTCCTACACTAATTGAATTATATCAATTTCTTCGTTTATTATAACTTCACTTGCATCTGGTAATCTAAGATACTTCTTTTCAATCTGTTTTTTTGCATCTTTCTTATCCTTAGCCCTTACAATATTGGTGGTAACAAGCTTTTTTTCGTTTCTGTAAATAACCAGCGCCAGAACTTTGTATGTGTGAAGTTGACTCATCTTTACACCTCTACTTTAGGTTAATCCATATTTTATTATACATTTAACCATCATTTAATTCAAATTATACTTCTAAACATATCTAAACCGATAAATTTAACAAGAATGGTGCGCCCGGCAGGATTCGAACCCGCAACCCTCGAATCCGAAGTCCGATGCTCTATCCAGTTGAGCTACGGGCGCATTACACTTACATTTTTACAGATAAAAGAGCGCAAGTCAAAGAGTTTACAATCCCCAATCCCTTAGGTATCTAAAGTCTATATTTATCGTTCTTTTGCTTATTTTAGCTATTATAGGCGGCAAGCGTTTAAATTGGTTTCTCTTAACCCTTTCTGCTATACCTTCAACAAGCTGATGAGAAAATCCGAGTTCAACAACATCTTCAATCCTATAATGCAAATCATATAAATGATAAAGAATTACATCCGCATCATCGTAAGAGAAACCAAGCTCATCTTCATCGCTTTGACCAACCCACAAATCAGCCGACGGCTTCTTTTCTATTATACTCTTTGGCACATCGAAGTATCTTGCAAGCTGATAAATCTGATTTTTATACACATCACCTATTGGATTTAGACTTGATGCCATATCACCATACCATGTGCCATACCCAAGCAGAAGCTCTGTTTTATTGCTTGTCCCAACCACAAGCCCACCATATAAAGACGAGTGGTCAAACAGCGTTATCATTCTGAGCCTTGCAAGAACATTACCTCTTCTTAGATTGTCCACTCCATCGAATTTATTTAAATACGCATCTGCAGGCTCTGTTATTTCAAAAATCTTATGATTTATACCTGTATCTTCAACAACCTTCAAAGCATCTTCAACGCTCTCCTTTGAAGAGAGTTTGTAAGGCATCAATATACCGTAAACATTCTCCTTACCCAATGCTTCTTTTGCAATATATGCCACAACCGTCGAATCAATACCGCCCGATAAGCCTATAATAGCCTTTTTCAATCCCGTCTTTAATACTTCTTGTCTGACAAACTCTATCAAATACCTTGATATAACTTCGCAATCAATCTTTAGTTTACCAAGTAAACTCATCTTAACGCCTCATTCTTTTTTATTGGCATCTTTATCCTTGCTCTTTCAATATCCTTCAAATCTATCTCCACAAGCAACATCTCTTCTTTAAACAGAGAAGCTTCTTTAATTACATTTCCAAAAGGGCTAACCAAAAAAGATTTACCAAAAAAACCAACGCCATCTTCAAAACCAACTCTATTTACAAAAGCAACAAAATAACCATTAAGCTGAGCGGAAGTTTTACATGTATTTTCCCACATCTCCCACTTCATACTCTCAGAATCAGACCAGAATGGGCTCGCCGAAAGCACTATCATAAAATCCGTCTCATTTTTAAACGCTTCATAATGAGCAGATATGTGAAAGGCATCTTCACAGATAAGCATCGTCGTATTGCCGAACTTCGTTTTGAATGTTTCTATGGAATCACCAGGTGCAAAGTATCGCTCTTCTTCAAACATACCATAATCTGGTAGATATTTCTTTTTATGAACAGTTAATACATTGCTTTCTGATAAATAAACCGCACTATTGTAAAAGTAGCCACTCTCTTTCTGAGCAAAACCAAACGATATATCTATAAAACCGCTTTTTTCTTTCAAAGACTCAAACAGGCTGTCTTCAACATTAACAGACACAGAATAGACCAAATCCCTTAATCCATAGCCCGTCAAAGCAAGCTCTGGAAAAACAATCAAATCACACTTCTCTTCTATAGCCTTATCCGTGTAATGTTCAATCTTTGAGAGATTCTTCTCAACATCACCTAAAATCGTATCAATCTGAGCTATAGCTATTCTCATCACTCACTCCAACTTCATATTTATATCAACCCAACAGGCATGATGAACTATAGAGCCACTTGAGATAAAATCAACTCCCGTCTTTGCAACATCAACTATATTACTCTCATTTATATTGCCACTTGCTTCCAAAAGCACTCTACCTTTGCACAAATCCACAGCTTCTCTCATTTCATTTAGACTCATATTATCTAACATTATTATATCAGCTCCATATTTAAATGCATCCTTTACCATCTCCAAATCAGCACACTCAACTTCAATTTTAGCAGTAAAAGAGACATGTTTTTTTACTCTCTCTATCGCACTCTTTATTCCGCCAGCTGCTTTTATGTGGTTATCCTTTATTAAAACGGCATCAAACAAACCCATCCTATGGTTTATTCCACCACCAACCTTAACAGCATACTTCTCAAAATACCTCATACCTGGAGTGGTTTTTCTCGTATCAACTATTTTCGCTTTAAAGGGCTCAATAAGTTCAACAAATCTTCTCGTCTTTGTTGCTATACCGCTTAAGCGCTGCAGTAGATTTAAACAGACCCTTTCAACATAGAGAATAGCTCTGTCAGCTGAGACAATCTCAGCTATAACATCACCTTTTTTAACCCTTTTACCATCTTCAACAAACAATTTTATATCAAAATCATATCCCGTAAGCTTAAATATATATGAGAGAAAAACAGAACCTGCAAGAACAAAATCTTCTTTTGCCCTAATAATCGCCTTCTGCCTTTTGCCTTCAAATATACTCTCTGTTGTTATATCTTCAAAAAATGCATCTTCAAGCAGATATAGTTCAAACAGCTTCTTTAAAAATATTGGGTTCATCAGTTTCTCTTTATCTGCATCATCTTTTGAATTGGCTCTTTTGCCTTCTGAATAGTCTCATCGTCAAGTATAATTTCATAATTCTCAAGCTTCAAAGAGTTATATAAATCTTCAAGCGCAATTTTTTTCATATTTGAACATACAGAACTCCCACCGATTATATAAAATCTCTTGGCAGGACTCCTCTTTTTAAGTTCAAACAATATACCTTCTTCTGTGCCTATTATAAACTCATCTGCATCGGTTTTCTCAACATACGAGATAATTCCAGAAGTTGAACCGATAAAATCGGCTGTATCCCTTATAGCTTTTGGAGATTCCGGATGAACAGCCACTTTAGCAGAAGGATGCTCTCTCTTTGCTCTCATTAAGGCATCCAAACTAAACTCTTCATGTGTCGGACAGAAACCATCCCACAAGTAAACTTCTTTTTCCTTTACCTGTTCCCTAACATATTCACCCAAATTTCTATCAGGAACAAATAGAACCCTTTTCTCTTTAATCTGTCTAACAACATTGACAGCATTAGCAGAAGTGCAACAGTAATCAGAGACGGTTTTAACATCAACATTGGTATTAACATAAGAGACAACGGCCACATCGCCAAGCTCTTCTTTTCTCTTTAGAACTGCATCTTTTGTTGCCATATCAGCCAATGGGCAACCAGCATTTTCAACGGGCAGAAGAACCTTTTTATTTGGAGACACAACCTTGGCTGTCTCTGCCATAAATCTAACACCACAGAATACAATAATATCACAGTCTATTTTCGAAGCTTCTATTGCCAATGCTAAAGAGTCACCTCTTATATCTGCTATCTCCTGAATATCGTCTATTTGATAATAGTGAGCTAAAATTACTGCGTTTTTTTCTTTTTTTAACCTTAAAATCTCTTCCTTTAGAGCACTTTTCTCCATCCTTCTCCCCCGCTTTTTATGTTAGAAAAGGATATTAAAAGAGGAGGATAAAATCAAGCACTAACAATAATTTATAATTCACGGGATTAAATTAAGAGATGGTGCCGGGGGCGGGACTCGAACCCGCACGGGGTTTCCCCCACTGGATTTTGAGTCCAGCGCGTCTACCAGTTTCACCACCCCGGCCAAACATCTGCGATTATATCTATTCAAAATAAACTGTCAATATTTTTACTTGATAGAGTGGTAAAATTTTTGCTATAGATAGAGATACAAATAAAAAAGGGAGCCTGTAATGGGAAACGAAGGATTTGAATTTATAGAAAGAGAAACTGATAATATCGAAGAAACGCTCGAAGAAGCAGCCACAGTCTTGGGTGTCCCCAAAAAACTGCTCGATTTTGAAATACTACAAGAGAATGAAAAGAAAGATAATATAGGAAACATAAAAAAGATATACAAACTTAAAATATTCATAAACGACAACAAAAGTAAACTCTTCAAACTCCTAAGTGTTGAGACAGACTCCGACGAGCATCCGCAGAAAGCCTACATAGCCGTTGACCCAACGATTCTTAAAAACCCTTTAGACATAAGCGACGAAGAGATTATAGAAACAGTTAGAAAGGTTTTAGCTTTAAATAAAATAGTGTATGGTGTTAAAGAAAAATTATTACAAAAAATAGCAAAAGAAATAAAAAAGAGACTATCTCCCGAATTCAAACCCTTTAGAATACTTATAGCCGAAGGTAAAAAACCCATAAGAGGGGAAAACAGCAAACTAATTTTTCACTTCGATAGATACAAAGCCGCGGGAACCATTAAGGAAAACGGAAAAATAGATTATAAAAACAAAAATTTTCTTGTTCCTGTAAAAAAGGGCCAGCTTTTAATAGAGTTTTACAAACCAACTCAGGGTGAAGAAGGGTACGATGTCTTTGGAAACATTATCGTCCAAGATGTAGGCATAATGATTGATGATTTAGATGAAATAAAGTTCAACGAATCAGCCATAAAAAAGATAGAAGAAGGAAGGATTATAAAACTAATAGCCAATAAAGATGGTGTAATAATCTTTAAAAACGGTATATATGACATAGATACAACCGTTGCTATCGACAAAGTTGATATAAAAACAACAGGAAACTTAAACGCTGATGGAGATGTTGAATTAGAAATTGGACTTGGCATAAGCGATGGAGTTGAAGATACTATAGCAGCAGGTATGGAAGTAAAAGGTAAGAAAGTTATTGTAAACGGGGATGTAGGACCAAAAGCGAAAATTATAGCAGAAGAGGTAGAAATAAGGGGTAGCGTTCATCAAGAAGCTTTCATAAAAGCAAAAAAAGCAAAAATAGCCATATGTCGTGGAACTGTTGAAGCAGATGAGATAGAAATCGACTTATCAGAACATGCTCATCTAACAGCAAGAAACAATGTAATAATAAACAAGGCTGTGGCAACCAAAATATTTTCACCTAAAGTCGAGATAAAAGATACACTCATGTCCTCATGCATAACAACATCAAAAGATAGCATCATAATAAATAATATAGAAGGCGGAGATAATATAATAGCAATAAAACCATTAGAATTGCCATGGATAAAAGAACAATACAAAGAATTATTGGTAAAAGAAAAATATATGAAAACAATTTTAAAAGGAGAAGAGAAAAAATATATAACACTACGTGGAAGAGTAGAAAACGAAAAACCCAAATATGAAGCTATCTTAAAAACAATTCAAAAACTAAAGGAAGCAAAAAAGGAAGTACCTAATTCTCTACTTGTCGCAGTAAAAAGATTCAAAGAATTACAAAACGAGTTCAAGAAACAAGAAGAATCATTTAAAAGCGTCCAAGAAGAGCTTATATCCATTCAAAAAGAAATGGAAAAATTAAGAAATAGCTATAAAGAAGGACATATTATTATCGATAAAAAAATACCAGCCAACAATATAATAATATTCGATGACAACCTAAAAAGGGTTTTAGACAAAGATTACAACGGTGTAAAAATATATGTAAGAGAGATACAAGGAAAAGAAGAAATAATCATCGAAGATCACTCAGAGTAAAACTTCCTTTTTTATTCCCAACAGATTCAATTTTAACCTATTATACTACAAGATTAACAAAAAAAGAAAGAAATGGTAGCGGCGCAGGGACTCGAACCCCGGACACTGCGGATATGAGCCGCATGCTCTAACCAACTGAGCTACGCCGCCACACCATAGAAATGATAAGAGAAAAAATAGAAAAAGGCAAGATTATTTTTTTAATCCCCCCTGGCAATACCTACTCTCCCACGGGCTCTCCCGCAGTACCATCGGCGCATGCAGGCTTAACTGCCGTGTTCGGAATGGGAACGGGTGTTTCCCTGCATGCTATCCTCACCAGGGGGAAAACTTAGCACCTAACCATTAAAGAATGTGGAAATGAGCCTAAGCCTCACGGTCTATTAGTACGGGTCAGCTCCACGCATTGCTGCGCTTCCACCTCCCGCCTATCAACCTCGTAGTCTCCAAGGGACCTTTAGGAGCCTAATGGCTCAGGGAGGCCTAATCTTGGGGTGGGCTTCCCGCTTAGATGCTTTCAGCGGTTATCCCTTCCGCACATAGCTACTCGGCGCCTGCGGCTGGTGCCACAACCGATACACCAGAGGTGCGTCCGTCCCGGTCCTCTCGTACTAGGGACAGCTCCCCTCAAGCCTCCTACGCCCACGGCAGATAAGGACCGAACTGTCTCACGACGTTCTGAACCCAGCTCGCGTACCTCTTTAATCGGCGAACAGCCGAACCCTTGGGACCTGCTCCAGCCCCAGGATGAGATGAGCCGACATCGAGGTGCCAAACACCGCCGTCGATGTGAACTCTTGGGCGGTATCAGCCTGTTATCCCCGGAGTACCTTTTATCCGTTGAG